>NZ_JAMBPR010000001.1 GCF_024206475.1 Paraburkholderia sp. CNPSo 3274
TGGCTTGAAGAAGGTGGACCAGATGTTCGTGTTGAACATGGCGGCATACAACCTCGTGCGCATGCGATCACTGGCACAAATCCGCTTATAAGTGGCGGAAAGCGTGGCAAGGAGGTCAGAAGTCGGCCTCAAGCCGCCGAAAGAACGTTGAATTCGCGTTGAGATTGCACAATGCGAAAGTTTGCGACTGGCGGGCGCGTACATCGAGGCGCACCGCTTCCGCCGGGGATGTATTTCCGCAACCTGCTAGGGCCCCAAGTTTTTCACGCTCCCGCTGCGCTCGCCCGTTGGACGAACGCAGCGGTGTCTACAGTCAGGCGGCGAGGTGAAACACGCTCACCGTCCTTTCGAGCAGCCGCGCCTGATCCTGCATGGATTGCGCCGCCGCCGACGCCTGCTCCACGAGCGCAGCATTTTGTTGCGTCGCTTCGTCGATCTGGCTGATCGCCCGGTTGACCTGTTCGATCCCCTCCGTCTGCTCATGGGTGGCCGCCGAAATCTCGGCCATGATGCCGGTCACGCGCCCCACGCTCTCGACGATTTCCGACATCGTCGAACCGGCGCGCGCCACCAGTGCGCTGCCCGTGTCGACTCTCGCGACCGAGTCGTCGATCAGCGCCTTGATTTCCTTGGCGGCAGCCGCGGAGCGCTGCGCAAGACTGCGAACCTCGGAAGCAACCACGGCGAAGCCGCGTCCCTGCTCGCCGGCGCGCGCCGCCTCGACGGCTGCGTTAAGCGCAAGAATGTTGGTCTGGAAGGCGATACCGTCGATCACGCCGATGATGTCGACGATCTTGCGCGACGACTCGTTGATGGATTTCATCGTGTCCACCACCTCGGAGACCACAGCGCCGCCCCTGCCCGCCGCGTCCGACGCCGACGCCGCGAGGTCGTTCGCATGCTGTGCGTTTGACGCGCTCTGCTGCACCGTCGACGTAAGCTCCTCCATGGACGCAGCCGTCTCCTGCAGCGACGCGGCCTGCTGCTCCGTGCGCGACGACAGATCGAGATTGCCCGCAGCGATCTGCTTCGAAGCCGTGCTGACCGACGCGGTCGACGAAAGCACGGTGCCGATCACGCCGACGAGGCTCTCCTGCATGCGCTTCGCAGCCGAGGCAAGCATGCCGATTTCATTGTGGCCGTGTTCGCCAATGCGCGCGGTCAGGTCGCCCTGGGCGACGCGGTCCAGATGCTCGCCCAGGGCTTGCAGCGGTTTCTGAACGACATGGGACAGCGCCCGGCGCACAACCACCGCGACCACCACGGTGAGGGTAAGGAATATCGCAATCGTGACCTGGAGGAAGGACGTCGTGCCATCCGCGGCCTCCTTTGCCGCACGTCCGCGTTTGGTGGCGCGCTTGACGAACCTGTCCATCTCGTCGTTGAACGCTCGCGAAGCCGCGATGCTTTCGATCGCGCTGATGTGATTGAAGGTGGCCATGTCGTTGGCCGCGAGCGCCTTCTGTTCGTTGCGCACGCTATCGTTCAGCGCGTTGTACGTCTCTACGATACGGCGGGCGAGTTCCTGGTCGTCCGGGTCGGAGCGCGGAATCTTCGCGAACGCGTCGATGCGTGCCTGGCCCTGTGCCAGCCGGGCGTCGACGGTCTCCGTCAAGTTCCTGGCCACCGCGGTTTGACCGATCTGGGCCGCGCTCTGTGCAGCCGAGATCGACACGCGGGCGCGTTGCGTGGCGGCGAACGCCTCGGTCACGTCGGTCACCTCGACGGTCGCCTGGCTCATCGCCTCGACTGAGGCCGCAGTCTCTCGCACCCCCTTGAGCGCCATGAGATTGCTGACGCCGATCATGACAACCAGCAGCGTCAGCACTGCGGTCAGGATAGTACTGATCCGAAATTTGCCCACTTCTGTCCCCAAATGCCAGCTTTTTTGTGACTGCGGGTAGTCGCGCGGTGGGTGATACCGCTGCGACTACGACCGGCATATCGGCATGGAACTCACGATACTTGAGGATATTTTGCGGACCTAACAGAAGCGAATTTTTTCAACCTTTCAAGAAAGCTTTCTGTCAACTTGTGTAACATCGCCCCTGGAACAAGCCACGGTTTGGCGCGCCCCGACTTTCCTGATCGACGCCAGCGAGATAGTCAGGACACCTTCATGTAAGCGACAGCCGCCAGAATCAGTAGCGCGCAAGCTGGCTGCCGTTGACCTGCACGCGGTCGCCCGCGCGCAGGTCGCCGGGCGTCGGCACGTTGAACGCGCGGGTCGAGCCGTCGCTCAATTGCACGTCGATCTGGAATCCTGCGGGCTGGCCCATCTGCTGGCCGATCTGGTTGCCTGCATAGGCTCCCCCGAGCGCGCCGATGACGGTCGCGGCGTCGCGGCCGTGGCCGCCGCCGACCTGATTGCCGAGTACGCCGCCAACCAGCGCGCCGACCACGGTTCCGGCGATGCCCGAAGCCCCCGTGGCGTTGCTCAACGGCCGGATGCTCGAGATCGTGCCGTACTGCGTGCCATATTGGTTGCCGTATTGCGAGTTGTACTGCGCACCGTACTGAGCGTTGCTTTGCGAGTCATACGGCTGTTGCGGCGCAGGCGGCGGCGCGTAGGCGGGTTGCTGCACGGTGCCCGGTTGAGCGTAAGCGGGCTGGCTATACGCAGGTGCCGCATATTGGCCCTGGTAGCTTTGCTGCGCGCCGTACGGCGTGTAGCCCGGGGCAACGCATGCGGACAACGAAAGACTGGCTGCCGCGACCAGCGCGGCGGTGAGGGCGGACTTGGTAGAGAGCATGAACATCACGGTGGGGTTCGCGTTGCCGCCGCTGCGGGCACGACAAGCATCAGGAGGAATGGCGATTGCGCGGCAGTATACGGAAAGCCCGCCCGGACGTCCGCTGCATGAGGGTAACAACATGTAAAGTCCGTTGCCGGGTGAATGGCGGCGCACCGCACGCGGCGCCGCTCACCCGTTGGAATCAGTCAGACGTCGGATTCCCCGATATTTTCAATGCAGGGTTTGGACGCTGCCGGCCTCATCATCGGACGCGGCTTGATCGAGGATCGCACACCGGAAGTCGAACTTGACGCGAAGGATCGCTGATTCGATACGTGCGTCGCCGCGATGGCCCCTCAGGCGCGTATCGATCGCCTCCTCGACGGCGAGAATCGCCTGCTCGATGCTCTCCGGATCCTCGCTGTCGAATCCGACCTCGACCTCGATGCTCTCCAGCAGGTTCAACGCGGTTGCGATGTCTTCGGAAGCGACGAATAGTGTCTCGGCGTTTTCTCTCATGTACCCTCCCCGTTGGGTTGTCCAGCTCTTCAGACAGCTGCGAGTTGCACGCCTATCGTTGCACATCCAGCACAAATCTGCCGGACGACGAAGGCCGGTGTTGGGTTCGAAACAACGGAGGGGTTGCCGTCCATCGTGAAGCGAATAGAATCGAAGGTTCCAGCTGATAGCGTAAAGGCAATCGGCCCGGCATCGGGCGCGGGTTTGACCTGCTAGACTGGAAGTTCCCTGCGAACCATGGAGGGAAACATGACGACTGTCTACGTGGTGAAGACGGGTGAGCAGTACCTCTGCTGCGCAGAGGACGGCGATATTGGCATGGCACCTGAAATTGGCGGGGCCAAGTCCTTTCTCTCACACGAGGAAGCGGAAAAGGCGGCGAACGAGCACGCCGACCCCGGATACGAAATCGTCGCCGTCAGCGTTGCCACCCACTGACGCTCAACGCTGTTCAGCGTCTATTTACTGGCACTTGCCAGCGAGCGAGCCGATCCGGCGAGGAAGTTCAAGATGATCTCGTTCACCTCGTCCGGACGCTCTTGCTGCACCCAGTGACCCGCTTTCGCAATCAGAGGCTTCTTCCAGAGGTTGGGAACGTTGTGTTCCAGCGCGTCGTAGTCCTTCGCGGCCATCTTCACGACGCCGTCTAACTCTCCCGCGAGAAAGAGCGTGCGCTGCATGATCCGGGCCCCGTCGAGGAAGCTGGTCAGCGCCCAGTTTCGATCGATATTCCGATACCAGTTGATTGGCCCACGAAAGCCGCTCCGCTCGAACTGAGCGACGAAATATTGCAGATCCGTCTCGGTCAACCATGGCGGAAGCTCGTCGGGCAACGTGAGGTTGTCCACGAGTCGAGTCGATTTGGGAAAGGTCGCGAAATTGGCCGGCTGCCCTTTCACCACCGGGTCTCCCGACGCCGTGTACAGAATGCCAAGCATCGAACGGCGGACATCTTCTTCCAGTTCACGCTCGACGCGCCCCCGCAACTGAAAATAGTCCTGATAGAAATGACACTCCTGCGTGAGCTGCGCAAAGCGCACCGATGGACGCACCGGACGTCGAGGCATGTAAGGAACGCTCAGCAGGCCGAGAACGGGAAACAGGTCGGGGCGCAGCAATGCCGCGTAAGCGGCGACGGCAGCACCCCAGTCATGCCCGATCAGAATCGCCCGCTCTTCGCCGAGCGCCTTGACGAGGCCCACCAGGTCACCGACCAGATTCAGAATATCGTAAGCCTCGATGGATTCCGGGGCATCGGTGAGCCCATAGCCGCGCTGGTCCGGCGCAACCGTGCGATAGCCTGCGGCCGCCAGCGCGTCCATCTGCCAGCGCCACGCATACCAGGACTCCGGCCAGCCGTGGCAGAGCAGCACGAGTGGGCCCGTGCCTTTTTCGACATAGTGCATGCGGATGCCGTTGACGTACGTGAACTTCTGTTGCAGCCCGTTCATCATGGAGTCGACCTCGTCTCGAGCGATGGGGAAACGTCTGGCGATCATTGTGAATGCAGCACCGCAATGCTTCAACCACACCAGTCGTCGCTCGCCGGGCCGCCGCGGACCCGATTCGAGAGTGAGCCGGGATATCAAGGATCGATGCGTGCAGTGCGGCCCTCCACTCGCGCAATGACGCTCAGGTAATCGGCGGGTGTATCCATGTCGACGCAAAAGCGATCGTGCGCCGCCTCGTGGAGAAACACTTCGCCACTATGCTCGGCGATCAGCTTGCGGCAGCCCGGATTCACGCGGCCGCCGACGACCTCGGGACAATAGCTCGACGCAAACACGACAGGATTGCCGCGTGCGCCGTCGAACATCGGCACCAGGATAGAACCGTACGGCATCGACGCGTAGGCCTCGATCAGCTCTCGATAGTCGGCCGTTTCAAGGAGCACCTGGTCGGCGAGGCAGATCATCACGGCGTCGCAAGGCGCCTGCAGCGCGGCAACGCCGCTCGCGACCGACGTCATCTGTCCTTCCCGGTAGCGTGGGTTGCTCTGGAAGCGCACGTCGAGGCCGTCGAGCGCGTCGAATACGGCTCGGCCGTTGTATCCGGTCACGACGACAACCTCTTGCGGTCGTGCCGCGACGATCGCGCGCAGGACGCGCCGCACGGCAGGCTCGCCGCAGACTGGCAACAACAGCTTGTGGCGCCCCTCCATGCGCGCGGACAGGCCCGCCGCGAGCACGACAGCCGAAAACGTCGCGCCGCTCATCGCTCCTCCGCGGGGAGGCCGTCCGGGCAACCGGCCGCGCCTGGGGTGGCGCCCAGATAGCGCTCGGGGGCGCGCTCGAACTCGGACTTGCAGCAGTCGCAGCAGAAGTACACCTTGCGTCCGCCATAGTCGACGACATGTTTCGCCTTCGCAATCTCGACACTCATCCCGCACACGGGGTTCACGTAGCACCCCGCCTCTGCCTCTGCCAAGGGTGCGCCGAGCGCCTCGCACGGCGGCAATGGCGGTACGGTTTCCGTGGCGATCGTGGCCCGCGGTGCCGTGGCCTGCGCGCGCGCCGCCACCTCGGCCACTTCGTCTGTCTCGTGCCGCAGCGCGACAAGTCCCGCCACGGCGCCAAGTGCAATCTCCTGCGGCGTGTGCGCATGGATCGCCGGCCCCGCCGGTGCGTGCAGCGCCGCGAGCCGGGCCTCGTCGATGCCGCGCAGGCGCATGGCTGCGCGCAATCGCTCGGCCTTTCTGTGACTCGCGATCAGGAGCACCGCCACCGCGGCGCTGCGCAACGCGGCTTCGAGCGCATCCTCGTCGCGCTCGCCTTGTGTGGCGATCAGCACGAACGACGTACCGGCGCGATCCAGCGCGGCGGCGTCAAACCCCGGCTGCCCGGCTCGCGCCACATCGGCCGCCATGCACGCGCGAAACCCGACGCGCCGTGCAAGCACACACGCTTCCTGCGCCGCGGGCGTTGCGCCGAGGACGGCCACGAGCGGCGCGGGCACGGTGGGCTGGATGAAGAGTTCCAGTGCGCCGTTGCTCGCGCACGGCATGGCATGCGCCTCGACTTCGGCGTCGGCTGCCGCCGGCTCGTTGCTGATCCGTACGCGCCGTGGCTGCCCCGTGCGGATCGACTCGCGCGCGGCCTCGATGACGATTGTTTGTGAGCAGCCCCCGCCTACCCAGCCATGCAGCGCGCCGTCGGCCTCCACCAGCGCCTGGGCGCCGACGTGCGTCGAGGTTGGCGGCGCCGCGCGGATCACGGTGACGACCGCGAACGGTGCGCCCGCATCGATCAGCCGCTGCTCGCGCTGCAGCAGATCCGCGGCGTCCGTGAGGGTCTCGCTGGATTCGGCTTGGACATTCATTGCAGCGCCTCGAGAATTTGAGGAAAGATCCGTTCGAGACCCGCGAGGTCGCGGGCCCCGGCAAACAGGTCGAGATGCGGCAGCGCGGCCTGCATGCCCGCGCTGACTGGCGCGAATCCGGGACGATCGGCGAGCGGGTTGAGCCAGACGAGCGAATGGCAGCGCCGCCGGATCGCGGCAAGCGACTCGCCGAGCCGCGCCACATCGCCGGCGTCGTAGCCGTCGCTGACGATCACGACCGCGGTACGCGAGTGCAGCAAGCGCGGTGCGTAGTGCGCATTGAAGCCGGCGAGACTCTCGCCGATACGCGTCCCGCCGGCCCAGCCCTCGGAGATGAGGTGCAGGCGCTCCTGGGCGCGGCGCGGATCGGGGTCGCGCAGTGCTTCGTCGACGCAGACGAGCCGCGTATGGAAGATGAAGCTGTGGACGTCGGGCAAACGCCCGCTCAGCACGCGCGCGAGCCGCAGGAAAAAGAAGCTGTAGAGGCTCATCGAGCGGCTCACGTCGAGCAGCAGAACGATGCGCGGGCGCTGCCGGCGCTTGCGCCGCCACCCGAGCTCAACCGGCAGCCCGCCACGCGAGACGCTGCGGCGCAGGGTCCAGTGCAGATCGATCGTGCGCCCGAGACTCGCGCGTTGCTCGCGGCGCATCTGGATGCCGCGCAGGCGCTGGGCGAAGCGGCGGATTGCGGCGTCGATGGCGAAGAGTTCGCTGCGATCGTTCAGGTGGCGGAAATCCGCGTGCGCCAGCGACGCTGTCCGCGTGGCGCCTTCGTTCGCGGCGGAACCCTCTTGCATCGCGCCGTTGCCGCGTCCCGCGAGCGAAATCGGCATGCCCTCGCTCGCATCGGGCGGCCCGCAGGCCGCGTCGTCGCGCGCAAGCGGCCCTGCGCCGCCAGCGCGGGTTTCGGCGAGCTTGCGCCGGTTCGGCGCGAGGAAGTACGCGTCGAACAGTTCGTCGAAGCGTCGCCACTCCTGCGCGCGCGAGCACAGCAGCGCACGCAGGCTCCAGCGCAGCACGTCGCGCTCTGTCTGGCCCATGCGTTGCACCACCTCGAGCGTTGCAGCAACGTCCGTGCTCGTCACGCAGAACGCGTTCGCGCGCAGCCAGCCCGCGAAGCCCGCATAGCGCGCCACGAGGCGATCGGCGAGGTCGCGCGGCGCCGCGCCGGGCAGCGTGCCGTCGATGCCGGTCAGCATGATGCCACCAGTTTTTCGACCACGGGCCGCGTGAGACCGGCCTGATCCTCGCGCGTTTTCACGAGCGCGGCGAGCGAATCCATGACGCGGTCTACGCCGTTTTCGTCGAGCGCGCTCACGCCGAGGCGCAGCAGCGCCGCCACCCAGTCGAGCGTTTCCGCGAGGCCGGGCTTGCGCCGCAGCGCCATCTCGCGCACCGCATGCACGAATTCGACGATCTGAGCCGCGAGTGCCTCCGGCACCTCGGGAACCTGGGTCCGCACGATCATGAGTTCGCGCTGGAACGACGGGTAGTCGACGTACTGGTAGAGGCAGCGGCGGCGCAGTGCGTCGGAGATCTCGCGCGTGCCGTTCGAGGTCAGGATCACATAGGGCCGCTCGGTCGCGCGGATCACGCCAAGCTCGGGAATCGAAAGCTGGAAATCCGACAGCAGTTCGAGCAGGTAGGCCTCGAACGCCTCGTCGGTACGGTCGATTTCGTCGATCAACAGCACGGGCGCGGGCGTGGTCGTAATGGCTTCGAGCAGTGGACGCTTGAGCAAATAGCGCTCGGAGAAGATGTCCTGCTCCTTGTCGCGCAGCGGCCGTGTGTCCTGCTCGAAGAGCTTGATCGCGAGCAGCTGGTGGACGTAGTTCCACTCGTAAAGCGCCGCGTGCGCGTCGAGCCCCTCGTAGCATTGCAGGCGGATCAGCGGCGCGTCGAGCAGGCGCGAGAGCGCCTTCGCAACCTCGGTCTTGCCTACGCCCGCCTCGCCCTCCAGCAGCAGGGGGCGGCGCATTTCCAGCGTGAGCAACAGCGCAGCCGCGAAGCTGCGCTCGACGATGAACCGGTGGCCCGCCAGCTTCGCCTGTAGCGCGAGGACGTCCGGCATGCGGTCGGTTTGCGTCATGGCGTGCCTCAGCGGCCTTGCGCCTTGTGCGTGAAGAGCCCGCGCAGCCAGTCGCGAATGATGGCCCAGACAAACGCAATGCCATTCAGCTCGGTGGATTGCGCAGGCGCCGCAGCCGCCCTGGAACCCGGCCCCGATGCCGGTTCCTCGACTGCACTCGCGGCAGCGCCTGGCGCGGTTTGCGGCGGCGCCATGGCGCTCAGACGCGCCGAGAAGTTCGCGACGAACTGCTTGAGCAGTTGCTCCGACACCGGCCCCATGAGCCGCCCACCCAGCGCGGCGGCCTTGCCGCTCATCGTCACCTCGCTCCTGCCGGCCAGCGTGCAGGTTTCGCCCGTGGGCTGCACGCTGGCCGTGAGATCCATCGTCGCCGCCGAGCTACCGGTCGAATCCGTGCCTTTGCCGAGCAAATGCAGACTGCGCGCCGCGGCATCGAGCGCGAGCACCTCGATGTCGCCCTTGAACGACATCGTCGCCGGCCCGAGCCGCACCGTGATGGTTCCTTTGTAGTGCGTATCGTCTACGCGCTCGGTGATCTTCGCGCCCGGCATGCAGCCGGCCACCGCCTCGATGTCCTGCATCAGCGCCCAGGCGCGATCCGGGCTTGCGTCGAGCGGAAATGCCTTGTCGAGTACGACTTTCATTCTGGACTCCTCATGCGCGTGTGCATCGACTCAGGCGGGCCGCGTCAATCCGAGCTCGCGGCATTGCTGCCACACGCGGTACGCGTTGTGCGGCATGTTCATGTGCGTGACGCCGAGATGTGCGAAGGCATCGACCACCGCCGACGTGAAGCACGGAATCGAGCCCACGTGCGGCGATTCGGCCACGCCCTTCGCGCCGATCGGGTGATGCGGCGATGGCGTCACCGTGAAGTCCGTTTCCCAATGCGGCGTTTCCACGGCCGTCGGCACGAAGTAATCGAGCAGCGTCGCGCCGAGCAGATTTCCCGCTTCGTCATACGGCAGTTCCTGCCCGAGTGCGACGGCGAAGCCTTCGGTCAGGCCGCCATGAATCTGCCCCTCGATGATCATCGGGTTGATCCGCGTGCCGCAGTCGTCGAGCGCGTAAAAGCGGCGCACGCGGATCTCGCCCGTATAGCGGTTGATGTCGAGCACACATACGTAGGCGCCGAACGGGAACGTGAAGTTGGGCGGATCGTAATAGTCGACAGCCTCGAGGCCCATCTCCAGCCCCTCGGGAACGTTGTTATAGGCGGCCCACGCCACCTCCTTCACGCTCTTGAACTGGTCGGGCGAGCCCTTCAGCACGAAGCGGTCCAGATCGAACTCGACGTCGTCCGGGCTCGCTTCGAGCAGATGAGCGGCGATCCGGCGCGCCTTCTCGCGAATCTTGCGCGAGGCGCGCGCCACCGCGGCACCCGCAACGGGCGTCGAACGCGAGCCATAGGTGCCGAGACCGTATGGCGCCGTGGCGGTATCGCCCTCTTCCACCGTGATTTTCGAAGCCGGAATGCCCGCTTCCGATGCAATGATCTGCGCGTAGGTGGTCTGGTGTCCCTGGCCCTGCGTGATCGTGCCCATGCGTGCGATAGCCGAGCCGTCCGGATGCACGCGGATCTCGCATGAGTCGAACATGCCCACCCCGAGGATGTCGCACATTTTCGACGGCCCAGCCCCGACGATCTCGGTGAAGTTCACGACGCCGATTCCCATGAGCCACTCCGCATCGGGATCGGCGCGGCGTTGCGCCTGCTCCTTGCGCAGCGCTTCGTAATCGACGGCGGCCAGCACCTTTTTCAGCGCCGTTTCGTAGTCGCCCGAATCGTATTCGAGGCCAAGCGGCGTCGTGTACGGAAACTGGTCGCGGCCGATGAAGTTGCGCAAGCGGATCTCCGCCTTGTCGATGCCCAGCTTCTGCGCGAGCACATCCACCATCCGCTCGATCAGGTAGACGGCCTCGGTCACGCGGAACGAGCAGCGGTAGGCGACGCCGCCCGGAAACTTGTTCGTATACACGCCGTCGACGCTGACGAACGCATTCGGGATCGCATACGAGCCCGTGCACACATGGAACATGCCGGCAGGCCACTTGGTCGGATCGGCGCACGCGTCGAACGCGCCGTGGTCGGCCACCACGTTCACGCGCAGCGCCTTGATGCGGCCGTCCTTGTCGGCGGCCAGCTCGCCGGTCATGTGATAGTCCCGTGCGAACGCGGTGCTGGAGAGGTTCTCGTTGCGCGACTCGATCCACTTGACCGGACGCCCGAGCACGATGGACGCCACGATCGACGTCACGTAGCCCGGATACACGCCGACCTTGTTGCCGAAGCCGCCGCCGATGTCGGGCGAAATGATGCGGATATTCGACTCCGGAATCGACGACAGCAGCCCGACCACGGTGCGCACGACGTGAGGGGCCTGCGACGTGATGTAGACCGTGAGATCGCCGCGCACCTTGTCGAACGACGCGACGCAGCCGCAGGTTTCGAGCGGGCATGGATGCACGCGCGGATAGACGATATCCTGCTTGACCGTGACTTCCGCGTTCTCGAACATGCGGTCCGTCTTGTCGCGGTCGCCCATCGTCCACGTGAAAATATGACTGGGATGCCTGCGGGCTCCGTGCGCGCCGCTGTCCTTGTCGCGGATGTCTTCGCGAATCACGGGCGCGTCGGGCGCAAGCGCCTTCATGGGATCGACGAGCGCGGGCAGTTCCTCGTACTCGACTTCGACGAGTTCGGCCGCATCGGCGGCGACGTAGCGATCGTCGGCCACCACGAATGCGACTTCCTGATTCTGGAAGCAGACTTTTTCGTCGGCAAGCACCGCCTGCACGTCGCCTGCGAGCGTCGGCATCCAGTGCAATTTGAGGGGTTTGAGGTCATCCGCCGTGAGCACGGCGTGCACGCCGGGATGCGCGAGCGCCCGTGATTTGTCGATGCGCTTCACGCGCGCATGGGCGTAGGGACTGCGCACCATCACGCCGAACAACATGCCCGGCATCTTGATGTCGTCCACGTAGTTGCCCTTGCCCTGGATAAAACGCGGGTCCTCGCGGCGCTTGCGCGAGCAGCCCATGCCTTCGAGCGCGGCGAGACGTTCGAGATTGGCGTCGGGATTGTTCATGACGTGTCTCCCGGCGCTCAGTGCGCCTGTACCGCGCCCGCTTCGATGAGCGGATGCGAGGTTTCGACCGCTTCGCCGCGCAGCTTGCGCGCCGCGTATTGCACGGCCGTCACGATGTTCTGATAGCCCGTGCAGCGGCACAGGTTCCCCGCCATCCAGTAGCGGATTTCCGCTTCCGTGGGATCGGGATTCTCCTGGAGCAAGCGGTACGCGCGCATCAGCATGCCAGGCGTGCAGAAGCCGCATTGCAGCCCGTGCTCCTGCATGAAGCCCTCCTGCAGCGCATGCAGCGCGCCGCCTTCGGCAAGCCCTTCGACCGTGCGGACCTGAGCACCCTGCGCCTGCACGGTGAGCAGCGTGCATGACTTCACGGACATGCCGTTGAAATCGACGGTGCAGGCGCCGCAATGCGACGTCTCGCAACCGATATGCGCTCCGGTGTGCTGGCATTTTTCGCGCAGCGTGTGAATCAGCAGTTCGCGCGGCTCGACGACGACGTCGACCTCGCCACCGTTGAGGCTGAACGACACCATGGTTTTGCTGGCCATCTCGCGTTCTCCGTGAGTCAGGGGCGTGCTGCGTTCGCGGCCCGTTCGTATGCGGTATTGAGCGCCCTGCGGGTCATCTCGCCCGTCATCGCGCGCTTGTAGTCGGCGTCGCCGCGCAGATCCTCGACCGGATTGCACGCCGCCATCGCGAGCCGCGCCGCTTCGTCGAGCGCGCGTGCGTCGAACGGCTTGCCGATGAGGGCCTGCTCGGCGTCCACCGCGCGAATCACCGTGTCGCCGACATTCGTCAGAGCAATGCGCGCGTGCTCGACATGGCCGCCGCCAAGGCGCAACGTGACGGCCGCCGCCGCGGTCGCGAAGTCGCCGGTCTTGCGCTTGAGCTTCGCGTAGCAATAGCCGGTGCCAGGCTGCGGCACGGGAATGCGGATGCCGGTCATGATTTCGCCCGGTTCGAGCAGCGTCGCATAGGTGCCGACGAAAAAACCGTCCGCGGGCACCACGCGCTCGCCCGCCGCACCTTGCAGCACGAACGAAGCATCGAGTGCGATCATCAACGCGGGATGGTCATTGCCAGGATCGCCGTGCGAAAGGTCGCCGCCTAGCGTGCCGCGATAGCGAACCTGCGGGTCGGCGATCTGCCGCGCGCCCTCGACGATGAGCGGACAGCGCGCCTGCAGCACCGCGGACCAGATCAGCTCGTTCTCGGTCGTCATCGCGCCGATCCACAGCGTGCCGTTTTCCTCGCGGATACCCTTGAGTTCGGCCAGCCGGCCGAGGTCGATCAGATGATCGGGCTGCGCGAAGCGCAGCTTCATCATCGGCAGGAGGCTATGCCCGCCCGCAAGCAGCTTCGCCGTTTCGCCGTGTGTGCCGAGCAAAGCGAACGCCTCGGACAAGGTTTGTGGAGCGTGGTATTCGAATGGGCGGGGAATCACACTGGTCACCTTATTGGCATCGTCCTGAAAGTCAGGATTTCACAATGCAACGCAGCAATTCAACGGGTTTTCGCGAACGGCGGCGTGCTTGCGCCGGGTGCCGGAAAACTTGCGTGAAAGGGGGAAAGGACATAAAACGGAGGCAGCGTCCCGCCGCCGCAGACGCCGCGCACAACGCCGCGGCAGCATCGGGGAGAACCCTGGATGAAACCGTTCGAGCACGCCATGCCGACCACCGACACGCGCCGCGCCGAGACTTTTCAGCACCGCCTGGAGCAGTTCAATCCGGGCGTGGTATGGCTCGACGCGCAGGGGCGCGTCAGCGCGTTCAACGACGTTGCACTGCAAATTCTCGGACCTGCGGGCGAGCAGTCGCTGGGCGTGGCCCAGGACAAGCTGTTCGGCATCGACGTCGTGCAGTTGCACCCGGCAAAAAGCCGCGACAAGCTGCGCTTCCTGCTGCAGTCGCGCGACGTTGGCGGCTGCCCCGTGAAGTCGCCCCCGCCGGTCGCGATGATGATCAACATTCCCGACCGCATTCTCATGCTCAAGGTGTCTCGCATGTCGGACATGAACGGCACCTGCGGCACCTGCATGATTTTTTACGACCTCACCGACCTCACGACCGAGCCGTCGGCTGAGCCAACGGCGGAGTCGCTTGCCGGCGCGCCCACGCCGCCCCGGCGGCTCTTCAAGATTCCGGTGTACCGCAAGAACCGCGTGATCCTGATCGACCTGAAGGACGTCGTGCGTTTTCAGGGCGACGGCCACTACACGACCATCGTCACGAAGGACGATCGCTACCTCTCCAACCTGTCGCTCGCGGACCTCGAACTGCGGCTCGACAGCAATACGTTTCTGCGCGTGCATCGCAGCCACATCGTCAACCTGCCGTACGCGGTCGAACTCGTCAAAGCCGACGACAGCGTGAACCTCGTGATGGACGACGGCGAACGCAGCGTCGTGCCGGTGAGCCGGTCACGCGCCGCACAACTGAAAGAGTGGCTTGGCGTGGTTTGAAGGCAGGCGCCGATTGTTTTACGTCATCCGGCCAGACTCGTTCGTCCTAGAATCTATATCAGGGGGGCGAGGCGACATGAATCGCGAAGTGGTCACTGGGCTACTGTGCGGCGCACTACTCACCGGTTGCGTGACAGCCGGTGTCGAGGTCAGGCCCGAGCAGATGGCAAACTTCAGGCACGGCGTAACGACACTGCAAGACGTGATCACCGCGCTCGGTCCGGCGTCGGTCGAGACCGCGCTGGACGACGGCTCGACGCTGCTCGTTTATACCTACGTGACGTCGCGTCCGCACCCGGAAAGCTATATCCCGTTCATCGGCTCGCTAGTCGCCGGTGCCGACACACACTCGTCCGCGGCCGTGTTTCTGTTCGATCAACAGGGTCTCCTAAAAAGCGCGAACAGCACGGGCTCGAACGTCGGTACGGGCATGACCGCCGCCCATAGCGGGCAGCCCAAAGCGCCCGCGCCCGTCTCCGAGGCACCCGTTGTGATCAAAAGCGTCCCACCGCCCGCCGTTCAAACCGTCGAGCCGACGCCGGAAGAAGACGTCGCGCCCGCGTCGCAAATGCCCGGCGAACCTCTGGAAATCAACGTTCAGCCGGCTCCTGTCGAATAGCCGTCGTGCTTCGCGCGAGAACGCGTATCCGATCGCGCGCGTACGTGCGCTACAGCACACTTGGGAAGCCGCAGCGAGAATACGCTAGGAGTCCAAAATTAGAAGCAGCGAACGCCGAAGCAGTCCGGCAGCGGAGGACGAAATGTCAAACTTGCCTTGGCTTTCGCAATACCCCGCTGGCGTTGCGGCGGACATCGATCTCGACGACTACTCCTCGATGGCAGCCCTGCTGGAACAGGCCGTCGCACGCTTCGGCGACAGGGTCGCCTTTCATCAGTTCGGCGTGAATCTCACCTATCGCGAGCTGGAAGAGCACTCCGCGCGCCTGGCCGCCTATTTCCAGAAAGACCTTGGGCTGAAGCCCGGCGACCGCATCGCGCTAATGTTGCCGAACTGCCTGCAACACCCCATCGCGATGTTTGCCGCACTCCGGGCTGGGCTCACCGTGGTCAACGTCAACCCGCTCTACACCGCGCCGGAATTGGCGAATCTATTCAAGGATTCCGGTGCGCGTGCGATCGTGGTCATGGAGGTTTCCGCAGCCACCCTCGAGCAGGCGCTCGTCCATATCGCCATTGAGCATGTGATCGTCGCGCGCGTGGCGGAGATGCAGAGCTTCCCGAAATCCATCCTTGTCGACTACGTCGTACGAAAAAAGAAAAAGCTCGTCCCGCACTGGACGATTGCCGGTGCGATCGCCTTCAGGACCGCCATGACCGCGCGCCCGGCCGCGGACTTCACGAGGACGGCGCTGAACCGCGAGACACGAGCATTCCTGCAATACACCGGCGGCACGACCGGCCAGCCCAAAGGGGCCGTGTTGACGCATGGCAACGTAGTCGCGGACGTGCTGATATTTGCCGCGTGGCTCAAGCCGGTGTTCCAGGCGAGCGGCGAAATCACGCTCGTCGCGCTGCCGCTGTACCACGTGGCTGCCCTGGTGTGCCAATGCCTCGTCTCGCTTCATCTGGGAACCCGCTGCGTTCTGGTGATGAACCCGCGCGACATTCCCGCCCTCGTGAAGGACTTTGCCACGCACCGGCCAACCGTGTTCGGCGGCCTCAACACGCTATTTACCGCGCTGATGAACAACGAGGCCTTTGGCGCGCTCGACTTCTCCGCGTTGCGCAGCACCTTCGGAGGCGGTACCGCGACCCAGCCGGCCGTTGCCGAACGCTGGCAGAAACTCACCGGCACCCCGGTGGTGGAAGTCTACGGGCTTTCGGAAGCCGCCGGCGCGGTGACGGCCAATCCCGTCACGCAGACGGCCTTCGAAGGCACGATCGGCGTGCCGCTGCCTTCCATGCGCATTGAAATCCGCGACGAAAGCGGCGCGACCGTACGTGCAGGTATGCCGGGCGAAATCTTTGTTGCGGGGCCCGTCGTCATGCAAGGCTACTTCAACCGGCCGGAGGAAACGGCGCAGGCGATCGGCACCGATGGCTTTTTCGCGACCGGCGATATCGGGATCATGGACGAGCGCGGTGTAATCAGGATTGTCGACCGCAAGCGGGACATGATCCTGGTCTCCGGTTTCAACGTCTATCCAAACGAGGTGGAGGGCGTGCTCTTCCGGCATCCCGGCATTCTGGAGGTCGCGGTCGTCGGTCTGGCAGATTCGCAATCTGGCGAGACGCCTGTTGCCTTCGTGGTGAAAAAGGAAGCGGGGCTGACCGAGTCGGAAGTCATCGAGTTTGCGCGCACGAGCCTCACCGCCTACAAAGTGCCGAAGCAGGTGGTCTTCGTGAACGATCTGCCGAAAACACCGGTTGGAAAAGTGCTGCGGCGACAATTGCGAGACCGGCTGGTGAACCCAATCTGACGTCCTCCGCCGCCGAAAAAACCATTCGAAAACCGACGTTATCTTGCCATCGCGCGATAACACAACCTGATGTCGCTTCCAGCGCTTCACCATGTCGCCTGCGTTCTAGGAGCGACATTTATGGTCGCGTTAACTGTGCGAACCATCACCGTGCGACTTCAGCGTTAAACCGCTCGCCTCGAATGGCTTGGCCAATCAGGGTGATACGCACGCCTTATTCAACGCACAAGAGACGGCCAGAGAATGAAAGCGTATCAGCCAAACGTGGACCCAAAGACGCTTCGCAAGGTGATCATTGCCGCTGCGGTAGGCAATTTTGTCGAATGGTTCGACTTCGCCGTTTACGGATTTCTGGCAACACTGCTGACGCACCAATTCTTTCCGAATGGCGACCCGGCAATCGCGTTGATGAAGACCTTCGCGGTTTTCGCCGTCGCTTTTGCATTCAGACCGCTCGGCGGCGTCTTCTTCGGCGTGGTGGGAGACCGGGTAGGCCGCAAGAAAACGCTCGCACTGACCATTTTGATCATGGCAGGCGCAACAACGGTCATCGGCTTCCTGCCGACCTACGCATCGGTCGGCATGCTCGCCCCCTTGCTGCTCGCGATCGTCCGATGCGTGCAAGGTTTTTCCGCCGGCGGGGAGTACGCAGGCGCCTGCGCGTATCTGATGGAACATGCACCGAAGCACCAGCGCGCGCGCTACGGAAGCTTCCTTCCGGTCTCCACGTTCCTGTCGTTCGCGAGCGCCGCCGTGGTGGCATCCGGACTGGACGCCGCGTTATCGGCAGAGGCGATGAGCAGTTGGGGCTGGAGAATCCCGTTCATCGCTGCGGCGCCTATCGGCCTGGTCGGACTGTATCTGCGCACGCGCCTTGGCGAAACCCCATCGTTTGCTGCCGTCGAACACGATCACGACCTGGCTCACGCCCCACTGCGCGAAACGCTCAAGACCCACGCAAGCGCGATTGTGCGTCTGGGTGCCTTTGTGTCCGTGACTGCGCTCTCCTTCTATACCTTTACGACCTACTTTGCCACGTATCTTCAGGTTGTCGGTCATCTGAGCCGGTCCACTGCGTTATTGGTGACGGTCATCGCACTGATATTCGCCGCCGCAATCTGCCCGCTTGCCGGTCTCTACTCGGACGCAGTGGGAAGACGAAAAACCGTTTTCACGGCATGCGCCATCCTGATCGCCGCTGTTTACCCTTCTTTCGTGCTGGGAGGGTCTGGGCACTTTCATTCCGCGATTGCTGGCGCATGCCTGCTTGCGCTCGGCGCGGTCTTGTCGGGCGTAGTCACGGCGGCACTGCTCTCCGAAGTCTTCCCGACCCGGACTCGTTATACCGCTTCGGCGATCACCTACAACCTCGCCTATACGATCTTTGGCGGTACGGCGCCGCTCGTCGCCACCTGGCTGATCGAGACGACGGGTAACAGCATCTCGCCCGCTTTCTACCTCATCGCCGTCTCGCTGCTGGCACTGGTTGGCGGTATATCCTTGCCGGAAACGTCGCGGATATCGCTTGATGATCACCCGCATGAAGGTGTGACGGAACACATTGCGGCGCGAGGTCTGCAAGACGCACCGCACAATTCAGTCTGACGCGAGCCCTCGTCCACCACTCAGTAAGCCGCGCGCAGCGCCTCCGTGGCAAGGGCAAGGCGCGACGCAATGACTTTCACCAGAAAGCGATGAAACTGCTGGGCGGCTGCGGGGTCGTCCTGCTCGAGCGCAACGAGCGCGGCCAGCGACAGCCTGCGCACCCGCGTCGGCACCTCGGCGAACACGTCCGCGCTGCGCGGCTGCTGCGTGTACACGGCCATTTCCCCTATGACCGTGCCCGGGAGGCAGGCGCGCACCCGCACCGACCGCCCGTTTCCGAGCGGCAGCGAAACGGCGACCCGCCCGCGCTCGATGATGTACAGCGCGTCGCCCGGGTCCCCGCGATGGAACAGCGCCTCGCCCGCTTGCAGATCCTGCACGTCGAGCCAGGTGGAGAGCGTGTTCAGCGCGCCGGCCGTGAAATGCGGCGCGAGCAACGCGTTAAGGTCGGCACCGGGCTTCGGCGCGAGCGCGCCTGGCGCGAGCAGTTTGTCCTCTACCCATTCCAGGCCCGCATCGAGCGTGTCAAATTCACGAATCCGCAGATTGAGCGTGCCGGTTTTCGTCAGCAGATCGCGCGAGCGCGGCGGCAGCGCGGTCAGGATCAAGTCCGCGTCCATCGCCGCACAGAGCTGCCGCAGCTTGACGAAGCTGATCGATACCGACGCGTCTATGCCCTGGGTCGACGCAAAATCAAGTACGACGAATCGAACCAGCCCCGGCCCGCGCGCGGCGAGGCGTTCTCGTATGCGCTGGAGGATCGAATTGGCCGTGCCGAAAAAGAGAAACCCTTGCAGGCACATGCCGCACACCTGTGCGCCGAGTCCGCGCAGCGCTTCGGTCTCCTCGATATTGCGCTCGACATTCGAAGTCCGGGTGCGAAGGTCGAACTCCATGCGTATGCAACTCACGCGCCCGTAGAGCAGCGTGAACATCACGCACGCGGCAATCACACCTGCGCCCACGCCGATGAGCACGCCCCAGGCGGCGATCGTGCCGAGAATCACGGGCACGAGCAGGTACTCGTACCAGGCGAGCTTCGCCCAGGCGCCGACAACCCAGTGCACGATGAGGCGCAGCCCCATGAACAACTGGAGGCCGACGAGCACCGGCACGGGAAAGAGCGCGACGAAACCGGGCGACGCAGCCAGCACGACGAGGCACGCGAGCGATGCGAACACGCCTGCCATCCGGCTCGTCGCGCCAACGCGCGCGTTGAGCATCGAGCGATTGAACGACTGGTAGCCGACCATGCCGCCCAACAGCCCGCTTGCGAGATTGGCGAGGCCCGCGGCCCGCATCTCGCGATTGAGATCGACTTCCTCGCCCGTCGCCGCGCCCATTGCCGTCGAATTCATCAGGATCGTGACCGCCGAAACCGTCGTGACCACGAGGCTCTCCGGTAGGTGTGCGGCGATCGCCGTCCAGTCGATGCCACCTTGCCCGAGCTGCGCACTCAAGTGCAGCTCGGGCAGCCCGGTGAGCCGCAGCGCCACGCGCGGCAGCAGCAGCCCCATGGCGCGCGCTTCGTCGATCGACAGGCCCGCGGCGCGCAGCAGAACGTAGAAAAGCACGATGCCGAAGGCCAGCGTGAGCGGCAGCGCTGCAACGTGCTTCCAGCTGCGCATCAGGAAAGTGGCCAGCACGCCTACGACGAGCGCAGGCAGCCATGCGAGCCAGTGAAGATGCGTCAGCAGCGCGAGCGTGTGCCATTGCAGGGACTCGCCCGTCATGACGCGAAACGCGCCGGCGAGCAGCAGATAGCCCGTGCCGGCGAGAAACCCGCCGAGGACCGGGTAAGGCAGAAACTGCAGCGAGCGGCTGCGCTTCGAGGAACCGATCGCGTAGAGCACGATGCCCGTCACGATCGAACAAAGCGCGATTGCGATCAGCACGGTGAGCAGGAGCGTCTGCGAGGAACCGCCGTCCGCACGTACGCTGCTCGCGACGCCTGCCGCCACGCCCGCGAGAAACGCCGCCGCATTGCTGTCGGGGCCGCCGATGTTCAGGCGCATCGAACTCGTCAAGGCAATCACAAGCGCCGTGACGACACAGCTGACGAGCGCGGTGGGCACGCCGAGCATGGCGTAGCGGGCAAGATCGGCGCTGAAGATCATCGTGCCGAGGCTCATCGCGTAGCACAGCATGACGAGCGCCGATACTGCGCCGGCCGCCAGATCGCCGGGCAGCGCCGCGACGCGCGAGCGCGGTGGGACGTCGGCTACGGTAACGGTCTTGCCCGGCTTCACGTGAATTCCCGGTGCAATGCGCGAGGCGCGATGGGGAGCGATCCAGTATCCGTCCGCGGTCGAAAGCCTGTCAAACGCCGTACGCGGCCCGTGGCGCGCGCCTACACTGGATATTCACCGGCACGATCCCCGACGGGCTCGGGGCGGTTCGCATCAGGCAACCGGCATGGGATCCAGGCGGCGAACATGGATATTGAGCAATGGCTGCACGCCCTGGGACTTGAGCAGTACGCGCAGGCGTTCGCGGCAAACGATATCGATCTCTCGCTGCTCGCGCAGCTGACCGACGCGGATCTGAGGGAACTCGGGGTCCAGTCGCTCGGCCACCGCAAACGCATCCTCGCTGCCGCCGCGCCGAACCTTGCGGCAGCGGCTTCGCCAGCGGCGCAAGCGCCGAGCGCACCCACCGCGCTGGACATCCCCGCGGACGAACGCAGGCAGGTCACCATCCTGTTTGCCGATCTCTGCGGCTTCACCGCGCTCTCGCGTACGCTCGATCCAGAGGAGGTGCGAGCGCTGATCGGCCGCTTCACGGCGCTCGTCGACGGTATCGTGCTCGCCTGGGGCGGCACGACCGACAGACATATCGGCGACGCGGTGATGGCGCTATTCGGCGCGCCTCGCGCGCACGAGACGGACACGCTGCGCGCGGCTCGCGCGGCGCTCGACATCCATGAGGCGCTGACGTCGCTGAGCGCGCAGGCGGCGCGGACGTTGCAGGCGCATATCGGCATCGCGAGCGGCGAGGTCGTCGCCGGCGCGCTCGGCTGCGTCGACGCGCGGGACTACACCGTGACCGGTAATCCGGTGAACCTGGCCGCACGGCTCCAGGTCGCGGCGCCGGCCGGCGAGACCTGGCTTTCCGATGACGTGGCGCGCGCGCTCGGCGACGCCGCCGTCTGCGACGCGCTCGGCGAGCAGCGCTTCAAGGGCATCGACACGCCGGTGCGCGCATGGCGGCTGCGCGCGATTTCGAGCGACCCGGCGAGCGAATCGGCGAAGGCGAGTCAGAGCCTTTTCGTCGGACGCGAGGCCGAACTCGAGCAGTTTCACGGTATCGTCCGCGCGTGTGTCGCGCGGCGGGCCGGCCACATCGTCCATGTGCGCGGCGAAGCGGGCATCGGCAAGACGCGTCTCGTCGACGAGATGCGCCGCTACGCGCAGTCGCAGGGCTTCGAGATCCATCGGGGCCTCGTGCTCGATTTCGGCGTAGGCAAGGGGCAGGATCCCGTGCACACGATCGCCGGCAGCCTGCTCGGCCTGCCGGCCGGCGCGTCGAGCGACGCGCGGCTGGCCGCCGCCGCGCGGCTCGCCGCCGAAGGCATCGTCGAGGCCGGGCAGCACGCATTTCTCCACGACCTCCTCGACCTGCCGCTCGCGCACGAGTGGCGGACCCTCTACGACGCCATGGACCACGGCGCGCGCAAGCGCGGCAAGCAGGCGCTCGCCGCGAGACTGACCGGCGACGCCTGCAGGCGGGCTGCAACGCTGATCGTCGTAGAAGACCTGCATTGGGCCGAGCCCGAAGTGCTCGACTATCTATCGGCCTTCGCCTCGGGCATCGCGAACGGTCCGGGCCTCCTCGTGACGACCTCGCGCGTGGACGGCGATCCGATCGATGCGACGTGGCGCGCGCGCTGCCGGGACACCTCGTTCGCGACGATCGACCTCGGGCCATTGCGCGAGGACGAGGCACTGAGCCTCGCAGGCAACTTCATCGACGCGACGCAGCGTGTCGCGCTCGCCTGCATCGAGCGCGCGGGCGGCAACCCGCTGTTCCTCGAGCAGCTCTTGCGCAATGCCGAGGAAGGCAGCGGCAACGGCGTGCCTGGCTCGATCCGCAGCCTCGTGCTCGCGCGGATGGACCGGCTCGCGCCGCGCGACCGCCTGGCCTTCCAGGCGGCCTCCGTGATCGGGCAGCGTTTCGGCATCGCGTTGTTGCGGCGGCTCATCGACGACCCCGGCTACGTCTGCGACGGCCTGCTCGCCAACGCGCTCGTGCTGCCGGAGGGCGAAGAATTCCTGTTCGCTCATGCGCTGATCCAGGAGAGCGCCTATTCGACGCTGCTGCGCGCGCGTCGCCGCGAGCTGCACCGCGGCGCGGCCGACTGGTTCGCGCACGGCGACCCCACACTGCACGCCCAGCATCTCGACCGTGCCGAGGACGAGCGCGCGCCGCAGGCCTACCTGGCCGCCGCGCTCGCGCAGCGCTCGGCCCACCTGCTCGAAGCCGCGCTGCGCCTCGCCGAGCGGGGCCTCGAGATCGCGCAGACAGAGGCGGACCGCCACACCCTGAGTTGTTGCAAGGGCGAGCTCCAGCGCGACCTCGGCGACATCGCGGGATCGATCGCTACCTGGCGCGCGGCGCTGGCGGCCGCCCCCGACGACGCCAGTCTGTGCCGCTGCCAGCTCGGGCTCGCGGAAGGCCTGCGAGTGAGCGAAGGTCTCGACGAAGCGCTGGACCTGCTCGAGGCTGCGCAGCGGATCGCGGAGCGCGACGACCGGGTGGCCGAGCTCGCGAGCCTTCACTACCTGCGCGGCAACATCTACTTTCCGCTCGGAAAGATCGATGCCTGCAGCACCGAGCACGAACGCGGGCTCGACTATGCGCGGCGCCTCGGCCTGCCGGAGGCCGAGGCCCGGGCGCTAGGCGGCCTTGCCGATGCCGCGTACGCGCAAGGGCGGATGCGCACCGCATTCCGCCATTTCAGCGATTGCGTGGCGTTGAGCCGCGAACACGGGTGCGGCCGGATCGAAGTCGCCAATCGTTCGATGCAGGGCTTCAGCCGCATTTATCTGAACGACCCGCTGCAGGCGCGCGAAGACGCCGTTGCCGCCGTGCGCGCCGCCGAGCTGATCGGGCAGCCGCGCGCGCAATTGCTAGGCGAGACGCTCGGCGTATTCGCCCGCTACGAGCTAGGCGATATGCAGGGCATGCAGGTCCATCTGGAGCAGGAAAAGCGCGTGATCCGGCAACTGGGCGCGCGCCGGTTCGAAGCGCAGAACCTGGAAATGCAGGCACGTGTATGGCTCGCCAACGGATCCCGCGGCGAAGCCGTCGAAGCGCTGCGCGAGGCGCTGGCGATCTCGCGCGAAGTGGGCACGCAGTTCTGCGCGCCGAAGACGCTGGGCGCCCTCGCCCGCGCGGTCGACGAGAATGACGAGCGGACACGCCTCCTGGCAGAAGGCGAGGAGCTCCTGCGCCTCGGCGCGGTCGGCCACAACCATCTCTGGTTCTACCGCGACGCGATCGAAGCGATGCTATCGGCCCGCGATCCGGCCGGCGTGCTGCGCTATGTGAGCGCGCTGGAGGACTACACGCGGCGCGAACCGCTGCCCTGGGCCGACCTGTTTGCGGCGCGCGGACGCGCGCTCGCGCGCGCCCTGCAGGCGCCCCCGGACGAAGCCGCGCGATGCGAGCTCGCGCGCGTGCGAACCGTGCTGCTGCAGGCTGGCTTCCAGCAATACCTGGCCGCGGTCGATGCAGCGCTTGCCGCTTGAGGCATACGCCTCGCCGCGGCAGACGCAACCCGATGCGCGACTCTTGCCCGCCGGGCAGAACCGGTCTGGCTCAAGGCGTTCCGTTCGTGTGCTGGTTCCGGAACGCAGCCTCGCCTGCGTCCGACACCTCGACCCACTTCTTGTCGGGCGGCGCGTCTGCGGTGTAGCTGTCGTGCCAGTTCCACCACTTGTAGGTTGGGGTCTGGGGATATCCCTCGGGCGAGTCCTCCCAGACCTCCTGGCGACCCAGCGGCGTCATGTCGAGGTAGTTCCAGGTGCCCCCCATTTGCTCATCGCCGCGGTTGTTGATGAAGTAGGTGCGCAATACGCGCTCGCCGTCGCGGTAGAACACGTTCGTGCCGTGCCACTCGTCCACACCGAAGTCGGCGTCGAAGCTGTCCGTGAGCGTGAACCACGGTATCTCCCAGCCCATTCGCGCCTTCAGTCGCGCGATGTCGGCCTGAGGCGCACGCGAGACGAAGACGAGGGTGGTGTCACGGGCGTTCAGATGGGCGACGTGGGCGACCTGGTCGGCCACCATGGAGCAGCCCCGGCAGGCATGGTCGGGCCAGCCGAACACGCCCGGTTCGAAAAAAGCGCGGTAGACGATCAGTTGACGCCGACCGTCGAACAGGTTCGGCAGGCTGACCTTGCCCGCAGCCCCCTCGAATGCATATGCCTTCTCCACCGCCATCCAGGGCATTCGGCGGCGCTCGGCGGCCAGGGCGTCTCG
The DNA here is from genome assembly GCF_024206475.1 of Paraburkholderia sp. CNPSo 3274. Classification (GTDB taxonomy): domain Bacteria; phylum Pseudomonadota; class Gammaproteobacteria; order Burkholderiales; family Burkholderiaceae; genus Paraburkholderia. The sequence continues at coordinate 24,744 of NZ_JAMBPR010000001.1, forward strand.
GGCACGGGTCAGCGCCTTTTCTTTCACAAGCAACTGCTGGCGCGCTGCCTCCCACGCCTCGGATGAGACGACCGGTGGTGTGAGCATGGCAGGCTGTCCGCCTTTCCTTCCGTTTTCGGCTGATGGACTCATGGTTTTTGCGACCTCCTGAATTGGGCAAATTCCTGCGGCGCGATTGCGTCCGCTACGCGTCGCCTGTTGTGTGACGTGAGGTAGTTTGGCCCCGGAAATCGCAGGTTGGGAGTAACAAGTGTGGCGGTATTTCGATGGTGTTGCCGAGTGCGGACGCCGCGCCCGGCCCAGCTTGCTGTGCGCCCATACCCCATATTTGCGCACATTAAAGTCTGCGGGAAAAAATGGCTCTTAAGCTCGTTGTTTCGTTGCTGTTACTGCTGCAATGAATCGGCAAAGTCTGCGGGAGCGGCTCGCGAGTCCCTAACTGTCAAAATCTCGGGAACATAAAGTGTGCGGGAAGCCCGCCCTGCGGGCGTTACACTAGCACCACTGCAAAGGGTCAAATAGTGCTTGAGCTGCGGCGCAACAATTCACTATGCGTCCAAGTCAAGTATGGGATGTATCCGATTTGGAGCCGGTCCTCGGTCTCCGCGATGAACCATTGCGACGGCCGCAACCTCAGTCCCCGGCACGCATCTACGCAATCAATTTCGCCAGTCAATTGCCAAGAACTATTAAAACGACAACCCGATGCGAGCCGAGTGAACTGTTTAACTGGGCAGCAAGGCACAACGCGAACGCCTCCCGTACCCACGATGCGTGGCGACGTATTCGATGATGCATCAGTGAAAACGCGAAGAATTCGAATTCGCAAGGCACCGGCGGCGATACGAGACGGATATTTGCCTGAAAGCAAGAGACTAATACGCCGACTGACACTCGGAGTGCAGCGCGACTTCAAGGCACGATTGCCTCTTCACTCTACAAACGGAAGAGGTAACCCCGTCGATTCGAGTACTGATTTAATCTTTTCCACCGCCTGCCTCGTGTACTCCTTCGCCATCACGTCCTTTACGGCTTGCGGACAAGCATTTCCCACACAAAACGGCACCGCTCCCTTCTCGCCCGTCAGCATACGCACTTTTAAAAAGACCGCGTTATCAAGAGTCTTGATACAACCGCTACTCACGGCATCACTGGGGTTGCCACCATGGAGATAGAAGCCATCGCGATGCACAACTCCGCCCGCGGGCGTCGCGACGTCGGCAGAACCTTCGATCTTGATACGCATCGGCCCCCAACAATCCTGCGGCGTGAAGCACGTTCGGGTCGGATCCGTTGGTGTCGGGCAAGACACATTGCAATAGTGAGCACCGCTGCAGGGGCTTGGATCGGTACTCGTGATCTCCTGATAACCGGAACTGATCGCACGTGCACCGCAAACTCCGCTTTGAAGCGAAGCAACCGTTGGGCGTTGAACTCCAGGATGGATGACATAGTTGCCTGTGGGGGTCGGCCCGATCGAAGGCTCCCATTCACCGTGCCCCGGATGGCCCGAAACCGCGGGCCCGGTGAATATCAGACTACCCGCTTTGATGACGAATAAGCTTCCGCTCTGTCCACCTGTGTACGCCACGGCGTCATCCTTATGGCGGTGCAATCGTGCCACGTCGGTGTGGCTGGTGATATGCGGCCGACGCCCTGTCATCACGGCGTCGGCCGCGGCATCCGCCTCTTGTTCAGTTGGCGCACCCTCACCCGTCACGGGCGTTTCATCCTGCATGTTCAAAACATTCGTCGACTGCTGCATGACATGCGCCAATTCATGCGCGAGGAGTCGTGTCCCGGTGTTCGTCGCAGGGGCGTAGCGTCCATGTGCGAACGCCACATGATTCCCAACTGTGTAGGCCTGTGCACTGAGTGTTCGTGCAGATTCTGCCGCCTGGGTATCTGTATGCACCCGTACCTGGCTGAAGTCATGTCCAAAGCGCGGTTCCATGAAGCCACGGACAGCCAGATCGAGGGGTCGGCCAGGTGTACGCAGCACTTCGTGGACGATAGGCGGGACGACGGAGGGTAAGGTGTGAGTGAGCGAGCGTCGCTGCAACCACCTCTCGCTACATTTCGTACATGCGGCGCTCGATCCAGCCCCTTCGACGTGGGTACATTTGCGCGCTGGCGGGCGAGTTAGCGCTCGCGTCGAGGAGGGAAGCGGCTCCCGTGCTGCTGGTTTATACCTTTGCGGAGCGGCAATCTTCATGCCTAGTCTCAGTTTTCGGAACGAGTGAGCCGACACGCGGATGGACGATACGCTTGCGTCTCAACTTCCATCGGGTACTTGCGCAATCGGGGTTCGGAACTGGAGCCGATAACTCAATTCGGTGGTCACGACAGCGGGATTAGCTAAGCCTATGCCCTATTGGGCTTGAGCGCAAACCGGTGGCGGCGAATGGCGCTTCACTCTTTGCATGAATAAATCTTTCGACCATCACATCTGGATTAAATATTGGCTTGCCTGAGTCATATCTTTTCTTCAATGACTGCGGCGTGGGTCGGGCTATGGGAGCGCCGTTTTTTCGACTCTTCCGGTTGTGACGTTTATTTTCGAGCCGTCGGCGCCCGTGACGTCTTCAGCCTTGAAGTTTCGCGTGATCCGAAACTTGCCGGTCGTCGCTTGCGTGCGATCGCACTTGTAAATCTGATCGCAAATGGCAGTGCAGGAGTTTTTGCCGGTCCCCTCTAAAATGCTGCTCGGCCCCTTCGTTTTATGCTCGTCCAGGAAGGCCGTTGGGCCGCTTCCGAATCTGTTGATGTCGAGGCAGATGCTCGAGGAGCAAGGCGGCGAATTGAGCAGCGCTATGGCCGCCGCGGGGCAGGTATTCGACACCTCCGTCAACTCCTCCTTCATGCAATGGCCCGTGTGGTCGGGTCCCGGGCCAACGTTCATGGTCGCCTTCGCGCTCAGGTAGGTTCTGAACTTCGCCTGGTCTGCCGATGACTGATCTGCAAAATTGCGGTGAGAGACGGTCCCTAGCGACACGCTGTTCGGACAAGGAGCTTGGGATACCTGTGGCACATCCGCAGCAATCGGGTCGTCAGGTGCATCCAGCGGCTGCCTGCGTACAAGCCCGGCACTTTCTTGAACTGGCGTCGGCCCCGCCCCTCCAAAGACCCGCTTGTTCTGTTGGAGCGTGTGGACGAGTTCATGCGCCAACAGCTTCCCTGGGTGCGGCTGGGATTGCCCTTCGCCGAAATAAATGTCTTGCCCGATTGCAAACGCCTTGGCATGCAGGTCCCGGTTCAACTCGGCGGCTGTCCTATCGGCGTGTATCCGCACGCGGGAAAAGTCGTGCCCTAGCCGAGGTTCGAAGAACCGCCGCAATGACGGCGCCAGAGGCTCGCCTTGGCCACAAGTGGCATCACGCATGCTCATAGCTTGTTGCGAAACGGCACGCCGCCCGCTGGCACGGGGACTTGCGTCTACCTCTCGCCGCACAGTTAAACCGTCCACGTCTTTGTAGCCCTCCTCATCCTCATCGGCTCCGGCCGGATCGTCTGCCTGCCTCCGCACTTGCACGCTGTCGAGGGCTGTGGCCTGTTCTTCTTCGGCGCAAGCCGCGCATTTGCGAGCGATCTTTGGGGGGCCCGCGCCAATGGAAAGCGCTGGATGAGGCATTCGCATCACCAGTTCAGCGACGCGGTCGGCTTCATGCTCCAGCGGGTCATTAACCGCTCCGACAACGAGCTCGCACTGAATAGTGCCCAACTTTGCGCTGGAAGCGGTTGGTCGAGGCCGGCGTAGCTGATTCGGACGCCCAAGTGTGCTCGCCGGACTCGCAGGAGGTTTCATCTGTGCCCTGGCGTACTGGTGTGCAAACATGATCGGGACCTCCTTAATCTAAACTGGCAAGGCGAATGAGGAACTCCAACTCACAGGCATTCGCGTCGACAAATCAGCGACGGTTTGTCTCGTCTTCGAGCGGATTCTCACCATGGCTCGCAATGAGTTTCGGCCAATGGTCTTTGCCGCGTCAAGAATGTGTTCCGTCGATCAAGATTCCTTAACTCTTGGCGATTGATGACCCGGATCCCAATTGACGGCTGCCAACGCTCCGCACACATCTAGTCCGTTTTTCCGGTATCTCATATGAGCCAGATGATCCAGATCCGGCTTCCACCGAAGCACACGTTCTAGCCGCATGCACAATTCAGTCCGTCGATCTTATTCCATCGACCCATTCAAACCTATGGCCAATTTCTAATCTCCGTCTGGCCGGCCCGCGAACTCGATACCTGATTTGCGTCGAATTCAGCGGCCAGCTGATTCCGGGTATATTCCTGATCACCCCCTGATGGACGCCTGATATGCATGGATTGCATGAAACTGGATCCGCAAGGCGCTCTTCCATCCTTCCGGTAGAAGTCCACAGCGTAGTCGTGCCAGCCGACGTAATCTGTTTTCCAATAATTACCGGGTTCGACAGTCCACGGCGGACCACCGCTGACTTTGTTGTAAGGATATATTGCCGAATAGTTATACCAGCAAGAGTCTGTTCCGCCACCCGGGTCTGTTTCGAAGACCTCGCAACCAGAAAAATCTGTTGTCAGCGGCAGTAGCTGTTGCCTCCACATGCCTATCGTTGCGTAATCAGGATCGGTTCCCCAGCCAATCCACGATGTAAGCTCGCCAGTTGGCGTTTCCGTGTCGCAAACCGACTTTTTCTCTTTCTTGTCTCGATCCCTCGGTGCGGTCGAACTATCACTCGATAGCGTACCTGCGGCAGCACCCGCCGTCAAAATCGCTGCTTGAGGTATGGACGACGCGGAACTGCTAATACTGATAACCGCCTGACTCGCCTGCAATGCTGGCGCAGTAACGGTTGCGGGCGCTTCCTGCATGACCACTCGCAGAACTTGTACTCCGCGGGTGGCCCCGCTCGCAGTCTCCACTGCAGCAGGTGCGGCTTCAATGGCGGTGATCTCTCCGGTAAGGACCGCACCTTCTCCCGCTGTCGCGATCCCCGAAGCGGTCGCAAGACCGGCCGCTACTCTAATAATCACAGGCGCTCCCACTCGAGCTATTGCGGGAGCGGCGACCGCGACGAGTTCAGGCACCACGATAACTGCTATCACCCCCACGGCGAGCGCGCCGACGACTACTCCGATGATAACAGCGTCCTCCGCGGTGAAAAGCGGTGCTGTAGCCTGCGTGTTCGGCGTAGTGCCAAGGAAATCGGTAACGTCCTTTTGCTGCTCAGGAGGCAGGGCTGCGAATGCCTCGCCCTGAGCCGGTGGCCACCCTTTCTGTGTAATCGTCGTACGCTCAGCAACCGCCGCGATGCCCACTTCAATCCGCGGGAGATCAACCCCGATCGCATCGTTAGTGTGGTCCCTCAGCACCTGGAGCTCGCTCAAGTTCTTGAGTTCATCGAGCGTGGCCAGGATATCGAACATTGCCAGGGAATTCAGAATGCGGAATGCCTCCGGAAAGTCACCGATCTCGATGCCACCCGACGCCTCGGGATTGCGGCTATTTAATGCGTGAATGATCGCTTTACTCGCGGGGCGCCCGGCACGATCCTCGAGACTTGCCGTTGGATCCGCACCCGCATCGGCGATATCCGTCGCGTCATCGGCCTGACGAAGGACCTTAGGAATCGATGCGCGCTGCTGAATAGTGTGAGTGAGCTCATGCGCCAAGAGGAGTCGGCCGGATCTGCTGCCTGGATCATACCGACCAGTCGCGAACACGATATCCGATCCGGTCGTGTAAGCGGAAGCGCCGATCGATCGCGCAGACTTAGCTGCGCGATCGTTGGTGTGCACCCGAACGCGTGAAAAGTCGTGCCCGAACCGGGGCTCGAGATAGGCTCGCACCGTGGGATCCAACGGCTGCCCCGCCGACGTTAGCACGTCTTGCACTGAGGTGAGAGCATCGACAGTTCCACTCGCTGGCGCAGTCGATGGTCGCATTTGGAGCTTTTTCTCGGCATCTTCCTCGCAAGCTGCGCACTTTCGCATTGTCCGCACGGGCGATGAAGTGACTTGCCCATGCCAATCCGGCATCCGTATCACTTCATCAGCGACGCGGTCAGCCTCGCGTTCCAAGGGGTCGTCGACTGATCCGATCGCGAGCTTCGGTTGCATCGCCGACTGATGGCCTTTCCTCGAGGATGGTTGCGCTGGGAGTGTTGATCCAAGGTTGGACGGCACGATCTTTGCGATAGCCCATGAGGTGCCGCGGGGTGTGGCCCGGGACGGCGCATTGTGTCCATCCCTTTCTTGCTCTTGCCCATTGATGGGAGTGCTCGCCTCCGCTCCAGTCCCTCGCTGAAACAGCGAGAGGGGTGTGCGGACGTCGATCGCGCGGTGAAGAAAGCCTACCTGTTCCGCTGGACGATGGCCAAGTCGATGCTTCGCGAGAGCGTGTCGCCAGGTGGCCATTGCGGCTGTTGGCTTTTGCGCGGACGTCGTCTGCGGCCTGCCGATCTTCGAAGCAAACATGATTGCTGCCTCCGAAACACATCGCGATTTTCTCGGTCATCGCGAATCTATCGAACGGAACCTGACGACGGTTCTACTTCTCCGCTGAATGCAAGCGACACGTCGCAGTGGCGCCGTCCGACGTCTCCCCACGCGCTCGACACTCCGATTGCCGACAAATACGTTCATGCCTGTTCGACAATCCAACCCACCCACTATCCCGCCCCCACTTTCGCGATCTCTCGACAGCGCGAGAGGTACCCTGGAAAATCGCGCCGCACGCGCGCCTCGATGCGCGCCCCAACCGCCGGATGACGCTTCGCGCCGCTCTGCAAATGCGTATAGCCTGCTTGCGCAGCTCGCGCCTGATTGCAGGCATCATCCCAAGAGGCGAAGACGTACCCCGGGCGCACGTGGTGGAACGGCGAGTCGGGACTGTGCCGGTGATACTCGATGCACGCCGCCAACACGTATTGCTCGACCATCATGTTGTGGACCCAGGTGTTGGCTTGCCTGAGCCATCCCTGCTCGTTCTCGGGACGCAACGCCGCCGATCTGGCAAGGTTTGCGTAATAACTCAGAAACCGCACATCCGAGCCGCCGCAAATTCCGCAATTCTCCGAACGCTGATGCGGCCCCCGCGCGTGTGTCCAAAGCCATTCTTCGGGAAGAATGCCCCCCGTCTCCCGCATCGCCGCTTCCACCGCATCGAGCTGATAGCAACCGTCGTTCTCGGAAAAATACTCCGGATGCTGGGCAATCACCGGTTCTTCCTCGAGCCAGCGCGGCAGGCGCTTCCACATGAATACATCCGTGTCGATATGCACGAATGGTTCGCTTTGCAACGCATAGGCGACGAGCTTGCCAACCGCCCACCAACGCGTATCGATGTCGGCGAGCCCTTCCAGCGCGGTCGATACGCTCGCGAACGGCAAGCCGAGTTGCTCGACGAGCAGCCTTTTTCCAGCGATATCGGTGACGAGCAGCGTGTCGGGGTAGTGCCTGCGCGCGACGTTGACTGAGATCACCCATGCGAGCAGGTGGTGATATTCGCTCAGCCATGCACCCTTGTAGAAGTTGTCGAACGGACGGCTCCAGAACGACCAGACAGCGCGCATGATTTCATCCTTGATGTCGAACATTTCGCGCGGGCTTCGCGATGGGCTCAACCCACCTTGAGCGTGAGCGACTGAGTCGAAATCTGACCGCCCGAGTCCGTCAGCGAAGCGACGATCGTCGGCGGGCTCGCCTTCAGTTGCCCGATCACGATGACCCGCACGATGAACGTTTGGCTCGTCGTTCCCGCACTCACCACCACGGAAGACGGCAACGATACGTATTGTTCGTATCCGCCTGCGTTGCTGACCGAGAGCTGCACCGTGGTGTCAAACAGCGGTGGATACAGGAGTGTGACCTGACAGGTCGTACTTTCACCCATCAACGTGGCGCGGAACACCGGGTCGACGATTTGCGTGAATTCGTCGGGCTGGCTGGCGAGCGTGAATGTGTTCACGCTCGCAGCCGCAGTCGCGAGATTGCCGGCTACGCTCGGTGCAGCGGCACCAGCAGCAGCGGTGCCTGATGCAACCGTGGTCGCCGCAGCGGGCGCGGTGCTCGCCGCTGCGCCCGCGGGAGTCGGTGCGAGCGCGTTGCGCACCGCCGCCCCGACCTCCGTCAAGGGCGTGGTCAGCGGCGTGATCGGCGTCGTACCGGCCGCTGGCGCGACCGCCGGCGTATTGGCTGCGACGGTGAGCGACACGATCTCGAGAGGCGGCACGAGTGTGAACCAGCTTTCGAAGTCGCTGCATTGCGCGCCCTCGCCCGACGGCAAGACGAGATCGATACGCGGCGTCTTACCGTCCAGCGCCGTGCCCGGCTGACCGAGCGCACGGCCGTCGAGGTACAAGGTCTGCGCGCCCGACGGCGCGAAGATGAACCGTCCCTTGAGCGTCACACGGATGCGTACGAACAGGCTGCTTCGGGCCAGTTCGAGCAGATCGGAATACCAGACCACGTAGGGCATCGTGGGTGGCATCCATTGGAAAACTGGCGTGGCGGCCTGCTGCGTAACGGTCCCACTGATTTCGAGCACAGGGGTCGCAAACAGCAGCGAGCCCGCCCAGTTCGACTGGAGCTCGCGTTTGTCGAGCTTGCTGATAGGCACGTTCGCTTCGACGATAAAGTTCGCCGATGTCAACGCTACGCTCGGCGCTGTGTCGAATGCAACCAGTAGGCCTTTTTGAAGTAACTGCGCGACAGTATAGATCCCGTCGTTCGGCCAATTGATCTTCGTCACGTGCAGCGCAGGCACGGCAGCAGCGGGCGCAAGGTCGACGAGCGGATAAAAGAGCCGCCTGCACGGTTCGATCACCAATTGCCGGTTGGCAATGTTAATACAGGCAAGCGGCGCGCGGTGTATCGTCGTTTGGTGCGGCGGCTGGAAGCGCGAGGCATCGCTGTCAGCAGGTGGCCACTCGACATTGCCCGTCGCCGTGCGCGCCGGTATCAGCCAGTAGTCTCCCGCCGTGTAGGTCCCCGTGGTCGAAAAGCAGATCTGAATACCGTTTTCCAGATCGATCCAGTTGCCCGCCGACAGCGGGACGCCGTCGGACGATGCCGCAGATGTGAACTGATCCCAGCGACGCAGCTTGGCATGACCCGCCACTACGTCGAGATCGATCGGCAACGCGTCGGCGTCCGCGTCGAACGTCACTTTCAGGTCGGTGGTGTCGATGCTTTCGATCTGCCGCAACTGTCCGGGTTGGTTCGGCACGAGACCGAACTCGTTGCTGTCGTCGATCAGTTCGACCCACTGTGTGGGCGAAAAGCCAAGATTCGCGTCTGGGCCGAGGCTATCCACGTGGACCGAGCCCGCGCTTGTCGACACGACAGAGGTCACGACCGATCCGTTGTCGCGCGACCACTTGAACGTGGCGACGTCCGCTGTCCCGCCGTGATGAATCTCCACCCGATACAACTGGTTCTCCAGACCACGATAACCCGCCGAAGGCACCGGCAAGCAGGGGCTCGCGGCCGCGTCGGCGCTGCCCGTGAGCACGCCCATCTTGCCAGGCGCAACGGGCGTGGGCGCGGGCGCCATCTGTTCGCAGCATGAAAGCGCCGGCGTCGTGGCCGATGAGCTGCCGTCCGATGTCTGCACCGTGGCGCTCTGCGTGCCGACCGGCCCCGAAGTACCGACCGTTCCCTCGGACGAGCCGAGCCCCGCGGCGTTATCGATCAGCGATGTGTTGGTGGCCCGCGACGTGATAGCACTCAGATTCAACGACCGGTTGGACGCGGCGCTGAGCGCGCTAGTCGCCGCCGCGCTCAGGTTGGGGATACGGTTGGTCAGCTTGAGGCGGCTGAACGTCGAGCTGTTGATGCTCGACCCGGCGGGAGCGGGCGTCGTCGTAGGCGAACCCTCGGCGAAGACCGGCTCTGCCACGACCCGCCAGACGGTCTGCAGGCGATCGGTGGTGTCGGCTTCGCCGAGCGCGACCTCCTTGATGCCGGGGTCGTCGATCGGCGTGACGACGCGCTGCCACACCTCCAGATAGACCTGGAGCGCGCTCAAGGTGCCCTGGCGCAACGCCGTGAGCATACTGGCAATACCCGTCGCACCGAGCAGATATAGCTGCGTGGTGTAGTCGCCCGGTGCGGGGTTCTCGCAGAGCAGTCCGTCGACGTAATAGCGGCCCGCCGAAAACGTCAGCGACGACTGGTCAGCAGTCAGCTCGATGTCAAAACCCGCATGATCGATCGGCGCTCCCGACTGTCCGATGATGTCGATGGTCTCGGTCTTGCGCAGGTGCTCGTCGATCGCGCGTTGTTCGTTCGCGTCGGAATCGAGTTCGACCCGGCCTTGCTGGGTCAGGACCGACGTATAGTGCCTCGCGCGGTTGAAACGAAGCCGACTGAAATCGCCCTTCATGGTGTTCCCCTTCGAAGTCGCTCCGGTCACGGCGGACCGGCGGCGATTCAGATCAGATGTGCGCCAATGCCCACGTAACCCTGAGTCAGATCGTCGTCGACATCGCGTTCGTCGATCGCCGTGCAAGCGTCCGGGGTGCCGGACACCCGCAATGCGGGCGCGGCGCCGAATGGATAGCCGTAGTAAGCGAACCCGGCACGCGGGCGTCGCCGCTCGCCACGCGAGGGGATCAGGAAGATGCCCGCCTCGAGCGCGAACGGCAGATATTCTCCAAGCCGCGTGAACAGGTTCGTGACCGCCTGCGTTTCGTCGAGCGTGTGATAGACGCCGAGTTGGCCCTCGTCGTCGGCACCCTGCCAGATCGCAATCGGACAGTCGCCGGATAGGAGCCCGTAGGAAGGCCGCCCGAAACGCAGCGACACGAAGTGCGGCATCAACGTGCCCTCCTGCTGCGGCTCGCCCTGCACGCACTCGTAGTGGCGCGGCAGGAGCGCCAGCGCGGGCAGATAACAAAACCGCACACATCCCGCCTGCCTGCGGGTGCACCAGAGTGCCGCGCGCCAGCTTCCGGACAGTCGCGCATGCGCAAGAAAGATCGAGTTGGACGCGAGTTCCATCATGTACGTGTGCACCTTGCCGATCACCGTACTGTCCTCGACGTGCAGCGTCGCGCCCTCGCCCAGCCCGTCGAGGCCCGCGAACGCCACGCCATGGGGTGAGGTCGCATCGACAATCGACGAACAGATCCGCACGATGCTGGCTGCCGGCGTAACGAGCAGCGGCCCGCTGATGGCGTTGACGAGGCAGACAGTCGCGCCCGGCGAACTCACGACGATCGACGGCTCTCCCGGACGGAGCGGCTCGTTGTCGCGGGCAATGCCACGACCCGGCACGAGCGTCGAGTCGACGATGCGCAGCGTCAGCGCGCCACACGACACGGTCACACCACCTGCGAGCTGCACGCCACTCAGGCACAGTTCGCCCGCAGTGGTCGCGTCGCTCGCACCGCCCATGGCGTCGATATCGCCGAAGAGCGTCGCCCGGCTGCCCGTGAAGCCAGGTACGAACGCCTGATTCGCGTCGACATGCGACTCGCCCGCGACGATCCAGAGCTGACAGCCCGCGCCGATCTTCACCGCCCGCGCGCCGCTCAGATCGATGTGCGCCGTGTACATGTCGAGCAGCACGATACGACCCGTGCGCACCGCGGACGGCAGCGTGTTCCATAGCGCGACCGCGTCGTCGAGGCTGTCGGCCGTGGGCACGCCGGACGGCGTCGCGTCACCGACCACGATCGTCCAGTCGAAACCGTCTTCAGGCATTGCGAGATTCGGTGTACGGTCGTAACTGCCTCCGCCGACGTGAGCCGGAAAGCCGTAGCAATAGTCGAGTTTCACATCGGCGGGTGCGGCGTCGGCCGATGAAAACGCGATTCGCCCGAGTACCGGATCGAGCGCGACGCGGCCGGCGGGCGGCGCGGGCCACCTGTCCAGCGCATCGCTCGCGAGGTCGCACACGCAGATATCGCACAGCGGCACGGGCACGCCATCGCGGATGATCCGCACGCTCTTGCCGGTGTCGTCGAGACTGCCGTACAACGTCGCGGGCGCGTCGAAGAACTCGCGCCGGCCGATCGGCTGCGGCACATTCAGGCGCGTGGAAAGCGCGGCGAACAGCGTGATGCCGGAAGGCTGATTAAAGAGCGGCATGTCGTTGCCGAGCGGGCTGAACATGAAGCGGTGCTCGTCGATCCGGAACGCAGGCTGGTTGCGAACCGGGAAGGCCTGCCAGCGCCACAGGAACGCGCCGGCCTCCGGTATGTTGTAGCGTCCAGCGCCATGCAGCAAGACGTCGAGCGGCGCGTTGTCGGGCACATCGGCGGACGCCGCGCTCGAGTCGCTCATCCGTGCCCGCGGTGCGATGCGCCGCACGTCGATCGTGCGGTTCGAGTCGTCGAACGGCATGGCCGCGGCACTGACGTTTTCCAGCGCGGTCCCACGCCGCAAGTTCAGCGTGCTGGCGTGGCGAGGGCGCACATGATGCATGCTCTCTGCCGTGATGAGTCTTCTGAAATACTCGACGACGTGTGTCGGCCGTCCCGTCACATCGCGTCCAATCTGTTCGAGCGCGACGAGCGTACCCTTGCGTCGCCGATAGCCGATCGTATCCGCGACTTCGGAGCGCGACGCGGGCGTGATCGCCTGCCAGCCGACGAGATCGCCGATATACGGAATCACCCACGGAGAACAGGTCTCGATGAAGGCGTCGTCATAAAGGCCGTCGAGGTCGTTCTGCAGCACGGCCACCTGCTCGCAGATCACGCCGATCAGACTCTTCAGCGGCTCGCCGGCCGCGGCGTCGCGAGTGCGGAAGATCGCCGGCAGCAGCGCATAGACTTCTTCGACTCCGAGACTCATGACGGCTCCCTCATGACCACGGTTGCAACCCCTTCAACGACGACGTATCGAGCAGCAGCAGTTCGGCGGGAACGATCGCCTGCCGGTCGCCCGGCACCGGTGAAAATGCGGCCAGGAAATTGAGCAGTGGCGCGCCGGGACTGACGCCCTGATCGTCACGGTTGAACACGGTGAGCTGGACTGCCTGGACACCCGGCACCTGCATCGCAATCCTGACGATCAGGCTTGCCGCGACGCCTTCGCCAAGCGCGCGCGCATCGAAACCGAAGGCCCGAGTCAGCGCGTCGCGCACGGCGGCAAGCACGGTGGGCGGATCGTAGTTCCACGCATCGACCTTCACGTTGCCGCCGAGCCGGAACCAGCGCGGCTGATAGGACATCGCCCGGATCGGCACATAGGGAGAACCGTAGCGACGGTAGGCCGCCACCAGATTCGCGAGCGTCGTCCCAGCCGGTTCGAGCACGTCGCCATCGGCGCCCGCCGCGGTGACGAACACGCCACGCGTGCGGCCGAACCAGGTCCAGGTCGCCAGAGCCTTCGCGATGCCGGAGAACGCCAGCGCGTAGTTCTCGTAATCTTCGAGCGACACCACACGTCCAATGGTCTGTACGAGCAACGGCGCGCTCGTGCGCGCGTCGGCTAGCGTGGCTGGATCGGCGCCGCCCGAGGCCGGCGCCGGATTGCTCGCGGACTTCAGACCCGCCGGGCGATCGAGCGGCTGGTTCAATTGTCCGGCCGGCACATTGCCAGCTGTGCCGATGCCCTTGCGATACACCGCGCGCACGTTCATCTGCCCGCTTGGCAGGCGCGCGCCGTGCACGCCGTCGCCGAACTGCACGGTGACCGTACCGTCCTGCGCCACGCGCGTGACAAACACGCGGGCACGGTTCGATTGATCGAGGAGACTCGCCACCTCGTGCCACTGCAATTCGTTGACCCAGATTTCAAGGGTAGATTGACCGCCCTCGCCGTTCGACGTGCTGACGTAGGTGAGCGGACTCTGCTTCAGCGTGAAAGTCTGACCGGCCTGAGTACCGTCGCCGTTGCCGAGCAACTCGTTGACCGTCTGCCCGTTGCTTGCCTCGACGACGTTCGCATTGACGGCGAACGTCTCGCGGTCATAAATGCGAGCGAGGGGCGCGAGCAAACCGAGCGTGGTGCTCGTGCCGTTCTTGTCGAGACTATCCAGCGTGGCGGCTTCACTGGCGAGCGCATCATTCTTGTCTGGCGGGACGAGCACGGTCTGCGAGGGGTCCACATAGAGCATGCCGGGCTGACCCGTGGTCGTAATGACGCTCCAGGCGTACAGGCTCGTGAGGTCGGCGAGCGCGCTCGAAAGCCACTGCAACGCGGGCGGCACGGCCACCTGCACCGGCGGATACGAATCGAGAATGAAGGTGTCCCCGGCGTTGAGGAGAATGGGTGCCTGTCCGTCGGCCGGCATCAGGTAGGCGCCGGCCTGAATCACCGCGATCCGCAACCGCTTGCCCGAGATCGCGACCGTGCGCCCGGCAGTCAACCGCTGGCCACCGCTCACCTCGACCGAATTGCCGAAGATTGGCGTGAGCATGCCGGCCTGAAGGGTCTGCGGCGTGCCCGTGCTGCCGCCGCTAGCCGTGCCGTTGTCGATCGACGTTTGCGTCACGGGCTGGTCGGCCACCGTGAGCGATTCGTTCTGCACGAACGCGACCGTCATGCGCGGAGTGGGTGTCACGAACTGCGCCAGTGCCCCATTCGCTTTCGTGCCATCGGGTGCATTCAGCGTGACTTGCGTCGCCTTGGACGAAATCGCGTAGAGGTCGAAGGCACCTTCGGCCACGCTCTTCACCTGATAGAACTGCGTCTGCCCACCGTCGGCCACGAGCACGATCCACGTCGGGTTGACTGGATTGGCCGAAGTCACGATGCCCTGGTACACCTGGTCGAGCGTAATGGTCGTGCCCGATAAGGTCGGTGCGAAGTTCCAGTCTGCGATCGTGCTGTAGTCAGGCGTCGTAGCACCCGTCGGAGTAGTCGGCGCTCCCGCCGGCGTGAACGTACCCGACGGAAAATGGGCCAGCGTCTGGTCGGCAAGCAATTTTGGATCGGGCGCGTTGTAGCCATACAGCGCCGCGCGCTTTCGCATCGCATAGAGTGTCACGCTCGTCGCCGACGCCAGCGACGCGGCCAGCGGCGTATCGAGCGATATCTGGGTGCGCTGCCTGGCGGAATCCACGCTCATGCTGACCACGTGGCAAAACGTCCAGTTGGAGCTGTCGGCGTTTTGCACGCAGTCGTCGTCGGCAATGAACAGCACGCCGTCTCCCACCTTGAGCCCGGTCGAGGTGCCCGCGAGCCAGATAGCCGGGTCGTCCTGGTCGGCGGCCGAGGCCACGCTCGCACCTGAAACGGCGGCCGAAGCCTGAGCCGCCGCGGAATTGCCGATCAGCGCCGTGAGATCGACCGGCCCCGTCGTGGTGGCGGCAAGCGCGTTGTGTGCAATGTACGCGGTCAGGTCCGCGGAGGTTTCGAAGGTCTGCGGCGACTGTCCGGCGCCAGGCGTGCTCTGCACACGGCTGCCCGATGCGATCACCACCGGGTCCGGGGCGCCCGGCGCATCGTTCAGCGTAAAGGCGAGCGGCACGGATGCCGCCACGCCCGGCGAGGGTTGATAGCCAACCAGCCGCGCGAGTTCGAACACGGAGCGCGTGGCTGTTGCAGTGCGCAGATACGCCTCGTTGGCGGCACGCTCCTGGTAGAACGTGATGATGTCCGACACGAGCGCCCATGCGTCGATCAGCGCGATCGAGAAGTCGCCGTCATCGCGGGTCGTCAGGGCGCTCAGCACTCCATACTGCGGGTTCGAGAGCGCCGCGATCATGCTCGCCTTGAACGTGGCGAACACCCCCGCGCGATAGACGATTTGCGCAAGCGCTGGCCGGTTGTAGATGGGCGCGGGCGTCTCCCGGCCGACTCCTTCGCAGCAGCCGCACAACTGAACCGACGCGGACTCGCAGGGATTGCTCATTTTCCGCCGTCCATCGTGAGCGTGAGATAGCCGCGATCGAGCCGGCTCGGGTCGTTCGCGACACTGGCCAGTTCGAGCCGGTTCATCGTGATATAGCCGCTTGCGACTGCGTCGCTCAACGGATCGTCGAGCCGCTGGAAGGCCAGAGCATTGACGGAAGTCACGCCCTCCACGGCCTGCACCGCCGCCAACAGCGGACTCAGATAGACCGTCTCGCCGAGCGAGAAGTTGACTGGCGCGAGCGGGCCCGGCGTGCCGTCGCATACGTCGCCGGAAATCAGGATCCGCGTCAACGCCTGTCGCACGTCGGTACGGAAATGCTGCGAATCGACGCACACGTGCAGCACGATCTTCAATCCCACGATCACGGCCGCCTCGACTTCGAGGTCGGTGCCGGCCATGCGGAAAAGATCGAGCCGCGTCAGGGTGTCGTCGATCAGGGTCGTGTCCGCAATTTGACCTACCGACGGTTCGAGCGTGACGAATGTCGTCCGCCAGCTTCCGGTCCAGCGAAACGTGCCTCGCGCGGCCTTGATACGCGGATCGCGCAGCGCGACTTCGCCGTAATCGTCCTCGGTGACGGCGCGCATCTGCGTGTTGAACGCGACGGGCGCGGCCTGGCGGATATGTTCCATCGATTCCGCGTCGACGCCGCCCGCCGCCGGCAACGGATTGCACACGCCGCGCACCGCCGCATCGTTCGAGACGATGTGCACGAGCGCTTCGCGCCCGACGTTGCCGGCGCTGCCATTGCCGATCCAGTAGTCGGCGTGGAACCGCGTGCCTTCGAGCGGCGCGACGCCCAATTGATCGTCTCCGAAGCGCAGGAACGCCGTCCCGTCACGCTCGATCTCGACGACAAAATTGTTGCCGGGCTCGGTCTGGCCGAGCAGCGTGGCGACCGGCGTCCAGGGTGCGTTCTGGTCGTCGACGAGACTGATGAGCGGAACGACCTGCGTATCGACACCGGGCGCGGGCGGCGCGGGCACGGTTAGCGCGGAGGCCGGCGCGCTCGGGTCGACAGGTGCGGCAAACGAGAGTGGCTGGCCGGCGAGCGCCGGGTAAAAACGCGGCCGCGTCGTGACGACCGCGCTCGTGCCGCAGCAGTAGCCGGCCGGATTGCCGACGGGCGTGGGCGGCGCGGCCGGCACCGGGCCGAGACATTCAGGCTGCGCGATCCGCATGCCGTGCCGGCCGACCACCACATTGCCGCGCGCCACGCTGACCTGGTCGAGTTCGGTGGTGCCGGAACCATTGTCGAAAGTCGACGAGATGCAGAGTGGAAACGGGAGTGCGTCCGACGCGTTCCAGGCGATATGCGTGATCGCGGTGTTATCGAGCGGATCGAGGAGCGGATTGCCGAGATAGTCGTTGAAGCGGACAGCGGTGAGCCGCACAGCCCAGCGATGGGTCGGGTCCGCGTCCTCAGGCTGACCGGTATTCGGGCCGAGCATTTCTTCGAAGATCAGCACGTCACCCACCTGCAATTTCTTCAGGTTGCCAACCAGCGTCGCCTCGGTCGCGCCGGCCGGCAGACAGCAGTCGGCATCGCTCCATGTATAGAACTGCATCTTGTCGTGCGCGTAGAAACACTGCACGTCGGCGAGCGTCGTGAACACGCTCGACGCACTCCGCGCAAGCGTGTCGGCCTCCTTCGTGTCGGGCGCCACGCACGGCGGCATGCCGGCGACGCGCGAGTAGACCTGCGTGCCTGCACGGACTATCGCGGCGGGCTGGTCGTCCGTCACGACGCCGCTCTGTACGAGCAGGATCTGCAACCAGACGTGCGCGCACGAGCCGTCGCTTACCGTATAGTCCACGAGCCGCGCATGCCGGCGCAGTGACACACGGCTCCTGGCCGTCCCGAGATACGCCTCCGTGCCGACCGCGTCTTGCCGGTAGCTGAGATGATCGGCCACGTAAGCGAGCGCTTCCACGACCGCGATGCCCGGATCGGCCGCGTGCTGCTCTGTCCAGTCCGGCATCAGCGTCCACATGCGGTCGAGCATCACCTGGCGAAAGCCCTGGAAGTCCTTTGCCAGATAGTTGATGTCGGGGGCGCTCAGCGCGGGCGACGGACAACAGTTGTCCACCTTGCAATCGCCGATCGTCGGGCAGCCCGCCTTGAACGAAAAGTCGATCCTCGCGAGTGCGGGATCGAATCCGTCCGGCGGCCCCTCGACGTGCGGATCGCCAGACGTGGCCAGATGGTTCAATTTCAGTGTGTACCCGGAGAAATCTCCGGCTTCGTTGACGGTGACGATGACCCGGTTCGGCGCGTCAGGTGTGATGGCAAGCGAGTTCGCAACGATGCCCGAGACGGTCTCCCCGCCCGTAATCAAGAATTCGGCGGCCTGGAGCTGCGCGAGACCATCGCATTTCAGGAATACGACCTGGAGTTGCGTCGGCGCATCCGGGTCGACTTCGAGAAAGTCGATACCGTTGAGGCCCGCGTGTCCCAGTACGAGCGCGCGACGTACCTTCTGAGCGCAGAAGTAGATCATGGCGCCCCCGCTCCGAATACGAACTCGGAGGTCTGCGGTTGTTGGGTCTGAATGACCGTGTACTGCACCGTGATCAGAAGCGTCGAATCATTGTTGTCCACCTGTACCGATTGCACCTGAATCAGATCGGAGAGCCATTGCTGCAATCCAGCCTTGATGATCTGCTGCAAAGCCGCCGCCAGCGTGTCACTGTTGGGCGCGAACACCAGTTGTGCCGCCCCGCTGCCGAACGTCGGCCGGTTCACGCGTTCGCCCGGCGAAGTCAGCAACACGAGTTCGACCATGTCCTCGATATGGCGCGGCAGATCCGAAAGCTGCGTGCGCCCGGACAGATCGAATCCGTAAGGAAAGCTGAGGTTCATGTCAACTCATCCAGTCATGATTGGAGTTGCAGTCACGTTGCCAGCACTCTGGTCTGACACACGAGCGGCACGAGCGGCGTGCCCGTCGGTGCGCACACGGCCTGCCCGGTTTGAATCACGAGGGGCTGCCCGAACGACGTGACGCGTGTCGTGCCCACCATCCACTGCGCCGTCACGCACGGCCCAGGCAGAGGCGGCACGAACGGACAGCCGGCAATCAGATAAGGCCCGCTGATCGTCACGGTCGGCTGGCCGCTCACCAGCACGTTGGCATTCGGCACGCTCGGCTGCGCCTGACCGGCATGAGCGCAAAGCACCGTCGCTCCCACATGCAGTAACAAGCCTGGCATGATCGTTCACCTCGCTCTTATCTGCGTTCGCGCCGCGCTCAGGTCACGACGAGCGCGCCTTCGTTGACCGTCACGCTGGGCCCGGCGAGCACGATGGTGGCGCCCTGTCCGTTGCTGATCGTGATGCCTGTCTCGTTGATCGAGATCAGCGCGCCGGTCGCGGTCTTCAGCAGAATGCCGCCCGTCGGCCCCGGCATGTCGCTCACCATCAAGGTGGTCTGCAGCATCGTCTGCAACACGAGTTGCTGCGTTCCGGGCGTAGCCGCCAGCGCAAGCGCCGGCAGTTCCGCCGAGGATCCCCAGTAGCAACCCGTCCAGACCGGATAGTCCGGATCACCCTGTTCGAACTCGATCCACACGCCAGCTCCGATCGACGGCACGACCAGCTGTCCTGCCTGGATGCCCGCGAACGGAACGCACGGCATCGCCCATGTGCCCGGCACGATGTTCGTCACGTCCGGGACGGTCGCCATCAACCGTCCCATCTGCATCGGGTCGATGTTGTTGAGCACCGTGCCGCGGTACTTGCCAAAATATTTCTGCAATTGCGCCTCCTCTGTCTCTTCGCGTGACGGCGGCGCTAGAACAGCGTCGGCACCACCGGTAGGGTGCTGATGAGGCCGTTGCGCTTGAGCGTGAAGTTCTGCTTGTAGGCGCCGCGTGAAATGGAGTGGGTCACGCCTTCGACGTAGTGCAGGCCGTCGTAGGCGAGTCCGGCGCCGCGCACACCCACGAGCTGGCGCGCCTTCAGCACTTGACCGTAGCGCAACACGTCGATCGTGCCCGTGCCTGTCACCACGTCCGCGCTCGCCGAGGTCGCGGCCATCCCCTGCATCAGCGCCTGGCCTGGCTGGAGCTTGGCGGTGTCGAGGGAAAACTCCACGCTCTGCGGCGTCGCGATGACGGCACCGAGGGGCGGATTGAGCGGCGTGACCGGCGGAATCGCGACCGGGATCGCCTGTTTGCTGATGGGCTCCTGGATATACACGACGAACTCCTTCGCGCCTTCGGGTGCATACGTAAAGTTCAGCGACTCGCAGTTGCTCCAGCTGTCGAGATTGATCGCTAGCGCGGGTTGCGGCACGCCGAACTTGATTTCCGGTCCCCAGTACGCCTGGCTCACGCCGGGCAGCGGTCCCGGTTCGAGGTAAAAGACATAGCCCGCCGCCTTCGCGAGCGCGCCGATGTAGGCGTAATCGGTGCCGCGCTGGCTCGCGAACTTTTGCACCGGCGTTTCGACATCGGGCACGATGGCCGGAATCACGTTCGGAGTGACGCCGAACACGGCGTACTTCGCGAGCATCAGAAGCACGCGGGCGTCGGTCGTCATGCCGGGAAAGGGAAAGCCGTCGAGCGCCTGCAGATCCATCAGCGCCGTGAGATCCTCGCCCATCACGGTGAGCTTCGCCGCACCGTTCGAGCCCGGCTCGACCTGGTGATGCTTCACGACGCCATCCATCAGCACTTGCGGCAAGCCGTTCACCGTCACGACGATCACCACTCGCAGCACCGGCAGCGGCGCGCCGCCTGTCAGCAGGAACAGTGTTTGCAACGGCGACGAATCGGCCAGCGTGAACACGAGCTTGAAGCCGCTGCGCTGGCCCGCGTGAACCTCGACTTCGATCGACGTGAGCGCGTCGACGACGGGCTTCGGTGCGGGCACAGGAACCATCGGCCCGATCAGAAGGGAGACATAGACACCGTTGAGCACGCTAGCCTCCCTTAGGCCCGGCGGTCGCAAGCGGAATCGCGATGGAGCGCCCCGGTTGACTCGTGAGGTCGTCCGGGTCCATCGCGAAATTGGCGTCGCACAACATCCAGAACAGCAGCGGATTACCCAAGGTCTTGGCGGCAATGTTGTCCAGCCGCACGCCCTGCGTGACGACGAACTGCTGGATCGACGTGTACTGCTCCGGCTGCGGCACGAGACGGCGTGCGAGATAGCGCACGACGGTGCCGTCGGCTTGCGTGTACGACAGCGTCGACGCTCCGTAGTAACGGCTGTCGGGCGTGGTCGGCGAGCCGATCTGCACACCTGCCTTGATCAGCGCGCCCAGCGAATCGCTCATTGCAAGGCTCCCGCGCCGAGATCGGCGATGGTGTTGAGTGTGTTGGCTGCCGCAAGCGCCTCCTTGCCGATCTGATAGATCATGTAGAGCGCGCCTGCGGGGCTCACGAAGTTCACATCGGTCACGCTGAGAACACGCATGCCGAGGTTCACCTTCGCACGAATCGGGTTGAGATTCGGATCGAAAGCTTCTTCCGTGATGTCGAGGTCCGTCACGCGCACCGGGATCACGCGTGTCGCGCTCCAGACGAACAGCGTGAGTGCCGACTCCATCGGCACGGCTTCGATCGTGCCGAGCAGGCTCAGCGCCTCGTTGACGATGATCCGCACGCTCGACGGATAGACCAGCATTTCGAGCGCGGCGAGCTGCGGCTGAATGCCGAATTGCACGGCCAGTGGATTCTGTGCGGGGAATTCGAGCTGGTCCGTGGCGTCGAGTTCGGCGCTCAGGTTGATGGTCTCGATCGGCGGCCCCTTCAGACGCAGCACTTCCGAGCGGTCTGCGGGCTCCGCCACGCTTTGCGGCTGGAGCTTGCGCGTGAGCGAATCCGGGTTGTACTGCAGGATCACCGCGCCGAGCGGAATCGCCGTGTCCGGATCCAGCATTACGAGTCCGCCCTTGAGCGTGCGAGGAGAGATCGCCGACATTCAGTCGCCTCCATATAAGTCGGAATGCGCGATATTGCGTTCACCGGGCCGTTCGGACTCGTCGAGCCGTAGCGCCCGGAAGATCGCACGCGCGATCGCGCGGCCGTCCGCGTCGGGCGCTCCGGTCTGCACGAATTGCGCGGCAGCCGAGCGCCACGAGCGTGCATCGAGGTCGGTGCCGAGGCGCGACAGGTTCACGCAAAGCAAGTCGAGTTCCGCCCGCAGCGCGCGCACGACGCGCGCGCGTTGGCTCGTTGCGAAGCCGTCGAGCACGAGGGTGTCGATGTGCAGATCGATGGCCCGCGGCGGATCGCGTGGCGCAGTCGTCTGCGGGACGTTATCGGCATGCCGCCACGGCGCACCGGTGTCGCGGCGCGCACGCCAATGCATGACGTCATGCCGCGGCACGCCCCAGCCCGGCCCGCTCGACGGTAACGAAGGCGTGGGTTTCATAACCATCCTTGCGTCTCCGATGCGGTGAGCGGCCGTTCGAGCTTCGCGTATTCGACGTGCGCGGCGCGCAGGATGTGTTTCATCTGCACTGGGACGTCCTCATCGGCCGCGAGATAGGCCGCGTGCATCGCGATGTTGTGGATGATGCCGCCCGCCACGTTGAGTCGTCCGAGCTTCGCGAGATCCAGATCCAGGGTCGGCGTGGCAGCGGGATAGGCACTTGCCCAGATGCGCTCGCGGCTCTCGGCGTCGGGAAACGGAAAGTCGATCACGAAGCGGATGCGGCGGCGAAACGCGTTGTCGATCGCATGCTTCATATTGGTTGTCAGGATCGCAAGTCCGCGATACGACTCCATGCGCTGCAACAGGTAGCTGACGTCGAAATTCGCGTAGCGGTCGTGGCTGTCTTTGACCTCGGTGCGCTGTCCGAAGAGCGCATCGGCTTCGTCGAAGAGCAGGATCGCGCCGCTTTCGGAGGCGGCGTCGAAAATGCGGCGCAAATTCTTGGCCGTCTCGCCGATGTATTTGCTTGCCACCGTCGCGAGGTCGATCTGGTACAGGTCGAGTTCGAGCATCGCGGCAAGCGCCTCGGCGGCCATCGTCTTGCCGGTCCCGGGTAGCCCGGAGAAGAGCGCGGTCGTGCCAAGACCGCGTGAGCAGTAGCCGGCGAATCCCCAGGTCTCGTGCACGGTGCTGCGCTGGCGCACGTGTGCGGCGATCTGATCGAGCACGCTTGCCTGCTGAGCCGGCAACACGAGGTGCAGACATTCGTCCTTCGGCTCGATGCGCCGTGCAAGCTGCTCCATCGAATGGCGCGCCTGCTGGCGGCAGAAATCCCAGAATGCGCGGTCGAGCGGCGCATCGGGTGAAGCGTCGCTCAATTCGCGGGTCAGCATCGTCACGGTTTCGACGGCCGCCAGGTCGAGGCGGAACTGCTCGGCGCTCACAGACACGCGTCCGTTCATGCGCTCGGCAAGCGGCCCGAGCCGCGCCTCTATGAACGCACGCCGCTCGGACGGCGGCAATTCGGGCACATCGATCCTGATTGCGTCGAAGCTCGCCGGCAATGCATCCTCAGGTAGTTCGAGCAACAACGGCATGTCGATGCGTTCGACGAACGACGCGAGCTGGCGCAGCGAGTCGGCCGGTTCATCGAAGTCGCCGCATTGGATCGTGAGGACCGCGCCCGTCAGTCGTCCTTCGCGGTTCCACAGCCGCGTGATCAGTTCGCGCTCGGCCGCGGCGGTCGGAATGTCGGCCACGCGCAGCGAAAAGCGTTCGCGACCCGCAAGCGCGCAGGCAAGCGCCGCGACCTCGTTGCGGCCGCGCGCGGAACGGCCGAGCAACGCGACGCGCGGCGCGGCGCCCTGCAACGCACGCGCGGCAGATACCACAGCGGGTTGCAAGAACGCCGGCACGTCGGACAGCTCGGCGAATGCCGGCGCGCAGCGTCGCACGATGCCCTCGAGATGCGCGTCGAGCGGATCGAGTCCCGCGAGATAGTGGACGATGCGCTCGTCGATGCAAAGCGGGCTCGTCAGCAGCGTCGCGCCAGGCTCGACGTCGATCAGGCGCCAGTAGCGCAGCGGCCTGTCGCGCGTACAGGCGCTCCAATGCGAACCCGGCAGGATCGCGAGCGCAAGGCTGAAGGTCGGGTGGGTGCGGCCGGGTTCATCGAATAAGGCGGCTAGAGCCGGCATGAAGGCGCTGTCGAGTTCGACGCCCGCGCATAGCAACAGCAGGTCGCGCTCGAAGGCGCTCAACCCGAGCCGCGCTGTCAGCGCCGAAAGTGCGCTGTCGTCGTCGGACGGCGTCGTGGGCGCTTCGGCTTCGGTCGCCGGTCCAGACAGGCCGTCCTCGCCCTGTATCGTGCGTGCCGCGACGAGCATGCGCAGCACGCGCGCGAGCGCCGCCGCGAGAGCAGCCTGGTTGGCCTCCGGCCAGGATGGTGTGCGCGCGTTCATGGCGCCGTCACCGTGATCTGCGGCACGAGTTGGCCGTGGGTCGGGTGCGTCGTGTCCTGATCGATGTACAGCTTGCTCTGTGCGCCGTCCACGCGCAGATAGAGCGGCACACTGGCCTCCGGCTGCACGAACGGGAAGTCGACAGGAATCGGAATGTCCACGCTCGACGAACTCGGCGGCCCGCTCGCTGGCCGGATGTCGATCGGCAGTTCGGACACGCCGATCACGAGCGACACCGATTGCATCCGACCGATCTGCACGTCGGTCTGCACCGTCACCGTGGTGCCCGCCTTGAACGACCCGGACAGTGGCGACAGCACGGTGGGTGCGAGCGTGAAGGACGCGAGGTTGGACATGGAGCCGACATGCGGCGTCGGCGGATCGCCAAGCGCGATCGACTGTCTGACGGCCACCGTTGCGATGCCCGCGGGCAAGCTGGCGGGCACCTGCACGCGCAGTGCGTTGCCCTGCACCTGAGCGGGCGCGACCGGCACGCCACCGTCGAACGAGACGCCCGTCGACGCCGGCGTATCGCCGATGAAATTGCGCCCCCGCAGCGTCAGGATGTCGCCCGTTCTCGCGATCGCGGGCGAGACGTCCTCGATGACCGGTTGCCGCCACGGCACCGCCTTGATATGCCGCTTCTGCACGGGTGGCCCAATGCGCGTCGCGGCGCGGCGCTGGATCAGTACGACCGACGCCTGATAGGCGACTGTCGGCCGGTAGCTCACCTGAAACGCGGTCCACATCTTCGACAGCTCCTCGATGCCGAGCGGCTCCTGCACGAGCTTGATCAGTTCCACCTGGTCGGGGAGCGTCGTCGTGGCAAGCGCCTGCTCTTCCGGCGCCGGTTGGGCGATCGGTTTGGCCATCTCCGTGAGCGCGGTTTGCAGAATGTCCCGGGTGAGTACGGGCGTCTCATGCCAGATCTGCATCGCCCACGCGAGCAGCAGTTCGCCGTCGAACGGGTTTGGACCGTACACCGACATCATGTAGTGAAGATTGAGCGCGAGCGGAGGATTGGCGATGCGTTGCCCGCTCGCATCACGCGAAGGCAGCCCTTCATTGCACCAGCCGGTATTCGATGAAAGCCGATAGAGAAAGAGGTTCAGTTGCGGCTTTTCCTCATTGCCTATCACGATGCGATCGGGCGGCAGCGCGGTGATCGTCGCGTTGGCGAGCTGACCCGGAAGCGCGGACTGCGCAAGCGCGTCCTGCAGGATGGTTCGCATGACCGCGGTGACAGCCGCGACGGCGAAATAGTCGCTCACGAGTGGCCTCCTCGCGAGCGTTGCAGATAAGCATGCAGCGACAGCGCCGCACTCGCGGCTGGGGGAGCGGCGGCCGGCGCCGCGCGCACAGGCGCGGCCCGGACTTCGACGCGGCCGATGCTCACCTGCACACGCGGCGGCGCGGTACTCGCGGATTGAACGAAACGCGGTGACGGTGGCGGCAAGCTGGGCACGCCAGGTGACGAAGGCTGCGCCTCATACGCCGGCGCAGCCACCGGCAGCGGCGCAGTTTGGCGGGACATCGCCTGCTGCACGTTGCGATCGCTTTGCTGAAGCACCGCTTCAGGCAGCCGCCGTCCGGTATCACGCCCAGGCAAAGCATGTGCTTCACTCGCAGGCACTGGCTGGCTCCGGACGAACGCGGGCTCGATCGGGGTCGTGCGCAGCGACACGGTTTCGTGTCGGGCAACATCGCGCTCCACCGGCATCGAGACCGCTGCCGGGCGAAGCGGGACGGAAAGGGTCGCTTGATGCCGCGTCTCGACGGGCGCACTGACATGGACGCTTCGCACGTCACTCGATCCTGCAAACGGCGGTTCGTCCGCATGGATATGATCCGGCATCGGCACGGGATTCGGCATCGGCATTGGCACCGGCCCTCGAATCTCAGCCGGTGACGCTGGCAGCGACAACTCGTGCTCGCGCAACGCCGTGCTCATCTCGACGTTGGCGCGCACGCGCGTCGAGGTGTCCGCATTATCCGACTCCTCGGGCTCGACGTAGCGAGGCGCGAAGCGCGGTTCAAGCGCTGGCCGCACACTGGAAACCGCGCCGCGTGCGCGATCGAGCAGTCCGCCGAGCGCAGTCTGCCCAGTCATAAGCCCGCCCGATCCAGATACGCCTGCCTGCGCCGTTGATGCATGCGCAGCACAGCGGCTTCCGACCACCCGTAGGCCCAGGCAAGCGCGTGCACATCGTCGAGCAGACGCTGCGCGTGATGAACGACTTCGCGCCACACGAAGGCGGCGGCGTCGAAAGTCTGTGCATCGTGGCGACGGCATGCGGGACAGTCGAACTGCAACACGATCGCTGCAGACGCGTGGAGCGTTTCGAGGCATTCGCCCGCGTGCTGCCGCAAATCGAAGGGCCACGTCGACGGCGGTTCAAGCTGTCCCTGCTCGTTTTCGACGTGCACGCAGCGTTCGGTCAGGACACGCAGCGCCTCGCCACCGTCGGCTTCGCGAGCCGCCACACATAGATCCTCGCTGGTCGCTTCGCGCAGGCTCAACCGGTAAGCACCGAATTCCGTGTCGGACTGATTCGCGCAAGGCGGCTGCAATGCCTCGGTCGACGCCGTGAACTCGAGGGCTGCGCCGCACTGAGGACAATCGAAACGGCAGTCGAGACGTGTGCCGAAGCTTGCTTCCCGCATCTGCAAAAGCAGCCTGTCACGCGCCGATATGCCGAGCGCCGCGAGCGCGGTCCGCGAACATTCCGGACAGGCCACCTCGAGCATCGACAGTGCACGATGCAGCGCCGGCAGGTGGGCGGGCGAACTGCCCCGCTCCCATGCGAACAACAGATTCTGGCCGTGCAATGGACGCATGTCCCGTCTCATCAATCAAGTGGCGCCGCCCGTGACAAGATGCGACCCGGCTGGCGGCAAAGCCGGGGCGACACCGCGTGTCGCCTATGGCGACAGGGTCGGTTCAGTCGGTTCCTTGACTTGAGGATCGCGTTCGAAGCCCTCGTTTTCGAGCTTGATATGCTGCAACGCGACCGCATTCGCGTTGGCGTCCAGATCGGGGAGCGCCTGATACTCCGACACCCAGCAGCGATAGAGCTTGTAAGCAAGCGCCAGTTGCCCGGCCTCGTTGTAGACCTCGAGAATGATGTCCTTGCGAAAGTCCGCCAGCGAAACTTCCGCGCCGAGCCCGGCGTTCAACTGCCAGACCTTGTTCGCCCAGAGCTCGAACTCCGGATCGTGCGTGACGCCGCGCTCCAGCGTGATCGCTTCGAACTTCGAGCGTCCCGGCGACTTGCGGCCCGTGCTCGGATCGCCGCCCTCGCGATGCTCGACGACTTCCGTCGTGCGCTTGAGGCCACCCGACACCTTGCTGATCCCGGCGACGTATTTGTTGTCCCACTTGAGGCGAAATTTGAAATTCTTGTACGGGTCGAATCGCTGTGGATTGACGGTGAACTCGGCCATGACGCATACCTCCGAAAGGGAATCGCTGGATCAGGTCTGTACCTGCCCTGCCATCTGCTGAATCTGGATCACGACGAACTCCGCTGGAATCAATGGCGCGAAACCGACGAGCACGTTGACGACACCGCTGTCGATGTCGTTTTGCGTGGTCGTCTCGTTGTCGCATTTCACAAAGTAAGCCGCATTGGGCGACTGTCCCTGGAACGCTCCCTTCCTGAAGAGTACGTTCATGAATGCGCCGATGCTGAGTCTCAACGATGCCCAAAGCGGCTCGTCATTGGGTTCGAACACGGCCCACTTGGTGCCGCGATAAAGGCTTTCTTCCAGATAGAGCGCAAGCCGGCGCACGGGCACGTACTTCCACTGACTCGCCTCGACATCCGCACCCGCGAGCGTGCGTGAACCCCACAGCACCGGCCCGTAGATCGGGAAGTTGCGAAAGCAGTTCACACCGATCGGATTGAGCACGCCGTTTTCGATATCGGTCAACTGACGATAGGCGAGCGCCTGGACGCCGGTCAGCGTTGCCTCGGTACCGGCTGGCGCCTTCCAGACGCCGCGCGATCCGTCGATACGCGCAAACAGCCCCGCGACGACACCGCTCGGCGCAAACGTGCGCAACTGATAGTTGTTCACCGGGTCTGGCAGGCGTAGCCGCGGGAAGAAGCACGCGCCGTTTTCCGGAGGCGTGATAGCCATGCTCGTCTTCCAGTCGAGCGCGGCCGTCACGGTCGTCGCATTGGGAGGTGGATCGACGAGCAGGAACGCACGCCGCTGCTGACAATAGGCAATCGCGGGCGGGAAGACATCGGCGCCGGACACGTTGGGATCGGGCGTGGCCGGGCTGCCGGCAAGCGCGCGCGTCGCGTCCGGTATCACGAGCAGGTTGAAGAGGTCGACCTTTTCCAATGCGTAGATACCGGTGAACGAAGCCGGGTCGCCGACGAGATCGACCGAAAACGGCAGTTGATTGCCCGGGTCCGTACCGACCACGGACGACTTCTGTCCTTCGATCGCGTTGCCCGTCCCGAGCGCGTAATGTGCAACGTTGGTCGGGGTGACATCGAGCCCGAGCGGCGCGGCTGCGGTTCCGCTAAATGCGATTTGTGCATCCGGCAGCGTAGGGATGCTCGCGACGGCGCGCAGCACGTCGTCCGCATTGCTCTTCGTCGCAATGAAACGCAAGGTCGCACCGTTCCAGTTCAGCGCGACCGCATTGGCGAGGGCGCTTTGAACCTGGGAAGCAATCGCCGCGGACGACACCGGTATAGGCGCACCCTGAAGCAGTACGTTCACGTTGTTGATGTTGGGCAGCGAATTCGTCGGCTTCGAAACCTGTAGCGTTAAGGTGTAGTTTTTGTCGATGAGCTGCGGCGTGGTCTTGGGCTTGGTCGTGTCGAAGAAGAGCAGTTCTCCGCTGTTGCGTTGGATTCTTTTGCCTAGTACTCCCGATACCTCAGGTGTGTTCTTGCGCAGCGGGTTCGTTGGATCGGCGGACTCGCTCATTTTCACCAGTTGCGATCCAGTATCGAAGTCGTTGATCACGTTACCGACGTAATTCTGCCTCGTGCCATTGAGCGAGACTTGCGGAAACGTCTCGACCACGTTTCCCGACAGATTCGTTATGGTCACATTGAATGTACTGGGGTCGACGCCGGGCAGCGAGAAGTCGATGCCGTCGTAATCGATGTCGATCATGATCTGGCCATTCGCCCAAACGCCGCTGGAAAGCGCGGTGAATGTCAGGTCGATGGCACTCGCACCGGTCACTTCGACGGTCGCCGGCGTCGCATTGTGATGCGGCACGCGTACGACATACCCTGTCGTCCCGCCGTTCAGAAAGAACTGCTGGACCGCATAACTGAGTTCGCTGTCGATGGCGAGGCCGCCGAACAGACGCGCGAAATCGGAGAAACTGTAGATTGCTTGCGCCCGGTTATCGATTCCCGTTGCCGTGTAACCGACGAACGCGGTGATCGATGTCGCCACGCCCGTGATGTTGTGCATGGGATTCTGCAACTCGACGATGTAGACGCCGGGATACGTGAGCGTTGCGGGCATGGCGAGGTTCCTTTTCGGAGAAAGCGAAGCAAGTTGCACCATCCAGGCCACGGTCGGTCCGGCGGTGCCGCGAGTCCCGATCGCCTCACTGCGTGGTGTTGCCTGCAACGGGGGCTCGTTCGTACAACACCGGACCACCTGGCAGCTCGCTCTGCGCGAGGTAGCCCTCGTCGACGAGCTGTCCCAATGCGAGGGCGACATCAGCCAGCGTCGCGTCGCTGCACGCTACTGGCAGCCAGAAGCTCAACACTCCATTGACGGTATCCGCGGCACCGGGATGGTGAACCAGATACGATTCGATCGAATCCCGGATACGCTCCACACGCGCTTCTTGGCTATTCACTTGAGCACCGGCTTGTGGCTCATTACAGGCAAAGCGCCCGATGCAATCTCCATTCCATCTGGCAAGTGTCGACGAATGCTTGCCAGGAGCGAATCCTGGCGCCAGCGTGAACGCCCCGCGGGTCAAAGCAAACCCACCCGCTAAAGTGCGGGGAAGACGTTTTGACATACCTGGACGATGCACGAAAGAATTTGCGGGATGCCGCACGCCTGACCCGGGCACGGGTCAAGCGTGTCCCGGGTGAAGACGCGCATTCTCCCCGAGCCGATGCGGGCTGCAATGGAGCACACGTGGGAAGTCGAAACCGCGATGCGGACAGGCTGTCTGCGCTCGATCGCCGTGGCAGCGGCCGGCGCAGTCGTACGAGCGCGCACAGCGCTCAGAGCAGCGGGCCGTCGAAAGCGCTCTGAGCTGGCGCGAGTCCGTGCTTCTTCAGGAGCTTGCCGAATGCCCGGCGTTCTTTGCCCGCGATCCTCGCCGCCTTTGTCACGTTGCCGCCCGCGGCGCTCAGCGCATCGGCCAGATAACGGCACTCGAACTCCGTGATAACCCGGTTTTTTGCGGTCTTGAAGTCTTCATGCGCAAGCATGGTGCGCGCCTCCAATTGACGCAGCGACCCAGACAGCGAAGGCGGTTGAAGATGCAGCATGCCCGGCTGGCATCGATCGGAGATGAAGGGGTCCGGCGGCCCGATCTCGATGACTCGAGCGTCGCTTAGCAGGTAGCCCCGGCAAATCAGCGTTTCGAGTTCGCGAATGTTGCCAGGCCAGTCATAGCGGTACATCCAGTCGAGCGTTGCCGGATGCAGCACTTTGTCGCCATTGCCGAAGCGTTGCGCACAGACGTGAAGAAAGTTGTCGGCCAGCAGTTCGATATCTCGATCGCGTTCGCGCAACGGGGGCAATTTCACTACGAGAATACGCAAGCGGAACAGCAGATCGAGCCGGAACAGTCCCTCCTCGACACGCTCAGCCAGATCGGTATTGGTTGCCGCCATCAGCCTGACATCGGCATGCCGGCTTTCGGGCGCGCCTAACGGCCGATATTGGTGATCCTGCAGGAAACGGAGCAAGATCACCTGCGACTTCAGCGGAAGCGCATCCACTTCGTCCAGGAACAGGGTGCCGCCGCTCGCATGAGCGATAAGGCCTGCCTGCTCTATGTGCGCGTCGGTGAAAGCGCCGCGCTTGTGGCCGAACAACTCGTTGTCGACGAGCCCATCGGGCAGCGCGCCGCAGTTGACGGGAACAAACGGACCCGATGAGCGCTGCCCACCGTAGTGGATCGCACGGGCGGCAAGTTCCTTTCCGGTGCCGGTTTCGCCTTCTATCAGCACCGGCACGTCGCAGCGGGCAAACCGTTCGATCACCCGCTGGGCTTCCAGAAACGATTGCGAGCGTCCAATCATCGGAAACGACTCCTCGCCAGCGAGCATGCCAGATACGCCCGCGTTGCACCATTGCCCACTCGTCCTTTGTCGGATGCGTGGATGCGGCGTGAAAAACGTACGGTGTCCTTTATCGAAGGGAAGAGCCACATGCGCGAGGCGTAAGTGCGAGCTTTCTGTGGTGCAAATCCGGAAGCTGGCAGTACTGAATTAGTCTAGCTTCAGACTTTCTTTTGTCCAGATAAAAGTCTGTGAATCTCGCCTGGCCCTCGGCAACATAACGAAAAACTCGAACGCCAAATTAAACCGACACTGATCAGGAATTCCACTCGGTGAATGACGTTGAAAATTCGATGTGACCGGTTATCAAACGCCGTATCCGACCTATGCCCGGTTTAAAGAGTTTCCCTTGCGCCCGCATCCTGCTGGGTGTGATCGGAGTCGCGCACGTGATATCGAAGGTGCGGATGAAAAATCATCCGCTCACGGCATGGCGCCGGGTAGCCCGACACGATGCGTTCGGCCCGCTCCACCTCAGTCAAACTTCGATGTTCCCATAGATCCAGTCCTGAGCGCCGGTGCTGAGCCGATAGTGAATCAGCATGCGATCCGTCTCGGACCACGCGCCGGAGGCCGGGTCGCAAGCGGCGAGCACGAACAGCATGTCGGTCCAACTCCCGAACGAAGGACTCGCGCTCGCCAGCGCGGCGAGCGGAATGATCGCTTCGATTCTTCCACTGCCGGGATCCCATTGGGGCGCTTCGACATAATCGACGTTGCTGTCGGCGCTCCATGCATTGTTGGCGACGCGCCAGCGCGAGAACGAATCCGAATTGCTGCGACGTTCGACCAGGAAGCTCATCGGCCGGCTCAACGCCTGATTGAAGATGCCGAAGCTGCTGGTGGCCGCGCCGCCTTGTGCCAGATCCTGGCTGTATACCTGCACCGCGAACAAGGGGGCCTGCGCGAAGCGCGTAAGCGTCCCCGATACGTTGTCGATCCGCACATAGAGATTCGAGCCGTCGTTGGTGACGTATACGCGCTTGATCGAACACATCGGCGACACACCCGCAGTCTGCGCGCCCACGAAGTACGGAACATTCGACCACTGATTCCAGTCTCCCGCCGCCGCAAAGCTGACACTCATCGTCTTGAAGGTACCCGCGTTGTACGACGGCGGCACGCAGCCAAAGCGCACCTGCTTTTCGTAGAGCAGCGCAACCAGAATGAACGCTGAGGCCGTCAGCGGTTCGCACATCGAGCTCACGAGCGGCTGTTTCGTCACGTTGGAAACCGCCTCGCCGGGTGGCATGTAGCCCCTGCCCCAGATGCTGGCGCACCATTGCAGGCGCGCCAACGCGTCGGCGGCATGGCCGCGGAGGATGTCGTAGACGGCCACCCACAGGCTCATCTGCGGCCACGCCGGTTCCGGCCCGAGAGCCTCGTTGCCGCCCGGACTCCAGCTCGCCGTGTAGTAGAACGTGTCGCAAGGATAGCGCGCGATGCCATAGCTTTGCTGCGTGAGCGCGCTCAGGATCGTGTTGACATGGCTCGCCGCGCGGCCGGACTCGTGATCGATCACACCCAGCGCGATCAGCATGTCCGACGAGCTGTCGATCATCGTGCGCGGCGTGTCGTTCACGTTCACCGCGCGACAGAAATATCCCTGCGGATTCCAGGAGCCCGGCGGATACCAGTCCGTCGGACGCTGAAGAGCGGTGAGAATCGAAGCCGCGCCGCCCGCATACCAGTCGGTCAGAGATGTCTCGCCGAGCCCCTCGGAGATGGCCTGCGTCGCGTACATGCCGACGACATACCAACTCTGCGTATAGCTGTTGTGCTCCAGATTGTCGCTTTCTTCCCAGATGCTGTAGTCCGCTTGGCCGAATCCGTTCGGCTGGATATGGCTGACGATCCAGTCCGCCGACCGCTTGACGCTCGGCCACAGGTCGCGCAGAAATGTCGCGTCAGCGGTCAGCGCGTAGTGCTGATAGACGCCGTACAGAAATGCTCCGACCGAGTCGTACTCGGGCTCGACAAAGGGTAGATAGCTGCCGTCCCATGCGTTGTAAGTCGTCTTCCAAGTGCCGTCGCCGCCCTGGCTGCCGCTCATCCAGCGCCAGTACAGTTGCGCTTCGTCGTGATGGCCACTGGCGTCGAGCCCGATAGCCGCGATGCACGCATCCCGCACCCAGGTGCGATATTGATAGGCGACGGGATTCGTGGTCGCGGCGAACGTACCGAGTACGGGGTTCTGGATGTTCTTCATCAGGATCAGCGCGCGGTCGAACATCTGGTTGAGCGCATCGTCGTCGAAATGCACGCGCCTGCCCTGATTGCCGTTCGCGAGCCAGGTGTTGTACGCGGATGCGACCGCCGTCATCCAGGCGTCGCCCGAAGATGCCCGGGCGGCGGCGATCGCGGCGGTGGCATCGGCCTGCGTCTCGCATACACCGAGATAGAAGTAGAGCGTCGCGGATGCGCCTGGCGCGACCTCCACGCGCTTGCTGAACGCGAGCGATACGTCGGGCGCACTGACGTCGGCGTTGTTTTTCAGCGTGCCGTCGGCGTCGAAGCTGTACCAGCCCGACACGGTCCCGCTTTGTGTCGATGCGTCGGCGTTGTTGCCGGCCTGATAGCCGCCGCTCGGTTGCAGTGCGCCCAGCAGCACGAATAACTGACCGGAGGCCGTCATATCCGCGATGAACGCGTTTTGTCCGGCGTCGTACCACGCGTGCACTGGCTTGCTCGCATCAACGTTGTTGAGATGAACCTGATCCAGCACGTTGAATGTAACGCTCTCCGCCGTCGGATTGGTCAGCGTGTAGCGAACGATAAAGAACGGCTGATCGGGCGCCGCCGCGAAGCTGCGGGTCAGGTCAAGGCGAGGTGGCAGCGACGCGTCCTGATAGCTCAGATAGTGCGTCGTCAGAACGCCGGCGTCATCTGCGCCGCTTTCGAACCACGCTTCGGAGTCAAACTTCTCGGCGTGGCTGTAGGAGATCGAGTTGGTTTCGTCGCGGAAGAAACCGGTGTAGTCGACGATCTGGTTCACCGTCCGGCGCGCGAGAGAGCCGCGCAGACAATGGAGTTCGCTCAGGCATGGTCCGGTCCATGAGGTATCGATCTGGCTGAGCTTCGCGGTTTTCCACACGCCAACGAGATCACGCCAGTTCGATAGATACAGCGCACGCGTGGAGGTGGCCGAAGGCGAAGTCGGGCTCATAGGCATTCCCTGATGGCTCGTGGATTGGATGCCCGGTTCGACGCGCGAGGCGAGTGCCGCGCATTGTACGCCGACTGCGATAGCGCGTCATCGCTCGGGCTAGCGAACTTCAGCAATCCGGATGAACTGCGGGTGGATGCCGCGATTCGGGCCGTTCTGGACCGAGTGCGGTCGAGCGTGTGCAGCGCCGCCGTGAGCGCCGGCGGGTTTCCGCATTCATATTAGTACAGCGTCCATCGAATTCAGTGCAACGGCTAGCATGGAAGCGCCTTTTCCAATCTGCAGTCCGCCATGATTCGGGAGAGGAATCTCAATCTAACGCATCTCGAACAGGGTTTCAGGTCGACTCGACGATGATCTGATTTTCGCCTTTCAATGACAAAACAATCCGGCACTACCACTGCATACAACGCGGCCCGAACGTACTGCATACAGCGTTAGCAAACACACGGGGCTGCGTGAAAACGCAGATGGAACTCGGCAATTTGAAAAATTCTCTCTTTTGCTCGTCCTGTAAGTTAGTGCTGCTTCGCAACGAGCAAGGCGATTTTCCGATCCAGACAGTGTGCGGATTTTTGGCCGGCTCGCGGTGTAGCGAACAAATGAGTTATTTTGGCGCCCGGAGTCCATAACTGGTACTTGGCGGCCAGAAAAAATCTGCTAGATTGAGTAGGGAAAATTAGGAAATCCAAAGAACTATTCTCCGGTTTCCATCTAGGAAGAGGCGACCCATGCCAAAACGGCCCCTCGTTTTCATTTCCTACCGCCACGGCGAACCGTGGACGGAGTTGACTCGTCGCCTGCAAGTTCGTTTGAAGAACGTCTCAAAGGCGCTTGGCTTCGATCTGTTCATCGACGAAGGCATGGGTGCGGGCGAGCTGTGGGCGCAGCATCTAAGGCAGCAACTTCAGGCAACGACGCACTTCGTCTGCATGCTCTGCGACGAATATTGGGAATCGATCGAATGCCAACGCGAACTCATGTTCGCCGTTGAGAGCTTCCGCGCGACAAGCGAGCCGCGGTTGCTGTTCGTGCTGGCCGAAGCGACGAGCCCCGAATACCTGACTTTCGACGATACGGGCCGCCCGGACAGGCTCGGCCTGCCGGGCGACGGCGTGCGTGTCATTCAGTCCGTCAGCGACGTGAATTTCCTCGGGCCGTTCGACGACAACCTCCGGCTCGAACCGCTCAGTCAGGATTCGGCCGCGCGCTTCGCCGAGCAGTTGACGCAACTCGTGAAGCGCCTCAAGGAAACACTGCCGACGCTCGATACACAAACCGCGCGGACTATGGGGAACCGGCCATGACGAACGTCACGTTCACCGCAGGCACCAAGATCGAAAAGTGCCTCCAGATAGAACGCATCATCTACCTGTCCTGGGTGTCGGACCGCCTGGGGCAAGCCGACCAAAGCGCGAAAGATTTCTGGGTCAAGCTCAAATGCTACCCGTACGACGCGTACAAAACGCCGCTCAAGACGATCTATCGGCCGCGTCAGGAGCTCAAGCCGCCGATGGCGGGCGATCTCGCCAACGCACGAATCAGTCCGCTGATGGTGATCGAGAACATGAAAGATGTCACCGATGTCATCGCCTTCCTGACGGACGACTACATTGCCGCCGAGCCGCACGTTTCCGAACTGGTGGATCTGAGCCAGTTCGTCAGGCGCAAGCGCATCGAAGAGGCCGCGTGGGAGCAAGGCTCATCGGAAAGCGCCGAGCAAAGGGAGCTGGCCATGTGGCTGATTCTCGTTCATAAAATGTCGGATCCGAGGGAATACGCGCTCGTCGCCGACACGTCCCCCGATTGGTGGCACGAACTGCTCGACGGTAACGACTATCTGCGGCTGGGCGACGTATCGGGCGAGACCTTGAAGAAACAGTTGCACAAAGCCGCGACGCGTCTGCGCGAACATCAGCGGCTCGGCTGCGGCAAATGCTGCCATCAGCACGGGACCGCCGGGAATGAACCCGACGTCGCACCCAGGATGAGTTGGTTTCGCCGCTTCTTTCGGGGTGCGACGTAGTGCCGTCGGACCGCGTCTTTCAGGGAATGGAGGAGCCATGAATCGCCAGATCGAACTCCCGGTTTTCATCGGGCGCGGCAGCCGCGCAGAAATGCCCGGCAAGCCAGACGCGAGCGTGGCAGGCAACGGAGCCGACCTGCGCGAGGCGCCCTCCGACGGTAACGAGGCTGACCACGCCGAAGCCGCCTCTGTCATCTATAACTTCACCGATCATCCCGAAGGCTATTCCGCCAGCACGGAATTAGCCGAAGCGGTCAACACCGCGGTCATTCTCGGCAAGCCGCTCCTGCTGACGGGACGGCCAGGCACGGGAAAGAGCCAGTTGGCCGACCGCATCGCGTGGGAATTCAATCTTGCGCCCGTTCTGCGCTTCGAAGCCCAATCGATGAGCGAATCGCCCGACCTGTTCTATCGCTATGATCTGGTCGCGCAACTCGGCGATGTCGAAATCGCGCGCGCGCAGTTGACGTTCCAGAGCACGGGCCAGGCGCCGGGCAACGGCGATCCGATCCCCGCGAAACTGAGACCCGAGAACTTCATCACGTTCGGGCCGCTTGGCCAGGCGGTTCTGCGCGCCGCGCCCGAGGATAACGAGGATCTGCTGGCCGTCGCCTTTCCGGACGAATCCGCATACATGGCCGAGCCGCGTCCGAGCGTCGTGCTGATCGATGAAATCGACAAGGCAAGCCGCGATTTCCCCAATGACTTGCTCAACGGCATCGAGCGCCTCGACTTCCGCATTCGCGAGATGCGCGACCGGCTGGTCGCCGCACCGCGCGACGCCCGCCTGCGGCCCATTGTCGTCATCACGAGCAATTCCGAGCGCGATTTGCCTGATCCGTTTCTGCGCCGCTGCGTGTACTTTCATATCGAAGATCCCGACGAGGAGACGCTGCGCAAGATTCTGTTCGCGCGCGTCTTCCCCGAGAGATACATGAGCGAACGCAGCGCGGGCGATCAATCGCAAATCGCCGTCGCCGGCTCGACGCGCCTCTATGAGGACCTGCTCGAGTTCTTTGTCGATTGCCGCGAGCGCTGCGGTCCCGAGTTGCGCTATCAGTCGGGTACCTCGGAGCTGATCGACTGGGCGAAATCGCTGCGCAGCTCAGGCGTGCCCAGCGATAGACTCATTCGCGACAGCATCGCAGGCGTGAAACGCGCGCTCTCCGCCGTGGCGAAACATCGCGATGATCGCGGGCTGATGTTGCGGGCGATCGACGAATGGGCGAGACGCCCATGACGTCGCCCGACACGACGGCGCCAAGGTCCTGGCCGCCGTTCATCGAACTCGTGCAACACCTGCGCGACGCGTGTTTTTCGCCGGGTGCGACCGAGCTCGTCAACGCTGGGCGGCTTTTGCGGTATCTGGAGGAGCGCGGCGAGGCGCTCTCGCCCGACACGCTGCGCGCGCGCCTGCGCCCGATCTTCTGCAAGTCGCGCGAAGACCAGAGCCGTTTCGACGATGCATTCCGCGAGTGGATCGACGCAAGGGGCACCACCAGCACGGGCGTCGATCCACCGCCCGCTATTCCAAATGAGAGCGCGTGGCGCAAGTTCACGTCGTTCTACACGAAGTCGCCCCAGATCGTCTGGTACTTTGCCGCGCTCCTCGTCGTAGTGACCGTGTTTGCGATCGCGGTCAAGTTGGGAATGCCTGCGGATGAGCGCCAGAGGCCCGAACTGAAACTCCCGCAATTGGAGCAACTGATCACGAAGCCCATCCCGGTGCCGCGGCAGGTCGACCAGTACTATCTCGCGGCCCGCTCGAACGACGAAGTGAATACATCGATCGTCTGGGCCATTTTCCTGCTGGTGGTCGCGGTCCTGCTGA
The DNA here is from genome assembly GCF_024206475.1 of Paraburkholderia sp. CNPSo 3274. Lineage (GTDB taxonomy): Bacteria > Pseudomonadota > Gammaproteobacteria > Burkholderiales > Burkholderiaceae > Paraburkholderia. The sequence continues at coordinate 63,204 of NZ_JAMBPR010000001.1, forward strand.
TCGTGTGCGCGCCAGCGTGGTTCCTCGCGCGCACCCGGCGACGCCAGATGTCCGCAAGCATCAAGCTCGACGAGCGCTCGCTGCACGAAGCGACGCAGCACATCGTTCCGACTCTCGCTGCCGACATCGCCACCCCGCTCGAACGTCACACGCGCGAATCGCGCACGGCGCGCGGCACGCTCGCTCGCCGCGCGCCGCTGCACATGCGCCGAACGATCGAAGCCACGATGCGCAACTTCGGCATTCCGGAGCTGCATTTCCGGCACACGAATCTGCGGCCATCCTATTTGATGCTGATCGATGCGGAAGACGAGGCCGATCCGCGCGGGCGCCTCTTCTACATGTGGGCAAACCGGCTTCGGCAGGAAGGGCTGGATGTCGACATCAGAATGTTTCATCGCCGTGAAGGAGCGGCGCCGGTCGCGTATCGGCTCGCTGCACGCGGAAAACTCGATGACGCGCACGGCGAGTCCCTCGATCGACTGCCAGATCCTCCCGTCGGTCAGCGGCTCATCGTGGTGTCGGATCGCGAAGCATTCACGGGTCAGGATGGTCGTCTCCTGCCATGGGTCGAGTCCGCGCGTTTCTATCGCTGGCGGAATCGCGCGCTATTTACGCTGATCGAACCACAAGACTGGGACCTGCGCGAGCAATTGATCGAACAGCCCGAGCGCGCCGCCGATCCCGGCTTTCTGGTTCTGCCGCTCGAAGAAGACGCGCTGCGCGCATGGGCGACGCTGCTGGTTTCGGGGGAACTGCCGAACATCGTGCTGAGCGAACCGCAGCGCTATCCGCGCCTGCTAGCCGAAGGCCGGTACGACTTTCTCAGCGACGATTTCGGCAACAAGGAGGTCGCTGAACGCCTGATCGCGCAGTTGAAGCTCTATCTGGGCGACAACGGCTTCCAATGGCTCGCGGCACTCGCGGTCGCGCCGGTGGTACGGCATCCGCTGACGCTTCTGATCGGAGAACGGTTCTTCCGCCTCGCGAACGTCCAGCACGAAGCTGAAATGCGTTATCTGATCGCGCGCAATTACCGGCGGCTCGCGCGGCTTCCCTGGCTGAGCAGGCAATGCATGCCGAACTGGCTTCGGCTGTTGCTGCTGGAAGAGTTGCCGCCGCAGACGCACGAGCGCATTCGCGAAGTCGTGCGCGACCTGCTGGAACCGCTTTCACCCACCGAAGGCCCGGGCATGGTCATCGAACTGGATAGTGTGCCCGATCCGCACGGCGCTCGCGTGCCCGTGGGCGCTCAGAGCGTCGCCATTTGTCTTGGCTACCTGGGTGGAATGCCCGCGCGCCGGCTTGCCATGCGTATTCCCGAGACATGGGCGAGTTGGATACGCGCACGCCCCGCTCGCAAACCCGCTCGCCGATTCACGTGGCGCAATGCGGCGAGCGGGCTTCGCGACGAGCTCAACGGGGCGTGGGCCGAACTCGCGTATCGCGGCGGTATGGTGCGCAACGGCGCGCGCGGCGCGCTGTGGACCGTCGTCGCGGGATTGATGATCTGCACGCTGCTACTCGTCGCTGCGTCTATGCAAAGGAAGGGTTCTCACGCGCGAATGCTGCTTTCCGAGCAGCATCATCCGATCAGCTACGAGATGCGTGGAACGCGAGTGAGTGCGTACGGATTCAGCTCGGATGGCAAATACGTGCTGACCGGAGGCGAAGATGGCGACCTGCAGAATTGGAGCGTGCGCACAGGCGAGCCGCGCGGCGCGGTGATGCACGGCTCTTCGTCCGTGACGCGCATCGCGTTCTGCGGCCGAGGCGGTACCGCGGTGACCGCGACTTCGGCAGGCGCGATCCAGCTCTGGGACGTGTCGCTCGGCGTTCGCGATGGCGACCCACTGGGGGGGCCTGGCGGCGGCGGCGTGACATCCGTCGCATGCGATGAGGGCGGTCAGTTTCTCGCCGTGACGTACGACACGGCGGCGGTCGACATCTGGGACGTCGGGGCAAGGCAACAAGTGGCAAGTCGCGGCTTCGGCTATGGGGCTCGCGCCGCCAGATTCGTGAATGACGGGGACTCCGTCATCGTCGCGAGTTCTCGCGGTGTCTCGTCGTGGGCATGGCGTAATGACAAAACTTCGTTGATTCTCGGTTGGTCCGGTGATTTCATCAATGCGTTCATCAGCGTTGACGGCAACAACGTGATCGCGATCGGCGATGACGTCACCTGCCTCTGGAATCTTGCGAATGGCTCGTCTATTTGCCCTCCCAAGACATTGCAATCCATAACCCACGCCGCAGTGAGCCCGGACGGCAGCCAGTTCATGATCGCCAACGACAGCAGCGTCGAGCTCTGGAGCGCGCGCTCCGGCCCCAAGCGGCTCAAGGTCTGGCACAGCGGCAGTCCGATCAGCGATGTCGACTTCAGCCCGGACGGCCAGCATCTCGTCATCGGCGACGCGGATCGAGCCACGCTATGGAGCGGTGTAAAAACCAGCTTCGCCATGTCGCTGATGGATCTGGATGCGATGCATGGCCTCGTGTCCGCGCTGATGACCACATATCCACTCGTGCCGACCCTACTGTGGGCGTTCGTGATCGCGATCATCGTGTGGCTGAACGCACGCGGGTTGCGCCACCGGGTGATGAAATTCAGCAGTCCATGAACCAGGGCGGAGGAACCGTGGATACCGTGGTCGATGCTCACCTCGCGCTGCACCCGCTGCCGCTCTTGCGTTCGCTGCGACGCGTCGGCGCGATCGCCGCGTCGATGGTGGCGTCTGGCGCGGTCGATTTCGTCTACCGTGAATTCTTCTGGACGAGCGACCTCAGCACCGATGTCGGGCAGCTGTATTGGATCAATGTCGGGAGCATGCTGTTCACGTGGATTCTGGCGTGGTCGTTCATGACGCTTGAACGCCGCAAGCCGTTTGGCAGCACGTCCATGCGTTATGTATGGATCGCGTTTTACTATGGCGCGGGGGGGTTATTCATGCTGCGCCTGGCTTTCGCGGGTTCCAATAACCTCTACGACGTGATATCGCAAACGCTTCGGGATACTCGGTTCGAAAGTCTGACCACCAGCCTGCGGATCATTGCCGCTATCGTGAATGCCACGGTGTTGATCGTGCTACTCGTCGCGCTGCCGCGCGCGCTGGCGCGACTTCAGTTGGATGGGCGGATCACGGGCCGCGCCGCCGATGACTGCGTGTGGTTCGCAGCGATCATCTGGACATTCGGCGCGCTCGCCGGATTGGCCATCAATGTCATCTGGGAACCCGACAGCTTCTACCGGCCTGTCAGTGACATAGCGGCTGTAACGGGATTCGTTTTTACGCGCGTCGCGCTATCGCGGCCAAGGCCCGAGCGCGCACCGTCGCTCGTCATCGTGCTGCTGGAAGACCGGAATTCGCGCGCGCTGCGGAACTTTATCAACCTCTTTTCCGGCAGATGGTTGCTCGGACCGATCACGCTCATGGCGCCTGCATCGAATGCGATCGACTACTACGGCGCGCATGCCCGCGTCGCCGCGCGCGTGAACTGCCTGGAGACACTGTTCCCCAAGACCGTCGGCGACCTGAACTACGCACGAAAAGAGCTTCCGCGCGATGAGGAATGGAAGGGGGTGGCCGTGCGGGAGTGCTATCCCGCCCCGTCGCTGTGGACCGACTACTTCCGCTCGCTGCTGACGCCATCGACGTGGGTTCTGCTCGTCGCCGAAAGCCACGATCTCGTCACGATCGGCGACGCATCGAGGCGGCTCGATGCGATCCGCGCGAGCCTTCCCATCAGCCGCACGTACGCGCTGACCGGCGAAGAGGTTCCCGCGACGCTACAGGGCTTGAGCATCGTGCGGATCGCCGCGGTCGGCAGGGACAGCTTCAAACGCGCCGCCAATCGCTTACAGCAGCACATCGGCCGGCATGAGGGCAAGTCCATGCCGCAAGAGCCGGACTGGCCGGCGTTTTATCTCGGCGCACCGCTTGCGTGGAATGGCCTCGGCGTGTGTGCGCTATTCGCGCTCGGCGCGTTGCTGAATCATGGATTCAACCATCGGGCCACCACGACGATGATCGTTGCCGTCCTGGTGGCCATCAACCATTGCATCGCCGCGGCGGTGGCAATCCTGCCGAAGCGCTATCTAAGCTTCGCGCGCCGCACCTTCTGGAGTGGTAGGCCCAAGGGCGCCTACGCGCTGTCGGGCCTCGCGACGTTCATCATTCTGCTGGCGCTATCGGCCATGATCTATCCGATCCGGGTGCACTTCGGCAATGCGCCGATGACGCCGTTTTTCTCCCAGGCCAAGTGGCTACTGCTTTCGGTGACGCTCACCGTGACGCTCGCATCGCTATGCGACGACTACGTGCTCCAACCCGCCGATCCGCCGTGGCTGCGTCCGCTGGAAAGCGTCTCCCTCGCCTGCGTGATGGCGATCGCGGGCTGGCTCGTGATCAACTGGGTCATGCCGGACATCGTGCGGGTCCGGCCGAACATACCGGTGAGATCGTGGACGCCCGTGTTGGTGAGCGCCGGAATCGGCGCGCTATTCGGCTATACATGGCCGGCGTGGTATCGCCGGAATCTGCGCGCGCGCACGCAGAAAACCCAAACCGCGGCGCCGGAAGAACACACGAAGCCGTCGTTCAAAACGTCCAGCGAACCGCCCACCATTGTTTGACTCTGGCACGGCTCGCGCCAGCAATCAGCGGAGATTGCCCAGAACCTTTTGGTGTAGACAAACATCGTGACCGATTCTGTAAGAAGTAGGGAATACTTCCTGTGTGCGACGCCACACATTCCACACACATCGTGTCTCAGCGCCCAATTCGCGTCAGCTGTCTTTTTCATACCAAAGGGGCGAACATGACACGGCGTAAGATCGCGCACACGTTATTGCGCCTGCGTCCGAGCGCGAGCCCCGCGTCGCGCGTTGATGGACCTGGATAAGAGGAGACCGAAGTGAATCCGGTTCACAGCGTCGATCAGCTCTACGTCATTTCCGATCTCCATCTCGGCGGCACGCCGGGCTTCCAGATCTTCGGCTCCGCGGGCGAACTCGCGTGGCTGATCAACGACCTTGCCCTACGCGATCCCGAACAGGAGATCGCGCTCGTCATCAACGGCGACTTCATCGATTTCCTGGCCGAACCGAACGCCACCTACTTCGACCCGGATGGTGCCGTCGCGAAGCTCGAGCGGATCGCGTTGCAGGATCCCACGTTCAAGCCCGTGTTCGATGCGTTTCCGGCTTTTCTCAAGCAGGACAGGCGTCGTCTGATCGTCAACCTCGGCAATCACGATCTGGAGCTCGCGCTGCCCTGGGTGCGCCAGCGCCTCGTGCAGATCCTGACGAAGGACGCGCCCTCCTCGAGCGGCGCGCACGCGCGCCTGCATTTCGTGTTCGACGGTTCGGGCGTGCGGTGCGACGTCGGCGGACGCTCGGTGCTGTGCGTGCATGGCAACGAGGTGGACCGGTGGAATCCGGCCGACTTCGAGAAGATCAGGCAAATCGGCCGCGATAAGCAGTTGAGCCGCCCAGTCGACCCGTGGATTCCCAACGCCGGCTCGCGCATGGTGATCGACGTGATGAATCCTATCAAGCGCAAGTATCCATTCGTCGATCTGCTCAAGCCTGAAACGGACGGTGTCGTGCCGACGCTCGCCGCCTGCGCACCCGAAGCCATGCGCAACTTCAACAGCGCGATCCGGCTCGCCAACGTGGGGTTCGCGCGTGCGTGGGCTGGCATTTACAAGCCGGGCGGCATGCTGGGGGCCGAGGAGCTGGCAGCCGGGGATCCGGTGCGGCCCACGCCCATGCCCGGCGGTCTGCTCAATCCGGTGGAGCTGGCCGCTTCGCGCCAGGAGCGCGACGGGCGCGCGATGCTTGCCGCGGCCGATGCGCTGGTCCGCCAGGGCGTCGATCCGCTCGAGTTCGTCGCGAACGAGCAGGGCAAGCGGCTCGACATGGTGACCGCTCTGATCAAGTGGTCGCGCGACGCGCCGACGAGCGAAGTGCTGCGCGAGGCGCTCGAGAGGCTGGACAAGGATCGTAGCTTCGACATTTCCGCGCGTGACGAAACAGCCACGCTGCTCGACAAGGAGATCGGCCCGGAGATCGACATCGTCGTCGCGGGGCATACCCATCTCGCGCGCGCCCTGCACCGCCAGAACGGCAAGGGGCGATACTTCAACAGTGGGACCTGGGCGCGGCTGATCCGCATCGATCCGAAGACCCGGAGCGACTCAAAAGCCTTCGCGGAATTTTTCGACGTGCTCAATGGCGGCAACATGGCGACGCTCGACGGCTTTCGCTCCGGATCGCTGGTCGTGCGCCTCTGCACGGTCGTGGCCATATGGAAGAAGGACGGCGGCGGCGCGAATGCCGAACTGCGTCACGTGGTCAACAACGTGACAAGCGGGTTCACACTAGATACCACGGCCAACAGCCTTCTGGATGACTGACGATGCGCAAGATCACACTCGAACTGCTCCGTCAGGGCCCCTCGCACAACCAGCTGCTGTCGCCGCTCACGGCCTATATCGCACTGTGCGAAAACCATAGCGCGGTGACGCTCCATGTTCCGTTCGAGCACAACCAGATGCTCTACCGGCTGCGCGCGCTCAGCTATCAGCTCGGAGCGGAGGCGCGGGAGTTTCAGCTCGGCGACACCGCGCTGGTGCTGGGCAAGCTGCTCGGCGAGATTCCCGGGCTGACCGCCGACCTCAACCGCCGCGGTGTCGATTCCGCGACGGGCGATGAGCCGGTCACGCATCTGCGGCTGATCCTGTCCGCCTCTGAGCTCGCGCTCTTGCCCTTCGAGCTCGCGACCGCGCCCAGCGGCTTTCCCGGCGAAGGCCAGCCGCTTGTCCTGCAGACCCAGCAGCTCATCTGCGTCACACGCGAGACGCGGCGCGTGCCCGAGGAATTCATCCGCTGGCCGAGCAAGCCGCGCGTACTGTTCGCCTATGCGTCCCCGCCCACCTTCGAGGAAGTGCCGGCCGCGGCGCATCTGCTTGCGCTGCGCGACGCGCTCGCGCCGTGGCTCGCGCTATCGGACGACCTCGACGACGACGAGCGGCTCGAGATCATCGGAGAACGGCTGTCTGTGCTCCCCGACGCGACGGTCGAGAGCCTGGAGCGCGCATGCGCGTCCAGCGACTACACGCATGTGCACATCCTCGCGCACGGCGTCGATCTGCCTGGCGGGTACGACCAGCGGTACGGCGTCGCGCTGATCTCGCACACCGATCCGAAGGGCTATGAGGTCGTCTCCGGTGCGCGGCTCGCGAGCATTCTGCGCACGCCACGTCGCGACAAGGCCGGCAAGTTCGTGCGGCCCGCCGTCGTGACGCTTGCGAGCTGCAACGGCGGCAACGTCGGCGGCGTGACGGGTGTCGGGGCGAGTGTCGGGCATGCGCTGCACGAGGCAGGCATTCCGCTCGTGATCGCGAGCCAGTATCCGCTGTCGTTCGGCGGCTCGGTGATGCTAGTGCAGGACCTCTATCAGGGCCTGCTCTGGGGCGAGGACCCGCGCAAGCTGCTGGTCGGCCTGCGCAGGAGGCTGCACTCCTGCTTCAAGGACCAGCACGACTGGGCGAGCATCGTCGCGTACGCATCCCTGCCCCCCAATTTCGACGATCAGTTGGCCAACGCGTGCATTCAGCAGGCCATGAGCAGCATCAATATTGCGCTGCGTGCGTCGGATCGCGTGATGGTGGCCTTTTCCGACCGGGAGTCCAGCTCCACTGGGCGTCATCAGATGCTCGCCGACGATAAGCGGCAGGAGATGCTCCGGCATGTGCAGAGAAAGGTGGCCTACGCCAAGGAGCGGCTCGAAGCGGCGAATGAAGCGTATCCAGCGCAGAGGGCCCGGATTCTCGCGCAACTCGCAAGCACCGAGAAGCGCGAAGCGCAGATGCTCTTCCACTCGCGCAGGTCCGCTAGCCGCACGACGAAGAAAGGCGGCAACGAAGTGCTGGACAAGCTGGAGCGCGCGCGAACCTGGTATTGGCAAGCCTATCTGTTGAACCGGTCGCATCCGTGGGAACTGGTGCAATATGTGTCGCTCACGTTGTTCCTGCGCACTTCGGGCCGCCTCTCGCGTTCGGATTGGGGTGAGGCCAAGGTCAAGCCCTTGTGGTTCACGGCGGACTCGCAATCGAGGAACGACGCCGAGAACGGTTCCGCCTGCGACCGCGCCTGGGCCTACGGCAATATCGCAGAGTTGAGCCTGATCGAACCCTGGCTGAAAGACGTTCCACTACCTCCTGAGCCGGGGACGATCGACAAAGCGATCAAAGCTTGCCGCAGCGTGGTTGAGCTGGCGGGCCCTTCATCGTTTCACGTGTTCTCCACCCGGCGACAGATCCTTCGCTATCTGGAATGGTTCGGCCCCATGGTAGATCCCAACTGGTTCGCGCTGCAAGAACTCGCGGAACAGATGCTCGATGTAATGCCAGTTTGCGAAGAGCCCGAATGGAACTATTGAGCACAGCGCACCCCGGACGCCTTTCGACGCCCATCGCCAAGGACCTCCAAGGTGACTGACAACTTTTCGACGAAGCGTGTCTTTTTCTTCAGCGGGCACATGATCGATCGTCCCGACCGCCCGCAGCCGCGTTTCCCACCCGAACGGGAAGGCGCGGTGACGAACGACGTCGCCGCGGCGCTCGACGATCTCCAGGCTGGGAGCGCCGACCTCGCCATCTGCGGCGGTGCATGCGGCGGCGATCTGATCTTTGCGGAACTCATGCTTGCGCGCGGCGCGCATCTCGATCTCTATCTGCCCTTCGAGCCGCAGGTGTTCGTGAAGGACTCAGTCGACTTTGCGAACTCGCGCTGGCACGCGCGCTTCGAGGCCGTGCGGACGCATGCGTATGCCCGCACTTTCGTGCTGCCCGAACCATGGACCGAGGTGGAGCGTCAGGCGTCCCCTTACGAGCGCAATAACCTGTGGATGCTCGAGCGTGCGCTGGGATACGGGGCGCAGAAGGTTCATTTCATTTGCGTCTGGAACGGCGAGGCGGGCGACGGGCCGGGCGGAACCGGGCATATGTACGAGGCCATCGAGGCGGCGGGCGGCGTTGCCGGGCGGCCCATCCATCCGCTCGGATCGAAACAGTGAGGCGATCATGCTGAAACCCATTTGCTTCGCCATCATGCCCTACGGGCGCAAGCGGACCCAAGCGGACACCGCGCACGCGCCGGGGGAGATCGACTTCAACGCCTTGTGGGACCTCGCCTACGTGCCTGCAATCCAGGCGCTGGGCTACGAGCCCGTGCGCGCGGATCAGGACACCGGCTCGATGATCGTCACGCAGATGCTCGAACGCATCTTCTACGCGGACCTCGTGCTCGCGGACATGACCATCCCCAATGGCAATGTCTACTACGAGGTCGGCATCCGCCACGCGGCGACGCGGACCGGCTGCGTGCTGCTCGCGGCCGACTGGTCACAACCGCTGTTCGACGTGGCGCAGATGCGCACGGTCCGCTATCCGCTTTCGACCGGCAATATCGACAATGACACCGCGCAGCGCATCCAGGAATGCATCGTGCCGGGCATCCGCGCGCTCGCGAATGGCGAATCGCCGATGTTCACGGCGATCAGCGGCTTCCCGGACAAGCCCGAACCGGCCCTCGCATCCACGATGAAGCAGCAGATGATGGACCTGGCGGTGTTCCAGTCCGCCGTGCGCGACGTGCGCCAACTGCCCAGGGAAGAGCGCATGGAGGCGGCGCAGGAACTCGTGAAGGAGCACGGTGTGCCGCCCTTGATGGCGAGTGTCGTATTCGCGTTGCTGCTGCTGTTGCGCGACTCGATGAACGAAAAGACCGATTGGAGCAAGCTGCTCGACTTCATCGACCAGTTACCGCAGGAATATCGCGAGAAGCCCGAGGTACGAGCTCAGCGCGCGTTCGCCATTTCGCAGACGGGCGACGTCCAGGACGCGATCAATCAACTCGAGGGTCTGATGGCGATCGCCGGGCCGTCGGCTGAACGTTTCGGCTTGCTGGGAGGCCGATACAAACGACTATACAAAGAAGCCGGCGATTCGAAAAGACAGTCGAGATTGCGCGACAAGGCTATCGACTACTACGAACGGGGCATGGATTTTGACCTCAACGAGTACTACTGCTCGTCGAATCTTCCGCGTCTGTACCGCGAGCGCAATGGCGACGGCGACTTGAAGCGCGCGCACTCCGCGGCGATGCTCGCGAACGCCGCTTGCGACCGCGCATTCCGGCGTGGCGTCACGGACGAATGGCTAAGGCCGACGTGGCTGGCTCTTGCCTTCGACGACGGCAACGCCGATCTTGCCGAGGATCTCGCGAAAAAAATGGCCAGCGAAGATGTGGCGCGCTGGAAGATAGTGAGTGTGCTGGCCGATCTGCGCGTGAGTCTACCGCTGGTTGCGGATGAGGCTCAACGCGCGCGGCTTCGCGCGGTGGCCGACTGGCTGGCCGCGCAATCGGGTTTGGAAAACGGCGCAACATAGAACGTTCGGACATGCAGTCTTGGCTGAGGTTACCGTGGCAGAAGATCAAGATAGCGTTCCTGAGTTCTTTGATGTGTTCATCTCTTATCGTCACCGCGACAAGGACAAAGCCCAGCAACTCGCGACGACGATTCGCGGCTACGGTTTCACACCGTTCCTCGATACGGATTTTGCCGAGCTCGCCGATACGGGCAACGTGACACGCAAAAAGGTCGAGATCCTTTGCAACAGAATATCGCGCGCAACCTGTCTGCTCCTGTTGTATCCAACGCAGCAGAAAGCCTCCGGGAATCCTGCCGGTTCTGCATCTGCACAGGGTGTCGGAGTCTGGACGCCGTGGGAGCTGGGATTTTTCGACGGAAACGTTTCGTCCCGGATCGGAGTCTATCTACCCGATGGCAAGCCCGATGGATTCAACGCCAAGGACTACTTCAATGGTAGCGAGTACCTGCAGATCTACCCGACCTTGAGCGACTCCGATCTCAAAGACTTTCTGGATCGCAATGCATTGCGGAAGCGACGCATCGACAACGTGTCGGGTGCATTCGTGTGGCTGCAGAACCTTGCCGAGGAGTGGGTCGCGAACCCAGTCAACGTCAGTCTCGGCATTGCCGAGTGGTATGCCGATCATGCGGATCGATTCTGGCGGACCCGAGGTGTCAACGTGTGGGCCGACTATTTCGCGGGCGTGAAAGTGCAACTGGACGATTTGCGGGTTTCCTGGAGTCCTCAGTTTCGCTCTCCTGTCTTTGATTCGATGCGCAAGGTGATGTCTTCAGACGAACGCGCGGCAGAAAATGGTCGCGACCATCCTGGGATGACTCTGGAGCCTGGATTTGGCAACGCCGGGCAACCCATCGGCGATGGCACGAATCGCGAACTGCCATTGATGGATATCGAGGCCTTCGTCAAGGCACTCAATGCAAACAGGCATTAGAGAGAAATCATTCGGCGAACAGATCCGGGCCGAACACCTGGTAGTAAATCTTCGACTCGTGGATGTCCATGCTTTTCAGTGCGTCGTGCTGCAGCCGCATGAAAGGAACAGGACCGCAGATGTAGTAATCGGCGTCGGCCAACAGAATCTCGTCGCGCAGCTTGCCGAGGTCGATGAAGCCCGCGTTGTCGTAGTCGCGGCCCTGCACGTCGGTAGCGAGCGGCGCGTCGTAGAACACGATCGCGCGAAATTCGGCTGGGTGGCGGCGGTCTGCTGCAAACGATCGCGCATCGCGTGCACCGCGCCGTTCCGCGCACCGTGAATGAACACCACGCGCCGCTGCGGGTCCTGAATCGCGCGCTTCAACATGCTGACCATCGGCGTCAGACCGACGCCGCCGCTGATCAGCACGATTGGCGTCTTCGCATGGACATCGATGTAGAACGTGCCGTACGGTGCCGCCAGTTTCACCTCGTCGCCGACGTTCACGTGATCGTGCAGCAGTGACGACACATAGCCCGACGGCCGCCCGGCCTCGCCGCTCTCATGCTTCACCGAGATCCGATAGCTTCACAACCCTCCTCTATCTATTGTGCGGTGCACACCGGATTTCTGCGTTCCCGCAGACTTTTTTGTCTCTGAACGACGTTTGCTGCGTTCCCGCAGACTTAGTTGTGCGCCGATACCCCAAATATTTTCTTTGACAAACGCTCTTACGATATATATCTTAAGACATGTTTTAAGACACTCAAGAGATAAGGAGGCCCTATGCGCCACCATTCGCACTTTGGTCATACCGGCCGTCACGGCCCCCCCGCGCGCGATCCGCGCGACCTCTTCGGCGGCCGCCACCCGGCCATGCAGGCGCTTCACGCGCTGCGCCACGCGATGGGCCGCCATCGCGGCGGCGAAGGTCCCGGCGACTTTGGCGATCGCTTCGGCGACGGTTTCGGCCGCGGCTTCGGCGGTTTCGGCGACGGCGACGGTTTTGGCCGTGGCCGCAAGTTCACGTCCGAAGACCTGCAACTCATGCTGCTCGTGCTGCTCGCCGAGCGCCCGAGCCACGGCTACGAACTCATCAAGGCGCTCGACGCGCGTTCGAACGGCTTCTACAGCCCGAGCCCCGGCATGGTCTATCCGGCCCTCACGTACCTGGAAGAACTGGGCTACGTGAGCGTGACGCTGGAAGGCAATCGCAAGCGCTACGAGCTTTCGCCCGAAGGCCGCGCGTACCTCGAGGCCAACCGCGAACGCGCGGACCTGATCCTCGCGAAACTCGCGCACTTCGGCCGCAAGATGGAAGTCATGCGCCGCGCCATGGCCGGCGAAGATCCAGCCGAAGGCAGCGGCTGGGTGCGCGAGCTGATCGAGGCGCGCCGCGCGCTCAAGCGCGCGCTGCTGCGCCGCACCGACGTCGCGCCGGAGGAGCAGCGCCGCATCGCCGCGATTCTTGCGCGCGCCACCCAGGAAATTGAAAACGGCAGCGAGAACAGCGACGTTTGACAACCCGCTTCTGCGCGCCACGCGGCGGCCCACGCTGCGCCACGCCAACATCATCGGAGCCCTACATGCAGAACCCGTCCCAACTCGAAGTCGTCCGTGTGCGTCACCCGCTGAAATTCCGACTGTTGCGCGTGGCGCGCGTCACGGCGCTCTCGCCCTCGCTCGTGCGCGTGACGCTCACGGGCGATCTGAGCGACTTCGTCTCGGCGTCGTTCGACGATCACATCAAGGTGTTCTTTCCCGCCGCCGGTGAGGAAAAGCCAGTACTGCCAACTTTGGGTCCCGACGGCGTCGTGTTCCCCGAAGGCGTCGAGCGCCCCGCCGCGCGCGACTACACGCCGCGCCGCTTCGATACAGAAAGCAACGAACTCGAACTGGAATTCGCGCTGCACGAAGCCGGCCCGGCCACGGCATGGGCGGCACAAGCGCAGCCCGGCCAGTATCTCGGCGTGGGTGGCCCGCGCGGCTCCATGGTGATTCCCACGGGCTTCGACTGGCATCTGCTGGTCGGCGACGAAACGGCGCTGCCCGCCATTCAGCGGCGCCTCACGGAGCTGCCGGCTGGCGCGCGTGTGGCCGTGGTCGTCGAAGTGGCGAATCGCGCAGCCCGCATCGAGCTGCCCACCGAAGCCGATCTTTACGCCACGTGGTGCTATCGCGACGAAAGCGAGTCGGAGCATCCGCTCGTGGACGGCGCGTCCGAAGTGTGGCTGCCGCCTGGCGAGGGGTACGTCTGGGCCGCCGGCGAAGCCTCGGCGATCCGCGCGGTGCGCGCGCATCTGTGCAACGAGCGCGGCGTCGACAAGAAGCGCATTCGCGCATCCGCCTACTGGCGGCGCGGCGCGCAGGGGGCCCACGAAACGATCGACGACTGATCGATCTCGCTGGCGCGGCAACACTGCCGCGCCTTTTTACTTTCAGGCTCCAAGCCAATACATGACCCCTTCTCTCGCACCGCTGCGCGAACGCACCCTGCTCTGGCTGCTGGCGCTCACGCAGTTCACCGTCATCATGGATTTCATGGTGATGATGCCGCTCGGCCCGCAGATCATGCACGCGTTCGCGATCACGCCCGCGGCGTTCGCGACGGCCGTTTCCGCGTATTCGCTCTGTTCGGGTCTATCAGGACTCCTTGCTGCGACGTATATCGACCGTTTCGATCGCCGCCGCCTGCTGCAAGCGGCCTACGCACTGTTCGCGCTCTCCAATCTCGCCTGCGCGCTCGCCACGAACTTTCATCTGCTGCTCGCCGCGCGTGCGTTCGCGGGTCTCACCGGCGGCGTGCTCGGCTCGATCGTGATGGCGATCGTGAGCGACGTGATTCCCGCCGCGCGGCGCGGCGCGGCCACGGGCGTCATCATGACGGCGTTCTCCATCGCCGCCATCGCGGGCGTGCCGGCCGGCGTGCTGCTCGGCGCGCACTACGGCTGGAGCGCGCCGTTCATGCTGCTCGTGGTGCTCTCCGTGGCGATCTGGCTCGCGGGCTCGCGCGTCGTGCCCTCGCTCACCGGGCATCTCGGCCAGCGCACGCCGCTCGCGCAAGTGCTGCCAAACCTTTGGCAGCTGCTCACACTGCCGCGTCACCTGAAGGCCTTTGCGCTCACCTTCACGATGATGGGCGGCCATATGCTCGTGATCCCGTTCATCGCGCCGATGCTCGTCGGCAATCATGGCATCGCGCCGCAGCAGCTCTCCTGGCTCTATATGGCGGGCGGCGCGGCGACGTTCATGACATCGCGCGCGGTGGGCCGTCTCGCGGACCGCTACGGCAAACGCCGCGTGTTCCGCGTGATGGCGCTCGTTTCGCTCGTGCCGGTGCTGTTCGTCACGCATCTGCCTGCGTTGCCTTTCGTCGCGCTCGTGGCGTTCTTCGCACTGTTCATGATCTCGATGTCGGGCCGCATGGTGCCGATGCAGGCATTGCTCACGACGATACCCGAGCCCGCGCGGCGCGGCGCGTTCCTGAGCGCCAACAGCGCGGTGCAGGCGCTCGGCACGGGCATCGGCGCGTGGCTGGGCGGCCAGTGGCTCGCGAATGGCGCGAACGGCGCGATCATCGGCTTCGGGCAGAACGGCTGGATCGCTGCGGCGCTCACATGCGTGGCGGTGCTGTGGGTTTCGCGGGTGCGGGGGGCGTCGGAAGACGCGTCGAATGGCGTAGCCGCGCCTGCGAGCGCAGCGCCTACGGCTGCGGCTGCGGCTGCGGCTGCGGCTTCGAAATCCTGAGCCACAAAAGAAAACCGGTTCGCGGTGCGTGGCGCGCCTCATGAGCGCGCCACGCACCGCGAACCGGTCGTCCTTCTGGTAGAAAGCGGGTGAAACCGCGGGCCTCGGGTAGATTGGCCGCGTGAAGCGCGGGACCCGACCGGCCGATCGGGTGCTCGCGCTTCGTCGCTCCACGAGGGAGCGAGCAAATACTGCTTAGAAGCGGTGACGCAGACCCACCGTTGCTGCGACCTGATTCTGCGAGGTCGACGGCGACAGCGTGTTGATCATTGCAACGTTCGCGCCGGCATCGCCGAGTTCGCCCGAAGCGTGCTGGTACACGGCGCCAGCGTACACATCGGTGCGCTTCGAGAGCGAGTAGTCAGCCGTCAGCGAGACGGTGTGCCACTTCGGATCGCCCGAACCGTTCGAACCCGTGACCTTGCCGTCCGTGAACGTGTACGACGCGTTCAGGGCGAGCGCCGGCGTAAGCGCGTAGGCGCCGTTCAGCTCGAAGTTGTCGAGGTGCAGGTTCGTGCCCGTCGGGATCGAGAACGTGGTGCCGCCCTGGCCGCCAGCGATCAGATCCTGGTACTGCGTGTGCGTCCACACGAAGCCGACCGTTGCCGGACCGTAGTTGTAGTTCACGCCTGCGCCGAACGTGCGTTGCGTTTCAGCCGAGAGGTTGAAGTTGTTGCCGTTCGATGCCGAGTTCGCGCCGTTCGTGTTGCCGCTGCGCGAATTGTTCATCTGCAGGTAGGCAGCCGAGAAGTTCAGCGGGCCGTTGCCGTACGATGCGCCAGCGCTCCATGCGCGGTTGTTCGCGAACTGGCCAGCGTCGTTGCTGAAGCCGTACATGCCGCCGAACTTGAAGCCCTGGTAGTTGACGCTCTGGTACTTGACCGAGTTCTTGATCGAGAACGAGTGGTCGAGGTTGTCGTTGTCGAACGGGTGAGCGGCGAGGTTGTTGCCGTAGCCGCTACCTGTTTCCGAGAGCGGGGCCAGGTAGTCGACCATCGAGTCATACTGACGGCCAAGTGTCAGCGTACCGAAGCGGTCGCTCTGCAGACCGACGAACGCCTGACGGTTGAACATCGTGCCGCTCTCAGTGTCCTTGCCGTTGTTCAGGTTGAAGCCGTTTTCCAACGTGAAGATCGCATGCAGACCGCTGCCCAGGTCTTCGCTGCCCTTCAGGCCGAAGTACGTGTCGCCAACGGTGCCGCTACCCTGGTTCCATGCGGCGTGGCCGCCTGCATTGTTCGCGTAGACGATACCCGCATCCAGTGCGCCGTAGAGAGTAACGCTGCTTTGTGCGTGAGCGGAGGCTGCGAATGCGCCGAGGACGCCCGCGATAATCAAAGTATTCTTCATGACTTTCCTTATGACATTCAGACCGCACTGACGCGGCTCCGGGTATTGGAGCCACACCGGCAATCCCGGGCGAAGTCTACGTGTCAAAGGCTTTAAATCACCTTGGCAAACGCTGTAACAGATATTTGCTAAATCTGGAAATATCAGAATAATAATCCGTAAGTCCTTGTCTCAAATGGGAAATACGGAGTAATGCATCGGTCGGCCCGACTAGGCCGTGTGGCAAACACGCGACGCCCGGATCAGCGCGGCAATTCGATTATTGTGGAAAGTGGATTAATTGCGGGCAATATCACGCGATTAAA
Organism: Paraburkholderia sp. CNPSo 3274; assembly: GCF_024206475.1. Classification (GTDB taxonomy): domain Bacteria; phylum Pseudomonadota; class Gammaproteobacteria; order Burkholderiales; family Burkholderiaceae; genus Paraburkholderia. The sequence continues at coordinate 79,980 of NZ_JAMBPR010000001.1, forward strand.
ATTTCCGGGTCGATGAAACTTTATGACCATGATGTTAGTCCTATCGCGCGCGTGCATTATTGCTATATACAGCTATTATTATTGCGTGAAATCGCGATTAACAAGCGAATGATTTTCGGCCTCCTCCGTGGTGCTCGTCATCGCCCCTCGCGCGGCACGCGCGCGGGCGCGAGCGCCCGCATCCGTTAAAATCCCGGAACGCTCGCGCCCATAGCGCGCGCACCACCCGCATCGACGCCACTTCTAACGAACGGCCGCGTCGCCCTCACCCGTCCGGCGCGAGACCCCGTCATGACAAACAAAGCCACTCCTACGCACGCCCAGCCCTTCAGCGAGCTGCCGCTCGCGCCCGCCATGCTCGCCAACCTCACCCGCCTCGGCTACGTCGAAATGACGCCGATCCAGGCGGCGAGCCTGCCCATTGCTTTCGCGGGCCACGACCTGATCGCCCAGGCCAAGACCGGCAGCGGCAAGACTGCGGCCTTCTCGCTCGCGCTGCTCTCGCGCCTGGACTCGCGCCGTCAGGACGTGCAGGCCATGATCCTCTGCCCCACGCGCGAACTGGCCGACCAGGTCACGCAGGAAATCCGGCGCCTCGCGCGCGCGGAAGAGAACATCAAGGTGCTCACGCTGTGCGGCGGCACGCCCATGCGTCCGCAGGCGGCGAGCCTTGAACACGGCGCGCATATCGTCGTGGGCACGCCGGGCCGCATCATGGACCATCTGGAGCGCGGCACCCTCGCGCTCGGCGCGCTCAATACGCTCGTGCTCGACGAAGCCGACCGCATGCTCGACATGGGCTTTTTCGACGACATCGCCACCGTGGCGCGCCAATGTCCCAAGGAGCGCCAAACGCTGCTCTTTTCGGCGACCTATCCTGAAGGCATTACGAAGCTGAGCCAGCAGTTCCTTCGCAATCCAAAGGAAGTCAAGCTCGAACAGCATCACGACGACAGCAAGATCCGCCAGCGCTTCTATGAAGTAACGGAAGACGAACGCCTGCACGCCGTGGGCATGCTGCTCAACCACTACCGCCCCGTGAGCACGCTCGCGTTCTGCAACACCAAGCAGCAATGCCGCGACCTGCTCGACGTGCTGCGCGCGCAGGGCTTTCATGCGCTCGCGCTGCACGGCGAGCTCGACCAGCGCGAGCGCGACCAGGTGCTGATCCAGTTCGCCAACCGCAGCTGCTCGGTGCTCGTGGCGACCGACGTGGCCGCGCGCGGCCTCGACATCGCGCAGCTCGAAGCCGTGATCAACGTGGACGTCACGCCCGACCCGGAGGTGTACGTGCACCGCATCGGCCGCACGGGCCGCGCCGACCAGGACGGCTGGGCGCTCAGCCTCGCGAGCATGAACGAGATGGGCCGCGTGGGCGGCATCGAGCAGGCGCTCAAGCGCGAAGTCGAGTGGAGCCCCCTCGCGGAACTGAAGCCCGCCAGCAACGAGCCGCTGTTGCCGCCGATGGAAACGCTGCAGATCCTGGGCGGCCGCAAGGAAAAGATCCGCCCCGGCGACGTGCTGGGCGCGCTCACCGGCGAAGCCGGCTTCAGCGGCGCGCAGATCGGCAAGATCAACGTGACCGACTTTTCGACCTATGTAGCCGTGGAGCGCAGCATCGCGCGCGATGCGCTGCGCAAGCTCAACGCGGGCAAGGTCAAGGGCAAGAAGGTCAAGGCCCGCATGATGGACGAATGAACTGACGAATCATCCACGCCGGGTGCGCACGCTGCTTGCGCACCCGCGAAGCGCCGCGTCTCAGTGACCCCGCGTTCAACCGGATCAGGAAAGCCATGAAACAACCGCTCAGAATCGATTTCGTCTCCGACATCGCGTGCCCGTGGTGCGCAATCGGCCTCTCGTCGCTGAACCTCGCGCTCGAACGGCTGCGCGACACCGTCGATGCGCAGATCGTCGTGCACCCTTTCGAACTGAATCCGCAGATGGGCCCGGGCGGTGAATCCGTGCTCGAGTATCTCGGCAAGAAGTACGGACGCACGGCCGAGCAGATCGCCGAAACGCAGACCATGATCCGCGAGCGCGGCGCGAGCGTCGGCTTTGCGTTCGGGCCGCGCGAGCACATCTACAACACCTTCGACGCGCATCGTCTGCTGCACTGGGCCGGTATCGAGGGCAAGCAGTTGCCGCTCAAGCTCGCGCTGCTGCGTGCGTATCACGGCGAGGGCAAGGACACGAGCGACCACGCGGTGCTCGTCGCGGCGGCGCAGTCCGTGGGGCTCGACGCGGATCAAGCGCGTGCAGTCCTGGAAAGTGGCCAGTATGCCGACGAAGTGCGCGCCGAAGAGCACGAATACCAGGCGTCGGGTATCCAGTCGGTGCCGGCGATCATCTTCAACCAGCAGTATTTGATCAGCGGCGGCCAACCCGTCGAAACCTTCGAGCAAGCGATCCAGCAGATCCTGGCCGAGAGCGCCAAGGCCTGAACGGCGCAGGCGCCTGGAGCCCCCGTGTGGCGCGGCCTCGCGCCCGCGAGCGCCCCTCTTTCACGGGCCGCCGCGTCATCATTCACGCGCCCGGCGGACGGCCGATGCTGGCCGCCCCCTCGCGGGCGTGTAAACTAACGGGTTTTTTGCCCAGGTGGAAAAGTGCTAGCCCCGCAACGCCTCGCGTTGAGCGGCCCGACGCTCGTGCGCTTACTTGCCCGCTTCGGCGACGCCGACGTGCCCGAATCCCGGCAATCGATCTCGGACCATCTGAGCCAGTGGCTCGGCTGGACGGACGCCATCGCGCTTTCGACGGCGCTGAGCGTGCAGACGCCGGGCGGCGAGCCAGCCACGCGCGTGGGCGCCAGTGCCGAACAAAGCCAGAGCGAGCGCGTGCGCGCGGCGCTGAGAAAGGCGATTTCGGGCGAAGGCGCGCCTGCGCGGCGCGACGGACGGCGCACGCAAGCCGCCAGTGCGCCTGCCGATGTGGAACCCAATTTCGCGGATTTCCGCCAGCGCTACGTCGCCCTGCAACAGTCGATGGAGACTGACATCGCCATGCTGCGCACCCGTCTGCGCGCCGCGCTGGCAGCCCGTGCGCCTGCGCTCGCGCGTCTCGCGACGGTGGACGCCGTGATGGAGCAGGCGCTCGGCGCGCGCGAACGCAGCCTGCTCGCCGGCGTGCCCGCGCTGCTTGGCGCGCATTTCGAGCGGCAGCGCGCAGCGGCCGCCGCGGAGTCCGCCAGCGAAGCCGCGCCTCACGCCTGGCTCGCCGGCTTTCGCAAAGATATGCAGAGCGTGTTGCTCGCCGAACTTGAGATTCGGTTTCAACCGGTGGAGGGGTTGCTTGCCGCCCTTCGCACCAGCTAACCCAAACGCTATGTCCCGCGCTATGTCCCGATTTCGCATTGAACCTGTTGTCTTCGTCGTGGGTCTCGCCGCCGTGTGCTGGATCGGCGCCGGCTACGCGGTCACGAACCCGCTTGCGAGCGCCGTCACGCTACTGATCGGCGCGTGCTATGTCACGGGCGCCTGGGAGCTCTATCGCTTTCAGCAGGCCACGACCACGCTCGCCCAGGGCATCGCGCAACTGAACGCGCCGCCCGCGCGCCTGGCCGGCTGGCTCGACACGCTACATCCGGGCCTGCGCAATGCCGTGCGTGCGCGCATCGAAGGCGAGCGCGTGGCCCTGCCGGGCCCGGCGCTCGCGCCCTACCTCACGGGCCTGCTCGTGCTGCTCGGCATGCTCGGCACGCTGCTCGGCATGGTCGTCACGCTCAAGGGCACGGGCGCGGCGCTGGAAAGCGCCACCGACCTCGACGCCATCCGTGCCTCGCTCGCCGCGCCGGTGAACGGTCTCGGCTTTGCGTTCGGCACCTCGATCGCGGGTGTGGCCACCTCCGCGATGCTCGGCCTGCTCTCCGCGCTTTGCCGCCGTGAACGCATCGAAGCCGCGCAGCAGCTCGACGTGAGGATCGCGACGACGCTGCGCGCTTTCTCGCCTGCCCATCAGCGCGAAGCCTCGTTCAAGCTGCTGCAGCGCCAGGCCGACGCCATGCCCGCGCTGGTCGACAAGCTTGGCGCGCTGATGACGCTGATCGAACGCCAGGGCGCTGCGCAGCACGAACAGCAGATCGCGACCCAACAGGCCTTTGCCGCGAACGCCGAAGCCGCCTGGAACCGCCTCGCGGCTTCCGTGGGCCAGTCACTCAAGTCGAGCGCCGCCGAAAGCGCACGCGCCGCCGGCGCGGCGCTGCAGCCCGTAGTCGAAGCGACCATGGCGGGCCTCGCGCGCGAATCGGCGTCGATGCAGGGCGCGCTCACGCAAGCGGTGCAGCAGCAGCTCGAAGGGCTCGCGAGCGGCTTCGCGGCATCGACGGCGAACGTCGCCGACATCTGGAACCGCGCGCTCGCGCAGCACCGCCAGACCAACGAAGCGCTAGCCGCCGACCTGGGCGGCGCGCTGGAGCGCTTCAACGCAAGCTTCGAGCAACGTGCCGCGGGGCTGCTCGATGGCGTGTCGACGCGCTTCGAGAGCGCATCGGGAACGATGTCGCAGGCGTGGCAGGCGGCGCTCGAACAGCAAGCGCGCGCCGGCGAAGAACTCGCCGCAGGCAACCAGCAGGCGCTCGCCACGGCGGCGGCGACGTTCGAACAGCACTCGGCATCGCTGCTGCGCGCAGTCGATGCATCCCACGCGGAGCTGCAGACGAAGCTCGGCGCGCGCGACGAAGCGCGGCTCGCAAGCTGGGCCGAAGCGCTCGCGGCGATGGCCGCCACGTTGCGCACGGAGTGGGAAGCAACCAGCGCGGTTTCGGCCCAACGTCAGCAGGAAATCTGCGCGACGCTCGCGCAAACCGCGAGCGATATCGCCGCGCAGTCGCAGCAGCACGCGAGCAAGACGATCGCCGAGATCGATCGTCTGGTCGAAGCGGCCGCCGAGGCTCCAAAGGCCGCCGCAAACCTGCATGCGGAAATCTCTTCGCGCGACGAGCAACGCCTCGAAGCATGGAGCGCGTCGCTTGCCACGATGTCGGCCGCATTGCGCAAGGAATGGGAAGCCACGAGCGCGGCCACCGCGCAGCGCCAGCAGGAAATCTGCGCAACGCTCGCCCAGACCGCCAGCGACATCACCACGCAATCGCAGGCCCATAACGTCAGCACGATCGCCGAAATCGGCAGCCTCGTGCAGGCCGCGTCGGTCGCACCGCAGGCAGCAGCCGAAGTCATCGCCGAACTGCGCCAGAGACTTTCGGACAGCATGGTCCGCGACACCGCGATGCTCGACGAGCGCAACCGCCTGCTCGCCACGCTCGAAACGCTGCTCGACGCCGTGAACCGCGCCTCCACCGAGCAGCGCTCGGCGATCGACGCGCTCGTCTCCACATCGTCGGAGTTGCTGACGCGCGTGGGCGGCCAGTTCAGCGCGAACGTCGAAGCCGGGAGCGGCAAGCTGGGCGCGATCGCCGCGCAGGTGAGCGGCAGCGCAGTGGAAGTGGCGAGCCTCGGCGACGCGTTCGGCGCGGCCGTGAGCGTGTTTGGCGAATCGAACGACAAACTCGTCGCGCATCTGGAGCGCATCGAGGCCGCGCTCGACAAGTCGCTCGCGCGCAGCGACGACCAGCTCGCCTACTACGTGGCGCAGGCGCGTGAGGTCATCGACCTGAGCATGCTGTCGCAGAAGCAGATCGTCGAGAACCTGCAGCAACTCGCGAGCCAGCGCGCCACTGCCGGAGCGGACGCGGCATGAACGACGACATCGACGGCGGCGCGGCCCCCGCTGCGCCGGTCTGGCCCGCATTCGCCGACTTGATGTCGGTGCTGCTGGGCGCGTTCCTGCTGATCCTCGTGGGCGTGGTGGGCATGCAGCTCGAACTGTCGAGCCGGCTCGCGAACGAGGTGAAACAGCGCAAGGCCGAAACGGAGCGCCGCAAGACGCTCGAAGAGGCGCTTGCGGGCCCGCTCGCGGCGGGGCGCGTGACGCTCGTGAATGGACGCATCGGCATTAGCGGCAGCGTGCTGTTCGCGCTGAACTCGGACCAGTTGACGCCGCAAGGCCGCGATCTGCTCAAGAGCCTCGCCGGGCCGCTCACGGCGTATCTGAAGAGCCGCGACGAAATCCTGATGGTTAGCGGATTCGCCGACGACCAGCAAGTGCACGCAGGCAACCGCCGCTTCGCCGACAACTGGGAGCTTTCGGCCGAACGCGCGCTGACGGTCACGCGCTCGTTCATCGACGCGGGCGTTCCCGCGTCGTCGGTGTTCGCGGCGGCGTTCGGCTCCGAGCAGCCGGTGAGCGCCAACACCGACGAGGCTGGCCGCGCGAAGAACCGCCGCGTGGAGATCGCGCCGGTGCCGCGGCCGACCGTCGGCGAGGGCAAGCATGGCCAATGATGCGGGCCCGCGGTTCACACAAGCGGCCGCACGCGCCGCCGCGCCCGACGCACGCGCCCTGCTCGACGCCTGGCGCGCCCGCGGCGCGGACCAGCTCGACCCGGTGCGCTTTCACTTCATCGAGGCGCTGGAGCGCCGCGCCGCCGCACACGCGGGCGAAGCGCGCCGGCTCATCGACGCGCGACTCGCACAAGTGCTCAACGCCTTTGCCGACGACCTCGCGCGCGAGGCATCGAAAATCACGCACGGGCTCGGCGACGATACGGCGAGAAGCGAACTGGGCCGCCTCGTCGATTCGCTCGCGCGGGCGGAACCCGCACAACCGGCGACACGCGTGCGGCACGAGCCGGACCCGGAGCTGGTCGAATACTTCCGGCAGACGTGGTCGCGCGTGCGCTCCGAAAAGCAGCTGCGGCAGTCGCTAGACCAGGTACCCAGAAACGCCGGGCCGCTCAATTCGAGCAGCCTCGTGCATCGCGCGCTCTCGCTCATGCGCGAAGTGTCGCCGGGGTATCTGCAGCAATTTCTCGCCTACGCCGATGCGCTTTCGTCGCTCGAGCAGCTGAATGCGAGTGTGGGGGTTGCGGCGCCGGTGAAGGAAGCGCCGCGGGCAACGTCCGCGAAGAAAAGCTCACGCGGAAAGGGGCGTTAGCGCCCTCACCGCAGCTTGCGCCGCTCCCGCACCGCCTGCGCCAGCCCATCCAGCACAGGCGCCGTCTGCGCCCAGCTGATGCACGCATCGGTGATCGAGACGCCGCGCTTGAGCGGCACGCCCGGCTTCTGATCCTGGCGCCCCTCTTCGAGATGGCTCTCGATCATCACGCCGACAATGCGCTTGTCGCCGCCCGCCAGTTGGACGCCGATATCGCGCGCCACGTCGATCTGGCGCTGATGCGCCTTGTTCGAGTTCGCGTGCGAGCAGTCGATCATGACCTGCTCGCGCAGCCCCGCCTTCGCGAGCGACGCGCAGCACGCCGCCACGGAAGCCGCATCGTAATTCGGTCCGCTCTTGCCGCCGCGCAGAATCACGTGGCAGTCGTCGTTGCCGCGCGTTTCGAAGATCGCGGCCATGCCCATCTTCGTCATGCCCATGAACGCGTGGCTCGCGCGCGCTGCGACGATGGCGTCGGCGGCCACCTGCACGCCGCCGTCGGTGCCGTTCTTGAAGCCGATCGGGCATGAAAGGCCCGAGGCGAGCTGCCGGTGGCTCTGGCTTTCCGTCGTGCGCGCGCCGATCGCGCCCCACGCCACGAGGTCGGCGATGAATTGCGGGCTCAGCAGATCGAGGAATTCCGTGGCCGTGGGCAGGCCGAGCGCGTTGATGTCGAGCAGCAGCTGGCGCGCGGCGCGCAGGCCCTCGTTGATGCGGAAGCTGCCATCCAGACGCGGGTCGTTGATATAGCCCTTCCAGCCCACCGTGGTGCGCGGCTTCTCGAAGTACACGCGCATGACGATCAGCAGGTCGTCCTCGAGCGTATCGGCCTTCGCCTTGAGCAGCTTCGCGTATTCGATCGCCTGGTCGTGGTCGTGGATCGAGCACGGGCCCACCACCACCACGAGCCGGTCGTCGCGCTGCGCGAGCACTTCGGCGATCTCGCCGCGGCTCGTTTCGACGAGCGTTTGCGTCTCCTGCGGCACCGGCAGCTCGTCGAGCAGCAGCGCGGGCGAGATGAGCGGCCGCACGGCGCCGATGCGCGTGTCGTCGATGCGGGTCGTGTCCTGGGTAGCGTCGGCCACGCCGACTTCCTGGTCGTGCTGCGGATTGTCGATACGGCTCAAGATGTTCTCCAACTGCGCTTTTGACGCGCGCATCATGCATGTGTGGGGGATGAATGCGTGATTATCGCATCCGGCGCGCCAGCGGCATCCCGAAACGTCATCCTGAAACGAAACGAGGCGGCCCGAAGACCGCCTCGCACGAGGAACCACAACGAACGCCGCGCAGATTAGCGCGCCGCGTCTCCCAGCGGATACCCCTTGCCCGCGAGGCGCCGCGCGATGCGCACGAGCGCAAACCACTGCTGCGCGAGCAGGCCTTCGCCATAGTTCGCGCCTCGGCCGTGCGGCGCGGCCAACTGGTCGCGAATACCGGTAGGCTCATGCTCCTTGTTCCACGATGCCGTGCGGAACATCACGTCCCACCACGGAAACAGCACGCCGAAGTTGCAGCCGTAGCGCGTGCCTTCGTGGCCGTAGCCGATCGCATGATGGCGGCGATGAAACGCCGGGCTCACCACGATGCGCTCGAGCAGCCAGCCAAAGTCGAGCCGCGCGTTCACGTGCTGCACGCTTTGCATGAAGTTGCTCACGGCCACGAGCACGACGAACTGCGAGGGCGGCACGCCGATAAAGAGCGAGATACCCGCAAAGAACGCGGCCTGAATGATGTCGTCGATGAAATGGTTGCGATCGTCGCACCACAGCGACATCTGCTGCTGGCTGTGATGCACGGCGTGCAGTTCCCACCACACGCCGAAGCGATGCTGCCAGCGGTGATACCAGTAGCCCGCGAAGTCGAGCACGACGAGATAGATCAGGAACGACACGAGCGGCTTGTCGGTCACGCCGGGCCAGAGGCTGTCCACGTCGATGTTCGGCACGCTGTAGATCGCCATCAGGCTCTGCCAGTGATTGAACAATGGCGTGAGCAGAAAGAAGAACGCGATGTTCAGAATGCCGAGTTTCGCGATCCACGTGTACCAGACGTCGGCGCGCAGCGCCCGGCGATTGCCCCAGTCTTCCGCGGGCCGCAGCGCTTCGAGCGGGCGCAGCAGCACATACGAGGCGCAGATCTGAAGCGCGCCGACGATCACCCAGTAGAGCGCGTCGTAAGTGTCCTCGTCGTAGCCCATCAGGCCGACCTTGTAGAAGATCGGCTGCACCACGTCCACGTAGACGAGCGTCTGCAGCCACGAAACGAGGTTGTCGGCCTGCGAAATCAGCGTATCGAGCATCGAGAGGCCTCAATCAATCCGGGTTCGGCGCGTACACCGGCGCACTGTTCGCAAAGTAGATGCCGTGCGGCGAGCGGCCCACCGCGATCGTATCGATCAGCTTGCGCGTGTTCAGGTCGATGATGCCCACGTGCTTCGCGAAACGGAACGTCACCCAAAGGTAACGCTTGTCTGCCGAAAGTTCCATGTCGTCGGGGCCGGGGCGCAGGCCCGTGATGTCGGCAACTTTCGTGAGCGTCGTGTAGTCGAGAATGCTGATCGTGCTCTCCACGCGATTCGACACGGCGATATGTTTGCCATCGTCGAGATTGCGGAAGTTATGCGCGCCGCGGCCAGTCTGGATCTTTTTCACGACCGTGCGGTTGTGCCAGTCCACCACGGCCACGTTGTCCTCGCCCGTCATGCCCACGAGCAGGTACTTGTCGCCCGGGGTCATCCACAGGCCCGCGGGCGTGTTGCCCACTGGCAGCTTCCAGAGCACCGTTTGCGTCGGCAGATCGATCGCGGCCACTTCGCCCGTGTCCTGGAGCGTGACGAACGCCGTTTTGTTATCGGAGGCGAACGTGATGTGGCTCGGCGTTTTCGCCAGCGGAATGCGCTTTGCGAGCGTGAGGTTCTGACCGTCGTAGTGATAGATGTCCACGCGGTCGAGTCGCAGGCCCGCGGTCACGAACCATTTGTGGTCGGGCGAGAAGCCAAGCTGATACGGATCTTCAATGCCTTCCAGACGGCGCTGTATCTGCCCCGTATGCGGGTCGAGGAACAGCAGGTCGTTCGACACCGAGTCGGCGACGATGAGCGACTTGCCATCGGGCGTGATCATCAGGTGATGCGGTTCCTTGCCCGTGGGTTCGGTGCCGACCACCGTGCGGCTCGCCTGGTCGATAAGCGTGAGCTTCGCCTCGCCCGAGTCGAGCACGATGACCTTGTCGTCGGCGTGGGCGAGCGCGCCCCATGCGAGGCCGCCCATCAGCAGCGCAGTCGCGAGCGTTTTTTTCATGTGAGCCGGTGTAAACGAAAAGATCGGGAATTCAGGCATTTCGTAAGGGAAAGAGAGCAGCGACGGCGCGCCGCGCCGGTTTGTGCTGAGATAGTGCCAAGGCAGGCGCGCGGATTGCCTGCTTAACGCGTGAGGGCCCGATTCCGATGACGCACTTTCAACGTATTCGCAAATCTTCGATGCGTGCCATAGGGCGATGGGCTGCGCATACAGACCCCGGCACGCGCGAGAAGTTGCATGGATCATCGCGCCCGCGATGACGAGGCGCAGCGCGCTCCCGACGGCCTCACCCGCAGCACGGCCGCCGCAGTGCGCGAAGCGCTCGAAGGACGCCGCCGCGGCGTCGCCCTTCTGCTGCCGCTTGCGGGTCCGGCCGTGGTCGTTTCCGTTGCCTATATCGACCCCGGCAATATCGCGACCAACATCCAGGCCGGTGCCCGCTACGGCTACGCGCTGCTATGGGTCGTGCTGCTCGCCAACGTCATCGCCATGCTGTTTCAGGGGCTTTCCGCAAAGCTCGGCATCGCCACGGGGCGCAATCTCGCCGAACTCTGCCGCGACAGTCTGCCCGCGCCGCTCGTGTGGCTCATGTGGATCGTGAGCGAGATCGCGGCCATGGCCACCGATCTTGCCGAATTCCTCGGCGGCGCGATCGGCCTTGCGCTTCTCTTTCATCTGCCGCTGCTCGCCGGTATGGCAGTGACAGCCGTCGTGACCTACGCGCTGCTGTTCCTCCAGCGCGCGGGCTTCCGGCCGCTCGAGCTGCTAATCGGCGCGCTCGTGGGCGTGATCGGCATTTGCTATGTTCTGGAGCTTTTCATCACGCCGATCGAGTGGCAGAGCCTGCTGCGCCACCTCGCCACGCCACGCTTGCCCGACGCGCAAGCCGTGACGATCGCGGTGGGCATCATCGGCGCAACGGTCATGCCGCATGCGCTCTTTTTGCACTCGGGGCTCACCCAGGCGCGTGTGCTCGCGCGCAACGACGCCGAGCGCAAACGCCTCGTGAAGTTTTCTAACGTCGAGGTCGTGGTCGCGCTTTCGGTGGCCGGGCTCATCAACATGGCGATGGTGGTGATGGCCTCCGGCGCGTTCCACCAGGGTTATGCGGATGTCGCCGAAATCGAGACCGCCTACCGCACGCTCGCGCCGCTGCTGGGCGCGGCGGCCGCCAGCATCTTCCTCGTCTCGCTGATCGCCTCGGGCATTTCGAGTTCGGTGGTCGGCACACTCGCGGGGCAGATGATCATGCAAGGCTTCGTGAACTTTCGCATTCCGCTGTGGCTGCGCCGCGCGGTGACGATGGTGCCGAGTTTTATCGTGGTGGCACTGGGCGTGAACGCCACCGAGGCGCTCGTCATGAGTCAGGTCGTGCTGAGCCTCGCCCTGCCGTTCCCGATGGCCGCGCTCGTGTGGTTCACGTGCCGCCGCGATGTGATGGGACCCCATCGCAACCGCGCGCTCACGGCTGTGGGAGCCTTGGCGGGCGCGGTCGCGGTGCTCTCGCTCAATGTCCTGCTGGTGCTCACGACCTTCGGCGTGGCGGTGCCGGGGCTCGGGTAAAGATCGGCGCAATGCCGCGCGATGCATGCATGAACGGCCGGTCGGTTTATCGACGAAGACGTCTCGCGCAACGCCTCGTTCGCGCTATGCGTGCAAACTCGCACAAAACCATGCACCATTAGCGTTTTCGCCGCGCCCCGCTCTTGCGACGGGTGCGGGTTTTGCAACCGCGCGCTAGCGGTCGTGCTCAACAGCGTTACGCGAGCGCGCGTCACCTCCGACCTGCCATGACGAATCAGCCTGCCCAAGCCTTGCCCGAACAGCCCGTCGACATGATCATTTTCGGCGGCGGAGGCGACCTGGCCGCGCGCAAACTGCTGCCCGCGCTCTACATGGCGCACCTGCACGGCAACCTGCCGCCGGAAACGCGCATCATCGCCGTGGGCCGCAAGAACTGGACGATCGACGACTATCGCAAGTTCATGGAAGAGCAATCGCGTCCGTTCATCGACGCGAAAGCGTTCGACGCGCAAGCGTGGGACCGCTATCTGAGCCTGTTCCAGTACGTGATCATCGACGTGAACGATCCCGTCAATTACGCGAACCTGAAGGCGGCGTCGCGCGAGCATGCACTGCGCGTGTTCTATCTCTCGACTTCGCCGGAACTGTTCACGACGATTTGCGACAACCTCACGGCGGGCGGTCTGATCGACGGCAGCTCGCGCGTGGTGCTCGAAAAGCCGCTCGGCCACGATCTCGCCTCGGCGCAGGAGATCAACGAGTCGGTGGGCCGGCATTTCGCCGAATCGCAGATCTACCGGATCGACCACTATCTGGGCAAGGAAACGGTGCAGAACCTGATGGTGCTGCGCTTCGGCAATCCGATCTTCGGGCCGCTGTGGCAGGCGCCGTACATCCGCAGCGTGCAGATCACGGTGGCGGAAACGGTGGGCGTGGGCAGCCGCGCGGGCTTCTACGATCACACGGGCGCGCTGCGCGACATGGTGCAGAACCACCTGCTGCAACTGCTGTGCATCGTGGCAATGGAGCCGCCCGTCTCGCTCGACCCCAACGCCGTGCGCGACGAGAAGCTCAAGGTGCTGCGCTCGCTGCGCCCCATGTCGCTCGCCGATATCGCGCGCGACACCGTGCGCGGCCAGTACGCTGCGGGCGCCGTGGACGGCCAGCCGGTGAAGGGTTATCTGCAGGAAGACAACGTGCCGCCCGACAGCAAGGCGGAAACGTTCGTGTCGCTGCGCGCGAACATCAACAACTGGCGCTGGGCCAACGTGCCGTTCTTCCTGCGCACGGGCAAGCGCATGCAGAACCGCCAGTCGGAAATCGTGATCGAATTCGCGGACCTGCCGTTCTCGATCTTCCCGAGCGGTCCGCGCCATTACGGCAACCGTCTCGTGATTCAGCTTCAGCCGGAAGAGTCGATCCAGTTGCAGATGCTCGCGAAGGAACCGGGCAGCGGCATGAACATGCTGCCCGTGAGCCTGAATCTCGACCTGCAGCAGGCCATTCCCGAGCGCCGCGCCGAGGCCTACGAGCGCTTGCTGATCGACGTGATCCGCGGCCGCCTCACGCACTTCATGCGCCGCGACGAACTGGAAGCCGCATGGACGTGGGTCGAGCCGATTCTGAACGGCTGGAAGGAACTGAACGATCGCCCGCGCACGTACACGGCGGGCACCTTCGGGCCGGCGGCATCGTCAGCGCTGCTCGCGCGCGAAAACATGTCGTGGGCCGAAGAGATGTAATGTGACCGAGCGCGAGCGCCGCGCCGCATGCGGGGCGCTCGCAGCATGGCTTTAGTGGTCGACCGAATCAGGACGAAAAAGATCGAAGCCGGCGAACACGATCACGCCACTCAGCGCGATCAACGGCACCGAATGGCGCCCGAGAAAAAGAACCGCGGCCGCAAGCCAGGTTGAAATACAGAAAGCGCCGATGCGCCGCATGATGCCACTCCCTACTCTTTAGTGCCCTTCTGAAGCGCTGATGCGCGTAACGCGCGCCGCGCGCTTTCAGCCCAACGTGGCGCGCGCCGTGCGCAGGCGCGACACCGTATCCACAAACGCCTCGCCGCCGAGCGTGCGCTTCAGGCGGCTCGCGACCGTCGCGCTCGCGGCATTGAGCGCCTCGCGAATCGCAATGGCCTGCGCCGTGGGCACGATCGCCACTTCGCGACCGTCGCCATCCGTGCGCTGGCGCTCCACATAGCCGCGCGCCTCCAGGCCGTCGAGCACGCGCGTGGCCGTGGGCCGCGCGATGGAAAGCAGATCGGCCAGTTCGCGCTGCGGCGAACCGGGACGCTCCAGCACGGCGCGCAACATGAAACCCTGCGGCGGCGTTAGCTCGAAGCGCTCGAACGCTTGCGCCCATTCGCGCTCCAGGCGCCGCGCGAGTGCCGTGGTGTTGAAGTAAAGGCAATGATCGAACATGCGCACAGCATAACTCAATATAGTTAGCTATGCAACGATATAGGTCTCATGCACAGGTCGGCCTTCTGACCAATCAAGCGCGCAGCAGCACAAATAGAACGACCGGACGGATTTATATCGCATCGGCTATGATGCAAAGACGCTGCAATCGCCTGGCCGTGCCTGGCCGCCGTACACAACACTCACGGAGACATCGATGCAAATGCGCTGTTACTGCGTTATCCATCACGGCAAGCCGCTCGAACTGGTCGAGCGCGACGTGCCCGAGCCCAAGGGCACCGAGGTGTTGCTGCGCGTGAAGGCCGCGGGGCTGTGCCACTCCGATCTGCATATCTGGGAGGGCTATTACGACCTGGGCGGCGGCAAGAAGCTCTCGCTCGCCGACCGCGGCATCAAGCTGCCGCTCACGCCGAGCCATGAAATCTGCGGCGAGGTCGCGGCGCTCGGCCCCGACGCGCAAACCGCGCCGGAAGCGCTCGCGGCGGGCACGTCGGCCGTCGTGCATCCGTGGATCGGCTGCGGCGAATGCGCGGCCTGCAAGCGCGGCGAAGAGAATATCTGCGCGAAGCCGCAGTCGCTCGGCGTACTGCGTGACGGCGGCTTTGCGGATTATGTGATCGTGCCGCATCCGCGCTATCTCGTGGACCTCGCCGGCCTCGATCCCGCGAAGGCCGCGCCGCTCGCCTGCGCGGGCGTCACGACGTATTCGGCAGTGAAGAAGTTCGGCGCGCGCATCCATGACGGCCCCGTGGTCGTGATCGGCGCGGGCGGCCTTGGCATGATGGCACTCGAAGTGCTCAAGGCGATCGGCGCACAAGGCGCGATCGTGGTGGACGTGGACCCCGCCAAGCGCGAAGCCGCGCTTGCGGCGGGCGCGCTCGCGGCCATCGATGCGCGCGCGGACGATGCCGTGCAACAGATCATCGCCGCAACGGGCGGCGGCGCACGAGCGGTGCTCGACCTCGTGGGCGCGACGCCCACCGTCAAGCTCGCGCTCGACGCCTGCGCGCGCGGCGGCCACGTGGTGATCGTCGGGCTGATGGGCGGCGACCTCACGTTCTCGCTGCCCATCATCCCGATGCGGCCGCTGAAGATCGAGGGCAGCTACGTGGGCACACTGCCCGAGCTGCGCGAACTCGTGACGCTGATGCGCGAAGGCAAGATGCAGCCCTCGCCGGTCTCTATTCGACCGCTCACGGAAATCAACGAGGCGTTCGATGCGCTCGTGCGGGGCAAGGTGGTCGGGCGGCAGGTGCTGGTGCCCTGATACGCGCCATCGCGCGCGGCCCGGTTCGCCGCGCGCGATGGCATATCGTTCGGAAGTCTAATCAATCGGGCAGGTTGGCCCACGGCGACGATCCCCTTTCTACGCGCCGGGAACGCCCCCTTACAGTCTACCCACGGCGTCCGCTCCATTCGCAAGCGATCTGCAAGCGTTTCCGGGCCAGATATGCTTATCGCCCGAATAAGCGCACCGGATGCGCTCAATTCGCACCGTTGACTGAGCACGAGCTGTCGTAATCTCGACACTGCCGCATTGTCCGTGTCGCCCACGCGCCGCGCCCCGTCTCTTACGATTTTCACTGTGACCATTTCGACGCCCCTCGCGCCCGCCCCCGACGACATCCTGCGCGAAGCCAATGCGCACTGCGAAGCGCACCGCTTTGCCGACGCGCTTGCGTTGCTCGAACCGCATGTCGGCGGCCAACACGGGGCAACGGACGACGCCGCGCTCGCGCCGGCGCTCAATCTCGCGGCGCTGAGCGCAATGGGCACGGGCGACGCGGCGCGCGCCCAGGCGTTGTGGCAGCGCTGCCTCGCGGCAAAGCCCGACTTCGCGCAGGCGTACAGCGGTCTCGGCGCACTCTTTGCGGCGCTCGGCGTCCTCGATCAAGCCCAGGCGCTCTATGAACGGCTGCTGAGCCTGGCGCCCGCCGACGCCGACGCACGCAGCAATCTGGGCGTCGTCCTGCAGCGCCAGACGCGCCACGCCGAAGCGGAAGCTGCCTTTCGCGCTGTGCTCGCGGACTGCCCTGCTCACGCCGACGCCCACTACAACCTCGGCCTCCTGCTGCAGGGACAAGGCCGCCACGCAGAAGCCGAAAGCGCGTTTCGCGGCGCCATCGCCGCGAATGCGCGCCATGCGAAGGCGTACAACGCGCTCGGCACACTGCTGCGGGATAAGGCGCGCGGCGACGAGGCCGCCGAGGCCTTTCGGCAGGCCCTGCTGATCCACCCGCAGTATCCGGAGGCGCTCAACAATCTCGCCACGCTGCTCAAGGCGTCCGGCAAGCTCACCGAAGCGGAACTCGCGGTTCGCCTGGCGCTGCAGATTCGCCCCAATTTCATCGATGCGCTGAACAACCTCGGTTGCGTGCTCACCGACCTCAAGCGCGTACCCGAGGCGGAGGTGGCTTTCCGCCAGACGCTCGCACTCGCGCCGAACCACGCCGAAGCGCAGTACAACCTCGGCGTCGCGCTGCATACGCTCGAGCGGCTACCCGAGGCCGAGGCGGCGTATCGCGAGACGCTGCGCCGCCTGCCGGGCCGCGTCGAGGCTTATAACAATCTCGGCTGTGTGCTGATGGCGCTCGGGCGCCGCGGCGAAGCGCTCGAGGTGCTCCATGAAGCCGTGGCCGTACGGCCCGATTTCGCCGAGGCGCACTTCAATATCGCGAGCTTGCACAAGGAGTACGGCCGGCTCGACGAAGCGGAGGCCGGCTACCGCCGCGCGCTTGCTACGAACCCCGAATACGGCGACGCGAAATTCCGCCTCGCCACGCTGCTCATCAGCATGGGCCGCTTCGAAGAAGGCTTCGCGCGCTACGAATGCCGCTATACGATGCCCGGTTTCGTGCATCACGCGACGCAACGTCTGCTGCAATGTCCCGCGTGGCACGGCGAGCCGCTCGCTGGCAAATCGCTGCTGCTGTGGCAGGAAGACGGCCTCGGCGACATGCTGCAATTCGGGCGCTATGCGCGCGTGCTCAAGGCGCAGGGCGCGGCGCACGTCGCGTTCGCCTGCCAGCCGCCCCTGCATCGGCTCTTTCGCGGCGTGGAAGGCATCGACGCCGTGCTCGACCACGAAGCCGGCGCGGCTGCAGCCGGCCACTTCGACTACTGGGTGAGCCCGATCAGCGCGCCGCACCGTCTAGGCACGACGATGGAGACGATCCCCGCGCCGCTCGTCTATACGCCCGAGCCCGCGCTCGTCGAGCACTGGGGCGCGCGCCTCGCCACGCTCTCGCCAGGCCGGCGCATCGGCATCGTCTGGAAGGGCAACCCGAAGCATTTCAACGACGCGCACCGCTCGCTACCCTCGCTTGCCGCGCTCGCTCCGCTCTGGAACCTGCCGGACGTGCAGTTCGTGAGCCTGCAAAAAGGTCAGGGAGAAGACGAGGCGCAGAATCCGCCGGCAAGCCTGCCTCTGCTGCACCTCGGCACCGATGTGGGCGATTTCGTCGATACCGCGGCGATCATCGCGCAGCTCGATCTCGTGATTTGCGTGGATACGTCCACGGCGCATCTGGCGGCGTCGCTCGGCAAGCCGTGCTGGGTGCTGCTGCCGCAGTACGACCTGGACTGGCGCTGGATGCACGACCGCGAAGATTCGCCGTGGTATCCGGGCACGATCCGCCTGTTCCGCCAGCGCATGAACGAAGCATGGAGCGCCGTAGTGGAGCGCGTGCGCGCGGCGTGCGCGGAGCGCTTCGGCGTTTGAAACGGGGTTTGAAAATCCGGGGGATGCGAGAGGTGCTCGCGCGCCTCAATCCCAGATGTTGCGGAACGCCACGGCGGCGATCACCGGCACGCACATCACGAGCGGAATGGCGAAGTACGGAATCTCCAGATCGACGACCCACTTGTAGACGATCCAGCCGATACCCAGCGCGAGCGTAAGCACGCCAACGAGCGCCGTGAGGGTGTTCAGCAGCCACGTGGGCGGCTGCTTGCGCGCGGGTTTATTCTCGGGTGACGGGTTCATGGCGGCGGTGGCGAAAAGCGAAAACGTCTCGGTCCGGACTTCGGATGGTGTGTATTTTACCCCGCCGCACGCCTTCAGCCTAAGCCCGACGCAGCGGCGCCTTTACCTGCCAGGTAATCGATTCCCTACCCAGCGCGCCCTATTCTCGTAAGCGTTGACCCGCCCTTTCACGCTCACGAGACCTGCCATGACCGCCTACGCCATTGCCCATCTGCGCGACGTCGAACCTTGCCCCGCCATCGTCGAATATCTGGAGAAGATCGACGCCACGCTCGCCCCTTTCGGCGGCCGTTTCATCATTCACGGTGGACGCGTGGAGCAGCTCGAGGGCAAGTTTTCCGGCGACCTCATCATGATCGAATTCGCCAGCCGCGAGATCGCGCGCGCGTGGTATCGCTCCAGCGCCTATCGAGCGATCCTGCCGCTGCGCGCGGAGCACTCGCGCGGCGAAGTGTTCCTGATCGATCAAGTCGCGATGCCGCATCGCGCGACCGACGTGCTGCGTCCCGCTCACGAAATCGGCTCCGCGAAGTGAAAGCTTTTCGTTAGCTGACCACCGGCAGCGAATGCTTTTCGCACAGCACGTTTGCAAAGGAAATTCATCGCCTGCAAACGTTTTCGTGCATTTCACAATTCTTTCTTCAACGACGGCGAAACTGTGCGCGCCCCATCCCCACAGAACGGATGCGCACATGAGAATACGCCTTCCCAAGCGCGTGTCGACGACCCTGTCGACCGCGACGATCGTTGTACTCACAACCATCATGCTCGATGCATGCGGCCCGGGCTACGGCTCGTCGGCGGCTTCGCCGACGCCGGATACATCGGAAAACCAGAGCGCCGCAGCGCAATCGCCATTGGCGAATAGCGCGCGGATAGTGCCGTTGCCAACGTCCGACACAAACACGCCGGCGAGCACGTCGGCGAACGCCTCAACGAACACCTCGACGAACCCGAGCGCCATACCCGCTTATGGCGCGAACGCGGCAACCGCCGCGAACACCGCGAGCGACCCCGTGCAAGGCGCACAGGCCAGCCTCGCCGCCGACAGCGACCAGGTCACGCCAGTCTTGAGCTACGCGCCTGGAGACAGCGCGCAGACCCAGGCCAGCAACGGCAACGATTCAAGCAGTCCCGCAACGTCCAGCCATTGAAGCATTGCACCTGCGTGCCCGTGGGCCAGTACGCCGTCGGGCACGACACTCCAACCCCAAGCAGAAAGGTGAGCAACAATGACGTCAAACAGCCGTCGCCGTTTCCTGCAGACCGTCGCGCAATCGGGCGCCGCCGCCGCAGCGATGACCGTTCTTCCCGAGTCGATCCGCAATGCGCTGGCCATTCCGGCCAATTCGCGCACGGGCACGATCCGCGATGTCGAGCACATCGTCGTGTTCATGCAGGAGAACCGTTCGTTCGACCATTACTTCGGCCATATGCGCGGCGTGCGCGGCTATAACGACCGCCTGCCCATTGCGCTGCCGGGCGGCCTGCCGGTGTGGTATCAGCCTTCGAAGGAAGACGCCACGAAGCCCGTGCTGCCGTTCCACCTCGACACGTTCAAGACGAGCGCGCAATGCGTGGGCGACCTCGACCACTCGTGGTACCCGACGCAGTACGCGATCAACAACGGTCTGTACAACCAGTGGCCGCAGTACAAGACCGACATGACGATGGGCTATTACCTGCGCGCGGACATCCCGTTCCACTACGCGCTGGCCGACGCCTTCACGGTGTGCGACAACTACTTCTGCTCGCTGCCTGGCCCGACGCACCCGAACCGCTCGTATCTCATGACCGGCATGGTCGATCCGAGCGGCAC
The DNA here is from genome assembly GCF_024206475.1 of Paraburkholderia sp. CNPSo 3274. Classification (GTDB taxonomy): domain Bacteria; phylum Pseudomonadota; class Gammaproteobacteria; order Burkholderiales; family Burkholderiaceae; genus Paraburkholderia. The sequence continues at coordinate 100,026 of NZ_JAMBPR010000001.1, forward strand.
GATGGGCGGCCCGCTGCTCGACAACAACGATTTCGTGGACGGCGACGTGCCGCCGACGTATCAACTGCTTTCGTGGACGACCTACCCCGAGCGCCTGCAGGCCGCCGGCGTCTCCTGGCAGATCTACCAGCAGGGCACGAACGGCAGCGACCCGCTGAACGGCAACTACGGCACGAACATCCTGCAGAACTTCGCGAATTTCATCAACGCGCAGCCCGGCTCGGCGCTCTACCAGCGCGCGCAAACGGTGCGCACCATCGCCGACCTGAAAAACGACGTACTCCAGAACAATTTGCCGCAAGTCTCGTGGCTGCTGCCGCCGGCCGCGTTCTCGGAGCATCCGAAGTACACGCCGGCCTATGGCGCGGAATACACCTCGCAGATCATCGAAGCGCTGACTTCGAACCCCGACGTGTGGAGCAAGACCGTGCTCTTCATCATGTATGACGAGAACGATGGCTTCTTCGACCATATCGTGCCGCCGCAGCCGCCCACGACGTCCACGCAGGGCAAGTCGACGGTGAACGTGGACGGCGAGATCCACGACGTGGTCAACCCGCTGCGCGGCGGCAAATACACCGCCGACGGCCTGCCCTATGGCCTGGGACCGCGCGTGCCGATGACGGTCGTCTCGCCGTGGACCAAGGGCGGCTTCGTCTGCTCGCAGGTGTTCGACCACACTTCGGTGATCCGCTTCATCGAGGCGCGTTTCGGCGTGCAGGAGCCCAACATCACGGCGTGGCGCCGCGCGGTGTGCGGCGACCTCACCACGTGCTTCGACTTCCGCACGCCCGACGCCACGATGCCCACGCTGCCCGACACGAGCAACTACATGACGCTCGCCGACAACCAGTGCTCGGCCAACTCGGCGCCCACGGTGCCGGCCACGCCGCTGCCGATCGACGCGCAGGAGCCCGGCGTGCGCTACGCGCGCGCGCTGCCCTACGAGCTTCATGTGAACGCGAAGCCCGAAGCGCAGAACAACACGCTTTCGATCACGTTCGCGAACAAGGGCCGTCAGGGCGCGCACTTCTACGTGTACGGCACGAACCGCAGTGACGGCCCGTGGCGCTATACGGTCGAAGCGGGCAAGTCGCTCGACGACACGTGGGACCTGAGCGTGACGAACGGCGTCTATGCGTTCGAGGTGCATGGCCCGAACGGCTTCCTGCGCCGCTTTGCGGGTACGGCCGCGCAATCGGGTCCGGGCAAGTCTGGCCGCGCACCGGCGCCTGCCGTGACTGCGCACTACGACGTGGCCAACGGCAACCTCTTCCTCAGGTTCTCGAACGCGGGCAGCAGCGTCGCGCACCTGAACGTGAGCGACAACGCCTATGGCGCGCACGAGCGCAACGTGGTCGTGCCGGCCGGCGCTCAAGTCGACGAAGTCTGGGTCCTCGCCGCGAGCCATCACTGGTACGACCTCACGGTCACGAGCCGCGACGACGCCACGTTCGCCTGGCGCTTCGCCGGACACATCGAGAACGGCCGGCCGAGCATCAGCGACCCCGCGGCCGTTGCGCCGGTCACGAAGCTGAGCTGAGCCCGACGCAAGACACGGCCTTACGATTTCTTTTCTGTTTCCCTATTTGCGGCGCCTTCGGGCGCCGCTTTTTTTTCCTGTCTTCTTCGTGGCCAACGCAACGCTCGAGTTTTGACCCGTTGATGCGCTTCTTCTCATAGTGTGGGTTAAAAAGGGCCAACGTATCCTTCGCAATGGCACGCCCTGCAGCATCTGCGAACCAGTGGCACAATGGGCGCTCCGCATTTTCCGGCTCCCGCCTGCGCGCTTTGCCGTGCGCGCGGCGGGAGCCTGTCGTTGAACCGTTGAAAAGGATCGTCCCATCATGAGTTCCAGCGTGAAGCCCTATCCCAACACCCAGATCTACATCGACGGCGCATGGCGCGCCGGCGCGAAGACGATTGCTGTGATCGACCCCGCGACCGAAGCGGAAATCGGCCGCCTGAGCCTCGCAAGCGAGCAGGACCTTTCGGATGCGGCCACCGCAGCCGAGCGCGCCTTCCGCGAATGGCGCAAGGTCTCGCCGCTCGAGCGCAGCAAGCTCATGCGCCGCGCCGCGCAACTGCTGCGCGATCGCGCAGACGACATCGCCGCGATCATGACGCGCGAGCAGGGCAAGCCGTTTGGCGAAGCGAAGCTCGAAACGCTCGCAGGCGGCGACACGATCGACTGGTTCGCCGAAGAAGGCCGCCGCACGTACGGCCGCGTGATCCCGTCGCGTTCGGACGCCGTTCGCCAGATCGTCACGCGCGAGCCGGTGGGTCCGGTCGCCGCGTTCACGCCCTGGAACTTCCCGCTCAACCAGGCCGTGCGCAAGGTGTCGGCCGCGCTCGCCTCGGGCTGTACCGTCGTGCTCAAGGGACCGGAAGAAACGCCGGCCAGCTGCGCCGAACTCGTGAAGGTGTTCGCCGACGCGGGCCTGCCCGCAGGCGTGCTGAACCTCGTGTTCGGCGTGCCTTCGGAAGTGTCGTCGTACCTGATCGCGCATCCGGCGATCCGCAAGATCTCGTTCACGGGCTCGACGCCGGTGGGCAAGCTGCTCGCCTCGAAGGCCGGCGAGCACATGAAGCGCGCGACGATGGAACTGGGCGGCCACGCCCCCGCCATCGTGTTCGCCGACGCCGACGTGCCGCGCGCCGCGAAGCTGCTCGCGAGCGCGAAGTTCCGCAACGCGGGTCAGGTTTGCATCTCGCCCACGCGCTTCATGGTGGAAGACGCCGCGTATGACGAGTTCGTCGAGCACTTCGTCGCGACGACGCGCGCGATCAAGGTGGGCAACGGTCTCGAAGACGGCGTGCAGATGGGCCCGCTCGCGAATGATCGCCGCCTCGCCGCAATGGAACGCCTCGTGGCCGATGCGCGCGAACAGGGCGCGAAGGTGCTGACGGGCGGCGAGCGCGTGGGCCGCGAAGGCTACTTCTTCGCGCCGACTGTGCTCACCGACGTGCCGCTTTCCGCGCGCATCATGAACGAAGAGCCGTTCGGCCCGATCGCGCCGATCTCGCGTTTCTCGAGCTACAAGGACGCGATCGTCGAAGCGAACCGTCTGCCGTACGGTCTCGCCGCGTATGCCTACACGCGTTCGAGCGCGACCTCGGCCGCACTCTCCGACGACGTGGAAACCGGCATGCTGTCGATCAACCATCATGGCCTCGCCCTGCCGGAAACGCCGTTTGGCGGCGTGAAGGATTCGGGTTACGGCTCGGAAGGCGGCAGCGAAGCGATGGAAGCCTATCTCGTCACGAAGTTCGTTTCCGAGCATCGTTGATCGCTTCACGCTGAAAACGCGCGCGCTTTTCCGGCTTACGGTGCGGGAAGCGCACGCGGATAGTGCGGCAAGCCGTCCGCGAGTTGCACCCAGGCAAGCTTTTGCGAGGTCCAGCTGTGATTGTCGGGCGGCGCGTCGTCGGGACGATCGAGCGTGCCTGTCGCAACGTCGATCTCGCCCGCGAACGTCGCATGCCGGTAGGTGAGCGGCGTGCCGCAATCGGCGCAGAACGCGCGCTCGACGCCCGGACTCGACGCATGCGTTTTCGTTGCGCCCGCAACGAGCCGGAACGCACTCCAGGGCACGCTGATCCAGCCGACGAACGGCGCGCCCGTTGCGCGCCGGCAATCCACGCAATGGCACACCGTGCTGCCAACCGGCGCAGCCGAAATCTGGTAGCGGACCTTGCCGCATAAACAGCCGCCAGTCAGCATCGCTCTCTCCTTCGTGCACCTGATCTGCTCAACGCTTTCAGCGGTGTAAGCTCGAGCATGGTTGCACGATTTTGCTTCGCGCATGGAATAAAACGCGCAGACGTGTTGTTGACGCCAGTAACGCCCCTGGCGCCATCGACTGGATCCATCATGCACACACTCGCACACATTTCGCTTTCGCTTGCGTTGCAGCGCGCGCACGCCGGAGCACGCCCGTGAACCGCACCTCGATCTGCGTGCCATGCCGGCTCGCGGCCATCGCTGCCGTGGTGGGTTGCGCTGGCGCGGCGTTTGCATGGACGGCCGGTTGGCTTACGCCGAATCGCATAACCGCGCCGCACATCATCAATACGTTCGAGTCGAACTACGGTATCCATACGGGCTATCGGCGCAATCACGCCAAGGGACTCTGCGTGGAAGGCTGGTTCGAAAGCAACGGAAACGGCGCGCAAGTCTCGCGAGCGGCGGTGTTCGCGCCAGGACGCACGCCCGTGATTGGACGCTTCGCCATTCCCGGCAGCAACCCTGCCGCGCCGGACGCGAGCACGCCCGTGCGCAGCATGGCGCTACTCTTCCAGTTGCAGGACGGCGAGCAGTGGCGCACCGGCATGAATTCCGTGCCAATCTTCGTCGTTCGCACCCCGAAGCAGTTCTATAGCCAACTGGTCGCCTCGAAACCGGATCCGGCAACGGGCAAGCCCGACCCCGCGAAGCTCGACGCCTTCTTCCAGGCGAACCCGGAAACGCTGCCGTTCCGCACGTGGCTGAAGGCGCACCCGCCCTCCTCCAGTTTCGCTAACACGGCGTTCTACAGCGTCAATGCGTTCATCGCGACCGACGCCGCCGGCAACCCGCATGCCGTGCGCTGGCAGACCGTGCCCGAAGTGGCCTACGCACCGCAAACGCCCGCAGAAAAAGCCGACCCGAACTTCCTCGCCGACGACTTTTCCACGCGTTTCGCTGGGGGGCCGCTACGTTGGCATCTGGTGCTCACGGTCGCAGCACCCGGCGACCCCACGAACGACGCCACCCAGTCATGGCCCGCGGACCGCCAGCAGATCGACGCCGGCACACTGGTATTGCAGCGTGCCGAACCGCAAGCCAACGGCATGTGCCGCGACGTGAATTACGATCCGACCATCTTGCCGAGCGGCCTGAAGCCTTCGGACGACCCCTTGCTCGCCGCCCGTTCGGCAGCGTATTCCGTTTCGTTCAATCGACGCACGCGTGAGGAAGCCAACCTCGCGCAAACGCATGGAGGCGCGCAGCCATGAAACAACCGGGCCAACACTTCAGCGCACTCCAGCGCCTTCTGCATTGGTCGATGGCAATCCTGATCGTCACGATGCTGTTCGTTGGCGTGGGAATGGTCTCGACCGTCTCGAGGCTGCATGACACCCTGCTCGCGCTCCACCGGCCGCTGGGTATCGCGCTGCTCGCGCTCGTGCTCCTGCGCCTGGCCGTGCGGCTCACGCGCGGCGCGCCCCCCTTGCCCGCCGATCTGCCCATATGGCAGCGCCTTGGCGCGCACGCCTCGCATCTCGTGCTCTATGCGTTGATGATCGCCATGCCGCTGATCGGCTGGTCGATGCTATCCGCGGGCGGCTATCCCATCGTGATGTTCGGCGGCGTGCACCTTCCGCCGATTGTGCCGCATGACGTCACACTTTATGCATGGCTGCGCGCCGCGCATACGTGGCTTGCCATGGCGCTCTACGCGACCGTCCTGCTGCATCTGGGCGCCGCGCTCTTTCACGCGCTCATTCGCCGCGACGGCGTGCTCGGCAGCATGGCGCGCGGCGAGGCACGCAGCTGACGCAAGGTTCCTGCGCGTGGAAAGCGCGCGGGGACCTCGCCTGTGAATCAAACGTGGGCATCGCGCCCCGCGACGGGCGGCACGGGCGGTTCCATGAGTTCCTGAAGCAGCGCATCGCGCGCGCTTCGGCGGCGCACCCACAGCGCCGTGAGCATCGGCACGAGTATCGCGGTCACGAGGCAGGCAGTGGCGACCATCGCCGTTGCCGCCGGCACGAGCGGCTTGAAGCGCGGAATCATCTCGCCGATGATGGCCGGATTCGCTACCGCCGCACCCGCCGTGGACGAAGCCGCGAGCCCCGCGGCACCGTTGCCGCCCGCAATCAGGCGATCGGCAAGAATCAGCGGAATGCCGGTCACGACGATCACGCCAAGCCCAAGCAACACGCCCGGGATGCCGCTCGTGACGATTACGTTGAGATCGATGCCGTTGCCGAGCGCAAAGCCAAAGAACGGAATGAGCGGATGCACGCAGCGGCCGAACAGTTCGCGCAGATCGCTATCGAGATTGCCTAAGGCAAACCCGATCAGAAACGGCAGCACGGCGCCGACGAAAAGCCGCGGCTCGAAAAAGGCCACGCCAGTCGCGCCGAGGATGATCATGCTGACGAGCGGCCCCGACTCGACCGACATCAGCACAAACGCGCCCGCCTCTTCCTTCGTGCCGTATTGCTGCATCACGGCTGCGTAGAGACCGCCGTTGGTCATGTCCATCGAGGTCGTGATGGCGAGCACCGAGAGCCCGGCAAAGAGCCCGGTTTGCACGCCGTCAACGGGGATGAAATGCGCGGCGACCAGCGTGGCGACCCAGGCCACGATCATCTTCGTGACGAGCAGCGTGCCGGACTTGCGCAGCACGGTGCCGGTCGCGCGCAGGTCGATGGTCGCGCCCATGCAGAAGAACCACACGGCGAGAATCGGGACGGTGCCGGTGATCAATCCATTGGTGAACGAACCAAAGTACTTGCCAGCGCCGGGCGCGAACGTATGAACACAGGCGCCGAGCAGCAACGGCACCAGCATCAGGCCGCCTGGTATGCGGTCTATGGCCTTCTTCAGTTTCATGCCTCCTCCGTGGACTTTGCATCCGGTTGCCGGATCGGCACATTGGCGCGTCCAGCTTTTTCTCGCGGTGCTCCCTTTCCGGAAACAGGATAGCAGCGTGAAAGGAACGTCGTTCCGATTTTTACGCTGAAAATCATCAACGTTTACCCGCTGAGGATTCACTATTTGGGCAGACCGCTTGCCAAACGCGCTATGGCGTCGCAACATTTCCGGACCGATGTTCCGAAAACATGAATCTGCACTATAGTCCACGAGAGACGGCGCACCGCCCGTCCGACGGAGGCAGGGCATGGAAGTCAGACAAAGCCTCAACAGCGCATACGCGAAGACGCTCGACACGGCGGGACTGCGCCGCGAGTTCCTCATCGAACGCGTGTTCGAGCCCGATGCGCTGACGCTCACCTACAGCCACGTGGACCGCATCATCGTGGGCGGCGCGTTTCCCGAGACGCGCGCGGTCGAGGTGAGCGCCGCGCTCGGGAAGTCGATCGGCGTGAGCTATCTGCTGGAGCGGCGCGAACTGGGCGCGATCAATATCGGCGGCGACGGCTGGGTGGACGTGGACGGCGTGCGTCACGCGGTACGCAACGAGGAAGCAATCTATATCGGCAAGGGCACGCAGGCCATCGCATTCGGCAGCGACGAGCCGGCGCGGCCCGCGAAGTTCTACCTCAACTGCGCGCCCGCGCATACGGCGTATCCCACGCGAACCATTTCGCTATCCGAAGCATTGCCGCAAACGCTCGGCGAAGCGGCCACGAGCAACCGGCGCACGATCCACAAGTTCATCGTGCCGGAGGTACTGCCCACCTGCCAGCTTTCGATGGGTATGACCAAACTCGAACCCGGCAGCCTCTGGAACACCATGCCTTGCCACACGCACGAGCGGCGCATGGAGGTGTACTTCTATTTCAACGTGGCCGACGACGCAGCCGTCTTCCACATGATGGGCGAGCCGCACGAAACGCGGCACATCCTCGTGCACGACGAACAGGCCGTGATTTCGCCGAGCTGGTCGATCCACTCGGGCGTCGGCACGCGCGCCTATACGTTCATCTGGGGCATGGTTGGGGAGAACCAGGTGTTCGGCGACATGGGCCATCTCGCCGTGCGCGATCTGCGCTGAACCACGCACCGGTATAGACCTACGACACGAGGCGCACGCACTCATGGCATTCAGTACGTTCAATCCGTTCGATCTCAGCGGCAAGATCGCCATCGTCACCGGCAGCAACACGGGGCTCGGCGCGGGCATGGCGCTCGCGCTCGCGCAGGCGGGTTGCGAGATCGTCGGCGTTTGCCGGGGCGAGCCCGGCGACACGCCTGCGCGTGTCGAGGCCCTCGGCCGCAGCTTCGTCGACGTGCGTGCCGATCTCGGTTCGATCGCGCCAGTGGAGGACATCGTGCGCGCTGCCGTCGAAGCCTGTGGACGGATCGATATCCTCGTGAACAATGCCGGTGTGATTCGCCGGGAAGACGCCCTCGCCTTCGGCGAGGATGACTGGGACGCCGTCATGGACGTCAACCTCAAGAGCGTGTTCTTTCTCGCTCAGGCGGCAGCGCGCCAGTTCGTCGCGCAGGGCGGCGGCGGCAAGATCATCAATATCGCGTCGATGCTGTCGTTCCAGGGCGGCGTTCGCGTGGCCTCCTATACGGCTTCGAAAAGCGGCGTGCTGGGCCTCACGCGCCTGCTCGCCAACGAATGGGCCGCCCACGGCATCAACGTCAACGCGATCGCGCCCGGTTACCTGGCGACCGCAAACACGGCTGCATTGCGCGACGACGCCCAGCGCAACGGCGAGATCCTCCGCCGCATTCCCGCTGCGCGCTGGGGCGAACCGGCTGATCTCGCAGGCCCCGTGGTATTTCTCGCCTCGGCGGCATCGGACTACGTGCATGGCCACACGCTCGCTGTGGACGGCGGCTGGCTTGCGCGCTAGCCCACGCGACGCGCACGGGACGCGGTATGCTCCCGTCAGAGATTCACATGGACCAGCAACAATGGCAGCAAGCGTGGAAAAAAAGGCAAATTTGGGTAAGGGGCAGCGCAGCGCACAGGAGCACGCGATGAACGAAATGGACGGCGGCACGGAGAAAGGCGAATCGGTCTCGTCGATCGGCCGCGTGTTTGCGATCCTCGGCGCACTGGGCGAGAACGGGCCGATTGGCATCAGCGAGCTTTCGCAGCGCCTTGCGCTTTCAAAAACCACCGTGCACCGCGTGCTGCAAACGCTGAAGGCGCTAGGCTACGTCGCGCAGGAAGTCGAAACCGACCGTTATCGTCTGACGATCCGGCTGTTCGAACTCGGCGCGAAAGCGCTCGAAAGCGTCGACCTCGTGCGCGAGGCCGACGTCGAGATGCGGCGCATTGCGCAAGCCACGCGTGAAGCGGTTCATCTCGGCGCATTCGACGAAGACGCGATCATCTACATCCACAAGATCGACTGCGATTACGGCCTGCGCATGCAGTCGCGCATCGGGCGGCGCAATCCGCTGCATAGCACCGCAATCGGCAAGGTGCTGCTCGCGTTCATGCCGCCCGCCGATGCGCAGGAAACGCTTTCGCATGTGGAATTCAGGAAGTCGACGCAGAAAACGCTCACTTCCGCCGACGCGGTGCTGAGCATTCTTCCGCATGTGCGCGAGCAAGGCTACGGTGAAGACAACGAAGAGCAGGAAGAGGGTTTGCAGTGCCTGGCAGTGCCGGTGTTCGACCGCTTCGGGCATGTGATCGCCGGCCTCTCGATCTCGTTTCCGACCATGCGCTGCGGCGCGGACACGAAAGCGCACTACGTCGCCCTGCTCAAGCGCGCGGGCGCGGCGATCTCGGCGCGGCTCGGCTATCGCGAGCCGGCCGCGCACGAGCATGCGCCTGCCGAACCCGGTTAGCCCGGCGTGGCGGCTGCCGCGGCCGTGGCCGTCGTAGTGGTCTGCCAGCCGAGACCCAGGCTCTTCTGCAGCGACACGAAGTCCTTGAGCAAATCGGCCTGGCCCGACACCACGTTCTGTTGCGCCGCGAATTCCGTGCGCTGCGTGTCGAGCAGATCGACGAGGCTCGACGCCCCCGCGCGATAGCGCTGGCGCATGAGCGTCGCAGAACGCTCGGCGGAAACCTGCACCTTCTGCAAGGTCACCAGATGCTCGCGCTGATAGCCATAGCGCGAGAGCGACGCGTTCGCGTCCTGTAGCGCCGCGAGCACGGCCTTTTCGTAGTGCGCTTCGGCTTCGTCGCGCGATGCTTGCGCGCCGCGCACCGCGCCCAACGTGCGCCCGAAGTCGAACACGTTCCACTGCAGATACGGCGCCCCTACCCAGCTGAAATTGCTCTTGCGGAACAAGTGCCCCGGCTCCGCGGCCGAAAAGCCGAGGTCGCCGAACAGCGTGAGTTTGGGCAGAAAGTCCGCCACGTGCTCGCCGATCTGCGCGTTGCTCGAGGCGAGGCGCCGCTCCGCCGCGCGAATATCGGGGCGCTGCGCGAGCATCGTGGTGGGATCGCTCACGGGTACGCTTGCGGGCAGCGCGGGTAGCGGCTGCGCCGTTGCCAGCTCCGCGTCCAGCGCGCCAGGCGCCTTGCCTGTGAGCACCGCCAGTTGATCCAGCGATATTTCCACTTGCGCCGCGAGCGGCGTAATCGTGGAGCGCGTGTTTTCCACCTGGGTGGTGAGCCGCTCCACGTCCACCTCGGCCGCCGTGCCGCCCGCGCGGCGCTGCTCGGTGAGCGTGAGCATCTCCTGCTGCAGTTGCGCCGTGTGCTGCGCGATGGCGAGGCGCTGCTGCTCGTCGCGCAGGTCAATGTAGGCTTGCGCGACTTCGGCCGCGAGCGATACCTGGGTGTCCGCAAGATCGGCGTTCACCGCATCGGCCTCATCGCTCGCCGCTTCCACAGCGCGGCGCGTGCCGCCGAACAGGTCGATTTCCCACGAGGCATCGAAGCCCGCCGTGTAGAACGTGATCGGGCCGCCGCCCGAAGAACCGCCCTGACCCGAACTGCTGCTCGACGATGTCAAAGCACTCAGGTCCGGCTGGCGCATGCGGATCGCCGCCGCGCTCGCGCCGATCTTCGGCAGTTCGGCGGCGCGTTGCTGCTGCAGTTGCGCGCGCGAGGCGCGCAAACGCGCCTGCGCCGCGCGCACGTCGGGATTGTGGGCGAGCGCCGCTTCGATCAGCGTGTTCAGTTGCGGGTCGTTCAGCGCGAGCCACCATTGACTCGGTGCACGCGCGGGCGTCACGCCTTGCGCGGGCGTGCGCAGGAACGAAGCGGCGTTCGCCGCTTCGGGCGCGACGGCCGGTGCGCCGCGATAGTCGGGGCCGACGGTGCAGGCGGCCAGCGCGCAGGCAGCGGCGAACGCGCTCAGCGCGGCGTAGGGAAGTCGGGAGTAACGGGTTGCCGTCATGAGTCAGTGATAATCTTCAGTGGCCGCCAGACGGCGCTTGTGCGCCAGGCTGCGGCTTCTTGAGCAGGAGCGCGAGCGGTACGCACGCCGCCAGTGCGACGCCGAGCACCCAGAATGTTTCGGAGTACGTGATGACCATCGATTGCTGCGTGATCTGCGCCGCGATCTGGCCGAGCGCCTGCATTTGCGAGTACGCCATGTCGCCCGTCTGCGTGAGCCAGTTGGCCGCGCTCGCGGCCACACGTTCCTGGCCGATAATCGAATTGGCGCTGAGCGATTCGCGCAGCACGGCCGTATGGAACGCTTCGCGCCGGTCGATGAGCGTGCCGATGATCGCAAGCCCCACCGACCCGCCCAGATTGCGCGCCATGTTGTAGAGCCCGGCCGCGTCGCCGGAATCCTCGCGCGACACCGCCGCCATCGAGGCCTGGTTCAGCGGCATCATCGCGAGCATTTGCGCCACGCCGCGAACGAGCTGCGACCAGACGAAATCGTGACCGACGCTCTGCGCCGTAAGCGAAATGTCGAGCATGCAGCTCAGCGTGAAGAGCAGCAACCCGGACACCACCAGGATGCGAAAATCCACCTTGCCTAGCAAGCGCGGCAGAATCGGCATCACGAGGAACGCGGGTAGCCCCGAAAGCAGCATGATCGCGCCGGACTGCTGCGCGTTGTAGCCGGCAACGAGGCTCAGAAACTGCGGCAGCAGGTACGAAATGCCGTAAAGCCCGGCGCCCACCGCGAACACGATAATGATGACGCTCGCATAACGTGGATTGCGCATGAGCGAGAGACGCAAAATGGGCTTTTTCGCGGTGAACTGCGAAAGCGCGATGAGCGCCATGCCCGCGAGCGAGACCCACGTAAGCATGACGATGTAGTGCGACTCGAACCAGCGTTCGCGCTGGCCCTCTTCGAGCACGACGGTCAGCGAACTCAGCCCCATTGCCAGCCCGGCAATGCCGAGCCAGTCCGCCTTGAGAAAGGCTTCCCAGTGCGGCCGGTCGGGTTCGAGCCCGACCAGGAGCAGCGTGATGAGCGCGAGACACACTGGCAAATTGATGAAGAAGCACCAGCTCCAGCTGATGTTCTCCGCGAGCCAGCCGCCCACCACGGGCCCGAGCAGCGGGCCGAGCAGAACGATCAGGCCGAACACCGTCATGCCCACGGGCAGCTGCGAAAGCGGCAGGCGCGTGCGGATGATGGTCTGGCCGGTAGGGATCATCGCGCCACCCGTGAAGCCCTGGCCAATGCGCCCGGCGATCATCATGCCGAGCGTATTCGACCAGCCGCACATCATCGAAAAGGCGATGAAGAGCGCCGAGTTCGCGAGCAGGAAATTTCGCAGTCCGAACACCCGCGTGAGCCACGCGGCGAGCGGAATCATCACGATCTCGGACATCAGATAGCCCGTGGAGATCCACGTGCCCTCGGTGCCCGTCGCGCCAATCTGCCCCTGGATCTGCGGCAGCGCCGAGTTCGTAATGGAAATGTCGAGCGTGGCCATCAACGCGCCAAGCGCACCCGCCGCGACGGCGACCCAGTCGGCCACGCTCGCGCGCTCGCCATGCGGATGCGGCACCGCTGCGCGAGCCGTATTAGCCACGGTGGTTCTCTTGGTCGATACGGCGGTCTTCCTCGCGTGCGGAGCGCGTGTCGACATCGACCGTCACCGACATGCCCGGTAGCAGTACGCTGCGCGTTTCAGGCCCGGTTTCGAGGCGGATGCGCACCGGCACGCGCTGCACGATCTTCGTGAAGTTGCCGGTGGCGTTCTCAGGCGGCAAGAGCGCGAACTGCGCGCCCGTACCCGGCGAGAAGCTGTCCACCACGCCGTGCAGCGTGTGGCCGGGCAGCGCGTCGACGTGCAGTTCCACGGGCTGGCCCGCGCGCATACGGCCGATCTGCGTTTCCTTGAAGTTCGCCGTGAGGTAGGTGCGTTGCACCGGCACGACGGTCAGCATGCGCGTGCCCGGCTGGACGTACTGGCCCACGCGCACGGTGCGGTCGCCCACCCGGCCCGCAAGCGCGCTCTTCACCACGGTGTTGTCGAGGTCGAGTTGCGACTGCGCGGCGTTCGCACGCGCCGCCTCGAGCTGAGCGCGCGCCTGCGAGAGCTGCGCGTTCAGCGCCGAGATCTGCGAACGTGCGGACGTGACGGCGGCTGCGTCTGCGGCGAGCGTGGCCTGCGCCTTGTCGCGTTCGCTTTTGAGTTCGGCAAGCCGCTCGGTCGTTTCCGCACCCGTGGCCGCGAGCGGCGCGTAGCGCGCCACTTCGTCGTTCGCGTGGCGCAAGCTCACCTGGGCGACTTCCTGCTGTGCCTGTGCCTGAGCGACGTTCGCCCGTTGCTGCTCGATCTGCGCTTGCGCATGCTCGATGTCCGCCGTGCGCGCATCGACAGTGGCCTGCGCCTGGTCGAGCGCCACCTGATACTGGCGCGCGTCGAGCTTCACAAGCGGATCGCCCGGCTTCACGGCCTGGTTGTCGGCCACGTAGACATCCGTCACATAGCCGCTCACCTTCGGGGCGATCGTCACGCTGTCGGCCTGCAGATAGGCGTCGTCAGTGGATTCGATGAAGCGCCCGATAACCCACCAGTGACCCAGCCACACCGCTGCAGCGACGAGCGCTGCCAGTCCCAGCAGGATCAGAAGGGTTCGTTTCACGCCGCTCCGCGCGGGCGCAGCGGCGGCGTCCGGCACGTCGCGTCCGGGCGCGCCTGCAGTCGTAGACATGTTGTTGTTTCTCAATTTATTCCAGTCGGCAAAATTATTCCACTTGGAAAAACTGTGTCAAGTGTTATATTTCGCAGGGATACGAAAGGAAATGCATGAGCGAAGGCAAGAAACTGCGACGTTCGCCCGAAGGAGGCTATGCGCGTGGCGACGAGACACGTCGCAAGATCATCGAGGCAGCCATCAGCCTGTTCGGTCAGCACGGCTTCGACGGCGCCTCCACGCGCGACATCGCCGCGCGCGCGGGCGTGAACGCGCCGGCGCTGCAGTATTACTTCGAAAACAAGGAAGGCCTCTACCGCGCCTGCGCGGAGTCGATCGCCGACGAATCGTGGCAGTCATTCGAGCCGGCCGTGCAACGCGCGCGCGTTGCACTTGAGCGCAACGCGGACACCGAAGCGCTGATCGACGCCTTCATCGACATCCAGTCGGCCGTGGCCGACCGTTCCTTCGTCAAGCAGCACGGGCCGGACCAGCGTCTATTCTTCGCGCGCGAACAGGGCGGCGGCGAACCGGAAATCGGCTCGGAAATCCTGCGTGAGCGCGTGCGCTCGCCGCTGAACACCATCAACGTGGAACTGCTCGAACGCATTACCGGCATGCCGGCCGACGATCCGCTCACCGTGGTGCGCATGTTCAGCCTGTATGGGCAGTTTCTGCTTTTCTTCATCGCGCGCCGCTCCACGCTCACGATGCTCGGCTGGGACGACATCGACAGAACGAAGGCCGATTTTCTGAAGCAGAGCATCGCGGAACAAACGCGCGTGCTGTTACACCACTGGAATCGCGAGCGCGACAGGCACAATCGCTCAAGATAACTAAGCACTATTCAGTGCGGCTGGCACGATCCCGCGGCGCCAGTGGGGAACCCTCGCGGCGCCTCTGCGCGCGTGTTAGTGTTCGAAATTCCCTCCCGCATGGAGCCGCCAGCATGTCTCCCCTCGCCGCCGTTGCCAGCATTCTCCTCGCTGTTCTACTCGGGGCCATGAGTCCCGGCCCGAGCTTCGTGCTCGTCGCGCGCAACTCGATCGGTCTCTCGCGCCGCGACGGCGTCGCCACAGCGCTAGGCATGGGCACGGGCGCGATCTGCTTCGCGGGCATCGCGCTCGCCGGGCTCTATACCCTGCTCGCCACGGTTGCCTGGCTGTACGCCGCGCTCAAGATCGCAGGGGGCGCCTATCTGCTCTACATCGCTTCGCGCATCTGGCGCGGCGCGGGCTCGCCGGTCACGGTGAGCAAGACGGCCGTACCGGGCGAGCGCCCCGGCAAGTCGTACTGGAGCGGCCTGACCACCCAGTTGAGCAACCCGAAAACGGCCATTGCCTACGGCGGCATCTTCGTCGCGCTCCTGCCGCATAACCCGCCGCTGTGGTGCTACTTCGCGCTGCCGCCGCTCGTCTTCGCGATCGAGACTGGCTGGTACACGGTCGTCGCGCTGTGCTTTTCGAGCCAGCGTCCGCGCGATCTCTATCTGCGCGCCAAGAGCGGGATCGACCGCATTGCTGCCGGCGCGATTGGGGCGCTGGGCGTGCGCCTCATTTTCAGCGCCGGGCATCGCGGGATCTGACGTCGCCCCGCCGGACGCGGCCAGGAGGTCGCGCCCGGCGCACCGGAAAATTTTCGTGAGGCGCTTGACAATCTATCTTCCAGTAGATAAATTAGCGCCCATGGATACGAAGTTGACAGTGCGCGAGCAGGTTCTCGACCACGCCATCACCCTCATGATGCTGCGCGGCTACAACGGGTTCAGCTATCGCGACCTGTCGGAGTTGGTGGGCGTGAAAACGTCGAGCATCCACTATTACTTCCCGTCGAAAGACGACCTGGTGCTGGAAGCGGTGAGCCAGTACAGCAGTGAAGTCATGGCGGGATTGCAATCGATCGACGCGGCGCTCCCGGCGCGCGAAAAGCTCGCTACGTACACGCGGCTCTTCGGCAAGACGCTGGGCGACGGCAACCAGATCTGTCTGTGCGGCATGCTGGCCGCCGACATCGAGTCGCTGCCGGAAACCGTGCGTCAGGCTGTGCAGGTGTTCTTCCGCGCGAACGAAAACTGGCTGGCCGAGGTGCTGGCTCAAGGCGCGAAAGAAGGCACGCTGGTCGTGAGGGGCAAGCCCGAAAGTGCGGCCCGTACGTTGTTCGCGGCATTACAGGGCAGCGTCCTGGCGAGCCGGTTGTTCCATACGAAGTCGCGCCTCGAAGATGTCGAAGCCATGTGGCGCGTGGCTCTGTGAAGTATTCTTGCCGGTAAGACGGGGCGGCTAGCCGCCTCTTTTATTAGGCCGTGAATTCTATCTTCTGATAGATAGCTAGAAAGAGGAGCATCATGAACGTGTTTCGACGGCCGGAAATCTATCTGGTAATAGATAGAATGCAAAAAATGACGACCGGAAATTCGCAAGCGTTGCTCTTCTGCTGGACCCTGGTGCACATGGCTGTCGCCTTGCGCCACTAAATTGAATGCCGTACTCCGCCGTACCCTCAACGAACCGTCTTTGCTCAAAGGAGCCTGTTATGTCGATCGAAAAAGTCCTCTACCGCGCCGAAGCCAACGTCACCGGCGGCCGCGATGGCCGCGCCGTCATTCCCGCCAGCAACCTGGACCTCAGCCTCACCACGCCGCGCGAACTCGGCGGCGCGGGCGGCGAAGGCACGAACCCCGAGCAGCTTTTCGCCGCGGGCTATAGCGCATGCTTCATCGGCGCGATGAAGTTCGTCTCGGCGCGCGACAAGATCGCCCTGCCCGCCGATCTCTCGATCACCGGCAATGTCGGCATCGGCCAGATCCCGAATGGCTTCGGCATTGAAGTCGAACTGAAGATTTCGTTGCCCGGCATGGATCGCGCGGCCGCCCAGGCGCTCGTCGACAAGGCACATATCGTGTGCCCGTACTCGAACGCCACGCGCGGCAACATCGACGTGACGCTGACCATCGTCTAAACCGCGAGCAGCATGCAGCACGAGTCGAGGGCCGCCATAAGCGGCCCTCGATTCTTTTGCCGGTCGCTCACGCAGCCTGAGCGTCGCGCGCGAGTGCCGCCATGAGGCCGCTTGCGCGCTGCACTTTGGCGAGCACGGCACGATCGAGCACGGAGCGACCCTCGGGCACCGCGAGCGTGAGAAACGAACGCGCACGTGTAATGCCGGTGTAGACGAGTTCGCGCGTGAGAATGGGGCTGTACGTATCGGGCAGCACGAGCGCGGCGTGGGTGAACTCCGAGCCCTGCGACTTGTGAACGGTGAGCGCGAACACCGTCTCCACGCCCTGCAAGCGGCTCGGCGACACCCACTTCACGCCGCCCGAGCCGTCGCCGGCCAGGAAGGCCACGCGCAACACGGGCGGCTCCCCCGCCGCAACGGGCAGTTCCAGCGCGATGCCGATGTCGCCGTTCATGAGCCCAAGCTCGTAGTCGTTGTGCATGACGAGTACGGGCCGGCCGGCGTACCAGTCGCCGTGCGGGTCGATGAGCCCTTCTTCGTGCAGCAGGCGCGCCACGCGGCGGTTCAGGCCTTCGACGCCCCACGGACCGCGCCGCAGCGCGCACAGCAGCTGAAACGCGCTGTGCGCCTCGAGCACGCCAGCGGCCCAGCCGGACAGCGCCTCGGGCGTCGCGCCGGGCTCGGGCCGGGTCGTTCGCATCGTTTCCAGGTAGTGGCGGTAGCCCTGGCGCTGCGAGTGCGCGGCGCTGTGTTCGCCCACGCGGCCATCGACGATCAGCGAGCGCAACGGTCCGTCATTGTCGGCGGGACACACGAGGCGCGCGAGATCCTCGTAACCGCGTGACCAGACCTTCGCGACACCCACTGCATCGCCCGTGTTAACGAGTTCGGCCAGTGCGCCGATGCCGCTTTCCGATGCGAAACGATGGCTCTCGCGCAGCATCGCGATGGCCTGGTCGAGCGGCAGGCCGTGCGCATCGAGCATGGCCGCGTCGATGCGCTCGCCAGTGGCCGCTTCGAGCCACGCCCGCGACGCCTGCGTGTAGTGCCCTTCTCGCGCGCGGTCGCACAATTCGCCCAGCACCGCCCCGGCCTCGACCGAAGCAAGCTGGTCCTTGTCGCCAAGCAGGATGAGCCGCGCAGAGGGCGGCAGCGCGTCGAGGACGGCGGCCATCATTTCGAGGTCGACCATCGAGGCCTCGTCGATCACGAGCACGTCCACGGGCAGCGGATTCGCGGCGTCGTGCCTGAAGCGCCGGCTGCCGGGCCGCGTGCCGAGCACGCGATGCAGCGTAGTCACGACGGTCGGAATCGCATTGCGCAGCGCCACGGCGTCCACGTGTGCCTGCAGCGCATCGAACGGCAGCCGCTCCACCGCGCCCGCGATCGACTCGTTCAAACGCGCCGCGGCCTTGCCGGTGGGCGCGGCAAGCCGGATGCGCAAAGGCCGCGCGGCATGCGTTCCCTGCCCCACACGGCCGAGTGCGAGTGTCTGCAGGAGAGCCAACAATCTCACGACCGTAGTCGTCTTGCCCGTGCCCGGCCCGCCCGTGACGATGCTGAACGCGCTGCGCGCGGCGAGCGCGCAGGCGAGCTTCTGCCAGTCGGCGGCGCGCGCAGCTTGATCGGCGCGTGCCTCGCCGTTACGCGGCGCGAACAACGCGTCGAGCGCCGCGCGCGCGATCTCGAGCGGCAACGCGGCTTCAAGCTGTGCAGCGCGTGTGAGTCGGCGCTCGATGCCCTCACGCACGTCCTGCTCGTATTGCCAGTAGCGCCGCAAATAAAGCCGTGTGCCCGCAAGCACGAGCGGCGCATTGCCTTGTGCAACGTCGACGACCGCCGTCTCCTCGCTCACGAGATCGGGCACAGCGAGCGCCGCGCGCCACTGCGCGAGCGTGACGCCCGCGAGCACTTCGGCAGGCGGCTGCGCCGGCACCGCGGCCAGCATTTGCGGCCCGTCGGGCGGCAGGGAAAGCGCGAACGCCGGGTCTTCCAGCGTGGCCTTCAGGTCGAGACACACATGACCGCGCCCAAGCTGATGGCTCGCAAGCGCGGCCGCCAGCAGCAACAATGGCGGACTGTGCGGCGCTTCAGTCCACAAAAAGCGCGCGAATGCGGCATCGAGCGTACGGAGCCAGCTGCGCTCGACCCAATTGTCGAGCACGCCGAGCATTTGCACGGCGGTTTCACGCGCGGCGCCTGGCCTCGGTTCCGCCGCGGCCTCCGGCATGTCCAGATTCTCGAACAGATCGCCGGTGAGGCCGTCCTGCCCTTTCGTGCGGCGCCTCGTCATGCCAAATCCTCCCGCGCGTTACGACGCGCGAAGAGCGCATCGAGTCGTTCGATCAGTTCGCGCGGCGGCCGCTCGCAATGCAGCCCCTGTCCCGGGGCGCGGCCGCCGCGCAGGAACAGATACACAGCACCGCCCACGTGGCGGTCATAGTCGTAATCGGGCAGGCGCGACTTGAGCAGCCGGTGCAGCGCGAACAGATAGAGCACGTATTGCAGTTCGTAGCGCGAATGCAGGATCTGCGCGCGCATTTTCGCGCTCGTGTACGAAGCATCGTCGGGGCCGAGCCAGTTCGACTTGTAATCGGCCACGTAATAGCGGCCTTCGTGTTCGAACACGAGATCCATGAAGCCCTTGAGCATGCCGTTGAGCGTGGCGGCGTCGAGCGCGGGGCGCGCCTCGCCGTCCAGCGTGAATTCGGTGACGAGCGCATCGATTGCGAGTGTATCGACGGCATGTGCCGTGACCCAGAACTCCAGTTCGGCCATATACGCACCGGGTTCGAACTCCGCGAACGCCACGGGCACCACGCGCTCGCCTTCGATGTCCGGCAGACGCAGCGGCGTGCGCACGAGTTCCAGCATCCACGCCGTGAGCGTCTCGATCCAGTGCGACCAGCCGCGCGCGCTGCAGCGGCGCGCGACCATGTCGCGCACGCGCGCTTCGTCTTGCGCGATTTCGGCGAAGCCTTCGTTGGCGGCCCATTCCATCAGTTCGTGCAGAAAGGTGCCCGCGTCGGCGCCGCGCTCGAACCCGTGCATCGGCGCAAGCGCGGGTGCGACGAGCGCCTGGGCAGCGCCTGCGAATGCCTCGTCGTCCTCGGGCGGCACGCTCGCGTCGAGCAGTTCGAGGAACACGTCCTCGCTGCGCGTGTCGGGCGCGCCGCGCGCATCGTCCGCTTCGACGGGAACGCCCGCACCGATCGACGTTTCGAGCGTTTTCAGGCTCGAATAGCTCGCGATCCACCAGCGCTCGCGCTCGCGATGCACGAGCGTGCGCGCCTCGCCGCGCACAGCGCCGGTGTCGCGCAGCGCGAGCACGTCGCGGCGCGCTTCGGGAGCGGGCGCGACGGCGATGTCCGCGCACGGGCCGCGCAATGTGTCGAGCAATGCTTCGGTTTCCTCAGCGGGAATGGCAGCGCCGCCACCCAGCAGATAACCGAACGCGCTCGCCTCGACGCCCTGCACCGGTCCATAGCCGACCCACGTCGCGTAACGCGCGCGCGTCAGTGCGACGTAGAGCTTGCGCAGATCTTCGCCGAGGCGCTCGCGATCGGCCTGACGCAGCACGCGCGCGTCGGCCTCTAGCGTGACGCGCAATTCGCCTTCATCGTCGTGCCACTTGAACGGCACGTCGTCGGGTTTGACGGCGCGGTGCGCGCACGCGAACGGCAAAAACACGAGCGGATACTCCAGGCCCTTCGACTTGTGGATCGTCACCACCTGCACGAGTCCCGCATCGCTTTCCAGACGCAACTGGCGCGCGTCGCCCCCGCCGCCCGCGCTTTCATCTTCGCGCTGCTCGTCGAGATAGCGGATCAGCGCGTGCTCGCCGTCGAGTTGCGTGCTCGCCTGTTGCAGCAGTTCGGCGAGATGCAACAGGTTCGTGAGCGCGCGCTCGCCATTCAGCCCTGCGCCGGCCGCCTCGCCAAGCAAGCGCTGCGGCACGTGAAAGTCGTTGAACAAGCGGCGCAACATGGGCAGCACGCCCTTCCTGCGCCAGCATTCGCGATACTCGCGGAACTGCAGCACACGCGACTCCCACGCGATCTCGTCGTGCCCGAGCCGGTCGAGTTCGGCCCATTCGAGCCCGAGCGTCGCCGTAGCGAGCGCCGTGCGCACGAGGCGGCCGTCGTCGGGCTCGGCACAGGCCGCGAGCCAGAAGCGCAGTTCTTCGGACTGCGGCGTCTGGTACACCGAATCGCGATCCGAGAGATAGACGCTGCGCACGCCGCGCGCGGCCAGCGCTTCGCGTATCGCTTGCGCCTCGCTGCGGTTGTTGACGAGCACCGCCATATCGGCGGGCTGCAACGGCCGCATGCCGCGTTCGCCCGAGAAACCCGCTGCCTGCTCCTGGCCGAGATTGAGCAGGCGCACCATCTCGGTCGCGCAGCTGCCGGCCATGCCCGCGAGATACGCGCCCTTGCTGAGCGGCTTGCCATCTGCGGCAGGCGGCATCCACCAGACGTTGAGCGCGGGCAGCGCCGCACCGGCTGCTACGAGCTTATCGGGCCGTCCATGCGCATCGGCAGCCACGAACGGCAACGCGTTTTCGCCTCCATCAGGGTTGCGAAACAAAAACGCGCCGCTGCCCTCGGGCCGCGATTCCGCCGCCTCGAAGCAGCGGTTCACCGCCTCGACCATCGCGCGCGTGGAGCGGAAATTCTTCTTGAGCGTATAGCGCCGCCCTTCGCAGGCACGGCGCGCGCGCAGGTAGGTGTAGATGTCCGCGCCGCGAAACGCGTAGATCGCCTGCTTCGGATCGCCAATCAAGACGATGGCCGTCTCGGTGTCGTGTTCGGCGATACGATAGACCGCATCGAAAATCTGGTACTGAACCGGGTCGGTGTCCTGAAACTCGTCGATCAGTGCGACCGGATACTGCTTGCGGATGATTTCCGCGAGACGTGGCCCGTTCTCGCGCTGCAGCGCCGCGCGCAGCCGCGTGAGCAGATCGTCGAAGCCCATTTGCGAACGGCGCGCCTCTTCTTCCTCGAAGCGCTTCGCCACCCAGCGCGCCGAGTGGCACAGCAGGTCCTGTTTCGCCTCGGGCGGCGAACCGAGCGACTCGCGCAAGCTTTCCATCGCCACGAAGGCCGCATGCTCGGGCGGCTCGCCCTTGACCCAGATCTCGGCCAGGCCGGTAGGCGTCAGACGCGTCCACACGGCCGCCTTGTCGTCGAAGCCGGGATGCGCGGACTCGGGATCGTTGGCCCAGTCGCGCAGCTTGCCGATCCATGTTTCGCCGTGCTTCGAATTAAGCTTTCTGGCGTCGAACTGCTTCGCTGCGCGCGCCGCGTTGAGCAACACCTCGACCTCGTCGATCCAGACGCGCCACGGCGCCTTCAGCGTTTCGAGTTCGTCGATTGCGCGCTTGCGGGCGTGTGCGAGCGCCGCATCGGGATCGCATGCATCGGGCAAAAGATCGGCGTGCGCGAGCAGTCCGCGTATCGCACCGTGCAATTCGTCGGGACTCGCGAACCATGCGCTCACTTCGGCGGCGCTTGCCGCGTCGAGGGGCGCCATGAAGGTGCGCCAGTAGTCGCGCACGACTTCGGCGCGCAATTCCGTCTGGTCGGTTTCGAGCGTCTGCGAAAAGAGGCTGTCGCTGTCGAACGCGTGCTCGCTCAGCATGCGATTGCACCAGCCATGGATCGTCGAGACCGCGGCCTCGTCCATCCATTCGGCCGCAAGTTGCAGGCGGCGCGCGCACGCGGGCCACTGCTCCGGCGAGTAGTCCTCGCGCAGGTCGTGCAACAGGTCTTCTCCCGGCTCGCGCTCGGGCACGTCTTCAGGCTCGACACGGAAGCATTCGGCGGCTTCGATGAGGCGCGCGCGTATGCGCTCGCGCAGTTCCTTCGTCGCCGCGTCGGTGAAGGTCACGACGAGAATTTCGGGCGGCGTGAGCGCGCGGCCTGCCGTGCGCGCCTCGTCGTCGAAATCCGCTTCGTCGCTTGCTGCGTTGAGCGCGCCGTGCCCCAGCACGAGGCGCACGTACAGCATGGCAATCGTGAAAGTCTTGCCCGTGCCCGCGCTCGCTTCGATCAGGCGGCTGCCGTATAGCGGGAAGCGCAGCGGCTCCAGCACGTGTGCGTCCATGTTCCCGAGCGGATTCATGCCGTTTCTCCTGCCTCGCTCGAGGCACGCTTCGCACGCGACGACGCGAGCGGCGCGCGGCTTACCGGCAGCAACAGCGTCATAGCGAGCGTAATGAAATCGTCGTGGGCAACGAGCGCGTCGAAATCGGGGAAAGCGCGGCGCAGATACGCATTCGTCTCGCGCTCGCCGGGCGTGCGGCCATTGCCCTCGTAGGCCGCGCGTGCCGCTTCCCACGCTTCGGCAGGCACCATCGCGCGCGTGCCGTCGAATGGATCGGGCAACTTGCGCAGCCATGCAAACGCGGTCTTCACCGCGAGCGGCAAGGGCCGGCGCGCACCGTCGTCCCATGCGGCAAGCAAGGCGAGCAGATAGTCGCGCGCAACCCGCGCGTCGAGCGGCGCGAACTCCGCCACACCCACCTTGCTCACGATCACCGTGGTCACCGGCCCGGCCGCGATCTGCGCAGCCAGGTGCGCGACCCAGTAGGGCACGAGACGGTCGCTGCGATAGCGGCTGTCCTTCACTAGCGTGCCCGGCTCCAGAATCACGCGGCCGAGTGCGCCCTCCGGGCCCGCACGCAAGTCGTCGAGCCAGTCGTCGAGCGAAACGATTCGGCCTTCGAGCGTTGCATCGAGACGAATTTCGTATTGATGCTCTAGCGGCTCGGGCCAGCGTGCAAGCGCCTTGCGATATTCGGCGAAAAGCTCGGCCATGGGCGCGAGCAGTTCTTCGCCGCTCACCTCGCCAAAGCCGCCGGTCGCGAGGTCGCCGCTGCGATGCATGCGCTCGAGGCGCGCAAGCGCGGCCGGTTCGAGATCGTCTTCGCCGCGCTCCATCGCCAGGAGCTGCGCGCGGATCAGTTCGCCCTGGAGTTGCCACGCCTGCAACGCATCCACCTCGAAGGGTTCGTGATTTTCGCTCGCCGCGTCTTCGCTTTCGAAGGCCACGCGCAGACGCTGCCGGAAGAAGCTGCGAACCGGCTCGCGCAGGAATTCGCCGAGCTCGCGAATCGAAAGCGGCTCGTCGCGCTCAGGCGGCGCGAGGACTTCAGCGTTCGCTTCGGCTGCAGGCCGCACCTGTGCCGGCTTGCCCCACTCGTGCGCGTACGTGTATAGCGTCGCCTCTTCCGGGCGCGGCGGAAAATAGTCCGGGCTGAACGGCTGCAGGCGATGTTCGATGGTCAACGCGTCGAGCAGCGCTTCGCCATCGTTGTCTTCGTCGCCTTCGAGCCGCCAGCCAGCCTTTAGATGATCGCGCAACTGCCCGACCAGGACCGAAGGCGGGCGCGGCGTGTTGTCGGTCACGCTGCGCCCGATCCACGAAACATGCAGATGGTCGCGCGCCGAGAGTAGCGCTTCGAGGAACAGATAGCGGTCGTCTTCGCGGCGCGAGCGGTCGCCGGGACGATAGTCGCGGCGCATGAGGTCGAAGTCGAGCGGCGTGCGGCTGCGCGGATAGTCGCCGTCGTTCATGCCGAGCAGGCACACGCGGCGGAACGGAATGGCCCGCATCGGCATCAGCGTGGCAAAGGTCACGGCGCCCGCGAAGAAGCGCTGTGAGAGCCCGCCGCCTTCGAGCGCCGCGAGCCAGTTCTCAGCGACGATGGCAAGCGGCAAGGTCTCCATGAGCGCGGCTTCGGCGCAGGCCTCGCGCCACGTTTCGAGCGCGCCGTCGAGGCGGTCGAGCGTGTAAGCGTCTTCGTCCTGCGCAGCGAAAAACGCCGCCTTCAACGCGCGCAGACGCTCGCACCACACTTCCACCGTGGCCGGCTCGCGCAGCGTACGCCACGCGTGGTCGAGCGCATCCACGAGGCGCGTGAGCGGTCCCAGCAACGCGGCGTCGAGCCCGCCGATTTCGCTGTACGGCTCGATGCCGCGCCATGCGCCCGCACGCTCGCCGGCGGCGTAGCCCAGCAGCATGCGCCGCAAACCGAACGCCCAACTATTGGGTGCGCTCAGTTCGTCGGCCTGGGGGAGCCCGAGGCTCGCGCGCTGGCCCGCATGCAGGCCCCAGCGGATATTCGCGCCGTCGATCCAGTTGCGCAACGTGGGCACGTCGTCGACGTCGATGTCAAAGCGCGCACGTACAGCCGGCACTTCGAGCAGATCGAGCACGTCGCTCACCGTCACGCGCGAGTACGGCAGCGAAAGCAGCATTTCCAGCGCGCCGATGAGCGGGTCGAACGCGCGCTGCGCACGGTCGGCCACGCTGAACGGAATGCTGCGCGGGTCGTTGCCGTCGAGCAGGCCGAACACGGCCTGGATATGCGGTGCGTAGACCTCGATGTCGGGCACCATCACGATCACGTCGCGCGGACGCAGTTCGGGGTCCGCCGCAAACGCGGCGAGCAGGCGGTCGTGCAGGATCTCCACTTCACGCTGCGCACTGTGCGCGATGTGAAAGCGAATGGATTCGTCTTCCTGCACATTGACAGGTTCCCAGCGCGCGCGCGTCTCGCCAAGCGGCCGCAGATCGCGAATGTCGTCCTGCAACTGCGAGAGCAGCGTGAGCGCATCTTCGCCGTCGAACAGATCGATACGCTGGCCAATGCGCGTGAAGTGTGGCGTGTACGTCTCGCGCGCTTCATCGCTATCGTATTCGTCGAGCAGGCCAATGAAGTCGCGCCCCTGCTTGCCCCAGGCCGCGAGCAAGGGCTGGGAATGCAGATGCAACTGCGCCTCTTCGAGCTGGTCCGGCGCGCCCGCGCGGCGGCGCTGGCGCGCGTGGCGTGCGCGCAGCAGGTCCTGGTCGGCGACGATGTCGGCCCAGTAGTGCATGCACGGGTTATGCACGCACATCAGCACCTGGCTCCAGCGCGCGAGCGCCGCGAGGACTTCCACCGACTGGCGCGCGAGGCTCGAAATGCCGAACACCACAAGCCGGCGCGGCAAGCCCTTCGGCCGTGCGTCGCCCTCCTGCCATGACTGCGCGCGCTCCATGAACGCTTCGTGCACGGCGGCGCGCCCCGTGTCACGCAAGCCGATGCCGTCTTGCGCCTGCGCGCTCACATCCGCGAGTAGCGCGCGCCAAAGCGCCGCCTGCCAGCGCGCCTCCTCGGGCAACGGCACGCGCGCGTTGCGCGCATCGATCAGCACGTCCTCGTTCGCGGCCCACGCAGCGAGCCAGTCCGCACGATAGACCTGGTACTGGTCGAGCAAATCCGCCACGCGCTGCGCGAGCTGGAAGCACTTGCGCTGGTCCTCGTCGTTGGCCATGAAGCGCTTGAGCGGCTCATAGCCCGGCTCGTCGAGCAGCGCCGGCAGCATGCGCATGAGACGCCAGACGAGGCGCGACTTGTCGAACGGCGAGACCGCGGGCACTGCGTCGTTGCCGAGCACGGCGCGATACACCTGCCACAGGAAACGCGACGGCAGCGACATTTCGAACGCCGCCGCGATCCCGCAGCCGCCCTCCTCGGGATCGGCGGCAAACGCGAGCTTGAGCCACTGCGCGATGCCGTTGCTCTGCACGAGGAACATTTCCTTTTCGAGCGGCGCGATCGGGTTCTGGCCGATCCAGCTCACGATCAGGTCGCGCATGCGCTCGGGCTGATTGCCGTGAACGAGCATCAGCCCTGTGGGCAGTTCGCGCGCGCTCAAGCGAGGCTCCGGCGCGCCTGACGCACGTTACGCGCGCGTTGGGCAGATTGGGCGAGGAAGCGGAGAAAAGGGATTGCGGCCATGTCGCCTGTTCGTGTTTGGTGCCGGTACGCACCGGTGTTTGCCGGTACTTGCCGATACGAATGGCGCAGGCGGCATTGCGCCCGCGCGATGCCACAGTTTACGACAATCGAGACTCCGCGCGCAGGCCGCGGTTTTGGCCCTGACGGGCACAGCCTAGCCAAAACGCTTACCCGTAGCCGGATCGAAGAAATGCAGGCGCGCCGGCGGCAAGTGCACCGCCAGCCGCTCGCCGGGCGTGGGCCGCGTTTCGTGCGGCAGACGCACCACCACATCCGCGCTGCCCCAGCGGCCGTGGGCGAGGTTGTCCGCGCCGAGCAGCTCGCAAGTCTCGACTTCGAGCGTGACCGGCTCGTTGGCGCCGCGCGCATGCATATGCTCAGGCCGCACGCCCAGCACGCACTCGGCGCCCTTCGGCAGCCAGGCCGGCGCATCGCCAAGCGGCAGATGCGGCCCGTTGCCCGCGATTTCGAAGCGTCGGCCGTCGTCACTCACGCGCCCGCGCAGCAGGTTCATGGCCGGCGAGCCGATGAAGCTCGCCACGAACATCGAAGCGGGTCGGTCGTACACCTCGCTGGGCGTGCCGATCTGCTCAGCGCGCCCGCCGTTGAGCACCATCACGCGCTGCGCAAGCGTCATCGCCTCGATCTGGTCGTGCGTGACGTACAGGCTCGTCGTGCGCAGACGCGCATGCAGACGCTGGATTTCAAGGCGCATCTGCACGCGCAGCTTCGCGTCGAGGTTCGAGAGCGGCTCGTCGAACAGGAACACCGAGGGCTCGCGCACGATCGCGCGGCCCATCGCCACGCGCTGGCGCTGGCCGCCCGAAAGCTCGCGCGGTTTGCGCTCCAGCAGCTTGCCCAGTTCCAGGATTTCGGCGGCCGCCGCCACGCGCGAATCGATTGTCGTGCGGTCGAGCCCCTGCAGCTTGAGGCTATAACCCATGTTGCGCGCGACCGTCATGTGCGGATAAAGCGCGTAGTTCTGGAACACCATGGCGATGTCGCGATCCTTGGGCTCCACGCGATTGACCACCTTTTCGCCGATGGCAATCTCGCCCGACGTGATGGTCTCCAGCCCCGCGACCATGCGCAGCAGCGTGGACTTCCCGCAGCCCGACGGGCCGACGAGCACCATGAATTCGCCGTCCGCCACCTGCACGTCGATGCCGTGCAACACCTGT
Organism: Paraburkholderia sp. CNPSo 3274; assembly: GCF_024206475.1. Lineage (GTDB taxonomy): Bacteria > Pseudomonadota > Gammaproteobacteria > Burkholderiales > Burkholderiaceae > Paraburkholderia. The sequence continues at coordinate 127,670 of NZ_JAMBPR010000001.1, forward strand.
TGCGCGCCGTCGTACGACTTCGTGACGCCCCGTATGCTCAATGCCGCCATGTCATCCCCCGAATTGCATCCATACTTATTTCTCCACGTCCACGAGGCCGCGCACGAACCAGCGCTGCATGGCCAGCACCACCACGAGCGGCGGCAGCATGGCGATCATCGTCGCGCACATCACGAGATGCCATTGCGTCGCCGCGTCGCCGCTCGAAATCATGCTCTTGATGCCCACCACGGCGGTCGTCATCGAAGCCGTGCTCGACATGAGAATCGGCCACAGATACTGGTTCCAGCCGTAGATGAACGTGATGACGAAAAGCGACGCGATGTTCGTCTTTGAAAGCGGCAGCACCACGTCCCAGAAAAAACGCAGCGGCCCCGCACCGTCGATACGCGCGGCCTCGATCAGCTCGTTGGGCAGCGTGAGGAAGAACTGGCGGAACAGAAACGTGGCCGTGGCCGAGGCGATGAGCGGCAGCGTGAGGCCCGCGTAAGTGTTCGTGAGATGCAGCGTGGCCGCGACTTGAACCGTGGGGAAAATGCGCACTTCCACGGGCAGCATGAGCGTCACGAAGATCAGCCAGAACGCGAGACGGCGGAAAGGAAAGCGGAAAAACACGATCGCATAGGCCGAGATGATCGAAATGGCGATCTTGCCCACCGAAATCACGAGCGCCGTGACGACGCTGTTCATGAGCATCACGCCGAACGGGCTCGCCGCGCTGCCCGTTCCCACGTTCCACACGGTGGCCATGTTCGCGAGCAGATGGGTGCTCGGCACGAGCGAGAGCGGCACCGAGAAGACTTCTTTCTCGTTCATCGTGGCGGCGCAAAACGCCACGTACACAGGAAAGGCCACCACCGCCACGCCGAGCAGCAGCATGACGTGGCAGAACAGGTTGAAGTATTTGCGGTTCTCGACCATCAGTACTGAACCCGTCGTTCGATAAAGCGGAACTGGAAGATCGTGAGCGCGGTCACGATCAGCATCAGCACGACCGATTGCGCGCCCGAACTGCCGATGTCGAGCCCGCGAAAGCCTTCGTCGAAGATCTTGTAGACGAGCGTGCGCGTGGCCTGGCCAGGCCCGCCGCCCGTTGCCGCATCGATCACGGGGAAGGTGTCGAACAGCGCGTAGACCACGTTCACCACGAGCAGAAAGAAACTCGTGGGCGAGAGCAGCGGGAACGCAATGCCGAAGAACCGCCGCACGGGGCCCGCGCCGTCGATGGCGGCCGCCTCGAAAAGCGATTGCGGAATCGACTGCAGGCCCGCGTAGAAGAACAGGAAGTTATAGCTGATCTGCTGCCAGACCGATGCGATTACAACGAGCGTCATGGCCTGGCCGGGGTTGAGCGCGTGATTCCACGTCACGCCGAAGCGTGCGAGCGCGAAGGTCACGAGGCCAATGCTCGGGTTGAACAGAAAGCCCCACAACACGGCGGCAATGACGGGCGCGACCGCATACGGCCAGATGAGAAACGTTTGATAAAAGCGTTTGCTGCGCGTCACATGGTGCGCCATGGCTGCCAGCAGCAGCGAAATGGCGAGGCCGCCGAACGTGACGAGCGCCGTAAAAACGAGCGTCGTCTGGACCGAGGCCAGATAGAGCGGATCGCGCAGGAGCCGCGTGAAGTTGGCGAAGCCGACGAAGATGGACGACGTGCCGAAGGCGTCCTGGGCCTGGGTGGACTGCAAGAGCGCCACTCCGGCCGGCCACAGGAAAAAGATCACGGTCACCGCAAGCTGCGGGCCGACGAGCAGGTACGGCAGCAGGCTCGCCCCAAAACGGGAGCGTTGTTCCATTGCGTCACTCTCCTCGAGTGGCGGCGTTCGGACGGGCGCGAACACCGGTTGGCGCGGCTTGTTGATCGAATTGAGCCGCTTCATGGGCGGCGCCGCGTCCGCATTCTAGCCGAGACTCATGACAATGCGGGTCAAAGCACGGGTCAAAGCGCGGGACGGGAGGCCGCGCTGGGCGCTGGGCGCCGGGAGCGGGATTGACGGAGGGATTCACCGGGCGATCGGGCTGCGGGGAGTGATTATCCGGCGCGCAGCGTATCCCGATCGCGAAAATAGCGGGGACGTCACCGCCCCCTGACTCCATCGTTCGACTCGCCGCTCAGGCAAGCGCCGCCGCGGCAAATTTGCCCATGTCCGTGGCCGGATCGCGCAGCGCATCGAGGTCGAGCTTCACGCCCTTGCCCACGAGCTTCTTGCCGCACAGGAAATCGGGCATCGAATTGACGGCGTCGACCGCGAGCAGCACACGGTCCTTTAGGTAGTACACCGCGAAGCGCCGCGCGGCAGGGTCGCCGCGCACGATGGCCTCGTCATAGCCCTCGAGCAGGCCCACCGTCTGCAGCTTGAGGTCGTACTGATCGGACCAGAACCACGGCGCGTCGCACGCGGGGCGCGGCTTGCCGACGATCGCAGCGGCCGCGAGCTTCGCCTGCTCCACCGCGTTGTGCACGCTTTCCAGGCGCCCCGCGCGGCCGTAGTGCGCAAGCGGCCGGTGCGCGCAATCGCCGATAGCAAAGACGTCCGGGTCGCTCGTGCGCGCGTCGTCGTCCACCTGAATGCCGTTGGCGCACGTAATACCCGCCGCTTTCGCGAGCGCCTCGTTCGGCAGGATGCCGATGCCGACCAGCGCGAGCGTGGCGGGTACGATCTCGCCGTCCGCAAGCTTCACGCCGGTGAGCTTGTCGCCCTCACCCACGAGCGCCTCGATCTTCGCGTTCAGGCGCAGTTCCACGCCCTGCGCGCGATGCTCGTTCGCGTAGAACGTGGAAACGGTCTCGCCCGTCACGCGGCCCAGCACGCGCGGCGCGGCTTCGAGCACCGTGACCTCGTGGCCGAGCTGGCGCGCCGCCGCTGCCGCTTCGAGGCCGATATAGCCGGCTCCGATCACCACGAGCTTCTCGCCCGGCTTCACGCGCTCGCGCAGCACATCTGCGTCGGCGAGCGAGCGCAGCGCGATCACGCCCGCGAGATCGTGGCCCGGCACCGTCAACGCGCGCGGCGTCGAGCCGGTGGCGAAAATCAGCTTGTCGTATTGATGCTGGCTGCCGTCGGCGAGCGTGAGCGTGCGGCTCGCGCGGTCGAGCGACTGCGCGCTCGCGCCGAGCTTCAGCTCGATGCGCTGCTCGTCGTAGAACGCACGCGGTTTGAGCCACAGGCGCTCGACGTCGGCCTCGCCCTTCAAATAGGCCTTGCTGAGCGGCGGCCGGTGATAAGGCGGCACCGGTTCTTCACCGACCAGCACGACGCGGCCGCCAAACCCATATTGCCGCAGCAGCGCCGCGGCGTTGCCGCCCGCGTGCCCTGCCCCAACGATCACCACCGTGCTGCCGTCTTCTTGCATGTCCGCTCCCGCTTTTCCCGCTTTCTACACGTTAATCGATTCATCGCGCGCATCGGCGGCCACGACTCATACGCGCGCTTGAACCCTCGCGCCAATGAGCGCCCGCGCCGTCCGCCGCGCCAGGAACGAGATCATCTCACGGTTCGCAGGTGCACACCGCTCTCAGTCGAAGGCGTGGTCATTCGGCGCAGCATAGAGCGCGCGCAGTTGTTCGCTGATCGGAAACTCGAAATTCACGCCCTTGGGCGGCACCGGCTTCTCGAGCCACTTCGCGTATATCGCCTTGATTTCGCCACTCTTCATGAGCACCGCCATCGTATCGTTCACGAGTTGCCGGAACTCGGGGTCGCCGTTTCGCATCATGAAAGCATAGGCCTCCGACGATTGCGGCGTGCCCACGATCACCCATTCGGAGGGCTTCGCCGTGAGCGAGCGCGTACCGGCGAGCAGCACGTCATCCATCATGTAGGCCACTGCGCGGCCCGACTCGAGCGTGGCGCGCCCCTCGCCATAATCGCGCGCGCTGATGATGCGCATGTTCATCTGCTTGTCGATGTTCATGCGCCGCAAGATGCGCTCGGACGTTGTGCCCTGGTTCGTGAGCACCGTCTTGCCCGCAAGATCGACAAAGTCGTGAATGCCCGAGTCCTTGCGCGTGAGCAGGCGCGTGGTCGCGACGAAGAACGTATTGGAGAAGCTCACCTGGGCCTGGCGCGCCTTCAGGTTCGTCGTGACGCCGCACTCCAGGTCCACGGTGCCGTTCTGCACGAGTGGAATGCGGTTTTGCGAAGTGACGGGAATGAAACGCACCTGCAGGTTCGGGCGCTTCGTCCTGAGCTTGACTGCGTCGATCACCTTGTCGCAGATGTCCTGCGAAAAGCCGATCACCTGGTTGTCGCCGATCACGTAGGAGAACGGCACCGAAGTCTCGCGATAACCAATGGCGATGATGTTCGCCGAGCGGATCTTCTCTAGCGTGGGCTGCGCGACCTGGGCGGCCGCCGGCTGCAGCAGGCAAAGGCACGGCACGATGGCCCAGCAAGCCAGCGACAGCAGCTTCGGTCGGTTCATGGGTCGGTCCTCGTCGTCACGCTTCGTTTCTCGCCGTCATCTTGTGCCGTCAAAGCATACATTTGTCGCCACAATCGATCATCGCGCAACATGCGGGAAATACCAGGCATTTCCCGAGATGTTAAACCGATCATGAAAAAAAGCAGCGGACGTGGCCGCTGCTTTCATCGCTCATGCTGCGCAATCGTCACGGCGATCGCAATCAGCCGTCGACGAGCTTCCTCGGCTGCAGCAGCGCCAGCACTGCGCCTAGCACCATGGCCGCCGAAACGCAGTACATGCCCGCGTTCGTGCTTTGCGTCACGTCCTTCATCCAGCCGATGATCGATGGGCTCACGAAGCCCGCGAGATTCCCGATCGAGTTGATCATGCCGATGGCGGCGGCTGCCGAGCCGCCCGCGAGAATCGCGCTCGGCCAGGTCCAGAACACGGGCATCGTCGCAAGCATACCGGCCGCGCCCACCGAGAGCGCGAGCATGGCGAGCGGCACGTTGTGGCCGAAAACGGTGCTGAAATACAGGCCGATTGCCGATGCCAGCGAAGCGATGGCGAAGTGCCAGCGGCGCTCGCCCGTGCGGTCGGCGCTCTTCGCGACGAACAGCATGCTGAACACCGCGCACGCGTACGGAATGGCGGTGAGCAGGCCCACGTCGAGCGCACTCTTCACGCCGCTCGCCTTGATGAGCGTGGGCAGATAGAAGCTGATGCCGTAAAGGCCCATCATGCAGCAGAAGTAAATCACGGCCATGAGCCACACACGGCCATTGGCGAACACCGAGCCGATCGATGCGTGGCCCTTGCCGGCCTGGTCCTGCTCGATATTGCGTTCGAGCACGGCCTTCTCGTCGTCCGAAAGCCAGTTCGCCGCACGAATGCCGTTGGGCAGATAGAAGAGCGTAATCACGCCCAGCACGAGCGAGGGCAGCGCTTCGATCAGGAAGAGCCACTGCCAGCCCGCCCAGCCGTTCGTGCCGGTGAAGGCCGCGAGAATCCAGCCCGAAAGCGGGCCGCCGAGCACGCCCGCGATCGGAATGCCGATCATGAAGAGCGCATTCATACGGCTGCGGCGCGCGGCCGGGAACCAGTAGGTGAGATAGAGCACGATACCGGGGAAGAAGCCCGCCTCGGCCACGCCCAGCAGGAAGCGCACGAAATAGAACTGCATGGGCGTCTTCACGAGCAGCGTGGCCGCCGAAAGCACGGCCCACGTAATCATGATGCGGGCGATCCACACGCGCGCGCCCACGCGGTGCATGAGGATATTGCTTGGGACTTCGAAGAAAAAGTAACCGATAAAGAAAATGCCCGCGCCAAGCCCGTACATGGTTTCGCTGAACTGCAGGTCGCTGAGCATCTGGAGCTTGGCGAAGCCTACGTTGACGCGGTCGAGATACGCGGCCACATAGCAAAGGAAAAGAAACGGCAACAGACGCAACGTCGCCCTGGAATAGGCGCGCGTCTCGAGATTTTGTAATGAGGCCTTCGACTGGCCGCCGGCGATTGTATTCATGGTCTCCAACATGGTGCAAAGGCAGTGCCGGACGGCACTATGCAAAGTGCATCATCGTAGCGAGAAGCAACAAATGTTGTCAATCGTTTGTAAGCAACAGGAAGATGCACGAAACCGCGTGGCCCGGGACCAGGCGCTAGAATCGCCGAACCGGGTCTCGACGAACCCCTTGTATGGAGGACCGCCCGCCATGAATTCGACCCCGCTGCCCTGCCGCCCGCGCGTGTATCTCGCCGGCTTCGATGTCTTCCGGCGCGACGCGCTCGCGCACGGCGCACGCCTCGTCGCCACGTGTGCGGAATTTGGCTTCGAGGGCGTCTATCCGCTCGACGCACAAGCGCCCCCGGACCTCGACGGCCCGCGCCAGGCCGCGTGGATCTATCGCGCGAACGTCGAATCGATCCGCGCCGCCGATATCGTGATGGCAAACGTCAACGACTTTCGCGGCCCCGGCGAGCCCGACTCCGGCACCGCCTTCGAGATCGGCTATGCGGCCGCACTCGGCAAGGAAATCTGGGCCTACTCATCCGACGAAGGCACGCTGATCGAACGCGTGCCTTCCGTGCCCGACCCGCAGGGACGCGTATGCGAACGCGGCTATCTGGTGGAAGATTTCGGCCTGGCCAAGAACCTGATGATCGCGTGCGCGGCGCGTCTCGTGCAGGGCGACGCGCGCGCGTGTCTCGAAGCCATGGCGCAGGGGCGCACGCAATAACGGCGTGCATGCGCGTGCGCCGACCCCGGCAAAAAAAATCAATGATGCATGGTGCTCATCGTGCTCATGCGCTGGAGGGCGCGAATGCGCGCCACCGCAGGGCGGTCCGTCACGGCGACCTGATAGAGCTTCGCGAGATCGGCCTTGAGCGCCGTGCGTGAGCCGGCGTCGAGATACACCATGTGCCCCGAGGGATAGAAGCGCGCGCTCAGGTTGTTGCGCACCTTCTGGTCGAGAAGCGGCATCTTCTGCAGGTCGATCACGGTCTGGTAGAACGGCGTGACGAAGTCGTAGTAGCCGTTCGCCGAGAGCACGCGCAGATCCGGATTCAGCGCCATCACCGCCGCGAGATCGCCGGCCGTGTAGAGCACGATATTGCCCTGCGCGTCCACGCCCTTTTGCGCGCCCGTCGGATCGATATGGCCAAAGTTCCAGTTCTTGAATGCCTGGTCGTTCAAGTCCGTGAACGACGAGTTCGTGCGGAACTTGAGCTGCTCGTTCAGGTAGCTGTTCCACATCGCCGTATAGACGCCGCTCACCGCCGTCATGGTGGGATCGTTGCCGCCCGAGTTGGGGTCGATGTTGCCGGCAATGCCCGTGTCGATGGCGGTCACGCGGCCGTCGTACGAGCCGAGCGCCACGCCCTTGTCCTTCATGAGCGTCGTCAGAAACAGCGAATTGCCGCGGCTGTCGTACGAGGCGATGTCGAGATTCCACGACTCCAGTGTTTGCGTGTCGATGCCCGTGTATTGCGACAACGTCTTGAGCGTCGCCGGAATGCTCTTGTCGTTCGGATCAGGAAACTTCGAGAGCGCCTGCAGATAATCGGTGCGCGCGAATTGCGCGACCTGCGCGGCGAACGCCTGCAAGTCCTTCGGCGCGGGCGTCACACCAAGACGCTTGTGGTACCACGCGTCGGCCGCCGCCGTGGGCAGCGCGCCCACCGGATTGCCGCTTTGCGTGTAATCGAGAATCGACGACTGCAGTGTGATGCCGTTCAGATCCACGCCGTCCTCGTGCAGCCGGTAGGCCAGCACGCAACTGCGCGCGGTGCCATACGATTCGCCATAGAGAAACTTCGGCGAATTCCAGCGATCGTTCGCCGAGAGGTAGCGCTTGATGAACTGCTTGAGCGAATCCGCGTCCTGATCCACGCCCCAGAAGTCGCGATTGTGATGCGGCGCAATCGCGGCCGAATAGCCCGTGCCCACCGGATTGATGAAGACGAGGTCGCTCTTGTCGAGCAGGCTGTCCGGATTGTCTTCGAGCGCATAGGGCGCGGGCGGCGTGAAGCCCGGCATCGAGGTCTTGATGCGTTTGGGCGCAAACGAGCCGAGCAGCACGAACACGGAAGAAGAACCCGGGCCGCCGTTGTAGAAGAACGTGACGGGACGGTCCGGCGCCTGCACGCCGTCCTTCGTGAACGCCACGTAGAAGATCTTGGCGTCGGGCTGCGAACTGCTCGGATCGACGGTCACGAGGTGACCCGCCGTTGCCGTATAGGCAATGACTTCCTTGCCGATCTGAATGGCGTGATGCGTGATCGCGGCGTTCTCGGTCATGTCGGTGACGAAGTCGTCGGGACCGTTGCCGTAAGCGGTGGGATCGAAGCACGGCTGGTCGGCCTGGGGGCGATGCTTGCCGTTGCCGCTCGCGGGGCCGGCCCCTTGAGCGCCGCCGTTGCCCTTGGTGGACTGCGCTTCGTCGTTCATGTCGTCTCCACTTTCTGTGTGTTCGCGTTTGAGACAGTGAATGCAACTTCGAATGCAACCTCTCATGCAACTCGCATCGCGCCCACCGCTTCGTGCTCGTCGCGGCGGCGCGCCGCGCTCATCCTACGCCGAGCCGAGTGCGGCTGCCACCTTGCTGCCCACCGGCGTGCCAAGGCCCGTGCAGGCGTCCCAGCCCGGCGCCGCCGAGAAGTCGCCATTGCTGCCGCTCGTCACGTCGTTGAAGGCACCGGGTTGGGCATAGAGCTTCGCGTTGGCGAAGCCCACGGGCGTGCCGCGCGCCGCGTTGATACGCGCGATCAGCGCGGCCCACAGCGGCGCGACGGCGCTCGTGCCGCCCACCACCGTATCCGCGCCCGCCACGCGCACTTCGTAGCCCGTGGCGGGATCGGCGTCGGCGGCGACGTCGGGCACCCCGCGCCGCACCAGCGCGCCCGCCCCGCCGCTGCCGCGCACGACGCGCAGGCCCTTTTGCCAATCCGGCAGCGCGAACGTCGCGCTCACGCCGCCGCCTGTCGCGCCGTCCTCGCCGTTGCTCCACACCGTTTCCTGCGAGATGCGTCCGTTCGACGCCGCGATGTGCGTACCGCCGCAACCTAGCGCGTAAGGGCTCGACGCGGGAAAGTCGACATGATCGGCGCCGTCGCTCACGCCGTCCGACGAGCCGCTGTCGCCCGAAGCCACGCACACGGTCACGCCGAGCGCGACGGCCGTTTGCATCGCGTCGTTCAGCGCGCCGAGCGTTTGCTGCGACCAAGCCGACTCCGGCGCGCCCCAGCTGATCGAGATGACTGAAGGCTTACGCTGGCTGTCGTGCAGCGCGGCGCTCACCGCGTCCACGAAACCCGCTTCGCTGTTCGGCGCGAAATACACTGCGATGAGCGCGCCGGGTGCGAGCGCACCGGCGATCTCCACGTCGAGCGTCACTTCGGCGTCGGGGCCGTTGGGGTCGCCGGTCGGCGCGTTCGTCGCCTGATCCACGGAGACGTCCTCCACGCGCGGTGCGCTCACGCCCAACTCGTTGAAATACGCGGTGAGGTCCGCCGTGTCATAGCCGCCGCCCATTTCGATGAGGGCAATGCATTGGCCACTGCCGTCGCCTGCAGGAAAGCCGTAAAGCTCCGCGAGCTGCAAAGGCGTGAACGACTTGGTCACCGCGCGCGCGGCGCGGATTGGCGGGCGGATGGGTGCGCCTGACGCGTCTGCCGCTGCCGTCGCCGCGGTTGCTGGCGCATTGGCCAGGTTCGTCGGCACGATGCGAAAGTGCGGCTGCGCCTTCGCGCGATTGTCGAGCCCCACCACGGCGGTGACGACCTCGTGCATGTCTTCTGGTAAATGCAGGGGGCCGCTCGGCTGGTGAAAGTGATGCGTGGTTTTGCCGACCTGATGCTCGAAACGCTGCAGGTCGATGCCGAAGGCGGCGTTGTACTGCTGCACCGTGCCCGAAAGCACGACGCGGCGCGCCGACGCATCGGCCTGATCCACGGCGAGTCCATGCGCGCTCGCGAACTGCTCGACACGCTTGATGTCGGCAGCGCTGGCGCCAAAGCGCCGCTCGTAGTCCTCGCGGGAAATCGGCTGCGCGGCGGGATCGTTCGCGGTGAGCCGGTCCACCAGTTCGTGAAATTCTGCCGACGCCTGACGCCGCAGGATCAGCACGATCCTGAAGCGCTCCGCCGGGTCGCAAACGCCGACGCACTGCGCGCCAGCGGGCGCGGGATGTTCACTGCCTGCCACGGGAAGGTGCCTGGTCATTGCCGGTTTCTCCTCCATGAAGCGCGTGCCTGGATTCTGGCGCTCGGACACGCGTTGAATTGCGGGAGTTCCGCGCGCCAAACCTGCCCGGAATGCCGTACAAAATCGTTGGGATACCCACGCAGCATGGCCGCCGCACGAGCGGCCCGCAGCGCTGCGCGCATTCGGCGTGCCCGCCAGATCCGTTATACACCGGTGACGATTGCAAAGTTGTCCCGGCGACGCGGAAAGGCCAGGTCACGGAAATCGCCGTGGAGGAACTGCGAGATGTGCAAAAAGCGCGCGGGCGCTGAGCCCGCGCGCTTCAAGCACCCCGTAGCGTGGTTGTGACGCTGTGGAGTTTTTATGCCGCTGCGGGCAGCGCCGTCGGCAGATGCGCCTGCAGATACGCTTCGAACTCCTCCTTGACCTCCGGATGGCGCAGCGCGAACTCCACCGTCGCCTTGAGGTAACCGAGCTTGCTGCCGCAGTCGAAACGCGTGCCCATATAGCGGTACGCGAGCACCTGTTCTTCGGTGAGCAACGACTGCAATGCATCGGTAAGCTGAAGTTCGCCGCCTGCGCCCGGCTTCAGCGCGCGCAGATGTTCGAAGATCGTGGGCATCAGCACATAGCGGCCCACCACGCCGAGATTCGACGGAGCGACTTCCGGCGCCGGCTTTTCGACGATGCCCGAAAGCTTGAACACATCCTCTTCCCACTCGCGCCCGTCCACGATGCCGTACGACGCGCTGTTTTCACGCGCGATCGATTCAACACCCACCACCGAGCTGTGATAGTGATTGAAGGTGTTCACGAGCTGCTTCATCACCGGCGTGGAGCTGTAGAGCAAGTCGTCCGCGAGAATCACGGCGAACGGCGAGCCGCCCACGAGCTTTTCCGCGCACAGCACGGCGTGGCCCAGACCGAGCGCCTCGGCCTGGCGCACGTAGAAGCAGTCCACATTGGCTGGCTTGATGCTGCGAACGAGGTCGAGCAGCTTTTGCTTGTTGCGGGCTTCGAGTTCACATTCGATCTCGTACGACTTGTCGAAATGGTCTTCGATCGCGCGCTTGCTGCGGCCGGTCACGAAGATCATTTCGGTAATCCCCGCAGCGATCGCCTCTTCCACCGCGTACTGAATGAGCGGCTTGTCGACGATCGGCAGCATTTCCTTCGGGCTCGCCTTGGTGGCGGGCAAGAAGCGCGTCCCAAGGCCTGCAACAGGAAATACCGCTTTGGTTACTTTCAGCATGATGTCCATTCCCAGATCGTTCGTTTGAGTCTCGGTCTCGCTGCGAGGCAAGCCGACTTCCCCGAGGTTCTGCCGTGGCAGATTCTTGTATTGAACAAGATTGTTTACCGCCTTTTAATGAATAAAAAAAAGGCCAATAAATTCGGATTGTGCGCTTCCAGCATAACACCGGCAATTATTTCCATTCATGCCGAATAATTCCAGACTGGCCGGCATGAATTTCCTGCTCCGTCTTGTGTCAATGACGCGTCTCGTTCGGGCGCAGTCTACTCCGCTTCGTCGGCGGGCGGCAAGGCGCCGGAGCGCGTGCGTGCGCGCCGGATAGGCTCATTGCGCAAAGCCTCGCGATACGCGGACACCCCCACGAGTATCAACAGCACGGCCACGCCGGCCAGCAAGTGCAGGTTCATCGGATTCTCCAGCGACCATAGTCGATCACACTCAAACTAGCATTCCAAATTCGATAAATAAACCGCTTTGTTTTTCAATCCATTTATTTCTCCATTTCTATTTTCCGCGCGAATACATTTTGTAAATATTTTGCTTACTTCCCTCGCGCGCGCGCCCCTAAGATCGCCGGGTACTCTCCCCAAGGACCGGCTGACACCGATGAGCGATCCCGTACTCCAAACTGCCATGCCGCCTGCCTCCGCCCTGCCCACCGCTGCTGCCACTGCAGCGCGGCCCGTGGCCGCGGCCCGCGAGCTTGCCGGCGAGCATCTGATCGAAGCCCTGCGCGGCTTTGCGGCCCTGCTGGTGGCCTATTTCCATTGCCGCCAGGTCACCTGGATCGGCATGGGCGCGTTCCACCAGTTGCACGCCAGCCTCGCGAGCCCCGGTACCCTTGCCGCGTGGCTGACGTTCCCGATTGCGTGGGGATCGGCGGGCGTGCCGATTTTTTTCGTCATCAGCGGCTATTGCATTCACCGCAGCGGCGCGGCGCGCCTGAATGCGAACCCCAATTTCCGGCTCGACGCGCGGCAGTTCTGGCTGCGCCGTTTCGTGCGCATCTATCCGGTGCTGCTCGCCGCATTGCTGCTCACGCTGGCTGTGGATTCGATCAGCCTCTCGCTGCTTCCTGTGAGCCACAAGATCAACGAGATCGGGGCGCGCGACTTCTTCGTGAACCTGTTCTCGCTGCAAGGCGTGGCCGGTAAGACGTATGGATCGAACGGCGCGCTCTGGACCCTCTCGCTCGAAGTGCAGTTCTACCTGCTGTACCCGCTGCTCTTCGCTGCGCGCCGCCGTTTCGGCCTGAGTGTCGTGCTCGCCGCCGTGGCCCTCGTCAATGTGGTATCCGGGTTGACGCTCGAGCGGCACGACATCATCGTCTTCACGTCGTACTGGTTCTCGTGGATGCTCGGCGCGTGGATCGCCGAAGTGCGTCTGCGCGGGTCGTCGGGGTTTCGGTTTGCCTATCCTGCTGCGGCGCTTTTCGGTGTGGCCGGTTGTGTGGCCTTTCACTTCGGGCAGTTTGGGGCGTTTCAGCTCTGGGCTTGTGCGTTTGCCTGCTATCTCGTCAAGGCCCTTGCGCGGCCTGCGCCTGCGTCCCCCGGCTTGCTGCACTCGCTGCTCTCCAAACTCGGCGATTTCAGCTACTCGCTTTACCTCATCCATTTGCCGCTCTTCGTGTTGCTCGGCTCGCTGTTGTTCCGCTCGGAGCTGCAAACGTCGATCTGGCCGTCGTTTGGGTTCACGCTCGCCGTGATTCCTGTTGCCTGGGTGTTCTGTCGGCTCTTCGAAAGACCAGCGCTTAATGCTGCTGCGCGGCTTAGGAAGCGCGTTACCGTTTGATCTTCGCTCCGCCTTGGCCTTTCCTTGTATTCGCGTCGGTCTGCCTGGGTTGCCCCTGTGCGGGGCGGCACCTACTTTCTTTGGCGCGGCAAAGAAAGTAGGCAAAGAAAGCCGCTCAACCCGCTAATGCCTGTCCCCTTGCACCACTCGCCGTCATCGGTAGTGGCTCCGGAGCGTCTGTCACCTCGCACCACCCAAGTTAGTGACAAGGCGGTCATTCATCCCGCTGCTCGCTACGCGCGCGGCGGTCGGGTCTGCATGGGAAACCAAGAGGCATTTCAGGCTTCGCGATAATGCACGCGTCCCAACGGTGTTGGGTTATGCCCCACGGCGCGCGCAGCGCCGCCGGAGGTATGAGCGCCTTGTCACTAACTTTGAAGGCGCGAGGCGACAGACGCTCCGGAGCCATTCACCATTAGTGGTGCGATGTGAACTGTGGCAGGCGCTAGCGGTTTGAGCGGCTTTCTTTGCCTACTTTCTTTGCCGCCGCAAAGAAAGTAGGTGCCGCCCCGCACAGGGGCAACCCAGGCAGACCGACGCGAATACAAGGAAAGGCCAAAGCGGCGAAGAGCCGCGACAAAAGGCCTAAAAAAGCAACCACTTACCTACCCCGAGCAACAACCCCATCCAACACACGCTCGACAGCATCGACATACTGCTGCTTCCCAAACCGCTCCCGCGCAGTAGCAAGCCCTTGCGCAGCGAGCGCCTCGCGCAGCGAAGCATCGTCGTGCAGCCTGGCGATGGTCGCAGCCAGCTCCTTCGCATCACCTGGCGTACAGAGCAGCCCGCTCTTGCCATGCTCGACGATCTCAGTCACACCGCCATCACGCGAGGCGACCACCGGCCGCTGCGCCAGCATCCCCTCGACCACCACACGCCCAAACGGCTCAGCCGTAATAGACGTATGCGCGACCACATCAACGGCGCGCATGCAAGCAGCAATGTCATGCCGGAAGCCGAGAAAATGCACGCGCTCCTGCAAACCGTTCGCCTCGACAAACGCACGCAACTCCGCGGCGTACGCATCCTCACCGAACAGCGGCGCACCCACAAACACCGCATGTGCACGCGGCTCGTCGAGCAACGCTTCGAGCAGCACATGCTGGCCTTTCCAGCGCGCAAGACGGCTGAACGCACCCACGAGGAACGCGTCCCCGGGCAACCCGATCTGCGCGCGCAATTGCGCCTGCGGCACACGCGCGAGCGCGCGGAACGGCGATTCATCCACGCCGTTGTGCACCACGTCGATGCGCTTCGTGTCGAAGCGCGTGAGCTGCGCGAACACCTTCGCCGAAGCATGCGAATTCGCGATCACATGCGCGAGTCCCAGCTTCGCGCAGCCCTTGATCACGGCACGCTGCACGCGGCCGAAATGCTCGTCGCTCACGATGTCACGCAAATGCCAGACCACCGGCTTGCGCGCGAGCTTGCCCGCGAGCACGCCGATCACCATCGCACGTTGCGTGTTGGCGTAAAGCACGTCGGCTTTGCGCGCGCGGCGGCGCGTCTCGCGCACCAGCGCGGCGATGCCCGCAAGCACGCCCAGACGCGGTGCCGCGCCGCCATCACGGCGCACGTTGCTCAACGCGCCCGAATCGAGCACCTCCACGCGCGCGCCCGCTTTGTCGAGCGCCTCCCTGAAGGGACCGTCGTTGAAAAGCAGCACGTCGATACGCGAGCGCAAACCCTTCACCACTTCCAGCAACGATAGCTCGGCGCCGCCCAGCACGCCGCTCTGGTCGATGGCGAGCACGCGCGGCGCGTCCGCATCGATCTCGAACGGTGCCGCGCCGTGTGCCGAGCCCGCCTGCGAAATCGCCGGCACAGCCTTCGCCACGCGCGCGAAAAATTGCTCGCGGAAATGCCGCGAAGAAAAGCGCTCGGCGTTCGCGCGGCAATCTTCGGCGCGGAATCGGCCAGGATCGCTTTCGAACGAATCGACGGCCGCGATGATCGCGTCCGCGTTTTGCTCTTCGAAGAACAAGCCCGTGGGGCGCGAACCGGTGTCGCGCACCGTTTCGAGCGCGCCGCCCTTGCCGAATGCAATCACGGGCGTGCCGCAAGCCTGCGCCTCGACCACGGAAATGCCGAAGTCTTCTTCCGCTGCGAACACGAAGGCCTTGGCGCGCCGCATGCGGTCGTGCAGTACGGCGAACGGCTGATAGCCCAGCACTTCGACGTTGGGCGTCGCCTTCGCGCGAACCTTGTGCATGTCGGGGCCGTCGCCGATCACCACGAGGCGCCGCTCGGGCATGCGTGCGAACGCTTCGACGATCAGGTCGATCTTCTTGTACGGCACGAGCCGCGAGGCGGTCACATAGAAGTCTTCTTTCGTGGTTTCCAGCTCGAACGCGTCGACATCCACGGGCGGATAGACCACCTCGGCCTGGCGCTGATACACCTTCTGAATGCGCCGCGCGATGAACTCCGAGTTGGCGACGAACTGGTCCACCGAATTCGCCGTGCGTACGTCCCAGTTGCGGATGTAGTGCAGGATCAGGCGCGCGAGCATCGACTTCGGCCCGCGCGTGAGGCTCGACTCCTGCAGGTACTGATGCTGGAGGTCCCACGCATAGCGGATCGGCGAATGCACATAGCTGATATGGAACTGATCCGGTCCCGTGAGCACGCCCTTGGCCACCGCGTGGCTGCTCGAAATCACCACGTCGTAACCCGACACGTCGAGCTGCTCGATCGCGAGCGGCATGAACGGCAGGTACGCGCGATAACGCTTGCGCGCGCCCGGCAGCTTCTGGATGAACGAGGTCGTGGCGCGCTTGCCGCGCAGGAACGTGCGGTCCTTCGAATCGACGAAGTCGACGACCGAGAACAGGTCCGCATCCGGAAAGCAGGCAAGGATCTGCTCGAGCACGCGCTCCGCGCCCGCGTAGGTCACGAGCCAGTCGTGCACGATGGCCACGCGCGGCGCACGGCCCGCGGCGAGGGCTGGCCGCAGTGGCCGCAGCGGCATGACGGCGCCCGTTTCGGGGCGTCGCGGTTTGGTGGCGTCGCGCCGTTGAATGGGCGCGGCGGCGCTTTCGGACGGCGCCGCTTCGTCGATCAGTTCGTGACTCATGCGCTTTTCCGTGAATTCAGTCGAAAGAGGAGGGAACGGGCGTAGCCGCGCAGCATGGGCGTGGTCGCAACAGACCACACCACGTTGGCGAGCGCGAGCACGACACCGGCGCCGATTGCGTACAGCGCGTCCGGCAGCCACCACGCAAAAGCGAGCGCAGCGGCGAGAAAACTCAGGTGTGCAAACATATCGACGATGATCGCGCGGCTATGAATGCGCGAAAGCCACAGCAGCACAACGTAGTCGAACAGTGCGCGAAACAGCACGGCGGCGGCCGCGCCCGGCAAGCCGAAGCGCGAAATACCGAGCCACAGCAGACCTGCAAAGAGCGGCAGCTCCACGAGCCCGACGCGCGCCGCGACAGCCGGATTGTTTTGCGACTGGATGAGAATGCGCGTGACGCCTGCCTGCCCGACGAGCCAAACGGCGATGATCAGCACGCGTCCAACCGGCGCACCATGCCCGGCGATCACGGGCCCGACCCACGCATGCAGGAAGGGCTGCAGCACCACGATCGCGCCGATGGCGATCGGCGTGAACACGGCATTGAGAAACTGCAGCGACTGCGAGGCGATTTCATCCGCATGCTCGCGGCCCAGCGCGGAGAGGCGCGGAAACAGCGTGCGCACGAGCGCATTGGGCACCATGTTCAGGCGCGTGACGAGGTTCTGCGGCACGGTGTAGTACGTGACGAAGCGCGCACCGAGGCCCGCGCCCAGCATCATGCGGTCGAGCGAATCCGCGACCATCGTCGTGATGCTCGCGACCAGCATCCAGCCGCCGAAATTGAAGAGCGCCTTCGAGGTATCGAGGCGCGGCCCGCGCACCTTGCGGATACCGAGCACGCGCAGCGCCGAGCGGCCAAGCAGGATGGCGGCCGCGAGACGCGCGAACACGGCGGCGGCCAGCACGGTCTGCAAATTCGGTTCGTATGCCCAGGCGGCGGCGAGCGGAAGCAGCTGGAACAGGAACGTGCCGAGCGTCTGATTCGTGTTGTAGATGCCGAAGCGCTCCGCGCCGTTGATTGCGCCCGCGAACACCCACGAGACGTTCGCCACCGGAATCGCCACGGCGAGCCAGGGCAGCGCGAGATAGACTTCGTGCCGCAATTCGGGCGTGACGTGCGTGAAATACGCGGTATAGAGCGCGCCGCCGGAATAGATCAGCAGGCCGCCGATCGCGCCGGTCGTGAAGTTCAGCCAGAAGGCGCTCCAGAACACGCGCTCGCAGGCGTTGGCGTCTTTCGACGCATAGGCTTTCGAGATCTGGTTCTGCGCGGCCATGCTCATGCCGAGATCGAGCACGCTGAAGTAGCCGATCAGGGTCCAGACGAGCGCGATCACGCCGTAGCGCTCCACGCCGAGCAGGCGGATATACGAAGGCACCGTGACGAGCGACACGAAGGTCGGCAGCACGAGACCGAACAGATTGATTGCGACGTTGCGCAGTATTCCTTTATCCATTAGGTATCCAGTTGCGTGGCCCGTAGCGGGTCAGGCCGGTTTCCAGCGGTACATGAGCACCTTGCCGCGCGCGTCTTCCTCGACGAACACGAGGTATTCGCCGTTCGCTTCGCGATGCGCGGTGATCCCGAACGGCACGTCGACCCAACCCGAGGTGTTGCCCACTTCCGCGCCGGGGCCGAAGGTGCCGATCTCTTTCGCGCTGTCCTTGTCGTACACGTGGACGTTGCCCGCGGGCTCGACCACGAACACGTACTGGCCTTCCACCGTGAGCCCCGCGGGCGTGACAGGCGGCTTCGCCTTCGGGTCCCACGGCAGGCGCAGCATGTAGTGCTGCTCCGGGTGGCCGCTCGACCACTTGTCGTAGCGCACCAGCACGCGCCCCGCTTCCTTCCAGAAACCGGGATCGTGCGGCGCATCGGCCGTATAGCCCGTCACGTAGAGCGTGTCGGTTTGCGGTTCGTAAATCGCGCGATGCACCTCGGTGAACGGCGCGGGAATCGCGTACTTGTCGAGCTTGTCGTACGAGTAGATCGGGTTGCCCTTCGCGTCGAGCCCGCCAAAGCGGAAGCGCCAGATGCCCTTGTCGTCGCGCGCGCGCCAGATGTCGCCGCGCGTATCGATCCACCAGCCCCAGCCGCCTGCCAGATGGTCGCGGCCCGGATTGCGCGTGAATTCGCCGGCGTCGAACGCACCGTTGCCGTTCGCATCGCGCCAGATCCAGTCGCCGCCGGGCGGCGCGTTCGGCACGTTCTGGACCCCGCGGCCGCGTCCCGCGATGAAGCCGGAGGGAATCGCTGTCTCGCCGTCGCGCTGCGCGTCGAAGCGATAGATCTTCAGGTGGTCCGCGTACATGTCGGTGAGGAACAGGAACGTGTGTCCGTTCAACGCGCGCGCGGTAGGCAGGCCTGGCCACTGGTCGGTGTGAAAGACCGGGTCGTCGGGATAGCGGAAACGATTGGACAGGAATCCGACATATTTCCAGTCCTGCCCCGGCGGCTTCGACAAATCGAGTTCGAAGCGCTTGTTGCCCGTATAGACGCTATTGGGACGCTGCGGGTCCACCCACGCGCCATCCACGAACAGCAGGCCTTCCAGGTTCCACAGGCGCTTGCCGGCCGGCGTATAGGCCTCCAGCGTCGCACCGAGACCCGCGCCGATGCTGTCGTCGTGCTGCGGCCCGACACCATTGGTCGAGACATAGATGTTTCCGCGCGCATCGCTGCCGACACCCGTAAGGCCGTTGAAGCGGCCCGGCCCCGGCCGACCCGCTACGCCCGAGTAGATGCCGCCGCTCTCGCCGAGCATGGCGCTCGGCGTCCACGCCCGGCCGTTGCGCGTAAAAATGAGGATCTGCTGACGCGGCCCGTTATCGGCGATCAGCAGACGTTGCTGCGGATCGAACGCGAGATCCACCGGCACCGCATCGTCGGGCAGCGCGAGCGTGTCGTCGAGGCGTTTGCCATCTGCCGAGTAATGCTCGACGCGCGGGCGAGCGCCGCCTTTAGCCGCTTCAGTGCCCGTCAGTACCCACACCGACCCATCGGCCGCGAGCGCGATACGGCCCGGCGCCTGCACGTCCCATTGCGCCTTGCGCTGCATCGAGTTCGCGTCGTACACCTCGATGCGGTTCATCGGCGTGTTGCTCACATAGAGCGTCGAATCCGTCGCCGCGAGTCCGCCAATATCGGCATGCGTGCCCGTGGGCACCTCGTTGATCTTCAGGAACGACGCAGAAAGCTGCGCATGCGGATTGAGCGGATCGGGCGACGACTGAAACGCGGCGGCGCGCTTGGGCTCGTCGAGCGGCCGGCGCGTGATGCCGTACCACTGGCTGCCCTTCGCGGGCCAGATACCGCTGCCGACGAGATGACCCTTTTCGTTGCCCACGCCAACCGCTGCATACAGATAGCGATGATTCACGGCCACGGCGTTACCGCCTGCGCCGCCCCAGCCATGCGTGCCGCCGGCAAAGCCGAGCGGCTTGCCGTCCTGGTACGCGCTGATCTCGGCGCCGCTCTCGTCCCACGGCGCGTTGGTGAACACCTTGCCTTCGGGCGTGACGGCGATGGCCGTGACGTTGATTTGCATCCACGTGCCCTGGCCGTTACCGAAGGTGTTGCCGATCCACGAGGTCGTCACATTGAGTTGCGGCGCGGCGATGGTCTGAACCGACGACGTGCAGATAAACGTGCACATCGCGGCCAGTGCCAACGTCCTGCGCAAGCGGCGATCGGGATTCGATAACGGCAAGGCAATTCCTCCGGTCTGGTGACGGCAATCTGCCAGGATCATGCCGTACAAACCGCGTGAAAAATCGCCCCCAAAAAAGGGAAAATAATTCAAAAAAATTCAGTCTTTATGACCCATTTCTGAGTGTTCCAGAAATAAATTCTCAAGAGCCGATACAACGCCCGAAAGCCCATGTGGTGACGTGTTGGGCGGGATCCAGTCCGATCTCCAGGCGGCATGCGCATTTCATATCGCGCAAATTCCGGCATTTACATTCAAAAATCCAGAATCAATATATTTCGGCTTTTTGAACATTTAATTCTTTCTAGAATGAATCGCGAAGCAATCGCGCATGCATGAACCCACCGGAGAACCGATGACCGTTAGCCGCCTAGTCAATCAACAAGGCCCCGCCGACCATTCCCACCGCATCGTCCAGCTGGACGGCCTGCGTGCTTTCGCCGTGCTCGCCGTGTTCGCGCAGCACGCGCTGCACGCGCCGCTGTGGATGGGCGTCGACCTGTTCTTCGTGCTGAGCGGCTTTCTCATCACCGGCATCCTGCTCGAGCGCAAAGCGCGTGGGCAATCGTATTTCAGCTACTTCTATGCGCGCCGGGTGCGCCGCATCCTGCCGCCTTACGTGCTGCTGCTCATCGTTTCGTCGCTGCTGTTTGGCTTCGGCTGGGCGCACTACTGGCCGTGGTATGCATTCTTCGCCACCAATATCGGCGATGCACTCGGCCAGAGCGGGCACGACAGCCTCAATATCCTCTGGTCGCTTGCCGTAGAAGAGCAGTTCTACATCGTGTGGCCCTTCGTCGTGCTGCTCCTGCCGCAACGGCTCATGGCCGTGGTGGCCGCCGCGCTCATCTTTCTCGTGCCCGTGCTGCGCGCGGTTGCGACGCCGTGGTTCGACTCGTACTGGCCGATTTACTACCTCACGCCGTTCCGCATGGACCTGCTGGCCGCCGGCGCGCTGCTCGCCGTGCTCGTGCGCCGCGACCGCAATGCGCTCGAGCCCTTCAAGTGGCCCGCCGCCGTGCTTTTTTTCGCGGCGCTCGGCGTGCTGGCCTGGCTGCACCTGCACTACCCGCGCTTTCGAGGCATGAACACGCCGCTCTCCAACGCCCTGCTCTATAGCGTTTCGCTCGTGCTCTGCACCTCCATCGTCGTGTTCGCACTGCAGTCCAAAGGCATCGTGCGGCGCCTGCTGTCCAACCCGGTGCTCGTGTATATCGGCACGATCAGCTACACGATCTACCTCATTCACCTCACGATTCTTTATGCCGTGTGGCCGCTCCATTACGGCCGCATCAAGAGCGCCGCGATTGCGCTCGTCCTCACGCTCGCTTATGCAAGCGCGAGCTGGTTTCTCTTCGAGCGCCGCCTCACGCGCGGCCCGCGCCGCCGCTCAGCGGTCGAGCCGGTCGAACTCACCGCGCGTGTGAGCCAGTCGAGCCCGCAATCGTAATTCCTGAATCCCGTTCGACACTTCAAAGGCACATCACATGAACGAACGTCGCAAAGCGATCATCACCGGTGTTTCCGGCCAGGACGGCGCCTACCTCACGCGCCTTCTGCTCGACAAGGGCTACAACGTCACCGGCACTTATCGCCGCACCAGCTCCGTCAACTTCTGGCGCATGAACGAGCTGGGGATCCTCGACCATCCGTCGCTCGAACTCGTCGAACACGACCTCACGGACGCGGGCTCGACCCTGCGCCTCGTCGAACGCGCCCGGGCGCAGGAGGTCTACAACCTCGCCGCCCAGAGCTTCGTGGGCGTGTCGTTCGACCAGCCCGCCACGACCGCCGAAGTCACCGGCATCGGTGTGCTGAACATGCTCGAAGCGATTCGCGTCGTGAATCCGAAAACGCGCTTCTATCAGGCATCGACCTCTGAAATGTTCGGCAAGGTCCAGGCGATTCCGCAATGCGAGGAGACGCCGTTCTATCCGCGCAGCCCCTATGGCGTGGCCAAGCTGTTCGCACACTGGTCCACCATCAACTACCGCGAGTCCTACGACATCTTCGCGACGAGCGGCATTCTCTTCAACCACGAGTCGCCGCTGCGCGGACGCGAGTTCGTCACCCGCAAGATCACCGACAGCGTCGCGAAGATCAAGCTCGGCAAGCTGAACATGCTCGAACTCGGCAACCTCGACGCCAAGCGCGATTGGGGCTACGCCTCCGAATACGTCGAAGGCATGTGGCGCATGCTGCAGGCGGACGAACCCGACACCTACGTGCTCGCCACGGGCCGCACCGAAACCGTGCGCGACTTCGTGAAGATGGCCTTCGCCGCCGCCGGCTTCCAGCTCGAATGGTCGGGCAAGGGCGAGCGCGAAACCGGCATCTGCGTCGCCACGGGCCGCACGCTCGTGCGCGTGAGCCCGCGCTACTACCGCCCCGCTGAAGTCGACCTGCTCATTGGCGACGCGACCAAGGCGCAGGAAAAACTCGGCTGGAAACCGCAGACTTCGCTCGAGCAGCTCTGCCAGATGATGGTCACGGCCGACCTTGCGCGCAACGAACGCCATGACACATTCTGATCCCGCTAGCCGTCCGCGCGCGCTCATCACGGGCATTGGCGGCTTTACGGGCCGCTATATGGCCGCCCGCCTCGCGGCGGACGGCTACCGTGTCTGGGGCACCGTGCGCTCCGGCGAGTCGCTGGTCGTTGAAGCCTTCCCGTTCGGCGCCACCGCAATCGAAGCCGACTTGCTCGACCGCGCCGCGATTGCCCATGCGCTAGAGTCCGTGCAGCCCGACGTGGTCGTGCATCTCGCCGCAGTGGCCCACGTGGCCGACAGCGACGTTGCGCGCACCTACGTCGTGAACGTCGTCGGCACCCGCAACCTGCTCGAGGCGCTCGCACACCAGAAGCGCGTGCCGCGCGCCGTGCTGCTCGCCAGCAGCGCGAATGTCTACGGCAACACCACGAACGGCGTGATCGACGAGCATGCCGAGCCCCAGCCCGCCAACGACTACGCGGTCAGCAAGCTCGCGATGGAATACGTCGCGAGGCGCTTTCAGGCGAAGTTGCCGATCATCATCGCGCGCCCGTTCAACTACACGGGCGTGGGCCAATCACAAGACTTCCTGATCCCGAAGATCGTCGACCACTACGCACGCCACGAAAAGCAGATTTCGCTCGGCAACCTCCACGTGGCCCGCGACTTCTCCGATGTGCGCGACGTGGTGAACGCCTATGCGCGGCTCGTCGAAGTCGCGCCGCGCGGCGCCACCGTCAACGTCTGCTCGGGCAGTGGCCAGACCCTTGGCGCGCTGCTCGGCATGCTCGCGCGCATCGCTGGATACGAGATCGAGGTGCACGTCGATCCGCGTTTCGTACGCGCCAACGAAGTGCGTCAGCTGATCGGCTCGAACGCGAAGCTGCGTTCCATCGTCGGTGACAGCTCGCGCAAACACCTCGAAGAAACGTTGCGCTGGATGTACCAAGAAGCCCGCGAACGCGTGCTCGAAACGCAATAGCTAGCCGCTCGCTTCCCTTCTACAAATAAACCGCCGCTCTCCCGAGCGGCGGTTTTCGTTTGGCCGATCTGCTCGCGTCAGTGGGCGGCAATGGCTTCCGCGTAGACACCGGCCACGCGCTTCGCGATCACAGCGTTGTCGAAGTGCTCGCGCGCATAGGCCTTGCACGCCTCTTCGTCCGGGAGCTTGATGCGGCCCGAGAGCGCGCCGTCGATGCCATCGGCGATTGCGTTCGCGCCCGTGCTCGGCAGCACGAGATCCTGTGACAGACCCGCCACCGCCTCCGGCAGACCGCCCACTGGCGTCACCAGAACCGATGTACCTGCGGAAAGCGACTCCACCGTAATCAGGCCGAAGCCCTCCAGCGCAACCGTCGGCACCACGCTCAGCGTAGCGGCGCGATAGAGCGAAGGCAGGTGCGCGTCGGGCACGAAACCGAGCAGCTTCACGTTGTCGGCAAGCCCTGCTTCGTCGACACGCTGCTGAAGTTCGGATTCCAGACGGCCTCGCCCCGCGATCAGCAGGAGCACGTCCGGGTGGCGTTGCTTCACCATCTTGATCGCGTCGATCAGATCTTCCAGGCCCATGCGGCGCACGAGGCGGCGCACGGCCAGGATGATCGGGCGGCCTTGCGGCAATTGCAGCTTCAGACGCGCTTCCGCCGTCGTACAGGCCGGGTCGAAATGCGCCGTGTCCACGCAACCCGGCACGATGCGCACGCGCTCGGGAGAAATACCGTAGCGGCGCGTGAGAATGTCGCCAAACGCCTTCGAAAGCACGATGAGCCGCGAGGCGCGCTCATACACCGACTGCTCCAGCGAGTGCTTGATGCGCTGGCTCAGCGTGGCCGCGCCTTCCACGAAACTTTCGTCGGCCCACGGTCCCTGGAAGTGCGAAACCTGCGGAATGCCGCGCGTGACGTCGAGCCCAGGGAAGGTGTAAAGCGCGAAGTGCGAGGAAATCACGTCAGGACGGTGGCGGCGAATCTCGCTGCGCAGCGCGCGGCGCGCGTCCATGAGGCGAAATGGCAGCGAGCGCGAAGCGGAGCCGAAGCCATGAATCGCGCCGCCGCTGTCCTGGGCCACCTTGGGCGAGCCGGCCACGACGCCGCGCACGCGCACGCCCGCACCGGGCAACGCGCCGACGAGCGAGTAGTACATGCGGTCCAGACCGCCTGCGCGCTCGGGAAACCAGTGCATGCCGATCTGCAGCGATTGAATGGATTGTGTGGTCATCGCGTGTCCTTATTCTGCACGTATGCGGTTATCAGGGGGTTTCTGCGCGCTGGAGCGATTGCCCGCCCGGCAGCGTCGCAGCGGCGAATGCGGGCTCTTCGCGGCGCACGGCCTCGCTCGCGTCGCCGGCCAGTTGCCGGTAGAGCGCGATGTACTGCGCGGCCATGCGCGCCCAACCGAACTGCGTGGCAAGTTCAGCCGCCGCCTCGCCCATCGCGAGGCGGCGCGGCGTGTCGGTGGCGAGCGTTTGCACGGCGTTGGCGAGCGCCGGCACGTCGTCGGGGTCTTCGAGCACGATGCCGCAATCGGGCGTGATGATTTCCGCGCCGCCCGCCGTGCGCGCTGTGACGACAGGCAAGCCCGCCGCCATCGCTTCGAGCAGCGACAGACTCATTGCTTCGTAACGCGAAGGAAATACGTAGGTATCGACGGAGCGCATGAGCGTGGGCATCTCGCGCACGAGGCCGAGAAAATGGACCCGCGACTCGATGCCCAGCTCGCGTGCGAGCTCGGGATACGGGCTGCCAGGCAGGTAGCCCGCCACGGCCAGATGCACGTTTTCGGGCATCTGCTTCATGGCATGCAGCACCGTGCCGAGGTTCTTGCGCGGCGTGCGCAGATCGCCCACGAAGAGCAGCAGGAACGCGTCGGCGGGCAGCGAGAACTTCGCGCGGTCCGCGCTCGCGGCCGAGAAGCCGCGCGTGTCCACGCCGTTGTAGATCACGTCGAGTCGCTCCACAGGGTTGCCGCCCGAGGCGCGAATTTCGTCGGCGACCTTGCGCGAAACTGCCGCGATCACGCGCGAGCGCCGGTACGCCCAACGCTCCAGCACCGCATTGGCGCGCGTGTAGACGAACTGGTAAGCGGACCACACGCCGCGCGTGAGACCGAACGGGTAATACTTGCTGCGCGCCCAGCCGCCGTGCACGAAATGCGCGGTGTTGACGTCGGCGTGCGCCCAGGTGATGAAGCCGTTCACATGGAGCACGTCGTATTCGCGCCGGTTGCGGCGCAGCCACAGCGCGCTCTTCAGCGCGAATACCTGCTGGCGCAGCAGGTTGGTGGGCCACGCACGCGACGGTTGCACGCTCACCCATTTCACCCTGGGGTGGGCAAGCAGCTCGGGCGCGACATGCGAGGCGACCAGCGTCACCTCGAACCCCTCGTCGAGCGCGGCGCGCGCGATTTCATGATTGACGCGGCCCTGGCCGTCATTGTGGCGCACGACATGCGTGACGATTGCGACTCTCAATCGGAGACCTCCGTGGAAAGGGCCTGGCGTTGAAGCTTCGCCCAATGCCCCGCGCTGAGAATGGAAAACACGCTCGAAAAGAGCAGCAGGCCGCCGGTGCCCACGAGCGAGTTGGTGAATACGAGCATGGCGAAGATCGATATCGCGAGGCTCAGGCACGCGCACACGTAGCGGTCCTCGGGAAACCGAAACGACACGCGCACCGCGCGCACGAGCAGCCACAGCACGCCCGACATGTAGAGCAGCGTGCCGGGCCAGCCCAGCACGAACGGAATGTTCATCACGCCGCTGTCGAAGCTGCCGTATTGGCCGAGCTGGCCGTTATTGCTGGAGAGCTTGGTCGATGCGCCGGTGGCGCCGAGGCCCTCGCCCGTCACGTCGGTGAAGGCCTTTTTCGCGAAGTCGGCATAGAACTGGTTACGCGCCTCGTAGCTCTGGTCGTCCTTCAGGTTCACGAGCGTATTCAGACGTTGCTGCATGCGGTCCGCCACGGGACCGAACGTGAGCAGCGGCACGCACACGCCCGCAAGCACGAACGCGCTGATGATGATGCGAATGCGCACCTTGTTGCTCGACTTCATCAGCTGGATCACCATGGCGATCGCCCAGCCGCCCCAGGTGGAGCGCACCAGCGAGAGCGCGAACGAGAAGAACCCGAACGCCGCCGCGACCCAGCGCACGCGATGCTTCGCGGCCATCACGAACACCATCGCGCCCATCATCGCGAACGCGAACGGGCCCGACGAGTTCATCGTGCTGAACACACGCACGCCGAGCGGCACGGGGTCGCCCTGCGAGTTCATGTCCGAGCCGATCATCCACATCGCATCCCACGGCGGCATGATGAAGAACTGCACGAGACCATACGCGCCCATCACGAGCATGCCGTAGATGAAGGTGTTGATGATGGTCTTGCTGCACTCGGGATACTGGCGCGTGAGCACCATGATGTGAAAGCCGATCAGGAACGGATAAATCCAGTTGGCAAGGTCATAGACTGCCGCGGCCGGGCCGCTCCCCACCACGCCCACCACGAACCCATAGCCAATGCCGAGCAGCGCGAGCAGGAGCGGCAGACCGCGCCGCTGCCCGAGAATCGGGTAGTAGCGCAGCAGCGAAATGCCGCTGATCATCGTGACGGCGAGCGGCGCGACCTGAATGAGGCTGGTAGGCGTGAATCCGCCCTTGCCGTAGTCGGCGAGGCGCCGCACTTCCGGGCTCAGGAACCACAGCCACCACATGAAGCCGATATAGCGCACCGGGTTCACGAAGTAGAGCCAAAAACCCACGGCGATCGCGAGCACGGGAAACGCCAGCGTAAGAACGGTGCCCTGGTGCGCGCCGATCAAGAGCGCCGTAAATAGCCACAAGGCAAGCGGCGGCAGCGTATCGCGACCGAGCAGGCTGCGCAGGCCGCCGCGGCGGCGGCCTTGCTGACTCGCCGGCGCGGCTGCCGGGATAGCGGTCGTGACTTCCATGATCACATCCCGCGCGCAGCTACGCCCCGGCCACGGGGTTCGCTCGCGATCGACTCGCCGTTGAGCGCGTCGCGCTCGTGCAGCATCTCGCGCGTGAGCTGCGCGTGCTGCCGCGCGAAGTGCTGCGTCGTGAGATCGCGCGTGCGCAACTGCTCGCAGGCTTCGCGTGCCTGTTCGAGCGCACGCGCCGGGTCGGCCACGAGCGCATTCGCCGCGTCGCGCAACTGCTGGGCGTTGAACGGCTCGACATACGAGGCGGCCTTTTCGTCGAAGTAGTCTTCGAGTGCGCCCACTTTCGTCGCGATCATCGGCTTGCCGAGCGCCGCGGCTTCCAGCATCACCGTGATGCCCGAAGCGTGCGTGTTGGGCCGCAATGGCACGACGATAATGTCCGCCCAGTCATACAGCGCATGCTGTTGCTTGATGCCGGAAACGCGCACGATTTCGACGTTGTCCGCGCGCGCCGATGCCGGCATGCGCCGACGCGTGGCGATACGCACCTGGTAGCGCGCATCGTTGCCGAGCGCGCTGACGAGCGTGGTCCAGTCGCGGTCGCGGTCGTTGCCGATCGCGGCAACGCGCACCGGCGTATGCGGCTTCCACTCCGAAGGCGGACGCAGCGGAAAATCGTTGGTATTCAGCCCGTATAGCACGTGGCGCGCCTCGCGCCCGAAATACTCGCCGCACAGCGCGGCATTCTCGCTCGCGAGTGTGGTGAGCAGATCGGCACGCTTGAGAAGCCGCTTGTAAAACGCCCGGCGCAGCGCGCCATAGCCCGGCCAGCGGTCGAGCAGCCACACGCTTTGTGCAAGCAGCAGCGGGCGCGCGCCACCCTTCTTCGCGTTCATCAGCAGCACCAGCGCCACGGCCAGATGCTCTTGCTCGGTGTGCGTCCAGATGACGTCGGATTGCAGAATGGCGCGGCGATTGCGCCAGGCATGAATGAAGTCGAAACCGAACGCGGCCTTCAGAGCGCGCCGCATGTAGCGCATGGGCGAGCTCTCGCTCGCGTCCTGCGCGTAATTGAGGGCGAATTCCGCAGATTCCGCATGATGGTAGCCGTACAGGCTGCCGATGTTCTCCCCTTTGCGATAGCGGCGCGGATCGGCGCCATAGAAAAGGTGGACGTGGACTTGCGTACTGCTCATTCGGGGTCCTCCGTGTAGTCGTTGGCCGCGCCGCTCAAACGAGCGCGCGGCGCGCCTCTCGTGCGCCGCCGCGCACCGCGCGCCAGCGTGCGAACGCCGCGCCCGCGGAATCGCCGCGTACGGCGCTCAGGCCCGTGTGCACGAGGCCCGGATAGACGCGCGTGCCGACGAGCGCGTACCACCACCAGGCGGTTTCGCGGCGCAGCGGCGTGAGATGGCCGAGCAGGATGAGATGCAGGTTGTAGGCGGCGTTGCGGATCGAAGCGAGCGTCTGCGCGTTGCGCGGGTCTTCGCCCGGGCGCGGCGCGGGGTAGTGGTCGACGGCCACGAGCGGGTCATACACGAGCTTCCAGCCCGCGCGCTTCACGCTCAGGCTGAACGCCATGTCGTTGTGCGTTTGCGCGCCGGTGCCGCGCAGGCGCCGGTCGAACCGCAGGTCGCCGATCGCCGCGCGCCGATAGCTCATGTTCGCGCCCTTGAGCAGATCGACTTCGCGCACGCCGCCCGCGCCCAGATGATGGTTGCCGATGATGCGGCCGGAGCGCTGCAGCTTGCCCACGAGCGTGCGCTCGCCGTCGATCATGCGGCCGCCTTCGTGCACCCAGTCGCGGCCGCCCAGTGCGCCGAGCTTCGGGTCGGACTCGAAGGCCGCCGCAAT
Source organism: Paraburkholderia sp. CNPSo 3274 (assembly GCF_024206475.1). Lineage (GTDB taxonomy): Bacteria > Pseudomonadota > Gammaproteobacteria > Burkholderiales > Burkholderiaceae > Paraburkholderia. Next base: position 156,879 of record NZ_JAMBPR010000001.1, read on the forward strand.
GCGCGCGACCCAATCGGAGCGCGGCGCGGCGTCGTCGTCGGTAATGGCGATCACGTCGCCCGTCGCGGCCTCGATGCCGCGATTGAGCGCTGCCACCTGCCCCGGCTCCTCGACGATGGCCACTTCGACATTGAGCACGCGGGGCGTGACGTGTTCGGCGAGGCACGCGTGAGTCGCCTCGTCGTCGGCGCGCGCCACCACCACGATTTCGTCGGGCGCTCGCTGCTGGTGCAGGAGCGCTGAAAGACAGCGCGACAGATCCTCAGGACGCCGATACGTCGGCACGAGCACGGTCACTTTCATCGCGTGTTCTCCTTTGCGGTGCTTGATGGGGGCGTAGGCGTCATGCGCTCAGGTACTCGCGCACGTTCGCGTAGCCGTAGCCGTAGTTGCCGCGCGTACGCGCCGGTACGCCATTGAACACACCGCCCTGCACACGCACGCCGGCGTTGCGCAGACGCTTGAGCGCTTCTGCGATTTCGCCTTCGGTGTGCATGCCCGAACGCAGCACGAGGAACGTCGAGCCCGCATGGCCGCCGATGATGGCGGCGTCGGTCACGGCGAGCACCGGCGGCGTGTCGATGAGCAGCACGTCGTAGCGGTTCGAAAGGCCTTCGAGGTACTGGCCAAGACGCGGCGACATCAGCAACTCGGAAGGATTGGGCGGACGACGGCCGCACGAGATGAAATGCAGGTTGTCCACTTCAGTCGCGCGAATTGCCTCGTCCAGCGCAATCTGCCCCGAGAGCAGTTCGGAGAAGCCGTTCTCCTGCGGGCCGCCCAGATAGCGTTCGAGCGCGCCACGACGCATGTCGCCGTCGATCATCAGCACGCGCTTGCCCGAATGCGCGAGCAGCACGGCGAGGTTCGCGGTGAGAAAGCTCTTGCCGACGCCCGGCACCGAACCCGTCAGCATGACTACGCGATTGCGCGCGTCCATCACGCTGAACTGCAACGAGGTGCGCAGGCTACGCAGGCTTTCGACCGTGAGGTCCTTGGGGCGCGCGTTGGCGAGCACTTCGCGCAGGCGCGTGCCGCCGCGCACCGGACCGCGCTTTTCGAGCGCCATCTGCTCGGGAGAAAGCGGCACGAGGCCGTACACGGGCAACTGGAACGAGCGCTCGATCTGGTCCGGATCGACGATGCCCTTGAACATGTTGCGGCGCATGAGCACGAAGCCCGTGCCGAGAATGATGCCGAGCAGTGACGCCGCCGAGACGATCAGCAGCTTCTTGGGCTTCGACGGTTTGCCGGGCCGCAAGGCCGGATCGACGATATGCACGTTGCCGCCCGTGCCCACGCGCTGCACCGAAAGCTCCTGAATGCGGTTGAGCAGCAGCACGTAGATGTCCTCGGCCACCTTCGCGTCACGCTGCAACTGCACGGCCTTCACTTCCGTGGCCGGCAGGTCGCGGAACTTCGTGTCGTACTTCGCGCGCTCGCCCTGCAGTTGCGCGAGCTGCTGGCGCGCGGCGATCAGCACCGGGTGCTGGTCGCCAAAGCGCTGCTGGAGCGAGGCGATCTGCAGTTGCAGCGCCGAGATTTGCTGCTCGTACTGCACGCTGCCGTCGAGATAGATCTTCGCTTCGTCGCTCGCGTTGATCGAACCCGACTTGCTCTGGTAAGCCGTGAGCGCCGCTTCGGCGTTCTCGAGGTCCGACTTCAGGCGCGGCTGTTCGCTGCGCAGGAAGTCGAGCATCTTGCTCGCGTCGGCTTGTTTGGTCGCCACGTGTTCGCGCAGGTACGACTGCGCCACCGCGTTCGCGATCGCAGCTGCGTGCTCGGGGTCGTTGTCTTCGAGCGAGATGTCGATCACGCCCGTTTGCTTGCCCTGCTCCTGCACCTGGATCGCGTTCTGGAAACCGCTGATCGCGTCGAGGTCGTTCAGGCGAACGACGTTGAAGCGGGTGCCCGGACGCGCAACGAGTTTGTTCACGAGCAGCTTCACGCCGCCGCCCTGCTCGACCTGGCCGACGGCGCCTTCGAGCAGGCGCGCGCCGTCCGGCGTCGAAATTACGTAGCGATCGTTGTCGAGCGCGGTGAGCGTGAGCTTCTTGCCTTCGAGCTCAGGCGTGACTTCGATCGAGTCGATGTTGATGACTTCGCCGCCCCACGCATAGTTGCTGAGCCAGTTGCTGAACCCGAACCACGGACGCGAAGGCGTGCCCGGCGTCGCGAGACGCGCGGAAAGGCTGCCGATCAAGGGCAGCGTGACCGGCGTGACGGTGGTGTTCAGCTTGAACTGCTTCACCACCGGCTCGACCACGCTGCGGCTCTTGATCATCTGGATTTCGGCGTCGGTGGGCAGACTGCCCGTCGACGATCCAGAGCTGATGTTCGCGCCCGTTTGCGTTTGCGTGAGGGCCTGCGACGTGTAGTCGGACGGCTCCACGCGAACCTGGGTGTCGGCCGTATAGACCGGCTTGGCGACAAAGCAGTAAAACACGGCCATGGCGATCACCGCCGCAGCGATCGCGATGAGCCAGCCGATGTCGTCGATGATGACGCGCAGCAACTGGCCGAGGACGACGTCCTCTTCCTCTGTGCGGGCCGCCGGGGCCGCCTGGCTATTGGCTTGTATGGTCACGATTCAATCCCGTTGTTTAGGTGTTGCTCCTGCGTCTTCATTCGAAGCTCTCCGATTCGCGCGCTTACTTCGCGATCTGCTTCAGATAGAAGACGGTCTGGATGGTCGGCAGCACCTGCTGCAACACACGGTTGAAGGTCGTCGAAGCGGCCGTGCCCACGTACACCACATCCAGCGGCTTGAGCTGGAATTGCGACGAAAGCATGATCGCGTCGGGCTTGGTCATGTCGAGACGGTAGATCTCGGGCTGCGTTGGGTTGTCCTTCATGCCGCGCATCACGAAAATCTGGCGCGGGTTCGCGTCGGTATCGAGAATGCCGCCCGCCTGGGTGAGCGCGTCGGCGATCGTGAGGTTGCCGCGAATCAGGTTCGTCTGCGTGGGCGTCTTCACTTCGCCCATCACGAATATTCTGCTATCCGAACGATCCGGAATATTGATGACGTCGCCGCTCTGCAGCAGCACGTCCTGGGTCGAATCGCCGCCATCGAGCATGCGGTTCGCGTCGAGGACGTACAGCTTGCCGTTGCGCGTGAGGCGCACGCGGTTGATGTCGGCGCTGTCGGTCGTGCCGCCCGAACGCGTGATGGCGTCCACCAGCGTAAGGGGCACGTCGCTCATGGAAAGCGGTCCCGGCGTCTTCACGTCGCCCGTGATCTGCACCTTCTGGCTGCGGTACGCGAGCACGCGCACGTCCACCTGCGGGTTCTTCACGTAGGGGCCGAGGCCGGCCGCGAGCTGGTCGCGGATCTGGGCGGGCGTCTTGCCCGCGGCCATGATGCGGCCCACGAACGGGAAGAAGATCGTGCCGTCCCTGGCGACGGTCTGTCCGTACGGGTCGGACTGTCCGGGCAGCGCGTTGGTATAGGGCTGCGTGAGCGCCTGGCCCACCGTCTGCGTGGTGTTGCCGCCCGCCGAGAACGTCGAGCCCTGCGGCGTCGAAAGTTCGGGGTGATCGAACACAGTCACGCCGAGAATGTCCTGCGGCGCGATGTGATAGATGTAGTCGGCGGCATTCGCGAACTTCGAGGGCGGCAGCGGCGCCTTCGGCTCGGCAGCGGCCGCCTGCGCCTGCTGCAGCACGACTTGCTGCGTGATGAGCTGCACGTTGAATTGCTGCTGCGGCTGGTTGTTCGGCTGTTCTTTCAGGCTCGACGTGTCGAGATAGTTGCCGGGCGCCGTTGCGCACGCGGAAACGAAGACGCTCAACGCGACCACCGCCGTCAGTTTCAGTTTTGTCATTGGCATATTCGGCTCAACCATCCCTTTACCATACGATCCATCAATTCAAGACTCTGGCGATACGCGGACTCGTGGAGCCCATGCGGATCGCTGACATCAGAGTTTTCCCAGTTACCGAGCGCGTACACCTTGCCGCGCGCGGTGGGTTCAATGCGCTCGACAGCGGCGACCTGGCGACGCTCGGTCACGAGCACGAGGTCCGCCGAGCGCACGAGGCGGCTCGTGAGGCGGCGCGACTGGTGCCCGCCGACCTTCACGCCGCGCTCGGCAAGCAGCCACTGCATCACGGGGTCCATGTCGTCGCCATCGCGCGCACGCAGGCCCGCCGATTGAAACGATTCCGCCCGTGAGCCTTTCTGTTCGCTCAGACGCTCGCGAAAGAGCTGCTCCGCCGCCGGAGAGCGGCAGACGTTGGCGTGGCAAACGATGAGCACGTTCTTGATCATGGTCGCGTGACTCCCTTCCTTTACATGACGCTATGCACGAAGCCCGGCAACGCTCAGGCCAGCGCCTGCGCCGCGGCGGTTTCGGCGCGCGCGCGGCTTGCCTGCGTCGCGCTGGCACGGCCCACGGCGTGGTACTCGATGCCGAGTTCCTGCAGCGCGGACGGCTCGTAGAGATTGCGTCCGTCGAATACGATCGGCATTTTCAGCTGCGACTTGAGCGTTTCGAAATCGGGCGCCTTGAATACCTTCCATTCGGTTGCGATCACAACGGCATCCGCCTCGCTTGCGGCTTCCATCGCGTCGCTCACGAACGACAGCCGCGCCTGATGTTGCGGCGCGTGCGCGAGATCGAGCGCGAGTACGCGCTTCGCCTCGGCGGTCGCGACCGGGTCGTAAGCCTTGACGGTGGCGCCGCGCGCGAGCAGTTCGGCGATGAGCGTGCGGCTCGGCGCCTCACGCATATCGTCGGTGTTCGGCTTGAACGCGAGCCCCCAGACCCCGAACGTGCGGCCCGTGAGGTCGGAGCCGAAGCGCGTGACGATCTTTTGTGCGAGCACCTGCTTCTGCGCTTCATTGACGGACTCCACGGCGCGCAGGATCTGCAGCGGCTCGCCGAAATCCTCGGCAGTGCGCATGAGCGCCTTCACGTCTTTCGGGAAGCACGAGCCGCCATAGCCGCAGCCCGCATAGAGAAAGTCGTAGCCAATGCGCGGGTCCGAGCCCACGCCGCGGCGCACGGCCTCGATATCGGCGCCCACGCGGTCGGCGAGATTCGCGAGTTCGTTCATGAACGAAATGCGCGTGGCGAGCATGGCGTTGGCCGCGTACTTGGTGAATTCGGCCGAATGCACGTCCATGTAGAGCGTGCGCTCGTGATTGCGATTGAACGGCGCATAGAGCCGCTTCATGACCTCTTTCGCGCGCTCGCCGGGCACGTCGTCGTTGCAGCCGAGCACGATGCGGTCGGGCCGCGCGAAGTCATCGACTGCCGCGCCTTCCTTGAGGAACTCGGGGTTCGAGACCACCGAGTACATGTGGCTCTCGCCACGCTTGCGCAATTCGGAGGCGATCGCGTCGTGCACGAGCGCGGCCGTGCCGACCGGCACCGTGGACTTGTCCACCACCACCTTGAAACCGGTCATGTGGCGGCCGATGTTGCGCGCGGCCCCCAGCACATACTGCAGGTCGGCGGAGCCATCTTCGTCGGGCGGCGTCCCCACGGCGATGAACTGGACGTCGCCGTGCGCGACCGCCGCTTCCACGTCGGTCGAGAACTTCAGCCGGCGCGCGCGCACGTTACGCTCGATGATTTCCTTCAGGCCCGGCTCGTGAATCGGCACGATGCCTTGATTGAGCAGGTCGATCTTGCGTTCGTCGACGTCGAGGCAAAACACGTCGTTGCCAATGTCGGCGAGACAGGCGCCCGTCACGAGACCCACATAACCGCTGCCAATGATCGTCAGATTCATGCCCACCTCAAAAGTGATTGGTTCTTCGTGTCATGCGAAACGTTACGCGCACGAACAGCGCGCGCACTCGCTTCGCCTCAATATGCGTTCTGGCCTGCGAAGCCCTTCCACATGGTCATCGCTACGATGCGCAGGTCGAGCGCGAAGCTCCAGTGCTGCATGTAGTGCAGATCGAAGCGCACGCGGTCGCGCATCTTTTCCACGCGATCGGTTTCGCCGCGAAAGCCATTGACCTGTGCCCAGCCCGTAATGCCCGGCTTGATGCGATAGCGCGCCATGTAGCCGCGCACGAGGTCCTTGTAGATGTCGTCGTGCGCAAGCGCGTGCGGGCGCGGACCCACCACCGACATCTCGCCCTTGAGCACGTTGATGAATTGCGGCAGCTCGTCGAGGCTCGTGCGGCGCAGAAACGCGCCCACGCGCGTCACGCGCGGATCGTTGCGGCGCGCCTGCGTGATCTGCCCCGCGACTTCCGCATGGACCTTCATCGAGCGGAACTTGTAGATTTCGAACTCGTTGCCATCCAGCCCCTTGCGGCGCTGCTTGAAAAACACCGGGCCCTTCGACGTGAGCTTTACAGCGATTGAAATGACCGCCAGCAGCGGCGCCAGCGCGACCAGCACGCCACCCGCGAACACAATGTCGAACACGCGCTTGGGCAGCACGCGCAGGTCCGTGACCGGCGAGGCCGCGAGATTGATGGCCGGCACGCCGAGCAGATCGACCACGGGCTGGCTGAAGAACGAGAGGCTGCGCACATCCGGAATGAAGCGGATGTTCACGAAGTCGTTGCGCAAGGCCGTGACGATGCGATGGATCGTGCGCTCCTTGGTGATCGGCAAGGCGAGCCACAGCTCGCGCACTTCGTTCTTGCGCACGAACTCGAGCATGGCCTGGAGGCTGCGCTCCACGGGCACGCCGTCGATTGCGGCGGCGCCATCCGCGTCGCTGTCCTCGTCGAACACGAGCGCCGGGTGAAAGCCCGCTTCCGGGTGAAAGCGCATGTGCTCGATCAGGAAGCGCCCATAGCGCGGGCCGCCCACCACCGCCACGGCCTTCTGGTTGTAGCCTTCGCGGCGAATGCCACGCAGCACCATGTGCACGAGCGCCTTCGACACGATCAGCAGCGCCACCGAAGCCACGACCCAGTACGCGAGCCACAGCCGCGAGAGCGAATCGGCGCGGTGCAGGCTGAAGCTCAGCAGGATGCCCGTGCCCTCCACGGCGAGCCATGCGGCGCACACGCGCGCAAAGAGCGCGTAGAGTGACTTGCCGCGCCACGACTTGTAGATCCCAAACGCCGGGAACATCCAGATCGCGAGCACGCAGTTGAACGCGAGCGCCACGCTCTCCGCGTCGGTGAGCGGCACAACCTGGCCACGGTGCAAGGCGGCCGCGAGCAGCGCTCCAGCGGCAATGGCGGCAACGTCGAAAATTCTGGCTAGAACGCTGAGCATGTCCGGCACCTCGGGTTTAAAAAATGAATCGCGGCCACGCACTGCAAATCATGGCCGGTCGCTTCAAAAGTTTCTGGGACTGCGTCGCCACAGGAAAACGCATGGCGCCGTGAATTCTGATCCGAATAAACCCTAATAAGGCGCGATAAAAATTCCGCCTGCAAGCCTCAAAAGTATCTCCAATTGTTTCGTCCCTTTCGGGTCAATTTTTCGCGAATTTTGTCGGTAAAGATTTCCTGAACGCGCTCCTGCATAGGCTCTCATCCCCGGAAAACCCGGAAGATTTTTCCTGCCTGGACCCCTGATTTTGGGTTCTGACAAGAAAATATGGCGACCGGCAATGGAATTTTTATTGAATTTTTTATCGAAATTACGGTGTGACGGAAGGGTGAATTAAATTTAATTCGAATATTTTCCGTTTTCTTCTTTACGACTCTATTTATGACGATTTTAAGCATGCTACAAATCGCATCACAGATACCTTTTACAGGAGAGCGAGATGACAGATACGGGTTCCGCTACGGCATCTGCGAAAGCGTCACAGACGCGTGCCGAAACGCGCAGTGCATTGCAGGTTTGCCCTGTGGTGCTTGCGGGCGGCGCGGGCTCGCGGCTGTGGCCACTGTCGCGCGAGCAATATCCGAAGCAGATGATCAACCTCGTTGGCGAGGAGTCGCTCCTTACCAACACCGCGGGCCGCCTCGATGCGCTCGCCGAGCGCGTGACGCTCGCAGATGAGCTGCTGATCGTCTGCAATGAAGAACATCGATTCACCACCGCCGAGCAGGTTCGCGCGGCGGGCAAGCATGCGCGTCTGATTCTCGAGCCCGCCGGCCGCGACACGGCACCCGCGCTCACGATCGCCGCGATGTCGGTGGTGGCAAAGCAAGAAGACGGCATTCTCGTGGTGATGCCGGCGGACCATGCGCTCGCCGACCTCGAAGCGTTCCAGAACGCAGTGGCCGAAGGCGTGCGTCATGCGGCGAACGGCCAGATCGTGACGATGGGCATCGTGCCCACGCATCCCGAAGTGGGCTATGGCTACATCCACGTGGGCGAGCCGCTCGCGAACGCCGAACCCAACGGTGCGCGGCGTCTGAACGGTTTCGTCGAAAAGCCCTATTTCGAGCTGGCGCAGCAGTACGTCGCTTCGCAGCGCTACTGGTGGAACAGCGGCATTTTCATCGTGCGCGCATCGACCTGGCTCAAGGCGATTCGCCATTTCCATCCGGCCATCTACGCTGCATGCGCGGAATCGATCGAGCACGGCAAGGCAGACGGCGACTTCTTCCGCGTGGATAGCGAAGCGTTCGCACGTTCGCCTTCGAACTCGATCGACTATGCCGTGATGGAACCGCTCGCCGGCGACCCGACGGTCGCAAGCGGCGTGGTCGTGCCGCTCACGGCCGGCTGGACCGACCTGGGTTCGTGGGACACCGTCTGGCAAGTTTCGCCAAAGGACGACGAAGGCAACGTTGCGCACGGCCGCGTGATGTTCGAAGGCGCCAGCGACACCTTCGCGCATTCGGACGGCCGGCTCGTGGCCTGCCTCGGCACGAAGGACCTCGTGGTCGTGGAGACCCCGGACGCCCTGCTCGTCGCCGACCGCTCGCGCGCCCAGGACGTCAAGAAGATCGTGCAACGCCTGAAGCAGGAACGCCGCACCGAAGCCGTGGCGCACCGCCTCGTGCATCGTCCGTGGGGTCATTACGACAGCGTGGACAGCGGCGAGCGCTTCCAGGTCAAGCGGATCGTGGTCGAACCGGGCGCACGCCTCTCGCTGCAGATGCATCACCATCGCGCCGAGCATTGGGTCGTCGTACGCGGCACAGCGCTCGTCACGCGTGGGGAAGAACGCTTCATCGTTTCGGAAAACGAGTCAGCGTACATCCCGCTTGGCGTGTCGCATCGACTGGAAAATCCGGGCAAGATGCCGCTCGAGATCATCGAGGTGCAGTCGGGCTCGTATCTCGGTGAAGACGATATCGTGCGTCTCGACGATCAGTACGGCAGGCAGTGAAGAACGCAGTAGAGGCAATGCAGGAAGGCTGTGCGCACCGCGCGCGCGGCCTTGCAAGATCAGCGCGAAAACGTGCGGTAGCGCGTTCCGGTGGTGCCAGCGGTGCGCCGTTCGGCGGTGCCGGACGACGCCGTATTGGCTTCGCGAGCTTCGCTGCCCGAAAGCAGTGCGCCCGCGGCGGTGTAACGCTGTACCGGCGGTTGCAGCGGCGCGAGCCGCACGCTGCCCGGCACGGCCGGAGGCAATGCGCGCGCGGCGGCGGCATTGGACGGGTCGCCGCGCGTCACGCCTGGCGCCTGGAGGGGCGCGTGCGGTGCGGTGCCCGGCAACGTCGTTTGCGAACCGCTCTGGGCAGCGCCCTTCGACGCGGCATGCCTGGCGAGATGCGAACCCGGCCACGAGACGCCGGACGCGGCCTCGCCCGAGCCTTCGCGATCGAGCCATTCACGTGCCCAGTCGAAGGCGAAATTCCTCGCGGATTCGCGATCCTGGAACGGCGGCCCGATCAGGCCTGAGCGCTCGATGCGCTTGCCATCCTTGAGAATTTCCACGGCCCCGCGAAACATGCGGTTGCGCACGGGCTGCACGGTGAGGCTCATCGTATAGCCGCGCCATTCCGCGACCTGCACCACGCCGGCCGCCGGGTGCGCGCTGCGAAGCGACGCGTCGCGCGGCATCGCGCGAGTCGCAACAGGTTTGCTCACGCGGGAAGGTGAGAACGGTGCAAACGGCGCATCGTTTTGCGAACGCTTCGCACTCGCAACTGTTGTTGCACTCGTTGCAGCAGACACGACAGGCGCGTCGATCGAATCGGGCAATGCCGGTCCGCCGCCAGCGAGCTGACGCATCATGCTTTCCATGGGATCGGCAAGCGGCGCGTCGGCGAGCGCGGCGGGCGCCTGCCATGCTTCGGGGCTCTTCCAGAATACGGCCGGCTGGCCGTCGTCCTCGGCGACTTCCTCGACTGCGACTGCAACGGGTTGCGCATCGGCCTGCGCCGGCTGGGGCACATAAACGAATTTGCGGCCGCGCTGCGAGAGCAGTTCGACCAGTTCGATCAGCGTGCCGCTACCGTGCCATTCCTCGAAACGACGACGGCAGGTGGGCCCGGACGGATAACGCGCGGGCAGGCGCGACCACGACTCACCGGTGGTGAGAATCCACAGGACGGCATTGGCCACGACGCGTGGCTCGGCGCGAGGGCGGCCGCGCCGGTTGAGTCTAATAGGAGGTTCATCTGACACGAGCGAGGACACCTGCACCCACTCGTCGTCGCTCAGTTCTTCGAAATTCATGCTGTTCTCCACGCAGCCGGACCGGGGCTGCAGTGACGGAGCATTGGCTTGCGGATCTTGTTGCCCGCGTTGCTAGCTCGGTTGCACCATATGCTTGTATGACGTGTTCATTTGCGTCGAGATGCGCACTCTGGCAGTGCGTTCTTTCACTGTATTGACGCAATACACGTGGTCTCACTCGTGCAAGGGAGAATTTGTGCAGGAAGCATACCACCTGAAACCAGCCAATGAGGAGGGCCGTAATAAGTGTTACGGTTAGAAACAATCTCCACCTTGAATCGTCGGGAACATTGCCGAAAAAGGCCTGAAACGCAGTGTTTTACGGCGTGGATACACTTGTAACAGGTTCATTCGTTGCGTTGTCGGCGCACGATCCGCGCCCTACGCGATTCCAAACGCGTGCATACCACTTGAGACACATCGACTTCGGCGGACCCCGGATTTGCTCCTGCAGCTTTATCGTTGTGCCCGCAACAAATGACATGCCGATGAAATCATCAGATGCATCACGAAACGGTCACGGCGAGACTCGGCGATCGCACTTCCGGTTGCACCGCCGCTAACCGAACGCTCGTGCGGCATCACGTAGCGAAGCCGCGCAAACGAATCCGTCTATAGTAAGGGCGCACTGAACCACCACGGAGATTCGTGTATGCAAACCTCTGTTCCGGGCGTCGCCACGCCGCGCGTCGCCACGCCGCGTATCGCCACGGCCTTGATGGCCACCCTGACTGTGGCGCTGCTCGCCCCCTGGGGCGCCGCACAGGCGCAGCTCGGCAACCTGCTCAACCAGGGCGGCAGCAACAGCGGTTCGGCGCAGGGGGCGCTCGGCAATCTGGGCGGCCTCGGCAACTCGCTTTCGGCGCCCTCGCTCACCTCGAACAGTCTCGGCAATGTCACCGGCGTGCTGCAGTACTGCATCAAGAACAATTACCTGAACGCGGACGCCGCGAGCAACGTGAAGGACTCGCTGCTCAGCAAGCTGCCCGGCGGCGCGAACACGTCGGATAGCGGCTATACGCAGGGCACGAGCGGCATCCTCACGGCCGGCAACGGACAGAAGCTCGACCTCACCGGCGGCGGCCTCAAGGAGGAGGCCACGAAGCAGGTCTGCGACAAGATCCTGAGCCAGGCGAAGTCGATGCTATAGCCGCCCCGATCCGCCATGCGGATGTGCGCGGGCGCACGGCCCGCGCAATTTATGCGCCGTAAGCTTTGAACACGAACGAAGTCTGGGTGTCGAATGGAGTCACCGGTCTTCTCTCGGCATCGCTGCTCGTAGCCATGACCAAGCGCCACACTCCCGTGATATTCGCGTTGCCGGCCACTACGCTGCGGAGCGCGCTTAGCGGCCTTGCCGCTTTTGCCGCCCTGCTGGTCCCGGTGGCCGCGCATGCGCAATCCACCATGCGCGACCAGCAGTTCGACTGCAAGTCCGATCCCCACACGTTCATTTCGTCGCTCATTGACGAAAAATCCATCGAGCCCGAGCCGAGCCGGGTCGAAGCGAATTCGGTCAACGCGTTCAGCCCCTTGCCCGGAACCCGCCTGAGCGCTTTCGGCTTCCCCATATACGTGGTGCTCGGCTACGACCGCGACGACACGCTCTTCAAGCGCGGCGCGGGCAAGGAGATCACCTCGCCGCTTTATGGCGTGGTCGTGTCCGCGCCCGCGGAGAAGGTGCGCTCGCGCGTGCGCGAAGCCAACAGCGACGCCACCGTGCAATCGGTCGTGCCGCTGCTGCTCACGGCGATCGTGTGCGGCGGGTGAGCACTCAGCCGCCGAAGAACGCCAAAGCGCCCAGCCCCACCCCCACGATGGCGACGCCCACCGAGGTATTGAGCAGCCAGCGCCGCCGCGTGAGCAGCGTAATCGCAGTCAGCGCGATCGAGATCTGGATGAGCGTCGTGGCCTGAGCCCAGCGATGATGGCCGTGCAAAACCTGCTCGCTTTGCGCATCGTCCTGCTCGACGATTTTTTCGAGCGCCTCCGCCTTGGCGCGGATCGGCTCCTTCTGCTGGCGATAGCGGTCGGCGTCGGCGGCAAAGCGCTTCTGTGCGGCGTCCGAATTCGGCGCGAGCGCGGAAAGTTGCGCGCCCAGTTCCGCCAGATTCTGCTTCTCGCCCTTCGCCTGGTAGTAAGCCCATTGATTCGCGGCTTCGGTCTTGCGAATCGCCGCTTCGTTCTTGTAATAGAGCGCCAGGTTTTCGCTGTTGCCGCTCTGGTAGGCAAAGATCGCTCCAATGGAAGCGAGGATCGCCGTCATCACCGCCATGCGGCCCGGGAACGCATCGCCCTCGCCGTGGCCGCCATGGCCCGCCGCGGCGTGTTCGACCGCGTGGTCGTGCGGCCCGTGCACTTCGTACTCTTCAGACATCCAAAGACTCTCCGCTTTATCTGACTTTCACCGACTCGTCGCCCTGCCGCCCTTCGTTTGCGCTGTAGTCGCGACAAACGGGCGCGGCGCGCGGCGCCTTTTCCCCGTGCGGCGCGCCTGTGTGGGACGCTCAATTATCGTGAGCGCGGCGCGCTTGTCCAGTACCCGAAATGCATTGGATGTAACGAAACCCGAAATCTCTCCAGACGAAAGCGAATCGTAGGTTTTATCGTCTATTCATTCAGAATAGGTACCCCGGGATGTTGCAGTGCATCCCCTCCCGCCCGCCGTTTGCAAACGTGGATTTGCGCCCTGAGTGCCCCCCTGCGTCGTTGCAGTGCCACATGGCCCTATATGCAACCTCGCACGGCATGCCCTGAGGCCTTCTGCCGTTAATAAATTCCAGCCTGGAAACCATCATGGGGCCCACAACGGCCGCGCACGCCGCCGCCATCGATACTGTTGCACACAGCGCGCGCGTGGGTCTTGGCGAGCCGGATGAAACGGGCGGCCTGATCGACGCGATCTACGATGCCGGCTTCGACGCGCAGCGCTGGCCGGATGTGTGCGCGCGCATTGCGCAACGCATCGGCGCGCAACACGTCAATCTCACCATGCTGCCGCCCGAAAGCACGTTCTCGCTCGCCGAGTGGGACGGCATCGACGCTTCGTTTGCCCATTCGTATGCGCAGCACTACGGCGGCTTCGATCCGCTCGTGCCGCAGGTGCGCCGCTGGGCCGCCGGCACGCTCGTCACCGACACGATGATCCACCCGCAGGGGAGTCTGGAACACAGCGCCTTCGTGCAGGAGTGGGTGCGCCCGCAGCGCTTCTACACAGTGGCCTTCGCGAACGTGCTGCGCGAAGGCGATATGGCCGCCGTGCTCGGCGCGCTGCGTCACGAAACGCGCTTCTATAGCGAAGACGAACTGGACGCGCTGCGCACGCTGCTACCGCATCTGCGCAATGCCTTGCGCGTACAGCGGCACACGGCCCGCACCCTCGCCTCGCACGACCAAAGCGCAGATGCCCCCGCGGACGCACTCGACGCGCTCGCGCATGGCGTGCTGATCGTCGACGCCGATGCGCACATCGTGTTCGCGAATCGCGCTGCCACGGCGCAGCTCGCACGCGCAAACGGGCTGCGCACCGAACACGCCGCGCTCAGCGCCGCCACGGCTGCCGCCACGCAGCAGTTGCGCTCGCTGATCGCGCGCGCGGCCGGGCGCGACGTGCGCGGCCGCACCGGCGGCGCGATGCTGATCGCCCGCCAGCCGCCCGACGAGCCGCTCCAGGCGCTCATTTCGCCGCTAGGCGCGCACCGGAACGCCGACTATTTCGCCTACGGCGCGCGCGCCGGCACGGCCATGCTCATCGTGATCGATCCGCAGTCGTCGCGCCGCGGCGTGGAAACGCGACTCATCGCGCTGTTCGGCCTCACGCCGGCGGAAGCGCGCGTGGCCTGCGAGGTCGGCAAGGGCCTCAACCCGAAAGACGTGGCCGAAGCGCTGCAGGTGCTGCCCTCGACCGTACGCACGCATCTGCATCACGTGTTCGCAAAAACCACCACGCGCCGCCAGGCCGAGCTGATGCGTTTGATCGCGCAGCTTGCGATTGCCCGCGGCGATTGATCCAACATTCGTTGCCGCAGCGCGGTCTTGTCTGCGACGATCAACCGCCCAGATAGGCGCGCTTGATGTTGTCGTTGGCGAGCAGATTGTCGGCGCTATCGGCGAGCACCACGCGTCCGGTTTCCAGCACATAGCCGCGATCGGCCACTTGCAGCGCCTTGTTCGCGTTCTGCTCGACGAGGAACACCGTCACGCCCTCCTCGCGAATCGTCCGGATGATGTCGAAGATCTGCGCGATCACGAGCGGCGCGAGGCCGAGCGTGGGTTCATCGAGCAGCAGCAAACGCGGCTTGCTCATCAGCGCACGGCCGATGGCGAGCATCTGCTGCTCGCCGCCCGACATCGTGCCCGCGCGCTGCTTCGCACGCTGGTTCAGGCGCGGAAACAGCTTGAACACGTGCTCGATGCCTGAATCGATCTCGTGCTGCGAGGCGAAGAAGCCGCCCATCTGCAGGTTTTCGAACACCGTAAGGCTCGGGAACACGCGGCGGCCTTCCGGCGAAATCGCCATGCCCAGGCGCATGATTTCATGCGTGGGCATGCGCGTGATGTCCTCGCCTTCGAACGTCACTTTCCCCGCAGAAGCGCGCGGCGTGCCGCACACGGTCATCATGAGCGTGGTCTTGCCGGCGCCGTTGCTGCCGATCAGCGTGACGATCTCGCCCTTGTTCACTTCGATCGACACGCCCGCCAGCGCTTCCACCGCGCCGTAGTGGGTATGGACCTTTTCCAGCTTCAGCATCAGTCCTCTCCGAGATAGGCCTTGATCACGCGCGGGTCGTTGCGCACTTCGTCGGGCTTGCCGATCATGATCGGCTTGCCGTGCTCCATCACCAGGATGCGGTCCGACACGCCCATCACGAGGCTCATGTCGTGTTCGATCAGGAGTACGGAGATTCCGAACTCGTTGCGCAGGCCGTCCACCATCTGCTGCAGCTCGACCTTCTCCTGCGGGTTCAAGCCTGCCGCGGGCTCGTCGAGCATCAACAGACGCGGATCGGTGATCATGCAGCGCGCGATTTCGAGCCGGCGCTGATGGCCGTACGAAAGCGTGCCCGCCTCGCGGTTCGCGACCTGCTTCAGGCCCACGCGCTCGAGCCAGTACGCGGCGCGTTCGAGCGCGGCGCGTTCGGCGCGGCGATACGCGGGCGTTGCGAACAGGCCGCTCAGCATGTTGCGGTTCACCTTCAGGTGCTGCGCGACCATGAGGTTTTCCAGCACCGTCAACTGCTTGAAGAGGCGAATGTTCTGGAACGTGCGCACGAGGCCGCGGCGCGCGACCTGGTGGCTCGGCTGGCCCGTGATGGCATGGCCTTCGAGCACGATGTCGCCCGCGGTGGGCTTGTAGAAGCCGCCCACACAGTTGAACACCGTGGTCTTGCCCGCGCCGTTCGGCCCGATGATCGCGAACACTTCGTTCGGACGCACGTCGAAGTCGATGCCGTCCACGGCCAGCAGACCGCCGAAGCGCATCTGCAGGCCTGCTACTTTCAACAACGCTTGTGCGCTCATTGCGGCAACTCCACATGCGGACGACTCGCGGGCAACAGGCCCTGCGGACGCCACATCATCATCAGCACCATTACCAGACCGAAGATCAGCATGCGGTACTCGGCAAAGCCGCGTGCCACTTCGGGCAGCGCCGTGAGCAGGATCGCGGCGAGCACCACGCCCAGCTGCGAACCCATACCGCCCAGCACCACCACGGCGAGAATGAGCGCCGACTCGATGAAGGTGAACGACTCGGGCGTGACGAGCCCCTGGCGCGCCGCAAAGAACGCTCCGGCGAGACCCGCGAACGACGCGCCCAGCGTGAACGCCGAGAGCTTGATGCGCGTGGGGTTCAGACCCAGCGAGCGGCACGCGATCTCGTCTTCGCGCAGCGCTTCCCAGGCGCGGCCCATCGGCATGCGCAACAGGCGGCTCGTGACGAACAGCGTGAACGCCACCAGCACGAGCGCAAGCAGGTACAGGAAGATCACCATGTGCTCGCCGCTGTACTCGATGCCGATCAGTTCGTTGAACGTCTTTGCGCCTTCCACGCTCGCGTGGCGGGCCATTTCGAAGCCGAACACGGTGGGCTTGGGAATGCTGGAAATGCCGTCCGGGCCGCCCGTGATGCTCGTGAGGTTGTTGAGCAGGAGGCGGATGATCTCGCCGAAGCCGAGCGTGACGATGGCGAGATAGTCGCCGCGCAGGCGCAGCACCGGGAAGCCGAGCACGAAGCCGAACGTGGCCGCGGCGAGCGCCGCGAGCGGCAGGCATTCCCAGAACGTGAAGCCGAAGTACTGGTTGAGCAGCGCATATGTATAGCCGCCCACTGCGTAGAAGCCCACGTAGCCGAGGTCGAGCAGACCCGCGAAGCCCACCACGATATTGAGGCCGAGGCCGAGAATCACGTAGATGAGTGCGAGCGTCGCCACGTCGATCGAGCCGCGCGAACCGAGGAACGGGAACACCGCGCCGAACGCGAGCAGCACCCAGATCGCCACGCGCTGCTGACGCGCGCCGAGCGCGGGGGTCCTGGGCAAGCGTACGCGACTCGTTGCGCGCACAAACATCGGCTTGACGAGCTGGAACACGAACACCACAGCGGCCGCGATCCACACCGGGCGCCAGTGCTGCTGCAGCACGACCTGATAGCCATCCAGCGTGAGCTGCAGGCCGAGAATGGGCGCCGTGAGGATGATGGTCGCGACGGCGGCCGCAAGCGCGCCCTTTACCGTTTGCGACGAGGACGGGCCAACTGCTGCCACGCGAACCGAAACAGTCTGACTCATTTCGACCTCACACCTTTTCGACGTCCGGCTTGCCAAGCAGGCCGGTGGGACGGAAGAGCAGCACGAGCACGAGCAGGCCAAAGGCCACGACGTCCTTGTACTCCGCAGGCATGTATCCCGAGGCGAAGGTTTCGGCGAGGCCGAGCAGCACGCCGCCGAGCATCGCGCCCGGAATACTGCCGATGCCGCCCAGCACCGCGGCCGTAAACGCCTTGATGCCCGCAATGAAGCCGATATACGGATTGAGCTTGCCGATCGTGAGACCGATCAGCACGCCGCCCACCGCCGCGAGCATGGCGCCGAGCACGAAGGTGAACGAGATCACGCGGTTCGTGTCGATGCCGAGCAGGTTCGCCATCTTCATGTCTTCCGCGCAGGCGCGGCACGCGCGGCCCATGCGCGAGCGCGAGATGAAGAGCGTGAGCGCGATCATCAGCACGAGCGTCACGCCGACGATCAGCATGCGCGAGTACGGAATCGTCACTTCGAAGTCGCCGCCCATGTTGAAGTCGAGCGCGCCGGAAATGAGCATCGGCACGGACACGTCGCGTGCGCCCTGCCCGATCTGCACGTAGTTCTGCAGGAAGATGGACATGCCGATGGCGGAGATGAGCGGCACGAGGCGCGGCCCGCCGCGCAGCGGCCGGTACGCCACGCGCTCGACCGCAAAACCGTAGAGCCCGGTGACCACCACCGAGACGATGAGCGCCGCGCCCAGCACGAGCGGCAGCGGATAACCCGCCGAGGTGCCGATGGCCGTGAGCGTGACGAGGCCCACATAGGCGCCGATCATGTAGATCTCGCCGTGAGCGAAGTTGATCATGCCGATGATGCCGTAGACCATCGTGTAGCCGATGGCGATCAGCGCATAGATCGCACCCAGCGTGAGCCCGTTGACGAGCTGCTGGGTAAACTGAGGAAGAAAATCATTCATGCGTAAGCCCCGCGGCCGTGAAGCCGATGAGAGACCTTTGGAACCGTACCAACCCTTTTTCTGGTTGCGCGCACAACCGCTATAAAAACGCCCCGCCGCAAGAAAAGGCGGGGCGTTTGCAGCGTGCAGCGCCGGGATCAGTTCGCGGCGGTCTTGGTGGCGTCCTTGTGCCACGTGTAGACGACGAAGCGGAACGACTTCAGGTCGCCCTGTGCGTCGTATTCGACCTTGCCGATCGGCGTGTTGAACGCGTTCTTGTGCAGGTAGGCCGCGACCTTGGTCGGGTCCGTGCTCTTCGCACCGGCAATGCCGTCGGCGATCACTTCGACTGCCGCGTACGACGGCATCTGGAACGGGCCGTTCGCGTCGCGCTTGGCGTCGGCGAACGCCTTCACGAGCTTCGCGTTGGCGGGATCCGAGGCGAAGTCGGCCGGCAGCGTGACGAGCATGCCTTCCGAAGCCGGGCCGGCGATGGCCGTCACGTCCTTGTTGCCCACGCCTTCCGGACCCATGAACGTGGCCTTCACGCCCTGTTCACGCGACTGGCGCATGAGCAGGCCCATTTCCGGGTGATAGCCGCCGAAGTACACGAAGTCCACGCCCTGCGACTTGAGCTTCGTGACGACTGCCGAGTAGTCCGAATCACCGGCGTTGATGCCTTCGAACACGACGACCGGAATGTGCGCCTTGTCGAGCGCGGCCTTGACCGACGTGGCGATGCCCTGGCCGTACGACTGCTTGTCGTGCAGGATCGCGACCTTCTTCGGCTTGACCTTGTTGATGATGTAGGCGGCGGCTGCCGGACCTTGCTGGTCGTCGCGGCCGATGGTGCGGAAGATGAACTGGCGCTTCTTGCCTTCGGTCAGCTGCGGCGCGGTGGCCGACGGCGTGACCATCACGACGCCTTCGTTCTCGTAGATGTCCGAAGCGGGAATCGTCGAGCCCGAGCAGACGTGGCCGACCACGTACTGGATGTGCTGCGAAACGATCTTGTTGGCGACGGCGACAGCCTGCTTCGGCTCGCACGAGTCATCCATCAGGACGGCTTCGAGCTTGTTGCCGTTCACACCGCCGGCGGCGTTGATCTGCTCGATCGCAGTCAGCGCGCCCGCCTTGACCATGTCGCCGTACTGGGCGACCGGGCCGCTGAACGGACCGGCAATGGCGATCTTCACGGTGTCGGCGTTCGCGCTTGCACCAAATGCGAGCAGCGCTGCGGCCACGGAAACAGCGGTAAGACGGGACAACATCATCAGGAGCTCCTCGATTGTTTTCGGGTCAACCGGTCAGACGGAATGACCTGCGCAAACGAACAGCGCCCCAATGACCTTCAATGGGAACAACCACGACGAGCACCAGAGAAAAAGACGTGACGGGGCCCGGCGTGTATCAGCGCCCTGGTAGGCGGCTGAGTTCGGAGAGACTGCTGAGTTACAGACTCTGTTGCGCAAGCGATCCGCCTGCCCCGTTCGCTGCAATTCATACCGGAAAGGTGGACCGGCCCGAATCAGCGACCCGCGGATGCTATCAATAATCGAATTTCACCGCAACCAAGGGTTTTTTCGGATATCGATTTGAGTTTTTACATCCGTCAATTGAGGGGAGTACTGGAAAGCGCTTGAAAAAGCTCAGAAAAATAGCCCGTCAGACTGGGGGCGGGCCACTCACCAGGCTGGAATGACCGTCCGGCGCGGGTGTACGGAATCACCGGTTTTTTTGATTTTTACACACTCCCGATCGTTATTTTAATTTCAACAAAATCTGATCGACGAATCGCAACTTGCACGAGAAACTCAAGATTAATTTTTATCGCAATAAAATCGCCTGTCTAATTATCAAGATTCCGGGAATACCCTAAATGCAAAACGCGCCAAATCATTGATCCAAAAGGATAAATATTACGAAATCATTAAAATAAAACCCTTGCATTTGTCGTACTGTCGTCATAAATCTCACACCAACTCCAATTTCTGCATCCCAATCCGAAAAATGAGAAATATTTCACCAAAGCGCGGATTTTTCTCATAATCGGATCGTGTAATTTCGAATTAATCTGCGCGACACCGTGGCGCGCCCGCCTCACTGACCCGCCAGCGCGTTCCAGCCCCGCAAGAGACGGTGGTATCCTCGCTCCCTCGCCGCGCCCGCATGCACCACTACGGCGCATGCCGCGTGCTCTCGCGCCACGCGTGAAGCCGGCGACGCCGCACCGTGCAGATCCAAAAAACCGCAAGAACCCAGCACTCGGGGGAGATCAAACAGAATGAAGACCTTCAAGCAGGCAACCATTGCCGCCACCCTTTCCCTGATCGCCAGCGCCGCCGCGCTCGCGCTGACTTCGGGCGCCGCACGCGCCGCCGAAACCGCGACTGTGGAAGTGCTTTCGATCGTCGAGCACCCCGCGCTCGACGCGATCCGCGACGGCGTGCGCGATGAACTCAAAGCCGCGGGCTACGACGCCGGCAAGAACCTCAAGTGGGAATACCAGAGCGCGCAGGGCAACACCGGCACCGCCGCACAGATCGCACGCAAGTTCGTGGGCGACAACCCGAGCGCGATCGTTGCCATCGCGACGCCTTCGGCACAAGCCGTTGTAGCCGCAACGAAGTCCGTGCCCGTGGTGTACTCGGGCGTGACCGATCCGGTGGCCGCGCAGCTCGTCAAGACGTGGACGCCCAGCGGCACGAACGTGACCGGCGTTTCCGACAAGCTGCCGCTCGACAAGCAGGTCGCGCTCATCAAGCGCGTCGTACCCAATGCGAAGACCGTCGGCATGGTCTATAACCCCGGCGAAGCGAATTCGGTCGTCGTCGTGAAGGCGCTCAAGGCACTCCTCGCGCAACAGGGCATGACACTCAAGGAAGCCGCCGCGCCGCGCACCGTGGACATCGGCCCCGCTGCGAAGAGCCTGATCGGCAAGGTCGACGTGATCTACACGAACACCGACAACAACGTCGTTTCGGCTTACGAAGCGCTCGTGAAGGTCGCCAACGACGCCAAGATCCCGCTCGTCGCCTCGGATACCGACAGCGTGAAGCGCGGCGCCATCGCCGCGCTCGGCATCGACTACAGCGACCTCGGCCATCAGACGGGCAAGGTCGTCGTGCGCATTCTCAAGGGCGAGAAGCCCGGCGCGATCGCCTCGGAGACCAGCAGCAAGCTGCAACTGTTCGTGAACCCGGCCGCCGCGCAAAAGCAGGGCGTGACGCTCTCCGCCGACCTGCTCAAGGACGCGACCACGGTCGTGAAGTAAGCCGCAGGCGTGGGCGCCGGCATGGCGCATCGCACGCAGTCACACTGCCAGGCCCGATAAAGGCCACTTACGTGCGCAACGGCGCGCCGCCCCATCCGGGCGGTGCGCCGCGCGTCGACTCCGGCGCACCGCCGCCGCAGACCGCAACAGGATTCTTCCCCATGTCCCTCTACTCGCTTCTGGGCGCGCTCGAGATCGGCTTGATCTTCAGTCTCGTGGCCCTCGGGGTGCTGATCTCGTTTCGCATCCTCAACTTCCCCGACCTCACCGTCGACGGCAGCTTCCCGCTGGGTGGCGCCGTGGCGGCCACGCTGATCGCAGCCGGTCACGATCCGTTTCTCGCCACGGCCTGTGCGATCGTGGCGGGCGCCATCGCCGGCTTCATCACCGGCTGGCTCAACGTGCGCCTGAAGATCATGGATCTGCTCGCGAGCATCCTGATGATGATCGCGCTCTATTCGATCAACCTGCGCGTGATGGGCGCGCCGAACGTGCCGCTCATTTCCGAGTCCACGGTCTTCACGATCATCCAGCCCGCATGGCTGCCCGACTACGTGCTGCGTCCGCTCGCGCTCTTCGTCGTCGTGCTGGCCGCGAAGTTCGGCGTGGACGGGTTCTTTTCGTCGCAATACGGCCTCGCGCTGCGCGCGACTGGCGCGAACCCCCGCATGGCGCGCGCACAGGGCATCGCCACCGGCCGCGCGACACTCGCCGGCATGGCGCTCTCCAACGCGCTCGTCGCTTTGGCTGGCGCGCTCTTCGCGCAAACCCAGGGCGGCTCGGACATTTCGATGGGCATCGGCACCATCGTGATCGGGCTTGCGGCGGTGATCATCGGCGAGAGCATCCTGCCCGCGCGCCGGCTCATGCTCACCACGCTCGCCGCCGTGCTCGGCGCGATTCTTTATCGCTTCTTCATTGCGCTTGCGCTCAACAGCGACTTCATCGGCCTGAAGGCGCAGGACCTGAATCTCGTCACCGCCGTGCTCGTGACGATCGCGCTCGTGCTGCCCGCCACGCGCAAGAAGCTGTTTGGCCGCAAGAATGGGAGGGCATGAGATGCTAAGCGCCAAAGACCTCAGACTGACTTTCAACCCCGGCACGCCGATCGAAACACGCGCGCTGCGCGGCCTCACGCTCGACATTCCGAGCGGCCAGTTCGTGGCCGTCATCGGCTCGAACGGCGCGGGCAAGTCCACGTTCCTCAACGCGATCAGCGGCGACCAGAGGGTGGATAGCGGCACGATCACCATCGACGGCCAGGACGTCACGAAGAAACAGGCATGGGACCGCGCGCATCTCGTCGCACGCGTGTTCCAGGACCCGATGACCGGCACCTGCGAGGCGCTCACCATCGAAGAAAACATGGCGCTCGCGATGGCGCGCGGCAAGCGCCGCGGCTTCGGCCCCGCGCTGAAGAAGCAGGATCGCGAGCTGTTTCGCGCGAAACTGCGTCTCTTGAATCTGGGCCTGGAAAATCGCCTGACCGATCGCATCGGCCTGCTTTCGGGCGGCCAGCGCCAGGCGGTGAGTCTACTGATGGCGTCACTGCAGCCTTCGCGTATCCTGCTGCTCGACGAGCATACGGCGGCGCTCGATCCGAAAACGGCCGCGTTCGTGCTGGAGTTGACCGCACGGATTGTGGAAGAGGCGAAGCTCACGACCATGATGGTCACGCATAGCATGCGCCAGGCACTCGACTACGGGCAGCGCACGGTGATGCTGCACCAGGGGCAGGTTGTGCTCGACGTTTCGGGCGATGCGCGCCGTGGCCTCGACGTGCCGGACTTGCTGCGCATGTTCGAGCAGAACCGCCACGAGAAGCTCGACGACGACGCGTTGCTGCTGGGATAAGTGTCCGCGCGCAGCGTTAAAAAGCCCGCCCCTCGGTCGAAGTGGCGGGCTTCTGCATATCGGTGAAATTATTTCGGATACCGATTCAACTGGAAGACGCTTCGATCATGCCTTGTTCGGATACGAATACTTGAAGGTCCCCTGCGCGCTCGCGATCAGCACGCGGTCATCGACCCACGCCTCGGCGCGCGCAAAGAAGATCGAGCGGCCGCCGCGCTCCAGAAACCCCTTCGCGCGCACGAATTGGCCAAGGCCCTTGTCGAGGTAGTTGGTCGTGAGCGAGAGCGTGAAGCCATGACGCGGCGGGTCGCCAAGCGGCGCGAAGAGCCCCGCGTAGCCCGCAGCGGCGTCGAGCAGCGTGGCAATCGCGCCGCCTTGCAGCACGCCCTGGCGATTGAGCTTCGAGGCGTCGATGGGCATTACGAGTTCCGCATAGCCCTCGCGCCACTGCGCGACGCTCACACCGAGCGTTTCAAGAAACGGATTGTCTACGGCGAATTGCGACATGCGCTGTCTTCCTTGCATTATCTGGCGATGCGATTGATTATAGGGTGGCTGCCGCAATGCCGCAGCGGGCCGCAGCGCCGCCCGTACGACTGTTCAGAAAAATACCGCGCAACTGTACATGGCCAGCGCTGCCGCGCCGCACAACACTGCCTGAAGGCGCGCCAGGCGCGCGTCTCACGCAACCCCCTTCAAGGTAAAACCAGGTACTCAAGATGAACGACAACGCGCTCCACCCCGATCCGCTGGCCACTTCGCGCACAGCGGCGGCAGCGGCCGAGGCCGCGCCCGTGCCTTGCCCCATCGTCGAAACGCTCGACCGCATCCTGCCCGAGGAGCCGCTCCTCATGATGGGTGCGGGCCCCGTGCCGATCCCCGACGCCGTGGCCAAGGCCAACACCGTCGTCATCAATCACCTCGGCGACACCATGGCGCGCGTCATTCACCAGGTGAAGACGATGGCACGCTACGTGTTCCAGACGCGTTCGAACTGGGTGCTCGGCGTGGCAGGCCCCGGCTCGGCGGCCATGGAAATGGCGATCTCGAACCTCGCGTGGCCAGGCACCCGCGTGCTCTCCATCGTCAATGGCTTCTTCAGCCAACGCATGGCCGAAATGGCGGGCCGCGTCGGCGCCGAGGTCACCACGCTCGACGTGGCCGACCGCGAGATCGCCTCGCTCGAAGCCGTGGCGCAAGCCATCGAGCGCACGCGCCCGGCTGTCGTCACGATTGTGCACGGCGAAACTTCCAATACAGTGTGGAACCGCGAGCTCAAGGAAATCGTGCAGCTCGCGAAGGCCGCCGGCGCGCTCGTGGTGGTCGACGCCGTCTGCACGCTGAGCACCATGCCGCTGGAAATGGACGCCTGGGGCATCGACGTCGTCATCACGGGCGGGCAAAAAGGCCTCTCTTCGATCCCTGGCGTTTCGCTCATCGCCTTTTCGGACGCCGCCTGGGAGCGCGTGCGCACGCGCACCGCGCCGAACACGCATTGGTGCCTCGACGCCATGCTCGCCGAAAACTTCTGGCACAACGCCGGCTATCACTACACTGCGCCCGTCTCGGGCGTGCTGGCGCTGCACGAGGCGCTGCGCCTCGTGTGCACGGAAACGCTCGAAAAACGCTACGCGCGCCACCTGCGCTGCTCGCTCGCGCTGCAAAGCGGCGTGAGCGCGCTCGGCCTCGCGCTTTATACGCCGCAAACGTGCCGCCTGAATTCCGTGGTCGGCATCGGGCTGCCCGAGGGCGTCACCGCGCGCGAGGTGTGCAATCACATCTCGCAGCAATACCAGGTGGAGATCGCGGGATCGTTCGGTCTCCCGATCGTTCGCATCGGGCAGATGGGCGAGCAGTGCCGCGAGCACAACCTCTTTCGCACCGTGCACGCGCTTGGCCGCACGATGAGCGATCTCGGCGTGAAGGTCAATCTGCCCGCTGGGGTTGCCGCGCTCGAAGAGTCGCTTTCCGCCGGCTCGCGCGAAACGCGACGTTAAGCGCTTTCAGCGCCACGCGGCCGCTCGACCACTCAAACGCGCCGCGCGCGCACGCAGATGAACGCCGGCGCCTGCACCAGCTCTGCGTGCAGCGCCGGCGACACCGCCTTCATTTCCGGTTGCGGCATGGGCTCGAGCACGCGGTCGATGGCCCAGCCCGCTTCCATGAGCGCGTTGAAGATATCGGCAAGCGGGCGCCTGAACGCTTCCACCCACGGCTTCGGCTCGCCGAAGCCGCCCCAATGCAGGCCGAATCGCGTCGTCTCGAAGTAGCTGCGCGAACCGCGCGTGCGCGTGTCGATCCAGTCGCGCATGGGATGGGACATTGAAAACACCAGCTGCGCGCCGGGGCGCGCCACACGGTGGAACTCCTGAAACGTCGGCGTGAGGTGCTCGACGTAGTCGAGGGCAAGCGAGCACACAATGCGATCGACCGAAGCACTCGCGAGCCATTCGAGCGGCCGCGCGAGGTCGCCCTGCGCGATGTCGACCGCGAGGCCAGCACAACGCGCCTTAGCCAGTTCGACCATCGCGGGCGTGACGTCGAAGGCCTGCATGCGAGCGCCGTCGCCCGCCAGTTCCGCGCTCACGATGCCGGGCCCGCAGCCCGCGTCGAGCACGTCGAGCCCCGCCACCGCGCCAAGCAGCGAGCGAGTGGCGGGCCGCTCGTAGAGCGCGTTGTGCGGCTTGACGGGGGCCTGTTCGGCGTAGCGTTCGGCGAATTGTGTGTAGCTGGCGCGGCCGGGGAGTTCGTCGGACGCTGTGGTGGGGTTCTTGTCGTCGGTGGACATGAGAGCGGTTGGGTGGCGATTGGGTACGCTATTGTCCATCGTTTCGCACCGGCGGACCAACGCCGCACCCTGCACGGCGGGCCGGCCCGCCTCTGCGACTTGCCCGCGAAAAGCCCACGCAAACGCGACCCCGGTTATCATCGCGCTCTCGCGTGCGCGATCCCGCTTTCCGTCCTCTGACTGCGATACCAATGCGCGCCGCATGACGACCGCAACAGCAACCGCAGGCAAACGATGTCCCCCATCCCTTTCGACGCCATCCTCTTCGACTGCGACGGCGTTCTCGTCGACTCGGAACGCATTACGCACGTGGTGCTCACGCAGATGCTGGGCGAACTCGGCTGGACGCTCCCGGTTGACGAAGCCATGCGCATCTTCGTCGGCAAGGCCGTGAAAGACGAAGCCGCGCGCATCGAGGCGCATACGGGCTTTGCGATTACCGACGCCTGGCTCGAAGGCTTTCGCGCGCGCCGCAATGAAGCGCTGGAGCGCGATCTCGTCGAGATCCCGGGCGCGCCCGCGGCCGTTCGCGCGGTGCACGCGGCAATGAATGGGCGCATCGCCGTCGCCTCGGGTGCGGACCGGCGCAAGGTCGAGTTGCAACTGCGCAAGGTGAACCTGCTCGACTGCTTCGACCGTCACATCTACAGCGGCCACGAAACGCCGCGTAGCAAGCCGCATCCCGATGTCTACCTCGCGGCGGCGGCCGGTCTTGGCGTGGAGCCCGCCCGCTGCGCCGTGATCGAGGACACGGTCACGGGCGCGCGCGCGGGCCTCGCGGCGGGCGCCACCGTGTTCGGCTACAGCCCGCCCGAGCCCGGCCACAGCAGCGCGCAGGCGCTGCTCGAAGCGGGCGTTGCGCACGTCTTCACCGA
Organism: Paraburkholderia sp. CNPSo 3274; assembly: GCF_024206475.1. Taxonomy (GTDB): domain Bacteria; phylum Pseudomonadota; class Gammaproteobacteria; order Burkholderiales; family Burkholderiaceae; genus Paraburkholderia. The sequence goes on from NZ_JAMBPR010000001.1 coordinate 183,885, forward strand.
CATGGTGCAGCTTCCCACCCTGCTTTCCCGCTGGTCAAATAGTTAAGCGCGTATAAAACAACGCCAAAAAAGCCGCGCCCTCGCGCACTGTTGGCCGTACGCGTCACCGCGCACCAGATAGAAAGCAGGCTGCCCACGAGTCGCATACCATCCGATTCGTGGCGCCGCGAAAGAAAAAGATAGTTTGCTATCGAATCGCTTTGGGCTATCATCCGCCGATGTCAAATCTTCATACTTTACGTCTTGCGGTTAGCAGTACGCTCGTCGTGGCGGCACGCAAATGGCGGCGCACGACGCACGGCGCCCTCACCGCATACAACGTCTCCGAAGCATGCGCCGCGCCGCTTCTCACCGCCGGTCGGCTTGGCGAAGCCGTGCGCCAGGTGACGCTTGCGGAGCACGTGGGCATCGAAGGCCCTTCGCTCGTGCGTCTGCTCGACCAACTCTGCGCCGCAGGCCTCGTGCGCCGCGACGAAGACCCCGACGACCGCCGCGCGAAAACGATCTCGCTCACGAGCGAAGGCCGCGCCGTGACCGAGCGCATGGAGGACGAACTGCGCTCGCTGCGCGCCCGCGTGCTCAAGGGCGTGAGCCGCGCCGACCTCGAAGCGACGCTGCGCGTGCTCAACGCGTTCAATGCAGCCCCTCCCGCAGACCAGGCTGACCGGGCCTTACACGACTGAAAGCGGACAGCGGACTCATGACCTACCCCTCCATCCGCGACTGGCTCTTTTCGGTCAAGACCTTCGCCGCGTCGATGCTCGCGCTCTATATCGCGCTCAAATTTCAGCTGCCGCGCCCCTATTGGGCGATGGCCAGCGTGTACATCGTCTCGAACCCGTTCGTGGGCGCCACGCGCTCGAAGGCGCTTTACCGCGCGCTCGGCACCGCGCTCGGCGCGGCCGCCGCCATCGTGCTCGTGCCGCCCTTCGTCGAAACGCCGCTGCTCTTCAGCGCGATCGTCGCGACCTGGACGGGCACGCTGCTCTATCTGGCGATCTCCGACCGCACCGCGCGCAGTTATGTGTTCATGCTCGCGGGCTATACGATGCCCCTCATCGCGCTGCCCACCGTGACCGATCCCACCACCGTGTTCGACGTGGCGATCGCGCGCACGCAGGAAATTACGGTCGGCATCATTTGCGCGAGTGTGGTGGGCAGCAACTTCCTGCCTAGCCGCCTCGCGCCCACGCTCATCGAGCGCGCCGACGCATGGTTCCGCGACGCCGCCTGGTACGGCAGCGAAACGCTCTCGGGCCATATTGCGGGCAAGGCGCTTTCGGCCTGCCGTCAACGTCTCGCCGCCACGGTCAACCAGCTCGAATTCCTGCTGAGCCAGCTGAGCTACGACCACACGCACCCCGAAATCCTTGAGCGCGCCGAGTCGCTGCGCGGGCGCATGCAGCTCTTTCTGCCGATGATCTCCGCGCTCGCCGACCCGCTCGTCGCGCTGCGCCGCGATCTGCACGTGTGGCCAGAGGGTCTGAATAGCCTGCTCGCCGACGCGGCGCGCTGGTTCGACGAACCGCTGCCCACGCGCGCCGCCGAGATGCACGACGACGCGGGCGACCCGACCGCAGAGAATCTGCGCAAGCGCATCGCGACGCTGCAGCCCGCGCGCGATGCGCTCTCGAGCTGGGAAGGCGCGCTGCTCTCGAACGCGCTCTGGCGGCTTGGCCAGGTGATCGACGTTTGGCAGGACTGCCGCGCACTGCGCGCGCTCATCGCGCACGAAGCGAAAATCGGCTCGTGGCGGCCGCGCTATCGTCACTGGCGCCTTGGGGGCACCGAACGCTTCTACGATCGCGGCCTCATGGTGTTCTCGTGCCTCGTGCCGGTGAGCGCGATTCTCGTGGCCTGCTGGCTATGGGTCAGTTCGGGCTGGCACGACGGCGCGGGCGCGGTGACGCTTGCGGCCGTGGCCTGCTGCTTTTTTGCGGCGTCCGACGAGCCCGCGCCGCTGGTGTTCCGCTTTTTCCTCGCCACCGCGGCGAGCGTGGTATTCGCGGGCCTTTATCTTTTCGTCGCGCTGCCCAAGGTGCACGACTTCGCGATGCTCGTGCTGCTGTTTGCAGGCCCGTTCATCCTGATCGGCACGCTCATTCCGCGCCCGGCCTTCAACATGGTGACGATGCTCGTGGCCGTGAACACGGCCACCTTCATCAGCGTGCAGAGTGCGTACGAGTCAGACTTCTTTATATTCCTGAATAGCAATATTGCCGGCGTGGCGGGCCTCCTGTTCGCCTATCTCTGGACGCGCGTCACGCGCCCGTTCGGCGCCGAACTCGCGGCGCGGCGCCTCTTGCGCTCGAGCTGGAGCGACGTCGCGCTGTCGGCATCGGACACGCCTGTCGCGGACCAGCGCAATCTCACCTCGCGCATGGTCGATCGCCTCATGCAGCTCATTCCGCGTCTCGCGGCTTCCGACGAGCACCGCCATCCGTCGATCGAGAGCTTCCGCGACCTGCGTATCGCGCTCAATTCGCTCGATTTGCGCCGCTCGCGCCACAAGCTCGACGGCGACGTGCCCGACGCGATCGACCGCGTGCTCGCGGGCGTAAGCGACCACTATGCGCGCTGCGCGCGGGCGAGCGCGCGTCAGGACGCCCCGTCCGCGCTACTCGCCAACATCGACGACGCCATGCGCCGCGTCGCGGCCCGCGCGCGCGCGCAACTGCCGCCCGCCGCCCTTGCCGACGCAGATGCCCAGCCCGCGCCGCGCGCGCTCGTCTCGCAGCGCTGGCTGCGCGACACGCTGCACGCGCTGGTGGGCCTGCGCATCGCGCTCTATCCGGCTCTTGCGGCGCAATCGCCATCCAGCCCGGAGGCCACGGTATGAGCGCGCATCCCTCCCGTCCTTTTTCGAAACCCGCATCATGATCGGCGAAATCGATATCTTTGGCGTGTTCGTGCCCGCCGTGCTCGTGCTGATGCTGATCGCGTACCTCATCAATGTCGTGATCGGCAAGGTGCTCACGCGCGTCGGCTTTTACCGGCTCGTGTGGCATCGTTCCATTTTCGATCTCGGCATCTACGTCTTTGTGCTGGCTGCCGTCATCATCGTGTCGCATCGCTTCGTGAATTAACGTGAACGTGAAAAAAACCTGGTTCTCCGCAGGACAGATCCTGCTGACGCTCATCGTCGTCGTGGTCGCCGCCCTCGTGCTGTGGCGCATCGTCAACTACTACATGTTCTCGCCCTGGACGCGCGACGGCCGCGTGCGCGCCGACGTGATCCAGGTCGCGCCCGACGTCGGCGGCCTCATCACCAGCGTCGACGTAGCCGACAACCAGCAAGTCAAGCAAGGCCAGGTGCTGTTCGTGATCGACCAGGCGCGCTATTCGCTCGCGCTGCGCCTCGCCCAGGCTTCGCTCGAGCAGCGCAAGGCCACGCTCGCCCAGGCAAAGCGCGAGTACGCGCGCAATATCGCGCTCGGCAATCTCGTGGCGGCGGAAACGCTGGAGGAAAGCCGCACGCGCGTCGATCAGGGCGAAGCCGCGGCGGCCGACGCCCAGGTCCAGGTCGACACCGCCAAGCTCAATCTTCAGCGCACGACGATCGTGAGCCCCGTGGACGGCTATTTGAACGACCGCGCGCCGCGTGTTGGCGAGTACGTCACGGCAGGCCGCGCGGTGGTCGCCGTGGTGGACATGCATTCGTTCCGCGTGGACGGCTACTTCGAGGAAACGCGCCTGCACGGCATTCAAATCGGCCAACCCGTGGAGATCACGGTGATGGGCGAGACGCGCCCGCTGCGTGGTCATGTGCAAAGCATCGTCGCAGCGATCGAGGACCGCGACCGCCAGGCGGCGCCGAACCTGCTGCCCAACGTGAATCCGGCGTTCAGCTGGGTGCGTCTCGCGCAGCGCATTCCGGTGCGCGTGGCACTCGATGAAGTGCCCGACGATTTCCGCATGATCGCGGGCCGCACGGCAACCGTGGCCGTGCGCACCGAAGCGGGCAACGACCGCCAGGCCGCGCGCGCGAATAATGCCAGCGGCGCCGTCGCCTCGCAGCCCGCTACGGGTGCGAGCGCCCCCGCCCCCCCCGCTTCCCAGGCTGCCGGAGCTTCGCAATGACACGCCGCAGCCTCTCGCGCCGCCGCTTCTGGCCAAACGTCTCACCCAAGCTCGCGCTCGCGCCGCTCACGCTCGCGCTGGGCGCGTGCATCACGCTCGGTCCCAACTACCACGTGCCGCAGGAAGCCGTGGTCAATGCGCCGCTCGCGCAGGGGCCGATTGAAGGCGCGGACCATGCGCCGGTCTCGCAACTGGGCGTGCCCGCCAACTGGTGGCAGCTCTATGACGACCCCACGCTCAACGAACTCGTGCAGGAAGCGCTGAAGTCGAACACGGATCTGCGCGTGGCGGCGGCGAATCTCGCGCGCTCGCGCGCGGCGGTCGACGTCGCCAACGCACAGGGCGGCTTCTCGGGCAACGCGCATGCCTCCGCCGAGCGCGCGCAGGTGTCGGGCGAGCAGTTTCTCCTGTTCGAAAAGGTGCCTGTCGCGACCTTGGGCGACCTCGGCGTCAACGTGTCGTACGAGTTCGACCTGTTCGGCAAGCTCCGGCGCGGCGTGGAGGCCGCGCGCGCCGACGACGCGGCCGTGGAAGCCGCGGCCGATCTCGCGCGCATCACCGTGGTCGCCAACGTGGCGCAGGCTTACGTGGAATCGTGCTCGGCCGCCGAAGAACTGCAGATCGCGCAGGAATCGCTCAAGCTGCAGAACGAGCGCGTGGCGCTCACGAAGCGCCTGCGCGACGCGGGCCGTGGCAACCAGCCCGACGTGACGCGCGGGCAGACCCAGGCCAATACGATCGCCGCCGATATCCCGCGCTTCGAGGGACACCGCCGCGTCGCCCAATACCAGCTCGCCATGCTGCTCGCGCGCGCGCCCAAGGACCTGCCCCCCGCCGCGCTCGCGTGCAACCGCCTGCCCAGGCTCAAGCAGCCGATTCCCGTCGGTGACGGCGCCGCGCTCCTCAAGCGCCGCCCCGACGTGCGCGAGGCGGAACGTCAACTCGCGGCATCGACGGCGCGCATTGGTGTAGCGATCGCCGAGATGTACCCCGACGTCACGTTCGGCGCGGGCGTGGGCACGATCGGCCTGACCAGCGACCTGTTCACCCCGGCGACCAATGCCTGGTCATTCGGCCCCCTGATCAGCTGGACCTTCCCGGTCAACGGCCAGCGCGACCGCGTGCGCGCCGCAGAGGCCGCGACGGGCGGCGCGCTCGCGCACTTCGACGGCGTGGTGCTCAACGCGCTGCGCGAAACGCAGTCGAGCCTCGCGACGTATGCCGCCGACGACCAGCGCGCGGATGCGCTGCGCACGGCCTATACGTCCGCGCAGCAGTCGGCGGACGAAACGCATCGTCTGTATGGGGCGGGCCGCGAAGCGTTCCTCTCCGACCTCGATGCCACGCGCACGCTCACCAGTGTGCACGCGCAGGTCGCCGCCGCCGAAGGCCAGGTCGCGCTCGACCAGGTGCGGTTGTTCCTCGCGCTGGGCGGCGGCTGGGAAGGGAATCAGCAAACGATGCAGCAGCCGGGGGCGCAAGGCACCCAACCGGCACCGGCGGCAACCGCTGCGACCGCGCCCGCGAATTAAAGGCGCTTGCCTCTCCTTCAGCGCGCTACGCCGCCTTGCGCGGCGTCGGCGCGCACCGACTTCCGTGGCTTCGTAGTCGCGCCGCGGACCTCGAAGCGCACGGTATCGGTCACCTGCCCGCTCGCATCGACGAGTTCGAGCGTGTGCTTGCCCGGCCAGGGCAGCCACGCGACGCGCGCGGCGCCGCCCAACGCCTTGCCGTCCAGGCGCCAGTTCACGCGCGCATTCGAGCCCGTCGCACGCTCGAACCAGACACGCTGACGCTGCGCGGGAATGTCGGGATCGAGCGCGACAATGGTGCCGTCCACGGGGCTGCCGATTTGCGCGGGTCCACGCGCGAGATCGGCTGCATTCGATGCGAGCCCCACTAGCGGCGTAGACGTGCCCGCGATGAACCACTCGTTGCGAGAAGGCTCCACCGCATTGGCGAACTGCACGCGCACGCGCTCGACGCCAGGCGGCGCGGCAGGCGCGACACTCGGCACGCGCCGATGCAGATAGCCGACGATGGCAGCCCACACCGGCGCCGCGCCGGTCACGCCCGAGACGTCCCACATGGGCGAGCCATCCGCGTTACCGACCCACACGCCCACCGTATAGCGCGACGTGAAGCCCACGGTCCAGTTGTCGCGCATGTCCTTGCTCGTGCCCGTCTTGACCGCGGAAAACATGCGCGTATCCAGCGGACTGTCGAAATCGAAGGTACGCGTGCGCGCATTGTTGTCGGCGAGCACGTCCGTGACGATGAACGCGGACTCACGGCTGAATACCCGCTTCGACGCGCTATTCGATGCGGACTTCGCTGGCGCAGGCAATTCGGCGATCGGGCTCACGACGCCGCCATTGGCCAGCGCGCGATACGCATTGGTGAGCGTGACGAGGCTCACGTCCGCGCTGCCCAGCGCGAGACTGAAGCCATAGTAGTCGCCCGCCTGCGTGAGCGGCAGGCCGAGCGCCGTGAGCGTCTTCGCGAATCGATGCGGCGTAACCATCACGAGCGTGCGCACGGCCGGCACGTTCAGCGACGAGCCGAGCGCGGTGCGCACGCTCACCCAGCCCTTGAAGCCCTTGTCGTAGTTCTGCGGCATGTAGAGGCCGCCGCCCGCCGCGAGATCGAGCGGGGCGTCGTCGAGCAGCGACGCGGTCGTCACGCGGCGCTCGTCGATGGCCTCGGCGTAAAGAAAAGGCTTGAGCGTCGAGCCTGCCTGGCGCAACGCGAGCGCCGCGTCGACCTCGCGCGCCTTCGACAGGCCTCCTGATGACCCGACCCACGCGCGCACTTCGCCCGTTGCGTTATCCAGAACGACGACCGCGCCGTCCTGCACATTGCGCGGATGCGCGCGCGCATTGAGTTCGATGAGCGTGCGCGTGAGCGTGTCGCGCGCGTAGCGTTGCAGGTTCGCGTCGAGCGTCGAGCGCACGCGCATGCCGGGCGCGGGATGCACGGCGTTCGCGATCTGGCGCGCGAAGTGGGGTGCCAGCTGCGGCGAGTTTTCGCTGCGCCCGTCGAACGAGGGGTCGTCGGCGGCGATGGCCGGGCGCGCGAACGCCATCTGCACGAAGGCATCGAGATTCGGGCAGCCGCTATCGACGTTCGCTGCGCGCATGTCGCGCAGGATGCGGCACGCGCGCATGGCGACCTTCGTATAAGGCGCATTGGGCGCGCGGATCAGCGCGGCGGCGACGGCCGATTCGCGTTCGTCGAGCCCCGACGGTGCCTTGCCGAACAGCGTTTGCGAAAGCGCGGAAAGACCCACTGCCTCGCCACGGAACGGCACGAGGTTCAAATACGCCTCGAGAATCTGATCCTTGCGCCAACTGCGCTCGAGCCGCAGCGCGTCCACGGCTTGGACGGCCTTTTGCGCGAGCGAGCGCTGGCCCGAGTGCTTCGGGTCGTCGTCGAGCAGGCCTGTGAGCTGCATCGTGACCGTGGATGCCCCGCGCGTGCGAGTACTCCACAGGTTCGCCCAGGCGGCGGCCGTCGCGCCACGCCAGTCGACGCCGCTGTGCTCGTAGAATCGTTTGTCCTCCGAAACGACGATTGCCTCGCGCAGCGCGGGCGAAACGTCGGCGAGCGCGACCCAGTCGCCGCGCCTCGCGGTGTGTTCCACCCGCGTGCGCTGCAACGGCGTGCCGTCGCGCGCCAGCAGGACCCAGTCGGAGCTTTTCCACTGGCCGCGCACGTCATCGAAAGTCGGCAGTGCGAACGCGGGCAACGGCAGCAGCACGAGGCACAGCGCGGCAACGCCGAGTGCCCCCATACCGCGATGCCGTAGCGCGAATGGGCCGCTCATGGCGCCGCCTTCACAACCACCGGCGCATTCGGCGCGACGCCGAACGTGGCCGGCGCGTAGAGCGCCTCCACGCGCGTGGGCGGCAACCCGAAGGTGCCGACGTTGTTGAGCCGCGCCGTGTACTCCACCGAGACTTTGCCCTTCGGCAGAAACTCGTAATAGGCGCGATAACCGTCGAAGCCGCGCTCGATGAACGCGGGCCACGGACCGTTCTCGTCCTGCTTCTCGCCCTGGGTCGCCACGGCCGAATCGCGCCCGAGCCCGGAGCCGAGGATCGTCGCGCCCGCGGGAATCGGGTCGTTCACGACCACCCACGTCATATCGGTCTGTGCGTCGATGTCGAGGCGCACGCGTACGACGTCGCCACGCGTATACACGCCCTTCGCCGCGGCGTCCACCGGCGTGATGGTCTTCGTGATGCGATAGCCCGCCGCGAACGGCGCACGCAACGCGACCGCCGCGAGGCTTTCCACCGTGGCCCACGGCTTGCCGCTTCCTTCCTGCGTCAACGTGAGCGGCGCGCCCGCGTTCTGCTTTGGCCATGCGAGCAGCGTGCTGCGCGCGGGTGCGTTTAGCGTCGCCGCCGTGGCCCCGCTGGCGCCCGGTGCCGATTGCGACGCCGCTTGCGACGCCGCGTTCCAGCCAACGACGCGAGACGTATCGCCGAACTGGATCTTCGTCACGCCCGTCACCGGATCGTGCTCGAACACGCGCGAGAAGCGCTCGACCGCGAGCGAGCCATACGCGTTCGCCGTCGTCGTGCTCCATGCGCCGTTGCGTTGCAGCGCGAGCAGGCCCGCCACGAGCCGCGGCATTTCCTCCTTCCACGCGGGGTTATCGACAAAGGCCAGCGCGAGGCGCGCCGCGTTGACCTCCGTGCCCGTCATGAGCCACCACAAATCGTCTTCGGCGGCCGTCGAGAACGTAAGCTGCGTGCCCTGCCATGTGAGACGCGAGCGCAGGATCTGCTCGAGCTGCGCCAGCTTTTCCGCGCGATCCGGCACATCGCGCATGCGCGCGAGACTCTCCGCATAGTCGATCACCGCCGACGTGGGCCACTGGTTCGGCGCGATCTCGATCGAGCCGAACTGGCGTGCGTTCGCCGCGCCATAGCGCGATAGGGCGTCGATGGCGGCGAGCTTGCGCAGATCGAGATCGCGGCGCGGCGCCCAGGAGTTGCGCTCGATGCGGCCTTCCACGAAGCGCGTGAGGCCCTCCACCATCTTGCTGCGCAACGCGTCCGGAAGCGCGAAGCGCGGGTCGAGCTTCGACGCCTCGTCGCTCACTGTGAGCAGATACGCGGTGAGCGCGGTGCTGCCACGGCTCGCGCTGTCGTCGGCAGGCGGGAAGTAGTTCGCGAGGCCGTCGTGGTCCAGATACACCGGCATGCGCGCAAGTTCCGCCTGCCAGCGCACCGGATCCCGCAGGCCGATCGCTATCGACGTTTGCTGCTCGAGGCAGGAATACGGATAGCGCGTGAACCAGCGGCGCACGCCGGGCAGGCCGTCCGCAAGCTTCGGCTGCAGCGACACCGCAATGCCGCCACGCACCACGCCTGCACGCGTCATGCTCGCGTTGGCCGGCGGCGCAACGGGAATCGAGAGCGTGCCGTCCACTTGCGCGAGCGTGGCCTGCTGCACCGTCACGGGGATTGCCGCGCTCGCCTGCTGCGCGAGCTTCACCGCGTCCGCCGCATGCGCGCCGCCCTGCTCCGCCGCGCTCACGTTCCACACGAGCGCGGGCCGCTCCGCTTCGGCGAGATCGTCGGGAACCGCTGCTGTCCACGCAATCTCACGCGACGAATTGGGTGCGAGGTCCACGGTCTGCGCGGCGAGCGCGAGCGGCGGCACGTTCGGCGTGACCAGCACTTTCATCGCGCGCGTGGTCGTATTGCGCAGCGTGAACTGCGCGCGGAAGATGTCGCCTTCGCGCACCTGCGGCGGCAGGCCCGAGATCAGCTGCAGATCCTGCGTGCTCTCGATCGTCGCGCTGCCCGTGCCGAAGCGCGCCACCCCGCTCGCCGCAATTGCGACAATGCGAAAACGCGTGATCGAGTCGTTCAGCGGCACGTTCACTTGCGCCTCGCCCTTCGCATCGAGCGTGACGCGCGGGTTCCAGTAGAGCAGCGTGTCGAAGAGTTCGCGCGTCGCGCCATGCCCGCCGCCGCCGCCCGCCGGCACCGCCTTGCGCCCGAAGTGCCGCCGCCCGACGATCTCCATTTGCGCCGTAGCCGTCTCCACGCCGTAGGCGCGTTGCTGCAGCATGGCGTCGAGCAGATCCCAACTGCGGTTGGGCATGAGTTCGAGCAGCGCTTCATCCACGGCCGCCACGGCGATCTGCGTACCCGCCGGCACCGGCTGACCGCCCGGAAGTTGCACGCGCAACTGTACGTGCGACGTTGCGCGTACCGCGTAGCGTTTCGCGTCGGGCGTCACGCTCACCGCGAGGCGGTGCGCCGCGTCGCCCACGCGGATTTGCGCGAGCCCGTAACGGAAAGCAGGCTTCGAAAGATCGACGAGCGGCGTGGGCGCCTCGTACTGGCGGCCTTCGTACCAGAACGCGCGCGCCCATTCGAGCGGCGCTTTCCACCCCCAGGTGAAGAACGAATACCACGGCACTTCGTGAATGCGCCCACGCAGCGCGAGCACCGAAACGTAGACGTTGGGCCCCCATGTGTCGCTCACCTTCAATTCGACGGTCGGGTCGCGCCCGTCGAGTTGAACCACGTGCGTTTCGATGATGCCCTCGCGCTCCACGGCCACGAGCGCCGTCGCAAAGCGAAACGGCATACGCACCTGGAAGCGCGCAGTCTCGCCGGGTTCGTAGCTCGTCTTTTCGGGCAACACGTCGATGCGATCCGTGTTCTCGCTGCCGAACCAGAGTTCGTCCTCGCGCGTGACCCATACCGAGGTCGTTGCCGTCGAGGCATGGCCGTCGCCGTCGCGCGCCGTGGCCACGAGCTGGATGTCGCCCGCTTCCTTGAGTTTCGCGTCGCACGTGAGCAAGCCGTGATCGTCGCTCGTGCCGCTGCACAGCGTGCCGAGATCGCGCGTTTCCGTGTGGTTGTCGTAGGCGTAGAAACCGCCCACCATGCGCTTGCGCGAAGTCGTCGTGATCTTCGCCACACCACGCACTTCGAGCTTCACGCCCGCGTGCGGCTTGCCCTGCAGATCGAGCGCAAGCGCGGTGACCGGCACCGTCCTGCCCACGGAGACCCAATGCCCCGACTTGATGCCCGCCACCACGGCAGCGGGCCAGAGCGTGGCCGCGCCGCTGATGGTCTGCACTTCGCCGTTCGGGTCCGCGAAGGTCGCTTCGAGCGCGAGGCGCCTTGGCGCATCCACGCCCGGCAGGTTCTTCAGCACGAGCGTACCCGCACCGTTGCGGTCGAGCGTGAGCGGCTCCTTGTCGGCCACGAGCTTCGCAACCGCGTTGCCCTCCTGTGGGCCGCTATCCTCGTCTTCGGACGTGTTGTCGGCCTGGCTCCCGCTCACATACGGCGCGAAACTGAAATCGCTGTACGTGCTGGCGAATGACGGCGTCGTGTCCTTCACGAGCGCCGAAACCTGCACGGGCAGATTTGAAGCCGCGCCGCCCGACACATAATCGATCTGCACCGCAACGCTCGCCTGCGTGGCGGCGACGAGCGGCGAAGTTTTCTCGTTCTGTACAGCGATCGTGCCCTTGAGCACCGGCAAGCGGAATGCTTCCACGCGGAAGCTGCCGCTGTCGTAGCTCATATGAATGGCGTCCGCGCCGTTGTCCGCTTCGTCGTTGCCAACGCTTGCCGTGCTCGCGTTCGCGTCCCCGTCGTCGAGCGAGACGTCGTATTCGCCGAGCTTCGCTTCGGGCGGCAACACAAAGGTAGAGTCTGCCGTATGGTCTGCGGCCCACTTGAGCGGCAGATGCCAGGTCTGCCCGCTGCCGGCGTGGCGTATCGTCACGCGCGTAGGGTATTGCTGCGGGAACACGAAGCCATGCATCGTCTGGGCGCGGATGAAGTGTTTCATCGACACCGTCTCGCCCGCGCGCAGCAACGTACGGTCGAACACGGTACGCGCGCGCACCGTGGGCTCCACGCTCGTGTCGGTCGGCACATTGAAGCGCCACGACTCGATGCCGCGATTCCAGTCCGATTGCACGAAGGCCATGTCGGGACCCGTTTTCGGGTCGTCGATACGCGCCGAAACGAACAGCCCGCTAAAGCTGTTTTCGCCGCAGTCACGACGATTCGAAAGCGGCCCGTCTATCGTCAGTAGTCCATGGGAATCCGTCTTTCCCGTGGCGAGCGTCTCGCCATTGCAATCCGATACGTGCACGTCCGCGCCCGCTACCGGCTCGCCCTTGTCGAGCGATGTGACCCACACCACGCTATTCTCGCGACCTTGCTTGAAGTGCACGCCCAGATTGGTGACGAGCACGGTCGTGCGCACGTACATGGGCGCTGGCTTGCCGAGCAAGGAGGCGCCGAGCGAAGGCGAAGCGAGTTCGATCACGTAGAAGCCCGGCTTCGGCACGGGAACGCCCACCACTTCGAACGGTCGCAACGCTTTTGGATCGGCTTTGGGCAGCGTGAGCGTCTGCACGCCGGGCTGGCCCTCGAGCAGCGAGAGCGAGCGCACGTCGATGATGCGCTCCTTCGCGTCGTCTCCCCCCTCGCCTGTCGTGCGCGGAATCACCACCGGCGACTTCGCGCGCGCGAGCAGCCCCGGCATCAGCTTGTCGATCGACGTCTCGCTCATGCCGAAATTGTCGAATCGGTCGACGAGGCGCATCCAGCGGCGCATGTCGGCATCGGACTGCACCGCGAGCTTTGCGAACTTCGCCTCGCCCGCGTTGAGCCCCTGCACGTGCAGGTCGGCTTCGACGTTGCGCAAAGTGACCGGCACGAGCGGCGGCGTGCCCGGCTCCGCATAGCGCTCGATGATGCCGAAGGTCGAGGACGGGAATTTCGCGAGCGGCGGCATCGGCGCGGTCGCCGTATGCAGCGGGAAAAGATCGGCGTTCGCGAGCGCTCGCCCGCTTGCGTCCTTGAGGCCGGCGGGTGCGGTGATCGTGAGCGTCGCGCGCTCGGGCAAGGGCGCGGAGAATGAAATCGAGCTGACTTCGTTATCCTTGTCGTCTGGGCGGAAAGTCGGCGCGACTTCCCCCTTCGGCCCTTGCAAACGGAACTTCTGCGCGTCGGCGCGCGCAATCGGCGCGCTCAGATCGATGCGCACGGGCCGCAGCGGCGTGCATGGCGCCTTCGCATTCTCGCGCTCGCAACTCATGCTCGCGGTGAACGGCGCGCGCACCGTGAAGTCGAAACGGCGCTCCACGTCGTTGGGCGTGCCGTTCGGTCCGAGCACGCCCTTTCCGTACACGAGCTGCATCTTCGCGCTGGAGGGCAGCGTTTGCTGGCAGGTGAGCGTGAGCACGCTCGCGCTGTCCTTTTCGAGCCGGAAATGCTTGAGCAGCGCCGCGCGCGTGGACGCATCGACAGGCTGCACCGGAATGCGGTTGCCGAGTCCGCCCGACTCGCACCATACGTGTTCGCGCACGGAAGCCGGCGTGGCGGGGCCATTCAGCTTCAGCACGAATGCCTGGTTTTCCTCTATTTCGCCACCGTAGGGACGCACGTTCACCGGGAACGGGCCGCCCGTGGAGAATGTGAAGCGGCGCACGCCCGTCACTGCGTTGCCCGCCTGCGATTTGAGCCCGTCGGCGAGCATGACGCTGCATTGCACGTCGGGCGGCAAGTCGGCGGCGAAATCGTAAGCCCACGTTTTGCCGTCGATCCACCGACCCTGGCCCGCGCTGGCAGCTACGTTGGTGCATTGCAGGCGCGCGGGGTCCTTCGCATCGGGCGCGCCGAACGCCACCATGGCCTCGTCGAACTTCACCACCACCTGGCGCACCTGCGCCACGGTTCCCTGCGGCGACACGCTCACCGCGCGCGCGGCATAGGCGCGCCACGCCCACGCCAGGCATATGCCCAGCACCAGGGCAAGCGCCAACGTCCACCACCCGCCAGTTTTTCGTGTTATTCGTTGCATCGACCGGTCCTCGTTTGCGCGCACGCCGCGTGGCCATTGCCGTGCGGCGTGCGGTGAATGGTACAGGGCGCAGCGCGCCCGCGCGCCGGGACGGGCCGGCCACGCGCTCACGCAGGCGGCTCACGCCGAACGCGAGCGCCGGCGCGCAGCATGCAGCAAATTGGGAACTCGCGATATCGGAAAGCGCTGAATTAGCGAATGGGCCAAGACGAAGGGAGGACCGCGGGGAAGATGCTAGGCGGGCTTGCAAACGCGAGCCGGTGAGAGAAGAGGTGAAGGCGGAGTGAAGGTGCGCTGTGACGGCTGCCGCGCCTCGCGGCTCGCCATCGACCGCGGGCGGCCGCTGGCCGCCCGCAATACATCGGACTACATGGCTTCGCGATACCTCGCCGCCGGCTGCGACTGCCCGAAGTTCGCGAACATCGCGGACCGGGCGGCTTCGTAATCGTCCCACTGCTGCGCGTCGGGCAGCGGCGGGATCGTTACCGTCTCGCGCCGGTCGAAGCCCACGAGCGCCGCGTCGACAAGATCGTCCACTTCCATCACGGCCGGCAATGCATTCACGTCCTTGCCGGAACGCTCCCAGATCTCGGTACGCGTGGCGCCAGGCACGACGGCCTGCACGTACACGCCCCTGGCGCCGAGTTCCAGACTCAACGACTGCGAAAAATACAGCACGAACGCCTTCGTCGCGCCGTACACGCTCGAGCGGAACTCAGGTGCGAGGCCAATGACGGAACCGATATTCACGATCGCTCCCTTGCCTTCACGCGCAAAACGCGGCGCGACCGCGGCGGCGAGGCGCGCGAGCGCCGTGACGTTCAGACCAATGAGGCCGCCCACGGCGTCCGGACCCTGCTCGACGAACGTGCCCGGCAGGCTCGCACCCGCATTATTGATGAGCACACCGATGCGTGCGTCATCGGCGAGGCGCGCTTCTAATAGCGCAAGATCCGCATGCGAGGCCAGATCGGCGCGAACGATATCCACGTTCACGCCATCGCGCTCGCGCAGGCGCGCAGCGAGGTCCTCCATGCGGGCGCGATCGCGCGCCACCAGCACGAGGTCATGACCGCGCTTTGCGAAGCGGTCGGCGTAGACGGCGCCGATGCCCGTGGACGCGCCAGTGATCAGAACAGCAGCTTTACCAGACATCAAAACTTCTCCTTGAGCATTCCGTTTACATGATGAACGTCATGTAAACGGAATCATGATGATCATCATGTATAATGTCAAGCGTCGAACAATGGCAAGCGGAGAGAACAATGAGGGTCAGTCGCGAACAGGTGGAAGCGAATCGCCAGCAGATCCTGGAAGCCGCCGGCCGGCTCTTTCGCGAGCACGGCTACGATGCGGTGACCGTCGCGGACGTAATGAGCGCCGCCGGACTTACGCACGGCGGCTTCTACGGCTATTTCAAATCGAAGGACGAGTTGATCGCGCAAACGCTCGCCCACGTCTTTGCACAGGGCGAAGGCGGCGATTCCGATCTGGCGCGCTATGCGTCGCGCTACCTCAGTGCCGAACATCGCGACAACGTGGCGGCCGGCTGTCCGACCGCGGCGCTCGCCGCTGAAACCGCGCGGCAAACGCCCGAAGCGCGTGCCGTCATGGCGGCAGGTTTGGAGCGTCAGATCGAGCGCTTGAGCGGCGGCATGAACGGCGCCGGCGCGGCAGCGGCGCGCCAGGCGGCAATAGGCGGCTGGGCCGCAATGGTGGGTGCGGTCGTGCTTGCGCGACTGTGCGACGATCCCGCGCTCTCTAACGAGATCCTCGAGTCCACGCGCATGTGGATTGGCGAGCGTGAGGCGCCGCGAGACTCAAACTGAGTGTGGCCGCTGTGTGTGCTGTGTGCACAGGCGGAAATGAATCAGCCCGCGGTGCGCCTTCGCGCCGTCGCGGGCCGATATTCATCATGCGGCACGAATCGACTTCATACCGCCGTAACACTCAACGTACGTTATACACGGGCGGCGAATAGCTGCTAACCGCGCCGTCGCTACGCGAGCCGCTTTGCGACGAGCCGCTCGTGGCCGGGCCATAGCCGGTCGCCTGCGCAGCGGCCCCACCGCCTTGCGCGTTTACACGCGCCTGGGCTTGTTGCAGGTCGGCGGGGTAATACAGGTCGTTCACCGAAGGACGATAACCGGCGGCTTCGAGCTGTACCAGCTCATTGCGCACCTGGGCACGCGTCACAGGACCATTGCTGCCTTGCGACTGTGCAAATGAAATGGCCGGCACTGCAAACACCGCAGCGATCGCAACGGCCTTGATGAGCGTTCTCATGACTAACCTCCAGTAACTTGATCGAATCGGCGCAGCGGCTTGTCTGCATCCGTTGGGTACAAGTCTAGGAACGTTGGCCTCTCGAATAAATGCTGCAAAGGCGAATTTACTATTCTCTCAGCGCAGATAATCGGCTTTCATTGCCCCAATGCATAAGCTTCTATCCGGATGGAATATAGAACATGTGAGCAACGCACTGTCCCACTCTGATGCATGATAGGGACTCTTCCGAATCTTCGATGAGGGGGCAGCAATGGCGACGTGGCAACCGGACCCGACCTTCTACCCGTCTGCGCGCATGGCAGGCGATGCCCCACCGGAGACACTGGCGTACGTCGCCAGCTTCGACCCCACGCGCAGCGTGCCCGATTCGCTCGACGTGGTCGATCTGGACCCTAGCTCGCCGGAATTCGGGCGCATCGTGCATCGGCTGGCTATGCCCAACGTCGGCGACGAACTCCACCATTTCGGCTGGAATGCCTGCAGTTCGTGCCTGTGCCCCAACGCCCCCCACGCGCATACCGAGCGCCGCTATCTCATCGTGCCCGGCATACGCTCCTCGCGCATTCATATTGTCGACACGAAGCCTGATGCGCGCCGCCCGCATATCGCGCGCGTGCACGAGCCCGAGAGCGTCGCGCAGCGCGCGGGCTACACGCGCCCGCACACCGTGCATTGCGGGCCGGATGGCATTTACGTGACGTCGCTTGCGAACGCCCAGGGCGAGGCGCCCGGCGGCGTCTTCCTGATGGACCACGAGAGTTTCGATATTCTCGGCCAGTGGGAGATCGACCGCGGCCAGCAACAGCTCGCCTACGACGGCTGGTGGCACCTTGGCTACGACACGCTCGTGACCAGCGAGTGGGGACTGCCCGCGACCTTCGAGAATGGCCTCGTGCCCGAGGTCCTGCTCGGCGGCCAGTATGGCCATCGCCTGCACTTCTGGGATCTGCACACGCGCCAGCACAAGCAGGTGCTCGACTTTGGCGCGGAAAACCAGCTCGTGTTCGAGCTACGCCCCGCGCACAACCCCACGCGGCCCTACGGCTTCGTGAACTCCGTGATCAGCCTGAAGGACCTTTCGGCCTCGATCTGGCAGTGGTATCTCGACGGCGACCAGTGGGCCGCGCGCAAGATCATCGAAATTCCTGCCGAGCCGGCCGACCCCGAGCATCTGCCGCCCATGCTCAAGGGATTTGCGGCCGTGCCGCCGCTCGTCACCGATATCGCCCTCTCGCTCGACGACCGCTTCCTCTACGCGGCGTGCTGGGGAACGGGCGATTTGCGCCAGTACGATGTGTCGGACCCGGAACATGCGCACCTCACAGGTTGCGTGCGCATTGGCGGCATCGCGGCGCGCGCGGCGCATCCGTTTGCGCCCGGGCGCGCGCTGAACGGCGGCCCGCAAATGGTGGAAGTGAGCCGCGACGGCCGGCGCGTCTATTTCAGCAACTCGCTTTATGGCGCGATCGACACGCAGTTCTATCCCGAAGGCATCGACGGCTGGATGGTGAAACTCGACGCCGCGCCGGAAGGCGGCCTCGAATTCGACGAGCGCTTCTTTGTCGAATGGCCGAAGTCGCACCGGCCGCACCAGATCCGGCTCGAAGGCGGCGATTGCTCATCTGATTCGTACTGCTACCCATAAGCGCGGAGCATGATATGGAGGGAGTCTTCGGCGCGCACTGGGGCGCCTGGGCAGCCGTGGTGGGCAGCGGCGTCTTTCACGGCGTGAATCCGGCGATGGGTTGGCTGTTCGCGACGGCGCTCGGGCTGCAACGCGGGAGCCGCGCGGCGCTGCTGCTCGCTTTGCCGCCCATCGCACTCGGTCACGCCGCGTCCATTCTGCTGTTCACGAGTTCCACCGCGGCGCTGGGTGCGCACCTGCCGGGCGCAGCGCTGCATGGGTGCCTGGGCGCGCTCCTGATCGCGTGGGCCGCGTGGCAGCACGCGTATGGGCACCGGCACCGCGTGCGCGTGGGAATGACCGTGGGCTTTGTCGGGCTTGCGGCGTGGTCGGCGTTGATGGCCACGTTGCACGGCGCGGGACTCATGCTGATGCCCGCCATGCTGCCGCTGTGCGGTGGAGCGGGCGGCGCTGCGGGCCTTGCGAACCCGCTTGCGCTTTCGTTTGCGTTCACCGCGCTGCATACCGTCGCGACGCTCGCCACCACGGCCACCATCGCGCTGCTCGCCTACGAATATCTCGGTCTTGGCGTGCTGCGGCGAGGCTGGATCAACTTCGACTGGATCTGGCGCGGGGCGCTCGTCGCCACGGGCACGTTGATGATCGCAACGGCGTGAGCCACTGACTCAACTCCCCGCCGGATAGTCCGTGCCAAGGCTCAACTCGCGCCACGCCTCGATATCCGCAAGCGCCGCGCGCAAGCGATTCGCCACCGCATCCACGCCGAATGCGCCCAGCACGAGATGCCGCGGCGGCTTTTCGGTTTCCGTGATGCGTATCATCGCCTGCGCCGCGCGCACCGGATCGCCCGGCTGATGCCCGCTGCC
Organism: Paraburkholderia sp. CNPSo 3274; assembly: GCF_024206475.1. Classification (GTDB taxonomy): domain Bacteria; phylum Pseudomonadota; class Gammaproteobacteria; order Burkholderiales; family Burkholderiaceae; genus Paraburkholderia. The sequence goes on from NZ_JAMBPR010000001.1 coordinate 202,626, forward strand.
TTGCGCCGTGCGCTGCATACGCGCGCCCGCCGTTTCGGCATAGTCATCGATACGGCTCGCCGTTTGTACGAGCGAGCGGCCTGCCCAGTCCGTGCGAAACGGCCCCGGTTCCACGCAGGTCACCTTGATGCCGAGCGGGCCGACTTCCGCCAGCAGCGAATCGGAGAATCCCTCCACGGCGTGTTTCGAGGCCGCATAGTAGCCAGAACCCGGAAAGCCCGCGAGCCCCGCGACCGACGTAATGTTGATGACGTGGCCCTTGCGGCGCGCACGCATGCCCGGCAGCACCGCACGCGTGAGCGCGAACAGGCCGAATGCGTTGGCATCGAACTGCGCGCGGATCTCGCGCTCCTCGCCCTCCTCGATCGAACTCTGATAGCCGTAGCCCGCGTTGTTGACGAGCACGTCGATCGCGCCGAACTGCTTTTGCGCGGCCGCGACGGCGGCGTCGATTTGCGCAGCGTCGGTCACATCGAGCGAGACGGGCAGCAGGCGATCGCCGGCCTCGGGCGCGAGATCGTCGAGCGACGCCTTGTTGCGCGCGGTCGCGACACAGCGCCAGCCGCGCGCGAGCACCGCGCGGGCAAGCTCACGGCCGAAGCCGGTCGAACAGCCGCTCACGAACCAGACCGGCGTTGCATTCGGGGCATCAACGGACATGGGAAGGCCTCCCGGAAGAAGGGGGCAGACAAAGCTGCCGAAGACAGGGGAAAGCGGAAGATGGCGCCGCCGCACGAAGCAGGTCACTGAGAGGTCAATGAGCCCGTTCGAACGCATGCGCAGTATCTGATGATACCGGTCACGCACGAACTCTGCTGGCGCGCCCTCGAGCCCGTGCCGATGAGCGCCTGCGCCGATCGCCCGAGCCATGTACCATACGGCGCTTGGCGCCGTGATCGATTTCGGCGCGCCACGAATCAACTGTCATTTGCCGGAGAAGAAACCCGATGTCCACCGTCACCACGCCCGCACGACCCGCCGCCGATATCGCCGATGCCATGCGCGCGCTCGAAGCGCGCTATGGCACGCCGTGGTCCGCGCCGCTGCCGGCCTGGAACGATACGCTCGACACGCTGCTCGCGCACCGCTCGGTGCGTAACTACGCGGACCGTCCGCTGCCCGATGGCACGCTCGAAACGCTGATCGCCGCGGCGCAATCGGCCTCGACCTCGTCTAACCTGCAAACGTGGAGCGTGGTTGCCATCGAAAACCCCGAGCGCCGGGCGCGCCTCGCCGAGCTCGCGGGCGGCCAGTCGCACGTTCGCGCAGCGCCGCTCTTTCTCGTATGGCTCGCGGACCTCTCGCGCCTCGAAGCGGCCGGTGCGCGTACCGGGGCGAGCGTCGAAGGTCTGCACTACATGGAGACGCTGGTCGTCGGCATGATCGACGCGGCGCTCGCCGCGCAGAACGCCGTGGTCGCACTCGAATCGCTCGGTATGAGCGCCGTGTATATCGGCGGCATCCGCAATCGGCCTGAACAGGTGGCCGCGGAACTGGGTCTGCCGCCGCGCGTGCTCCCCGTGTTCGGCCTGTGCGTGGGCTATCCCGACGAAACACGCCCTGCGGATGTGAAGCCGCGCTTGCCGCAGGAGGTCGTGCTCCATCGCGAGCAATACGATGCGCCTTCGCAAGCGGCCGCCATTGCGCAGTACGACGAAGTCATGGGCGGCTTCCAGACCGTCCAGGGTTTGAGCGCGGCGGGCTGGACCGTGCGTTCGCTCGCGCGCTGGCGCAGCCGCGAGTCGCTGCACGGCCGCGACCGCTTGCGCGACGCGCTAAACGCGCTCGGCTTCGAGTTGCGCTGAACGCACGGACACATCGCGGGACATCACCGGCGACGAAGCACGCACGCCACACAGGAGATACGCAAATGAAAGTCGCCGTCATGGGCGCAGGCGCAGTAGGCTGCTTTTTCGGCGGCATGCTCGCGCGCGCGCGACACGATGTGGTCTTGATCGGCCGGCCCCAGCATGTCGAGGCCATTACGCGCGACGGGCTGCGCCTCGAAGCGCAGCAGTTCGACGAGCGCATCGGCGCGCCGCATCTCACGGCCAGCACCGAAGCCGCCGCCGTGGCGGGCGCGGACCTCGTGCTGTTCTGCGTGAAGTCGACCGACACCGAAGACGCGGGCGCCGCGATCGAACCGCATCTGGGCGCCGACACGCTCGTGCTCACGCTGCAGAACGGCGCGGATAACGCGGAGCGCCTGCGCACCGCGATTCCGCAGGACGTGGCGGCTGCCGTGGTCTATGTCGCGACTGAAATGGCGGGGCCCGGCCACGTACGCCATCACGGCCGCGGCGAGCTGGTGATCGAGCCTTCGCGCGCGAGCGACGCCGCTGCGCGCACGCTCATCGACGCGGGCGTGCCCACGGAAATCTCACCCAATGTGCGCGGCGCGCTCTGGGCGAAGCTGATCGTGAACTGCGCCTACAACGCACTCTCGGCGATCACGCAATTGCCTTATGGGCGTCTCGTGAAGGGCGTGGGCGTGAGCGAAACGATGCGCGACATCGTGGGCGAATGCGTGGCCGTCGCGCAGGCCGACGGCGTAACGCTGCCGCCGGACATGGACAGCGCGGTGACACGCATCGCGCAGACCATGCCGGGCCAATACTCGTCCACGGCGCAGGATCTCGCGCGCGGCAAGCTCAGCGAAATCGATCACCTCAACGGCTATGTCGTGCAACGTGGCGCGGCGCTTGGCGTGCCCACGCCTGCGAACCGTATGCTGCAAACGCTCGTGCGGCTCATCGAGGACAAGGCGCGCTCGGCGATCTAGCTCGCGCGCGCCGGTGACGCGCCGTTCGCGATACGTCAGCGGTCGAACACGAGCAAGGTGGAGGTGGCGGACGCGTAGAGCTTGCCCTGCGCATCCGTGATGCTGGCCTCCGTGAAGGCCGCGCGGCGGCCAATGCTGAGCACGCGCCCTTCTGCGCGCACGATGCCGGTGTCGGCGGTCATGGGCCGGTGGTACGCGACCTTCAGCTCCAGCGTGGTATAGCCCTGATTCGGGCCGAGCCGCGAGTGCGCGGCGCACCCGCATGCGGAATCGAGCAGCGTGGCTGCATAACCGCCGTGCACCGTGCCGATGGGGTTGTACACGTGTAGACCGGGCGTGCCCTCGAACACGGCGCGGCCCTCCTCGACTTCGACAAGTCTGAAGCCGAGCGTTTCGCCAATGGCCGGGCCACGAGTCCCGTGCAGCATGTGCCGCAACTGTTCGACGCCGGTCAGGCCGGCGGGCATTTCAGCAACGAGGTTCATCGAGGCGATCTCCGTCTACGGCGCGCGTCTGTTCGCAACTGTGCGCGCCTTTGCGATTCGCCATCGTAACGCTTTTAGAACGATCGTGCTTAAATTATCGCGCGCCTCTCGCGTGTCTGGATTCAGGCCTCGATTCATTGCGCCGGACGTTTCAATACGTCTCGAGATGCAGCCGCCCTTCCCGCTTGAGGCGCTCCCACAACGCCTCCCAGCCCATGCCGTGCTTTTCGGCGATCTCCTGAAGCGCCTGCAGCACGCCATCTTCCATGCCCTTCAACCCGCAAACATAGACATGCGTGTTACCGTCCTTGAGCAGTTGCGCGACGTCCACGGCGCGCTCGCGCATGGCGTCTTGCACATAGCGCCGGGGCTCACGCGGGGTGCGTGAGAAGGCGAGGTTCGTGTCGATGAAATCTTTCGGCAGATTCATCAGGGGTCCGAAGTAGGGCAATTCCTGCTGCGTGCGTGCGCCGAAAAAGAGCATGAGCTTGCCGGTCGCACCCTTGAGCCTGCGGCGGCGGCGATATTCGGTCATCGCGCGCATGGGCGCGGAACCGGTGCCCGTGCAGATCATCAGCAGATGCGAGTTCGGATGATTCGGCATGAGGAAGGTATTGCCGAACGGCCCGATCACGGTCACCACGTCGCCCTTCTTCAGATCGCAGAGATAGTTCGAGCACACGCCATCAGTTGCATTGCCGCTGTGATCGCGCGTCACGCGCTTCACCGTGAGCGAAACGTTGTTGTAGCCGGGGCGCTCGCCGTCGCGTGGGCTCGCAATCGAGTACTGGCGTGCGTGATGGGCCCGGCCGTCCGGGTTCGCGCCCGGCGGCAGGATGCCGATAGACTGGCCTTCCAGCACCGGGAACGGCATGGCGCCGAAGTCGAGCACGATGTGATGGATGTCGCTTTCGGTGGCGTCGTCGGTGAGGCGATAGTTGCCGACCACCGTCGCCGTGGTGGGCGCCTTGTGCGTGTAGAGCTGGACATAGGGGCGCGCCGCCGACCACGGCGGTACGGTCGAGCCACGCACCATGTCGGAGCCGCCGACGGGCGCATCGGCGGCATTCGGCGCCGCTTGCGCAACGCTCGCCCCATCGCCCGATTCCGGCGCAACGACCGGCGCTCCCACCGATGGATTCTGCGCGGGCAGTTCGTCCCACGTGTACTGCTCGTCAATGGTGTACGCCCCGGCCTTGAGCACGTTGCGCCAGTTGTCGATCGCGCCGGTCGGGCACGGCGGCACACACGCCATGCAAGCGTTGCAGACATCGGCCTTCACCACATAGTTGGTGCCGTCGTGCGTGATCGCGTCGACAGGACACGTTTCCTCGCACGTATTGCAGCGTATGCAGATTTCAGGATCGATCAGGTGTTGCCTGAGAATATCCACGGGTAGCGGACCGTTCATGATTGTCTCCCACCGCGGCGCGCGAACGCGATGCTACGCGCCGCCGCGCCCCTCAGTTAAAGCGCACGTATTCGAAATCGATTGGCTGCCGATTGATGCCCATGGCCGGTGGCGCGATCCAGTTGGCGAACTTGCCCGGCTCGATCACACGGCCCATGAGCGAGGCCACGTAGGCGCGGTCTTCCGCGGTGGGCAGCCATTTTGCTTCGTTCGCGGCCCATTCGGTCTCGCCGATCACGCGGCCGTCCGGCGACACGCGCACGCCCGCGAACGTGCCGATCTGGCGGTTGAAGGCCTTGTGCGGCACGGTGAGGCGAACATCGATACCAGCCTTTTCCAGCACCTTGTTCCAGCGGTTCACGCCCGCAATCGAGTCCTTGATGTAGTCGTCGCGCAGCACTTCGTTCATGGCGTTGAGCATCGGCACTTCGCGCTCCACGAGCTTGCCGTCCTGCACGTCGAGCAAGCGGTATTGCTGGCCTTCGAGCTGGTGGTCGTCGTCGCGTTTGGTCTCTTCATAGCGGCCCTTCAGGCCCGAGCTGTAGAAGGTGGCGGCATTCGACGAGTGGTCGGCGCCGAACAGGTCGATCGTCACCGAGTAGTGGAAATTCAGGTAACGCTGGATCGTTTCGAGGTCGATCACGCCCGCGGCGCGCAAGCGTTTCACGTCGTCGGTCTTCAGCTCGTTCATGACCTGCGCGGTGCGTTGCACGACGCGCGAGACGCCCGACTCGCCGACGAACATGTGATGCGCTTCTTCGGTCAGCATGAATTTCGTCGTGCGCGCGAGCGGGTCGAAGCCGGATTCGGATAGCGCCGAAAGCTGGAACTTGCCGTCGCGGTCGGTGAAGTACGTGAACATGAAGAACGCCAGCCAGTCGGGCGTTTTCTCGTTGAACGCGCCGAGAATGCGCGGGTTGTCGTCGTCGCCCGAGCGGCGCTCCAGCAATGCTTCGGCTTCCTCACGACCATCGCGGCCGAAGTAGCGATGCAGCAGATACACCATCGCCCACAGATGCCGGCCTTCCTCCACATTCACCTGGAACAGGTTGCGCAGGTCGTACATGGAGGGCGCGGTGAGGCCGAGATGGCGCTGCTGCTCGACGGAGGCGGGCTCCGTGTCGCCCTGCGTGACGATGATGCGGCGCAGATTCGCGCGGTGCTCGCCCGGCACGTCCTGCCACGCCGCCTCGCCCTTGTGCGCGCCGAAATGGATCTTGCGATCCGCATCGCCCGGCGTGAGGAAGATGCCCCAGCGATAGTCAGGCATCTTCACGTGGTCGAAGTGCGCCCAGCCGCCCGCGTCGACGCTCACCGCCGTGCGCAGATAGACGTCGTAGCCGTGCGATCCGTCGGGGCCCATGTCGCCCCACCACGAGAGGAAGTTCGGCTGCCACTGTTCGAGAGCGCGCTGCAGCGCGCGGTCGTCGGCGAGGTTGACGTTGTTCGGGATCTTTTCGCTGTAATTGATCGTGGACATTGCGGTTCCTTGCGGCATATTCGACAGACGCGGCAAATGTGGCGGCGGATACGGATATCAAACGCGGGCGACGTCGAACTGCGCCTTGCTGCCCTTGCCGTACACCTTGAGCGCGCCTTTCTCGCCCACGGCGTTGGGCCGGTTGAAGATCCAGTTCTGCCATGCGGAGAGCCGGCCGAAGATGCGCGTTTCCATGGTCTCCGGTCCGTTGAAGCGCAGATTCGCTTCCAGGCCCGTGAGCGCGTCGGGCGACATGACCGCGCGCTCTTCCAGCGCGAGGCGGATTTCGTCGGGCCAGTCGATGTCGTCGGGCGAGGCCGTCACGAGGCCGAGGCGCTCCGCCTCGACCGGCTTGACCGCTTCGCCAATCTTCGCGCGCGCGGCATCGAGTGGTTCGGTTTCCTCATAGAAACGCCGCGCGAGGCGCGATTGATGCGTGACCATCGGGTAGAGGCCGAAATTCGCTTCAGAGAGCGTGATAGCCGGTTCTTCGTCTTCGTTCGCGGGCAGCGCGGCCATGTACGTGCGGTCCGCGGCGAACGCGAGTTCGGCGAAGGTGCCGGCGAAGCATGAGCCCGGCTCGATCAGCGCGAACAGCGAACGCGAAGAGACATCGATGCGCGCCAGCGTGCGGCGCAGCATGCCGATGGTCTCGCGCACGAACCAGTGGTCGCGGTGCGCGAGCAGCGCGGCGTCGGCGGCGAGCACGGTACGCGCGTCGCCTTCGGTCTTGAGAATCCACGTGCCGATGTCGAGCTCGTTGGTGCGCATGGAGAGAATCGCGTCGTCCAACTCGCGCGCGAACTGCAGCGGCCACCACGATGCACCGGCGGCGACGATTGATTCGATATCCGAAACAGGTGCCACGGCGGGCGCTTTCGCCGTGAATGTCGCGGTGCGCTTCGCGCGGTCGATCGTCACATCAACAGTTGAATAGCTCAGGCCGCCGTCGTTCCCCATGGGCTCCACGCGTTCGATGCGCGCGAGCGCAATGCCCTTCGCGTCTGCGGGACGATCGCTCCCGGCGGCCAGCTCGAGCGCGCGTGCCTGCACGGCCTGGCCGAACTGATTGGGCTTCACGACTTCGTCCACGAGGCGCCAGGCCTTCGCGCGCTCGCCGCGAACGCCTTCCACCACCGTGCAGAAGATATCGGCGCGGTCGTGGCGCACCTTGCGCTTGTCGGTGAGGCGCGTGAGGCCACCCGTGCCCGGCAGCACGCCGAGCAGCGGCACTTCCGGCAGCGCGACCGATGACGACCGGTCGTCCACGAGCATGATCTCGTCGCAGGCGAGTGCGAGTTCGTAGCCGCCGCCGGCACACGCGCCGTTCACGGCCGCGATGAATTTCAGGCCCGAATGGCGCGACGAATCTTCCATGCCGTTGCGCGTTTCGTTGGTGAACTTGCAGAAGTTGACCTTCCAGGCGTGGGTGGAGAGGCCGAGCATGAAGATGTTGGCGCCCGAGCAGAACACGCGGTCCTTCAGGCTGGTCAGCACGACGGTGCGCACTTCCGGATGCTCGAAGCGGATGCGCTGGAGCGCATCGTGCAGTTCGATATCGACGCCGAGGTCGTACGAGTTCAGCTTCAGCTTGTAGCCGTCGCGAATGCCGCCGTCCTCGGCGATATCCATGCCGAGCGTCGCCACGGCACCGTCGAACGAAAGCTTCCAGTGCCGGTACTGCGAGGGATCGGTGCGGTAATCGACCCGCTGCGGGGCGACGACGGTTTCGGCTGCGGCCATGAGCGTCTCCTGTCTACACTTCGTTTCAATGAACGATAGTGCAATGGAATGCTCATGTAAAGCATATTAGTGCATTTTAATGCATGAAATGGGTAAACCCGCGATGCCGCAGCCCGCGTCCGCCACTCACTCGATGCGGGGCGCCTCCGCTGCCAAACGGGCGGCGAGCCGGTCACGCAGTTGCAGATAGGCGTCGGCGAGCGTCTTTTCGCTGGTGTCGAAGGTCATGTCGGCGCGGCCATACAGCTCGCTGCGGCCAGCCAGAATGCGCTTGAGGTCGTCCATCGCCTCGCTATCGCCTGAATTGCCCGACATGGGCCGCAAGTCGCCCTGCGCCACGACGCGGCGCATGTGCTCTTCGGGCGCGGCCTGCAGCCAGACGGTAAAGCAATGCGCGAGCAGCACATTGAACGTGGCGGGCTCGGAAACGAGGCCGCCCGGCGAGGCGATCACGGCGCGCGGGTGCTCCGCGACCACGGCCTCGAGCGCCCGGTGCTCGTAGCGGCGATAAGCGCTCGCGCCATACAGCGAATGGATTTCCGAAGGCGGACAGCCCGCCAGCTGTTCGATCACCCGTGTCAGCTCGACGAACGGCACCTTCAACTCCTGTGCGAGCATGCGCCCGAGCGTGGACTTGCCCGCCCCGCGCAGGCCGATGAGCGCGATGCGCTCGTTGCGGTGTGGATCGGCGCTCGTGTGCGAGAACATCTCGGCAAGCGCCACGCGCGCGCGCTGCAAGGCAGCCGGATCGCGCCCCTGCAGCAACTCGCGGATCAGGAGCCATTCCGCCGACGAAGTCGTGACGTCGCCGGTCACCTCGGCGAGCGGGCAGTTCAGCGTGTTCGCGATTTGCCGCAACACCAGCACGGAGGCATTCCCCACCCCGGACTCCAGATTCGCCAGATGCCGCTCCGAGAGCCCGGTTTCCGCCGCCAGCGTCTTGCGCGTCATGCCGCGCCGCGCGCGCAGCATGCGTACGCGCTCGCCCATGGCAGTCAGGAACGGATCGCGTTCGGTGCGCTCGCCGCGCGCGGCGTCGTCGACGGCTTCCGCTGGTAGCTCGGCAATGTAAGTTTGCTTCATCTTAGGGAATCCCTGAACCTGCGTTTATGTACTATAGTGCTTGACATGCATTTTACTAACCGCTAATTTTCCGCGAAAAGGTTGATCGACGACAAATCCGATCGAGGCAGACAGAGCGGAGACAACACCGTGCCAATCCAAGCAGTGTCGCCGGAACACGCCGCGGCCGTGCCGCCGCCCGCGCAATTCAACTTCGCCACGCACCTGTTCTCGCTCAACGCCGCGCGCGCCGCAAAGACCGCTTATATCGACGACACGCTCACGCTGAACTACGGCGAACTCGAAACGCAGGCCCGCCGCTTCGCGGCCGCCATGCGCGCGCTGGGCGTCCACACGGAGGAGCGCGTTCTGCTCGTGATGCTCGATACCGTCGAGCTGCCCGTCGCGTTTCTCGGCGCGCTCTATGCCGGAATCGTGCCGGTGGTCGTCAATACGCTGCTCACGTCAGCCGACTATGTGTATATGCTCACGCACAGCCGCGCGCGCGTGGTGATCGCGTCGGGCGAGGTGCTGCCCGCCGTGAGCGCAGCGCTGACCGAAGCACACTGTGAGGACTGCAAGTTAATCGTCTCGCAGCCCGCTTCTCAGCCTTCTTCTCAGCCCGCTTCTCAGCCCGTTTTGCAAGAACCACAAAGCGTTCTCGCCGATCTGATCGCGCGCGCCGAGCCCGCCCCGCGCGCCGCGCAAACGGGCTGCGACGACATTGCATTCTGGCTCTACTCGTCGGGATCGACGGGCAAACCCAAAGGCACGGTGCATACGCACGCCAATCTCTACTGGACCGTCGAGACTTACGCGAAGCCCATTCTCGGCATACGCGAAAACGACATCGTGTTTTCGGCGGCCAAGCTGTTCTTCGCCTATGGCCTCGGCAATGGCCTTTCGTTTCCGCTGTCGGTAGGCGCGACCACGATCCTGATGGCCGAACGCCCCACCGCCAACGCCGTATTCGCGCGCCTCGTGCAGCACCGGCCCACGGTGTTCTACGGCGTGCCCACCCTTTACGCGAGCATGATGGCCTCACCCAACCTCCCGGCACGCGCCGACGTCGCGCTGCGCGTGTGCACCTCCGCGGGCGAAGCGCTGCCGCGCGAACTGGGCGAGCGCTTCAGGGAGCACTTCGGCAGCGACATTCTCGACGGCCTCGGCTCCACGGAAATGCTGCACATCTTCCTTTCGAACCGTCCAGGCGCGGTCGAATACGGCACCACCGGACGCCCCGTGCCCGGCTACGAAATCGAACTGCGCGACGAGACCGGCGCGCTCGTGTCCGACGGCGAGATCGGCGACCTCTTTATCCGCGGCCCGAGCGCGGCAGTGATGTACTGGTGCAATCGCGAGAAGTCGCGCGCGACCTTCCTCGGCGACTGGGTGAGGAGCGGCGACAAGTACCGGCGCCTGCCGGGCGGCGCCTATGTCTATGCGGGCCGCAGCGACGACATGCTCAAGGTGAGCGGCCAGTATGTCTCGCCCATCGAAGTGGAAATGGTGCTCATGCAGCACGACGCGGTACTCGAAGCGGCCGTGATCGGCGTCGATCAGGGCGGGCTCGTGAAGACCTGCGCGTTCGTCGTCCTCAAGCCGTTGGCAGTGGAAACCTCGCATGACACGTTGGCCGAGCAGTTGAAGGCGTTCGTCAAAACGCGGCTCGCGCCGCACAAGTATCCGCGCGACATTCTGTTCGTCGACGATCTGCCGAAAACGGCGACCGGTAAAATCCAGCGTTTCCGGCTGCGTCAGCAGTTTCAGTCGTGACAGTGACAAGCGCCATGAACGAAAGCGAATTTGCCGAGCTGCCCGCCACGTCCACGCGCGAAGCGCTGCGCATCGAATATCGCTGGATTGCGGCGGCCGCCAGCGATGCGCCGCTCGCCGTGTTCCTGCATGAGGGTCTCGGCTCGATCGCGATGTGGAGGGACTGGCCTGCCGCGCTCTGCGAGCGCCTCGGCATGCGCGGGCTTGTTTATTCGCGCCCGGGTTACGGGCGTTCTACACCGCGCGCGCAAGGCGTGAAATGGCCGGTCGATTTCATGTCGGCGCAGGCGCGCGGCGTTTTACCTGCGCTGCTCGACGCGCTCGGCGTAAGCGCCGGCGAGCGCGCGCGCATGTGGCTGATCGGTCATAGCGACGGCGCATCCATCGCGCTGCTCTACGCCGCCGCCTTCCCCGAAGCACTCGCGGGCGCGGTGGCGATTGCGCCGCACGTGTTCGTCGAAGACATTTCGGTCGAAAGCATCGGCGAGGCGAAGGTTGCGTACGCAACGACGAACCTGCGCGAAAAACTCGCGCGCTATCACGACGATGTCGATTCCGCGTTCTATGGCTGGAACGATATCTGGCTCGATCCCGCCTTCCGGTCCTGGAACATCGTCGGCGAACTGGCGTCGATTCGCGCGCCGTTGCTCGCCGTGCAGGCCCTCGACGACCACTACGGCACCATGGCGCAAGTCGAGGCAATTGGCGCGGCCGTGCCGCACGCACGCGTCCACACGCTCGCGCAGGGCGGCCACTCTCCGCATCGCGACGCGCCGCAGCCGCTGGACGACGCCATCGAGCAATTCGTTCTTGCACAACGGAAGCCGGCAAACTGAAGGCCGCGCACGCAAATCTCAGCGCCCCCGCAAGACCCTCTAGCGCCCATCGAATGCCTCCAACCGCGCGTAAACCGATGCACCGCGCATAGAACTCCCCTTCCAGCACTGTCCCGAAGCCCATCCAAGGCCAAACTAAGGGCCAAACCCGCCTCATCGCTGCAATCCTTTGGTGATATTGTCTTTCTTTGCGGGGTGGAGACGGGGTCCGACCACGCGAACCCAACGGTAAAACGGGGCACCAAAAAGCGAGACGCAAGAAGACCGGCCGGATCACGCGCGCCGGCCAGAACGATGAGCGATTCCATCCTGATGAACGTTTCAAGAACCTCGGTGCGACTGAGGCGAGCCTGGGCGTCGATGCGTCCGCGCTTCGTGCGCGCCTTCGCGCCCGCGCTGCGCAACCTGCAATACGTGAAGCGCCGCATGCGCCCGCTCGCCGTCGTGGCGAGCGTGGGCTTCCCGCTTTACTACTACGTCTGGAAAGACCTCTTTCCTCAGCCGTATGAAAATCTCACGCTGCGCCTGATCGGCTCGTTGCTGTTCGTGCCGATCCTGGCGTTCGAGCGCTGGCCCGCCGCGCTGAAAAAGCTGCTGCCGTGGTACTGGTACTTCTGCACGCTCTACGCACTGCCGTTCTTTTTCACGTTCATGCTGCTCAAGAACAACGGCAACGAAGTGTGGGTGGAAAGCGCGCTGATCGCGGCGTTCGTGATGGTGCTGCTGCTCGACTGGCTCATGCTCGTGCTGCAGTTTCTCGCGGGCATCAGCCTCGCTGTGATCGCGTATTGCCTCACCACGTACCCCATTGTTCTCGGGCCGAACTACTTCACGCATCTGGCGATTTTTTCGTTCGCGGTGGCGATCGGCGCGGTGGCCAATTACGATCAGGACCGCATTCAGATCGAACAGGAACGCGCCATGCTGGCCACAGCGGGTAGCGTGGCGCACGAACTGCGCACCCCGCTCGTGGCGATACGCGTGGGCGCCGCGGGCCTCATGCGCTATTTGCCCGCGCTGCTCGACACCTATCAGCTTGCCCAGCGCAGCCGCTTGCCCGTGCCCAAAATACGCGTGGCGCATCTTCATTCCCTGCAAGGCGTGGTCGGCCGCATTGAACAGGAAGCACTGCATTCGAACGCGATCATCGACATGCTGCTCGCCACGGCGCGCTTCACGGGCGGCAACATGCAAAACGCAACGACGTGTTCGATCGTACATTGCGTGGAAACCGCGCTCGCGCGCTTTCCGTTTCGCGAAGGCGACCGGCGTCGGGTAATCTGCAATCTGCGCCCCGATTTCGAATTCCACGGATCTGAAATGCTTACCGTTCACGTGCTCTTCAATCTGCTCAAAAATGCCTTCCGGCATATGGGCAGCATCGACGGCGCGCAGATTTCGATTCGTCTTGAATCAGGGCAACGGGCCAATCGTTTGATTTTCAGTGATACGGGCACCGGTATTTCCCCTGAGGTATTGCCGCACATCTTCACGCGCTTTTATACTTCGACAACCGCCACCGATGACGTGACGCTCGGAGCAGGAATCGGGCTGGCATTCTGCCGCGATGTCATGCAAGCGATGGGTGGAGCAATTGCCTGCTCTTCCGTAAAAGGCGAATATACCGAGTTCGTTTTGACATTCCCTGCGCCATGACGAAAGCCATTCAGCCGTTCTCCTATCCGACCACCGTCGCATTCGTCGACGACAGCGCCGCGTTCCTTTCGAACCTGAGCCTGCAACTCGACCCCGACCTGGCCTTCCGCCTGTTCAGCTCGCCCTCGGAGGCGCTGAAGTTCCTCAATGGCCGTACGCCGCACGACCGCGCGGCGGAGCCTATCTTCAGCCCCTATCTGGACCGTACTGAAGAAAACGATGCGCACCAGGTCATCGCCATGCGCGTCGATGCGATACGTAGTCTCGTACATAACGCGTCGCGCTTCGAATCGGTTTCGGTCGTGGTGGTCGATTACGACATGCCCGAACTCAACGGCATGGAGTTTTGCCGCCGTATTACCGACCCGTCGATCCGGAAAATCGTGCTGACCGGCAAAGCCGACGAGCACGTGGCCGTGAAGAGCTTTAACGAAGGGCTGATCGACCGCTTCATCCGCAAGCATGAGGTCGATGCGGTGGAAACGCTGAACCAGGCGATCGACGATATGCAGCGCGCGTATTTCGACCGCTGCTGCAGCACGGTGCTAGACGCGCTCGCCGTTTCCGAATATGCATTCCTCAAGGATCATGCGCTCGCCGAGCACGTGAAGAGCATTGCCGATTCATTGGGCATCGTCGAGCACTATCTCTCGTATCAACCGCACGGACTCCTGATGTTCGACGGTGTCGGCACGGCGTACCTGCTCGTCATTCACACCGACGAATCGCTGCGCGGCGTGCGCGAAATCGCCGTCGAACAAGGTGCGCCCATCAGCTTCCTCGCGGAACTCGACAGCCGTCGCAGCCTGCCCTATTTCTGGCGCACGGAAGGCTATTACCCGTCACAGTGCGTGGAATGGCAGCCGTATATGCACCCCGCATCGGAATTTCACGGCGACCGCCGTTATCTCTACGCAGTCGTGAAGAAGCCGGCGGGGCTCGCGCTCGACAACGTGCTGCCCTACGACCGGCATCTCGACCAATTGGACCGCGAGATCCAGGCGGCGTGGGACTCGCCCTGATTTACGCTGCGTTTTCCGCAGGCCGTAAATCAGGCGCACCCCACGCTATCGCTGTCTCGCTCCATGCCACCTCAACGGCGCGCGGCTCAAGCCGCGACGGCCACCATCGGCATGTTCACCACAGCCTGCGGCAGACGCACGCGCGCACGGCCCGCGTTGCGTTCGTTGCGGCGCGTGGACGGCCAGTTCCACATCTGCACCTCGTCGCGAATCTCCGCACACACTTCCACGAGCCGCTCCAGTTCTTCCTCGCACAGTGCCGCATTGAGCGAGAGCCGCACGAGCGAGCGGTTCTGCGCCGTGGCGGGCGCACAGAACACCGAACCAAAAATGCCGCGCGCCTCGAGCGCGTCGCGCAGCACGATCGTCTGCGGCTCCGGCCCGGCTTCGAGCGCGATGATCTGCGTTTCGCTGCCGTTCAGGTTGTAGCCAAGCTCGGCAAGCCGTGAGCGCACGTAGCGCGCGTTGGCCGCGACACGCGCGCGCCGCCAGTCTTCGCGCTCGATCACGTCGAGCGTCGCCGCGAGACCCGCCGTTTCATGCGGCAGCAGCGTCGAACTGAAAATGGCGGGCAGCGCCTCGCACTTGAAATACTCCTGAAAACGGCGCGAACAGCTGATGATGCCCGCGCGCCCGGCAAACGCCTTCGCAAGACTCGCCGTGCGGAAATGCACGCGGTCGATGAGCCCGAGCTCGGCCACCATGCCCGCGCCGTGCGGGCCGTGCGTGCCGAGTGAATGCGACTCGTCGACGACCAGCACGCAGTCGTGCTCGGCGCACACTTCGGCGATCGCCGCGAGCGGCGCAACGCTGCCGTTTGTGCTGTATACCGAATCGACGATCACAATCCCGGCCCCGTAGCGCTGGATGCGCTGCTCGAGATGATCGACATCGTTGTGGAAGAAACTAATCGCGCGTGCGCCGGCGCTGCGTATGCCTTCCCACAGCGACATATGCGCCATCATGTCGACGTACACCGGCGTCTGCGCATTGGCGATCGATTGAATCAGCCCTGTATTCGCGGCAAAACCCGACTGGCACAACACACTCGCTTCGGCCCCCATGTACGACGCGAAACGGTCTTCGAGCGCGAGTTGCGGGCAGTCGTCGCCGTGCAGGAACACGCCCGACATCAAAAGCCCGTTGCCCTCCGAGCGGATGCTCATGCACATTGCATCAAGAATCTCGGGGTGGCGCGCAATCGAAAGGTAGTCGTTACTCGAAAGGTGCAAGGCATCAGCATCGGCAACACGGCCCTTCATGATGTGGCCCCCGGCCCAGCTTTCCTGCACGCGCTCGGTGTAGTAGCGATCGACACGTGCTGCGAGGAATGCGGGCAATGCCGCGTCGTTGTTATGTGCGTTACGCCAGTTGCTGCCAACTTTCATCTCAGGCTCCTTGTGGTTAAAGGCCGGCCCCGGAGGCGACTTGTCTGGTCAGAATGGATTCCGGAAGGCAGGCCCGTAATGTGCCCGCAGCGAAACGACACGCGCGATGAGGCATGACGTGCACGTTTCGGCAGCGGACTTTTGAATGTGGGTGATGCAATGACCGGCGAGCGCGTGAGTCGCGGCGCGCGGCGGGGAGCGGTCACGGCCGGCGGCGCCAGAGCGCGCTTGAGAGAAAACCAATGCGGGCGCAGGGCGCCAGGAGCAGGCGCCTTCATATCCGCACGAATCCCGCTTCGCGTGATCGCCACTGGTTACAAGGGAAGAAACGCCCGCCCGAAAATTTTTGAGGCGCGCCACGCAGGCCACCTGGACCATGCACGTCATGCAGCGAAAGCGCCTTCACGCTGCACGCAACGTCAGTCGCGCCATTGATAATTATCGTTTAAAAACAGTGCTGTTAAGACCTTCGCCGTGCGCAACTATGCATAGCGCATGGAGTTTCGACAAGGTTTGGCCGCCGCGCCGCGAAAGGGCGCGAGCCTCGATTCACAACGCATAGATTGCGCGAAGGAGACCGACAGAATCGTCAGATGGTCACGACGCGGTCGCGCCCGCGTGACTTGGCGACATAGAGCGCGGCGTCGGCGCGCGCCGTCAACGTGGCGAGTGAATCTTGCGCCTGGAGTTCATCCACGCCCGCGCTGAATGTCAGCCCGTCATGGGCCACTTGCGCGGATTCGCGGGTGTGAGCGTCAGCGCTGCGGCACACGGAGAGCGTCAACACGCGCAATTCATCGAGACGCCTCACGGCGTCGTCGCGGGTCATGCCCACGAAGAGCAACGCGAATTCCTCGCCGCCGAGGCGGCCAAACAGGTCCTCTACGCGCACGCCGCCCTTCACGATGCGGCAGAACTGCGCGAGCACGCGGTCACCTGTGGCGTGTCCGTAGCGGTCGTTGATCGACTTGAAGTGATCGATATCGACAATCGCGAACGCGACCCGCTGGCCCTTCGCGCGCGCGGCTTCGAGCGACGCGTTCGCCTGGGCGAGAAAGGCGCGGCGTGTGAGCGCGCCGGTCAGCTCGTCCTGGTTCGCGAGCCGTTCGAGCCGCTCGGCCATACGGTCGTGCGCGAGCAGGACCATGCCGATCGAAAGCGAAGGCAGCACGAGAATGCCGAGCGCGAGCCATGCCACGTTGAGCGGCGTGAAGTCGAGCAGCCCATACTGCTTCACGAAGCCGCTGCCATACATCACCCCGCGCAGCGCGTGCGCGAACGCGCCCAGCCAGGCCGCCAGGGTCACGAACCGGTAGCTGTACACGGGGCGCTCGGGCGGGCGGCAACGCAGTGAGAGCCAGCCGAGCGACGTGTAAATGGCCGCATGAAATGCGGAGACGACCGCCACGCGTGCGCCGAGACTGGGCGTCACCCAATACCACCACACAATACCCGTTGCTAGCGCAACGGTTCCCGCGTAGGCAAGCGGCACGCGCGGCTTGAGCCCGAAGAACTGGCGGCAGCCCTCGAGCAGGCGTACTACGGCGAGCGCCAGCAACGTATTCGAAACGAAGACGGTCAGGATGGGCAAGCCGAGCCGTTGCAGGCCCGCAAGCAGAAGCGCCACGCTCGCCATCAAATAGGCGCCGATCCACCGCCCGACGCCGGGAATACCCGCAGGCCGCAGGGAGCCAAGAATGGCGAGGCTCATGATGCTCGAAAGCACCGTGACGAGAAGAATATTGACCGGATCTAACATGTACGGCGTGGTCTGAAGATATGCCTGAGTTTACGGCATCAATTTGAAAAACATTCGTCCTGGCCCCGTGTAGAGGGTTTATTCGAAACTGGATGGCTGGCCGGGTGAAGCGCGGCTGTGACTCGGCATAGTGAAAAAGAACCCTGAATCTTCCCGACTCCATTTGGACTACGAATCGTAATCTTCACGCAGCAAACAGGAAAAACCCGCCGCGCCCTCCCGGCGCTTGACGAACACCCCAAAGGACCGCGACCATGCCTGAGACGCCACGTCGTAACAGGAGCCATGTCATGACCCAACATGCGTTGTACGTCGAGCTGCACGCGCAGCCCGGCAAGGAAGAGGAATTGGCGGCATTTCTCGCGAGCGCGAAGCCGCTGGTCGATGCAGAGCCCGCCACGGCGGCCTGGTTCGGCGTGCGCTTCGACGCAACGACGTTTGCGATCTTCGACGCATTCGACGATGAAGCCGGCCGCAACGCGCATCTGAACGGCCAGGTGGCCGCGGCATTGATGGCGCGCGCGGGGGAACTGCTGGCCGCGCCGCCACAGATCCGCCGCGCCGATGTGCTCGCCGACAAGCTTCCCGCCTGAACGACCGCCAGATTGCCCGAGAGGACCGGCGCGCGCCCACATTCGTAAATAGGGGAGCACAGGTAAAAGGCGGCAGGAATGGCATCTGCGGGGGGATCAGGATCTTCGAAGGAGAAGCCGATGAAGCCTGCTTCCGCTTGCGATGCAACAGGAGCTGACAACCCAGACCAGGCGCGTTCGAACGCCGAGGTGCTGACCGGGCGCGTGCTGCACGCCCTCGAATGCGTCACCTGGCCTGCGCACCCCGCCACGCTGATCGAAAGCGCCGAGCGCAGCGGGGCGCCGCGCGACGTGATCGACGCCTTGCGCCGGTTGCCCGACGAGGCGTTCGGCAGCTTTCCCGAAGTCTCGGCACTCATCGTCGCGGCGCAACTGAGCGCGCGCGACTCCACCGCCCAGCGAGGTCCCGCAACACAAGGATGACGGGCGAAACCGAAACGATGCCGACCGTGGCCTCGATTACGCGTCACGGGAACAGAAATTGCGCACTTTGGGACGGTCGCCGGATCCTCTCGGCCCGCCGCGACGCGATCACGAAGAACAAAGGCGCAGCCGCCACGTTCGGCCGGGCCGCTCACGCAAGCAACGTATGGCTACCGTATTACTAGTCGACGACGACACCAACGCGCTCGATGCACTCAAGGAACTGGTCGGACAGGAAGGTTACCGGGTCAGAACGGCCACAGACGGTTCTGATGCGCTGCAAAGCGCGCTCGACGACCCACCCGATGTCGTGATCTCCGACTGCATGATGCCGCGCATGGACGGTCTCTCCCTCATGCGCGAAATGAGGCGCAGCAGCAAGCTCGCGAGCGTGCCGCTCGTGCTCGTCTCCGCGCTCGTCACCCTGCCCCCCGACGCCGACGTCGTGGGCTTCCTGCGCAAGCCCTTCGCGGTTTCGCAACTGCTCGACATCCTCCACCGGGTCGCCATGCCCTGACAAGCTCGAGCCTCGTACACCGCATGAACGATTTACATCGTCGTTGTAGCGACTGACGCGAAACGGGGGCGCGCAACGCGCCCACTCGCTGGCGTTTCCTTGCTTTGGGTTCCTGATCGATAGCCACGCCTGGCAGCCAGGGCATGACTGATGCTGTGGATTCGGCGTGGCCGGTCCAGTTCGTGCCGGCATGGGGATCGAACGGCCTGGACGGCGGCGGCAAGAGCGACTGAATCCCCCTGCAAGCGACCACGACCGCCAGGGCGCATCGTTGTGCCCTCAACTTCCGCAACCTTCTGGATAACCGGCGCGCGCCGCGCGCGGGCCGCCCGAGGCCGGAGGCGTGAAGCTCTGACGAGCGCGCACGCTCACCCACAACCGTTCATCGAGCGCCCGCGGCGGCGCCAACGTGTCATGCTAATGCTCGCGAGCACAACGACAACAACGCGAACACACCATGACTTCGATGGACCGCCGTGATTTCCTTCGCGCCGCCGCCGCGGGCGCGACGCTCAGCCTGGCTTCCCCCGCCATCCAGCGGGCGCTGGCCATTCCTGCAAACAACGCAACCGGAACGATCGAAGACGTGCAGCATATCGTCGTCTTCATGCAGGAAAACCGCGCGTTCGACCATTACTTCGGCACGCTGCCCGGTGTGCGCGGCTTCTCGGACCGCATCACGATTCCCTTGCCCGACGGCGCCAACGTGTGGCAACAGAGCGACGGCGCACGCACGCTGCTGCCGTTCTACCTGGACAGCCGCAAGGGCAACGCGTTGCTCGCGGGCGGCGCGCATAACTGGGCCGACGCCCACGAGGCCTGGGCCCATGGTCGCATGACGCATTGGCCCAAGTTCAAGGGCGACGCCTCGATGGGCTATTTTCAAGCCTCCGACCTGCCATTCCACTTCGCGCTCGCCAACGCCTTCACGATCTGCGACGCCTACTATTGCTCGCTGCACGGCGGCACCAATTCGAACCGGCTCTTTCTGTTCACCGGCACGAATGGCCCCACGGCCTCGCCTTATGCCGTGGTCGACAACAACGGTTGGGACAACATCGGCGCGCCGTCCACTGGTCTGAAATGGACCACGTATCCGGAACGCTTGCAGGCCGCAGGTGTGACGTGGAAGGTGTACGAAAACCAGCCCGAAAACTACAGCGACAATCCGCTCGTCGGGTTCGCGAGCTATCGCAAGGTTCTCGAGGCAATCGAAGGTTCACCCAACGTGCCGTGGACCCAGGCGCTCGACGCACGCGAGCCGCTGTACAAGGGCGTCGGCAATACGATGCCCGATGGCGGCTTCCTGCAGGCGCTCAACGACGACATTGCAGCGAACCAGTTGCCTCAGGTGAGCTGGATCATCGCGCCGCAGGCCTATTCCGAACACCCCGCCGTTTCGACGCCAGGCCAGGGTGCGTACTATCTCCAGAAGCTGCTCGAAGCGCTTACGCGCAACCCGGACATCTGGAGCAAGACCGTACTCTTCGTGAATTTCGACGAGAACGACTGCTTCTTCGATCACATGCCGCCGCCTTGCCCGCCCTCGCGCATCAAGGACGGCGAGTACGCAGGCAAATCCACGGCCAGTACGCGCCACGAATACTTCACCATGCCGAATCCTCCCGGCGACGGCAAGCCGGTCACGCCAGACGGCTTGCCGTTCGGGCCCGGGCCGCGCGTGCCGATGATCGTCGTCTCGCCGTGGAGCGCGGGCGGCTATGTGAACTCCGAAGTCTTCGATCACACGTCGGTGCTGCGCTTCATCGAAATGCGCTTCGGCGTGCGCGAACCGAATATCAGCCCGTGGCGGCGCGCGGTTTTCGGCGACCTCACCTCGGCATTCAACTTCAGCACACCGAACGAAAATCCTGTACAGGCGTTTTCCGCACCCACGACGGCCGAGGCCGATGCGCTGAACAAGCAACAGAACGCACTCAATCCCGTGCCGGTGCCACAGCCCGACACGCAGACCATGCCGCAGCAGGCGCGCAAGGCGCGGCCCTCGCGCGCACTGCCGTACCGCCTCAACGTGGATGCGAGCGTCGAGGGGCGTCATCACAAGGTTCAACTGGAGTTCGGTAACGAAGGGAAAGCAGGCGCCGTCTTTCACGTGTACGACCCGCTTCACCTCGATAAGCCACCGCGTCGCTACACCGTCGAAGCAGGCAAGACACTGCGCGACACGTGGACGCCCACCGCCGCCGACGACGGCGCATACCGCCTGTGGGTGCTTGGGCCGAATGGCTTTCATCGCGCATTCGAGGGCAACGTGCGCGCGGCGGCGCACGGACCCAATCCCGAAGTGCGCGTGCGCTACGACGCCGCGAGCAACGCACTCGAGCTGAGCATCGCGAATCGCGCGAGCGCGGCTTCGAACGTGAGCGTGACGGCCAATGCGTACCGCAGCGACGGGCCCTGGACTTACGCGTTGCGCGCCGGCGAGCAGGTTCAGTCGAACTGGGCGCTCGCGGATTCGGGGGGCTGGTACGACTTCACGCTGAGCGCGGAGAACGGTGTGATACGGCGCTTCGCGGGCCGTGTAGAAACCGGCAAGGACAGCGTGAGCGATCCGGCGATGGGTACGTGAGGCGCCTGAGAAAACATCCAGAACGCCTGCGCAGTACACTGCCCGTTCCCTTCACGATGGCCGCGCGCGACGTTGCGTCCCACACGCTCAACTCGCGTTCAGCAGCGTGGCCAGCCTTTCCCCTCAAGGAGCTCGCATGAAAATCGATCTGACTGGAAAACTCGCGCTCGTCACTGGCTCGGCTGCAGGCATCGGTCTTGCCGCGGCCAAAGGCCTCGCGCTCGCGGGTGCCGACGTGATCGTCAGCAGCCGTCACACCGAAAGCGTGCGCGAAGCCGAGGCTGCGCTGCGTACCGCTGCGCCCGGCGCGCGGGTGCAGGGCTTCGTCGGCGATCTTTCCAACGCTCAAGGATGCGACGCACTCGTGAAGGCGCATCCGCAGGTGGACATTCTCGTGAACAATCTCGGCGTGTTTCAGCTGCAGGACTTCTTCGAGATTCCCGATGCCGAGTGGCTGCGTTTCTTCGAAACGAATGTGATGTCGGGCGTACGTCTCTCGCGCGCCTATGTGAATGCAATGGTCGAGCGCGGCTGGGGGCGCATCGTGTTCATCTCGTCGGAATCGGGATTGAACATTCCCGCCGACATGATCCACTACGGCATGACGAAAACCGCGCAACTCGCGCTTGCACGCGGCCTCGCCAAGCGCCTTGCGGGTACGGGCGTCACGGTCAATTCGGTACTGCCGGGCCCGACACTTTCAGAAGGCGTGACGCAGATGCTCAAGGACGAAGTGGCCGCTTCGGGAAAAACCGTCGAGGAAGTCGCCGCGCAGTTCGTGCAGACACATCGAGGCTCTTCCATCATCCGGCGCGCCGCAAGCGTGGAGGAAGTGGCGAACATGATCGTCTACGCGTGCTCGAAAGAGGCTTCCGCAACCACGGGCGCGGCCTTGCGCGTGGACGGCGGCGTGGTGGATACCATCGCGTGAAAGGAACGCAGCCGTCGAATACAAAAACGCAGCCCGCGCGGGCGGGCTGCGATTCGACTGCAGCAAGCGTGGCTCGCTGATTAGCCCCTTCTCACGACGCCAAGCAACAACGTGACGAGGAAAATCACGAGGAAGATGAAGAACAGGATCTTGGCGATCGATGCCGCACCCGCCGCGATGCCGCCAAAACCGAACACGGCCGCGATGATCGCGATGATGAAGAAAATGACAGCGTATTGAAGCATGACGTCCTCCTGCATCCGGTGCGAACCGGCTCAAGGGTGGTCGCCGCGCCCCGGCGCCGCGTGCGGTCGCCTGATGCCCGGCATATGGTTGAGCAGGACGGATCTACGCGCCCGCCCCTGCAGGACCATTGCAGCAAGCGCGGTGCCTGAGGTCGGCTGCGCGCCCCCGGGTATCGTGTGACGCAATCACGTTGGACGGATGTTGGCAAACGCTCGCGCGCCGGAAAAGCGCGCGCCGTGATGCGTTACACCACTTGCGGATGCCAGCCGGCGCGCTGAAACGCCGTGGCGAAGAAAAGCACCTGGTAGCGGATCGAGTTCGACCAATAGGACCACGTATGGCCGCCGGGGCGTTCCGCGTAATCGTGAGGCACGCCAAGTTCGACGAGCTTTTCATGCAACGTGCGGTTCGACTGCACGAAGAAGTCGCTCACGCCGCAGTCGATGGTGAGCGCGATATGAGCGTGTTCGAAGGCTTGCGCGCTATCTACGATCGCATTGCTGTTCCAGAACGACGCGTGC
Source organism: Paraburkholderia sp. CNPSo 3274 (assembly GCF_024206475.1). GTDB lineage: Bacteria > Pseudomonadota > Gammaproteobacteria > Burkholderiales > Burkholderiaceae > Paraburkholderia. The sequence continues at coordinate 225,847 of NZ_JAMBPR010000001.1, forward strand.
CGCGCGGGATCGCCGAATACGTGATCGATGCCGGGCTCGTCTTCGCAGTTGCGCGGATCGACTGCGCCGCTAATGCTGCCGGCCGCGCCGAACGTCTCCTGCCGGTCCAGCGCGATGCGCAGCGCGCCGAAACCGCCCATGCTCAAACCCGTGATCGCGCGCGCCTCGCGCATGGCGATCGTACGGAAATGCGTGTCGATATACGACACGACCTCGCTGCCAACATACGTTTCATAACGACTGCTCCGATCAAACGGGCTGTCGATGTACCAGCTCTCGTGACCGCCGTCCGGCATCACGAGCACCACGTGATAGCGGTCGGCGAGCTTGCCGATGTGGGTGTTCGAGGTCCAGTCGGCATAACTGCCGCCCGAACCGTGCAGCACATAGATCACCGGAAAGCGCGCGGCGGGCTTGCCGCGCGCGTAGTCGTCGGGCAAGACGACGGTCGCGTCGAACGAGCGCTGCATCGCGGCGCTGGGGATCGAAACGATACGCGTCTGGTAAGCCCAGACGGGAGCACTGAGAAGCAGAGCCAGAACAAACCAGCATGCGCGGACAATAGCCATGAGAAGTCGCTCTTGTGTTGACTGCCACGAAAGACAACTGCTTTCGAGGACTCTAACAAGGGCCACTTACAGCCAAATTTCAACGTGCCATTCGAATGGCTGGCGAGCGTGTGAGAACCCACATGGTGGGAGATGAAACGCCGTGCCGGCTATCTGTCAATCGCCATTGCGCCGCCTGCGCCGCAGCCGTCCTTCCGGCTCGCCCTCGTGCAGCAAACCCTTTTGACGCGCCGTGAGCGGATCGGTCAAACACGGCTCCGCGTCGAGTTCCTGCTCGAAACGCTCCCACATGCCCGCTGGCGTATTCGCTGTGCCGACGCGCGTACCGATCGTGAGCCGGATCTGGTTCGCCCGGCTGATGGTGGAGCGCAGCCGGTGGATTTCCCATAGCAACCGCAATACGACGGGCAAGGGATTCCGATCGTAGATTTCAGCCAGATCCGCCGCCGTGAGCGGAGGGAGGTGACGATGATCCCGTCCCATTTTCCGCCCCAAAACACTGTATATTTATACAGCCTATCACATGTCGGAGCATGGCGGGCCGATTGGCAATCGCGGGACCATTGAGGAGGTATTTGAGCGGGCAAAGGCTTGGCTGGGATGGGATTGTTATCCAAGGACCCCAGAGACCCCCTACTTGATGGGAGAGGAATACGACTTCGACGCCTATCTGCTACGTCACTCGTCTGTCTCGTTGTTCTATGCCGAGAAGATTGATCTTACCCACGTTCAGTGGACACCTTGAAAGGAGCGTACTAGCTCCGCGAGGTGTCTCATGGAACGCAAGGAATACAAACGGTATAGCCGGTCATTGAAGCTATGTGGCGTTCATCGCGTGGCCTACCAGTGATGTACTCACTTCATTTTCGCGAGTCGCTGGCTAACGGCTGTTCCGCAAGGTCAACTGATTCGTCACCGACCTGACTCCGCGCACCGATCTTGCCGCGTTGCCGGCGAGCGCGATCTGCCTGCGCTCAGGCACCCATCCCGTGAGCGTCACGACGCCGAGGCGCGCCCTGACCCGAATCCCTGAAGCATCCAGGCTCGGTGTCCGCCCGAGGGCGCTGCGGACGTCACGACTCACGGCACTATCCGGCCTGTTCTGAAGCCGCGACGTCGAGTACGCTACCCGATGCGCTGTCGCGCCAGCGCCCGTGTCCTCACCCATGTGTGCGCCAGCCTGGATCGGGCCACAACTCATGGGGACCATCGCCAGGATCGCGCAGATTTTGACGCTCGCACCGCTCATATTCATGCTCCCTTTCAGCAAAAGACGATAGATCCACAAGTCCGGTCTTCGTTTAGGTTCGTCGTTATCGGTGAATGACTCAAGGGGGTATGTCTTCTGCATGGAGCGAGGCGCGCGAGGGGATCCGACGTCGCAGGCCGTGGGACTCAGTGCGGCCAGGAGCGGACGGTCGACGCGACGGGCTGGATCGTCGACAATGTGTGCGGGAACAAGAATTCGAGGAAGCAATGCGCTTGTGGGCCAAGGCCAACTCACGGGAGTGGCCGAACATAGAATCGGTTCTGATCCTTGGGCTGACCGACGGTGTCCTACTCATCCGTTACTTCTCGTTTTCAACTCGCGATGTTGAAGGGGATCACTGGTATTCCACTTTGGACGAGGCCAAGCGAGATGCCGGGCAAGGGTACGGTGTCGAGCCGACTGCATGGCAGGCTATGCCCGACGAGGAAGATGAACTTTATCAACTGAGCGTGATGCCGATTGCCGGATACTCCTACGATACGGAGAATGCTGAATGGGTCGCATCGAAATTCACCGATTATTCTCCGAAAACGGTGCTCTAAGTTAGGCGACGATCGGCCACTTGCGGGCGGTCGACATTTGCCGGTAAGTTGTCGAAGTTTGGGCTTCAGGAAGGCGAAGCGCGCGTGATACACGTCAGGGAGAAAAGGAAATGACTCATCCCGATAGGGAAATTGAACGTTCTCTGGCGGTTCTCGTTGGCCTCGAAATAAGCGGCGTTAGCCATGCTGCGGATATGCTCACATTGAGTTTCGGACCGCTGAGAACGGTCACTACTCGCAGAGGCACTACAAAACAAGTTGGCGCGTGGGCGCTACATGTCCAATGCAGGTGGACTATTGAGCGCGCAGATCACGTTCTCGCTACACACAGTGATTTTGGTGGTTCAGATGACCAGATAAATCAGATGACTGAAGAGATCCGCGCGTTAGTGGTCGCGTCTGTTCCCGCAACGGTGGCCGATGTGCAGGCGGGTGAGTCTGGCGGTGTATCGCTTGTGTTGTCGAAAGGCTTGCAGATCGTCATCACGCCAGACAGCATTGCGGATGGGGAGGATTGGCGATTTTTCACTCCCAGCGGCGACGGTGAGCATCTCGTAATAGTTGGCGATACGGTCATTCGGGAATCGCTCTCGTGACCGGTCGCGGCGTGGCGTTCCGCATACCTTGCCACGGAGACTCGCTTATGAAACTTTCTCATTGTCGTGGACACCAAACCGACGTTTGAATGACTGCTTTGTAGAACGCCGACCGACTGCTTCGGGTCGAAAGTGTGAGTTCGCTGATGCAGGAGGTTGCCATTCGGCAGCCATGCGTTAAATGGTAAGCGCGCCGGACGAGCGCCGTTTTGGCGAGTGCTTCGATCATCCGGTGGGTTGCCGCAAATCGCGGCTTCAATTGCATACAGTTCGCCGATCCGGCGCGACGCGACGATCAGAGGACTAGACGGACCTGAGCGCACTCGTCGAAGGCTCTACCACGAACACTCGACGATTCCTGTACGGCGATCGAGGCAATATGTGATTCACCCTCGACATCGACAACCAGTAGATAGCCGAGGCGTACCGCGACCTGCCCGACGACCGGGCTGTATTGGACGTGTGCGACTGGCTGACAGCGGAGCAGGTGGACAGGCTCGCCTGCCCGGATGCTAATACCCATCCTCTCCAGGCGGAGCGCTGGAAGCAGGAGGGGCAGCTCTTTTCTGTCCGGCATGGACAAGGCGAATACTTTCCGTCCTACGGGCTCGATCCTGACCGGCAGTACCGACCGTTAGCTACCCTTGCCAGGGTCCTGCGTGTGTTTGATGAGACGAAAGATGGCTGGCGGCTCGCATTCTGGTTCGCGTCGGTCAACAGTTGGCTCGACGGAAGACGCCCGATTCATTTTGCGGTCTGACATGTTTCCAGACCGGATGACACCGGTGCCGCAAGTTCATGCATTGATGTCGCTCCCGGTAAACGCCGCACCCACCTTACCGCGTCCGTCAAGCAGAGGAACAGCGTGAATGCGTAAACAGGGTCATCCACGAAACGGCGTTGACCTCCTTATGAGTGCATTTGTCGACCCGTTGATGCCCTGCAAAGTCCACGCTGGCTTCCACCAGCGCATCGGCTCGCAATTCGAATTAAACTTTCGTATCACGAGCGCCAACCCACGACTTGACGGCAACCTGTGAGCCGAGGATTCACGTCGTCGCCCGGCGTAACTTCAGAGCGATATCGAGCTTCTCAATCCAGCCGACGTCATCCAGGCTCGCCCCAAGCAGCGCTTCAATGCGTTCCATCCTGTAGTTCAATGTGTTTGGATGAATGCCAAGTGCGGCCGCTGACTGGCCGCGCCGCTGCCCCTGTTCGAAATAGGTCCGCAGCGTCGCCACCAGTTCGGGTTCATTGGCTAGCTGTTCGAGCAGGGAGACGAGGTAGCGCCGCGCATTCGATGCGTGACGCGCGCTTTCTTCAATGAGGATACTCGAATACATTGCGACCTGCGACTGACCCTGGCTTTTGGGTGTGAAGTCCAATGCCCTGATCGCTTCGTCGACCGTGGCCGCCCAACCCGACGCGCCCTCGTTCATCAGGCCAACGCCGATACGACGAAGCTCCGGCACCGCAGCCGCCAGCGTACCGGCCCGTTCTGCCGTCAGGCGATCGATTCGGTTGATCGAATCGCCTCGCAGGCAGGGAGCCCACAGAATCAGCCGGCCACGATGCCACGCGCGCACCAGATCGCCTGGCGCGGCAGCGAGATGACGCGATGACGCCAGTGCGATGCGGTCGAGTTCCCGTTCACGTTCGTAGGACGTGTGATCGGGCAGTTCGATATCGATGGCGAGCGCCACCCGTGGCGCGGTGGAATCGAGACCCAGCGCTTCCGCGGTTTCCCGAAAGCCGTCGTGATCTTCCGGTGTATAAAAGACAATGTTGTAGAGCTGATGGCGCAACGCCTCGCGCCAACGCGCTTGCTGATACTGCTCCTCGAGATAGCTTTGCGCGATGCTCTGCGCCATGACGTCAAAAAAGTCGAAAAGATACGGCGAGATGACGAACAGCAATTCGTCGACGAGGCTTCCATCGTCCTCGCCCAGCGCAATGTAAGTGCGCCAGATCTCACGCGATCCGAGCCGGAAGGCCCGCAGCACGGATTGCAGCGGCACGCGCTGATGAACGCGTCGGCGGCCGAATTCCCGGAAGCGATCCATGTCTTCCGCCGAAGGGGAATCACCGGTCAGAAGCGACTGGAACCACAAACCGGCCGTCAAGTCGATCGACGCCGCAATGTCCTGCCTGACTGATGGCATCAGATTCTCGTAACCTTCTACGCTCATCAGCGTCGCATACATGCGCTCGTTCACGGCTGTCGGGTTCGCTGCAAGCAAAGCCGTGCGTTCGCGCAAGCTCGCGCTGATCGTCGGGATGCTGACTATCATGGGTGGATTCTTCCCCTGAAGATGGACCTGCAACTGGCAACGGCACGGATTTCGGCTATCGCGCAATATTCGCCTCAATTCGCCTCGATCGGCAGCGTGAAACGGAAGACTGTACCGTGCGGTTCACGAGGCGTTACCGATAGTTGTCCGCCGTGGGCTTCGACAATCGAGCGGCAAATGGAGAGTCCCATGCCCATTCCGTTGGGTTTGGTGGTGTAGAACGAGCGGAACAATTGGTCTGCGCTCGCAGGGGGCAGTCCAGAACCGGTGTCCCAGACCTCGACGATCACTTCGCTCGAATTACGCCGCTCAGTGACGATCGTCAGCTCGCGCAGCCTGTCACTCACCCCGCTCATGGCCTCCGAAGCGTTCATGACAAGATTGACGATCACCTGCTGCATCTTGACCCGATCCCCGCGCACAGGCGGCAGGTCTGCGGAAAGCCGTGTCTGCAAGCGCACGCTGCTCCTCTGCAACTCGGCGCTGATCAGGGCAAGCACTTCGACAATGGCCTCGTTGATATCGACCGGATCCTCGCGCGGCGGCGCCTGCTTGACGAGCGATCGCACGTGGCCAACGACCTCCACGACCCGGTTGCCTTGCTTGAGAATGTGATTCAGCGACTGCCGCGCCTCCTCCAGTTCCGGGGGCTGGGCATCCAGCCAGCGCAGTCCCGCCGTCGCGTGCATGACGACGGCGGACACGGGCTGCTTCACCTCGTGGGCGATCGAGGCCGCCATTTCGCCGAGCATCAAGACGCGGTTCAGGCGCGCCATATCGGCCTGGGTTTGCTGCAACGCGTCCGCCGCCCGCTCACGTGAATCGCGCTGCGCCTCTTCGGCCAGTTTTCGCTCCGTTGCGTCGATGATCCAGCCCACCATGCGATATGGCTGACCGGAACTATTCCACAGCGCCTGCCCGCGAGACTGAACCCATCGGTAGTCCCCCGAGATGGTGCGAATGCGATATTCGACGTCGTAGACGTTCTTGTGCTCCAGATGCGCCTTCAGGCACGCCGTCACTCGATCGACGTCGTCCGGATGGATAGCCTCCTGATGAACGCTCGCTTCATTGGGCGGATCGCTTTCCTCATAGCCCATGATTTCCTTGAAATGAGGCGAAAAGTACATCGCGCCCGTCTGCGGATTCCAGTCCCACAACCCCGCCGTCGCCCCGCTCACCGCGAGCTGAAAGCGCTCCTCGCTCGCCCTTAGCTCCACCGCGACGCGATGGCGTTCGATTGCGTAACGGATCGCGCGACTCAGTTCCGACGCGCGGATATCCTTCTTGAGGAGATAGTCCTGTGCGCCGTGCTGGATGGACAGCAGACCGACCGAAATATCGTCCAGCCCGGTGAGAACCAGCACCGGCATGTCGGGCGCCATCTGCTGGAATTTCCTGAAGGTGTCGAGCCCCCCATTTGCGTCTGGCAGCCCCAGGTCGAGGATCACCACGTCGAAATGCGCGATTCGCGCACGCGCGACACCCTCCGCCATGGACTCGGTGCGCACCACGTGGTACTTGAACTCCACCACGTCCTCGAGCACCCTGTCGATCAGCAGTGCGTCGGTCGCGCTGTCCTCGATCAGGAGGATACGGATTTCATGATCGATGTTCACGATTTAGCGGAAGGCAGCGTCACGACGCCAAGCCAGAAGTCGTTGATGCTGCGCACGACCTCAACGAACTTCTCGAAATCCACGGGCTTGGTGATGTAACAGTTGGCGTGCAGGCCATATGACTTCGCCACGTCCTCCTCGGCTTTGGAGGTAGTCAGCACGACGACCGGAATGTTTTTCAATTCGGGATCTGTCTTCAGTTCCTGAAGCACTTCCTGGCCGCTCTTTCGCGGAAGGTTGAGATCGAGGATGATCAGGCCGGGACGTGGCGCGGTCGCATGTTTTCCCTCGCGTTTGAGGAACTCGATCGCTTCCACGCCGTCCTCCGCAATGTGTAGCGGATTGAGCACCTTGTAATAATCCAGCGCCTCACGCGTCATCATGACGTCCGTGGGGCTATCCTCCACCATCAGGATATGAAACATCTGCTCGCTGTTTCCGGAAAGCATCATAGTTGTCTCCTCACTTTCGTGGACGGATTCATATCGCGTTCTTGATGCCCAGCGTGAAAAAGAATGTCGCGCCTTCCTGCTCAACAGATTCGACCCAGATCTGGCCGCCGTGCTGTTCGACGATTCGCTTGCACAGCGCGAGGCCAATCCCGGTGCCTGGATAATCTGCGCGCGTGTGCAGGCGCTGAAAGACCAGAAAAATCCGCTCGTAATATTGCGGATCGATACCGATCCCGTTGTCCTTGACCCAGAATAGCCAGCCCTCGCCCTCGCGCCTCGCACCCACGTCGATCCGGACAGGACGCGCCTTGTCGCGGAACTTGATGGCGTTTCCGACGAGATTCTGGAACAGAAGCGCGAGGTGCGTCGGAATAGCCACCAGGGTGGGCAACGCTTCCCGCCTCACCTCGGCGCCGCTTTCCTCCATCATGACGCTCAGGCTCTTGAGCGCCTGATCGAGTATCTGTGCGCAGTCAGTCAACTGGCGCGCGTCGTCGGAGCGGCCGACCCGCGAATAGGCGAGCAGATCATTGATGAGCGCCTGCATCCGGGTCGCGCCATCCACCGCGTGTGCAATGAACTCATCGGCACGGCCATCCAGTTGCCCCTTGTATCGCATCTGCAACATCTGCAAGGGGCCGGCAACTGCCCGCAGTGGTTCCTGGAGATCGTGAGAAGCCAGGTAGGCAAATTGTTCGAGGTCCTTGTTCGAGCGGGCCAATTCGTCGGTTTTTCTCAGCAGTTCCTCTTGCGCGTGCTTGCGCGACGTGATGTCGACCACGGCCGCGAGCACGAATTTCCCTTCGTCGGTCGACAGCGGATTCAGGCCGATCTCGACTGGAAATTCCGAGCCGTCTTTGCGCAGCCCGTAGAGGTCACGCCCGGCCCCCATAGGGCGGCTCGTCAGATTATTGAAGAACGAAACGCGATACTCCGGGTGGCGCCCACGGAAACGTTCCGGGACGAGTGCTTCGATGCTCTGCCCGATCAACTCATTGCGCGGATAGCCGAAGAGCTTCTCCGTCTGTGCGTTCACGAGAACGATCCGGCCGTCCTGGTCCACCATCACCATGGCGTTAGGCGCCGCTTCCACCACCTGCCGGAAGCGCTCCTCGAGACGTCTGCGCTCGGTAATGTCGACGACGGCGGCAAGGACGAACATACCTTCGTCGGTGGAGACGGGATTGAGGCCTATTTCGACGGGAAACTCCGAGCCGTCCCTGCGCCGCGCGAAAAGATCCCGGCCCGCTCCCATCGGACGGGTCTTCAGGTCGCTGTAGAACGCGTCACGGTACTCCGGGTGGCGGGAGCGGAAACGTTCGGGAACGAGTACCTCGATGCTCTGGCCAACCAGTTCATCGCGGGGATAGCCGAATAGTTTTTCAGTCTGCGCATTCACGAGGACGATCCGGCCATCGCGGTCCAGCATGACCATTGCGTTGGGCGCCGCTTCCACGACCTGCCGGAAGCGTTCCTCCTGCCTCCTGCGCCCGGTAATGTCAACGACGGCTGCCAGCACAAACGTGCCTTCGTCGGTTGAGACCGGATTGAGTCCAATCTCGACGGGGAATTCGGAGCCGTCTTTGCGCATTGCGTAGAGGTCGCGGCCGGTCCCCATCGGGCGGCTCTTCAGGTCAGTGTAGTAGGCGCTCCGGAAATCCGGGTGACCGGACCGGAAGCGCTCGGGCACGAGCGCTTCGATACCTCGCGTCATCAATTCCGCACGCGCATATCCGAACAGCTTCTCCGCCTGCGCATTCACGAGAACGATTCTGCCGGCACGGTCCACCATCACCATGGCGTTTGGAGCCGCCTCCACGACTTGCCGAAAGAGCTCGTTAGTCAGGCCGCTCAGTTCCTTGCGTTGCTCCATCTGACCTCCTTGCAGGAATTCTCGTTCTCAAGTTTGGAGCGTAAAGCCGGCGGCCGACCGCCCTGGACCGGTCCACCCGATCGTCAGGTCGACTTTGCGAGCCGACGCCTTGCTGTTTCCGTGTAGTTCTCGTTTCGCGACAGGGCACGCTTTTTATACTAGCAAACGCGTCGCCGCCGTGACGAGCGGCAAAGCCCGGCGCACGAGCGACCACCGCAGAGAAGTATCTGGAAAATGCCTGGCACTCCGTTACGTGTGCTACATACATTCGTATTATTCCTGTTCCGGCGTGCGCGTACTATTCTTCGCAATGCGCTGCCGATATCATCCGCCCACCTTTCCCTTTTTCGACGATCGGGGTCTTTCTCGTGGATACGTCTGAGGTTGTTACGATCGTTGACGACGATGAGGCAGTCCGTATCGCGACTGCGAACCTTGTGCGTTCGTTGGGCTGGAACGTACGCACCTTTGCATCTGCCGAAGCGTTCCTCGAATCCGGACACGTCGAAGACACCTCCTGCCTGATTTCCGACGTACGAATGCCCGGCATGTCCGGCGTCGCGCTGCATACCCGGCTTCGTGGCCAGGGGAATGCACCACCCACCATTTTCATCACCGCCTTTCCAACGCCTGACCTGCACGCCGAAGTCATCGAGAACGGCGCACTGGTCCTGCTCGAAAAGCCCGTTGCCGCCGATGACGTGGTGCGCTGGCTCAGCCTCGCGATGAGGCAGCCGCCGCCGCAGGGCAATCCGTAACCCCCGAACGGTGCGTCCTGCCCAGCACGATGGCGCCGGAACGTCCTGAACACGGCAACGCGATCAGGAGGGTCCGTCCACTTGTGGCTTGAGGCCAAGTGCTTCCGCCTTTCTGACGAGATCCGGAACGGAGTGCGCAGCCAGTTTTCTCATCGCGTGCCCTCGGTGAATCTTCACGGTGACTTCGCTTAGTTTCATCTGCGCGGCAATCTGCTTGTTCATCAGGCCCGAGATGACATAACGAACGACCTCCTGTTCGCGTACGGTCAACGAAGCATAGGAAGCGCGCAGCGCGGCAAGCGCCTGTTCGGCCTGCACGCGCTCGCCGTCGCGCGCCAGGGCGTCGGTCACGGCATCGAGAATCTCCTGGTCCCGAAACGGCTTGGCGAGAAAATCGAACGCACCGGCCTTCATGGCTCTGACTGACATCGCAACGTCGGCGTATCCGGTCATGAACACTATCGGCATCCGGATTTCGCTTTTCGCAAGCTCCTTCTGAAATGCAAGACCCGTTTCACCCTGCAGCCTGACATCGAGAATCAGGCAACTCGGCACGCACTGCTTCGGAAACGCGAGAAACTCTCGGCAGGCTGAGAAAGTCTCCACATGCAATCCCGCAGAGCGCAAGAGTGCCTTGAGTGCGATTCGTACCGCTTCATCATCGTCGATCACGTACACCATCGACGGCGGACCATCGGACGCGCCTTTTGTCGAAGTCAAGCCAGATCCTGAACTCAACGGCTTCTCCTTGTTTCAGGTCTTTCGTGCGGTCCTCTGGGCCGATCGGTCAGGCCCCATTCTCAATGCGGCCAAATCGAGCCTCGTGGCTTAACCAGCTTTTTAAAAGCTTGCACAGGCGAACCGAATGACGCCCCACGAATAGCGACGAATAAACAATACCGCAGCGCCTGCCCGGCGACAAACGTGCAAGTGATTGCCGGATTAGGGCGTTAGTCTGAGACGACTATATCTTCGTATAGCCAACGTGAGTGGCACGCAGTCACTCTCTTCGTCGAAAGACTCCGCGCTCCCTGACGACCTGCGACGCCCCGCTCCCGCCGGCACTCTTGCAGCACCCCGGTGCGGACGAACCAGGCATACCCCTGTATGAACCGCTCACGCGAATGAAGAACCACGCCACCCGTTCGTACGATGGTTTTTCTCGCCTTGCACGCGTACCTTTGGTGTCATCGACGGCAAGCAATCCAGCTTCCACCGCCGCGCATTCGATGACCCATGATATCCGGTCACCATTAGGAGTCCAATATGTTCATCACGCTACATACATGGATTTTCGTGGGCAGCAACGCGTATGTCGAGTACACGTTCGTCCCGTGGCTCAACCGGAGCGTCTATCGCAGAACCGTCGATCTAAGCGTGATCTGTGTTCAGTAGGTCAGCCATGCGCGCCATCCGATTTTTGAGCGATCAGGAAATCTTTGACCGCTCCGTCAATCACCTGCTTTCGCAACGCCGCACCGGGGTTCTCGCAAACGGAGGCGCTGCGTACCGCGGTCCATGCGGCGGGTGTCCTGTTGGCAGCTTCATCCGGCCGTCCGACTACCGATCCGCGATGGAGGGCGTTCCGGTACGCTACCTGCCCGGGTCCGGCATCGACTGGCCCCGTTACATGGACGGCGGCGTCGCCGCATTGTGCAAGGCATTGTTGCATGCCGGGATCAATATTTACGACAAACGCACGGTCGCACTGCTGATCTGTCTGCAAAACGTTCACGACATCTACGGCGTCTGGGAGTGGGCGGACAGGCTGTTATCGATCGCGCGTGAGTACGGTCTGAGCGGCGAATTCATTCTTTCGGTTCGCGAAGAGCATCCACCTCATACGCGCCCAACGCGCGCCCGCGATTCCCCACGCCAGCGTTCGAAGGCACTGCCTCCTCGCGAACTGCCAATGTAATCGCGAGGCGCCCACGATCCTCACGTGGCATCTGATGCGGGAAGCGGCACTCATGACGTCCCCATGGAGCCGCCGCAATCGAAGTGAGCGCAGACATGTTCTTGATCTTTTATTTAGGAATGCAACGTTGTTTTCTTTTCATTGACTTCTTGAAGTACATGTTACGGAGGATCACAAAATGAACTGGCTGGTATTAACACTGCGCAGCCATCCTGAGATCGCGATCTTTATGTCGCTGGGGATCGGATATTGGGTGGGGGGAAAGAGCTATCGGGGCTTCAGTCTCGGCGCCGTCACCTCGACACTGCTTGCGGCCATCGCTATCGGGCAGCTGGGAATTCCCATCTCCGCTAACGTCAAGTCGATATTCTTTCTGATGTTCCTGTTCGCCGTCGGTTACGGAGTCGGCCCGCAGTTCGTCAGAGGCATCGCCAAGGACGGCATTCCTCAGGCGCTCTTCTCGGTTGTCCAGTGCGTCCTGTGTCTTGCCGCCCCCATTGCCGCCGCTAAAATCGCGGGTTATGGCGTCGGCTCCGCTGCCGGTCTTCTCGCGGGCTCCCAGACCATTTCGGCGTCAATGGGCCTCGCGACGGACGCAATCGGCCGACTCGGACTGCCCGCCTCGCAAACGAAGGCGTTGCTCGACGCAATGCCGACCGCCTATGCCGTCAGCTATATATTCGGCACGGTCGGCTCCGCCATCATCCTCGCCCAACTCGGCCCGAAGCTCCTGCGCATCGATCTCGTCAAGGCGTGCAAGGAATACGAAGCCAGCCTCGGCGGCACACAGCAGCTCATTACCGCGGGCAGCGCGTGGCACCAATACGAACTGCGCGCATTTCGCATTTCGGGCGAGAGTCCTTTCGTCGGTCTGACCGTCCGCCAAGTCGAAGCGCTGGAGGCCGAGGGCGTGCGGCTGTTCATCGAACGCATCCGACGCGGCAGCGCAATCGAGGAAGCCAGGCTCGACTATGTCCTGACAACGGGCGACGTCGTGGCCGTCGCCGGGCGCCGCGACCAGCTCGTGTCCACACTGGGCACGAACGGGGCCGAGATCGACGACGCCGAACTCCTCGCGGTTCCCGCCGAGGGAGTCGATGTCTATGTCTCCGCAAAGGACGTCGACGGCCAGACGCTCCAGCAGTTGTCCACGCTTCCCGCGGCGCGCGGCGTCTTCATTCGCAAGATCAAGCGCGGCCCAACCGAAACGCCAATCCCCGTGCTTCCGAGCACGCAGCTTCACCGCGGCGACACGATCACACTCGTCGGCCGAACCCAGGACACGACTGCAGCCGCCAAGGCACTGGGCACGCTCGACCGGGCGACCAATGCGGCGGATGTTGCCTTCGTCGGGCTGGCGATCACGATCGGTGCGCTCGTTGGCGCGATCACTATCAATATCGGAGCCGTTCCGTTGACACTCTCCACGGCGGGCGGCGCGTTGATCGCCGGCATCGTGTTCGGTTGGCTGCGCGCCATCCACCCGACATTCGGACGTGTGCCCGAACCGACGATCTGGTTCATGAACTCAGTAGGACTGAATGTGTTCATTGCCGTGGTGGGAATTACGGCTGGGCCCGGTTTCGTCCTCGGCCTGAAGCAACTGGGCGTGAGCCTCTTTTTGTGGGGCATCTTCGCGACCGCGGTCCCGCTGATTCTAGGCATGCTGATCGCGAAGTACGTGTTCAGGTTCCATCCCGCAATCGTGCTGGGTTGCTGTGCCGGAGCCCGTACGACAACGGCGGCCTTGGGGATGATTTGCGACGCCGCGAAAAGCCAGGTTCCAGGGCTTGGCTACACCGTCACGTACGCGGTCGGCAATACCCTGCTGACGATCTGGGGCATGGTCGTCATCATGATACTCAAGTAGCGCTCGCTGCCCCTCACTCATTGAATGAAGCGCGGCGTGTCGTGTCACGCCGTCCCAGCTTGCATCACCCGGCAAACCCATTTTGCCGAAGGCATGTTCAACCCCAGGAGATAGTCAATGGCTACGCCAATTGCTGCAGTGTCGTCGTATGAAGAGTTCAATATCGACGTGCCGGAAAACGAGTTCCCCCAACACGGCATCGCTGCGCGGGCAGCAGAAGCACTCGTCCTGAGTCAGGAATGGACAGACACGAACCCGATGCTGAACATGTCATCGTTCGTCACGACCTTTGCCGAGCCTGAGGCCGTCGAGATCGCCAGGCGAAACATGTTCAAGAACTATATCGACCACGATATGTATCCGCAGCTTTTCGCCATGGAAACCCGGATGGTGAGATGGCTGCACCAACTCTGGAATGGACCCGATGGCGTCGAACCTTACGGCACCGCGACGGTCGGTTCATCGGAAGCATGCATGCTCGCCGGTCTCGCCCACAAGTGGAACTGGCGCCAGACGCGGGAACGGGATGGCAAAGACGCCACACGCCCCAATATGGTGACGGGAGGCAACGTCCAGATTGTCTGGAAGAAGTTCCTGCGCTATTTCGACGTGGAACCGCGGATCGTTCCGCTCAAGCCAGGTAACTATCGGCTAACGGCGGACGAACTGGAGAAGTACGTAGACGAAAATACGATCGCCGTCGTCGCCATTGCCGGACAGACCTTCACCGGCGAGGACGACGACATCCAGGGGATTCACGACTGGCTCGACGCTTATGAACAAAGGACAGGCATTTCGATTCCCATGCACATCGACGGCGCGTCCGGAGGCTTCGTCAATCCGTTCCTGTATCCCGACTACCGCTGGGACTTCCGGCTGCCGCGCGTCCAGTCGATCAACGCATCGGGGCACAAGTACGGGCTCACGCCCCCGGGACTGGGTTGGGTGATCTTCCGCGAACGGAGTGTGTTCAATGAAGACCTCGTGTTCTACGTCAACTACCTGGGCGGCGAAATGCCGACAGCCACGCTGAACTTCAGCCGCAACGCCTTTCAGATCGCCGTTCAGTACTATCAGTTCCTGCGCCTGGGTTTCGACGGATATCAGCGAATCATGCGCCAAACGTTGGACAACGCCATTGCCTTGCGTCAGACACTCGTCGACAGCGGCTATTTCAACATCATGAACGAGCAGCAGCGCATTCCTGTGGTGGCCGTCACGCTCGACAAGAGCGTCACGAAGTTCAACGAATTCGATGTATCGAACAAGGTCCGTGAAAAGGGCTGGGTGCTTTCCGCGTATTCGATGCCGCCCAACGCCGAGGAGGTCAAGAGCCTGCGTGTGGTGGTCCGGCCGCACATCAATCACAATGTGGCCCAGATGCTCGCGCGTGACATCGTCAATGCGTGCAAGTACCTCGAGACACACGGGGGCAGCGCAATCGCACCGAAGCTGCACCAGCACCTGCCGGAGAACAGGTCGCCAGCCAAGTGCTGATGGGCCGGGCCAGTTGTCCGCCTCTCACTGATCGTTTGATGTTTGGCGCCCCGGGCTCTTTTTCCTCGGGGCGCATTGCACTGAAGCCTGGCTTCAACGAGGCTTCAGTTCGACGGGCGCTTCGGCGCGATAGCCGCCGCCGAGCGCCTTCGTCAGCGCGACTTCCTGACTCAGCATCTGCCCGTTCAGCGCGAGCAGTGCAACCTCCTCGCCAATCACCGGCTGGCGCGCTTCGAGCGCCGCGAGCTGGCTGGTCAGCCCTCGCTGCCAGGACGCTTCGACACTGTCTCTCGTGAACGTCACCGATTCGATGCGCTGCTTTTGCAATTCGGTTTCGGCGTCGAGTGCCTGTAAGCGGCTGCCCGTCTGCGCGACGTCGCGAACCGCATTGAGCACGGCCTGGTTGTACTGCTCGATCAGCAAGTTGCTCCCCTCGCGCGCGCCGCTCAAATTCGCATTGAGCGTGCCGCCATCGAAGATCGGCAGGTACAGTCCCGGAACCAGGTTGATCTGCCGGCTTGCGTGCGTGAAGAGATCGGCAAGATGCAGGGCGTTGTAGCCGAGAAATGCCTTGATGTCGAAACTCGGATAGAAAGCGGCCTTCGCCGAGTCGATTCGATCGAAGGACGACTGCACATACCACCGCATCGCCTGTAAATCGGGGCGCCGGGCGAGAAGCTCATAGGAAAGCGTCGCCGGCAACGCGGCCTGCGAGGCCGGCAGTGCCACGGGCCTGATCTCCGGCAAGCCGTCGGGTCCCGCGCCCGCCAGCGCCCGCAGCGATTCCCGAAACTGCTTGATCTGCGCCTGCGTGGATACGATCTGCCGTTCGATGGCCAACTGCTGCGCGCGGGCCTCTTCGAACCGCGTGCGGGGCTCGAGGCCGCGCGCCGCGCGCGCCTCGTGTGCCTGCACCGCAAACTGCGCGATGTCGCGTGACTGGCTCAACAGATCGACAAGCTGGTAATTCGTCTGGATACCAAAATAAATCTGCGCGACATCGGCCGAAATTTCGAGCTCGACCGCCGACGTCTCCGCGAGCCTCGCGTTCGTCACGCCAATCGAAGCGGCAATCTGCGCGCGCTGCTTGCCCCAGATGTCGACGTTCAGGCTCGCGCCCAGTCCGACGACGCCCTCGGTGTACCACGGGCCCGTGAGACCCAACGCGGGCTCGTTCTGCGCGAACGGCCCAAGAAAACCGTTGGCCGAAACATGCTCGCGATCGAGTAAGGCAAGCGCGCTGACCTGCAGGCTCGATCCCGTCCTGACGAGATCCACGTCGGACTTTGCCTGCGCCACGCGAGTTCGCGCGATCACCATCGTCGGGGCATTGGCGAGCGCCTGGTCGATTAGCGCGTCGAGCTGTTCGTCGCCGTATCGCGTCCACCAACGGGCGGCAGGCCAGCCGTCGCGCGCGAGATGGATATCGTTTGCGAGATTGATCTGCGCGGGGGCGATCTCGGTGTAAGGCGGGCTGTCATGACGGATCAGCGCGCAGCCCGGCAGCACGGACGCCATCCACGCGATGCACAGGCAGCTTCGATGCCACGGCACGCCTCGCCGAACCGCTCGCGCAATCATGATCGCAGGGCCTGTGACGATGGCGCCGCGGCGGGCTCAGGGAGGCCGGCGTCAGCGGACCATTCCGGCAACCCCGCGACCTGCCGCGACAGGTCGTCCGCGGCCTCGATGAGCGGTCCGCGGGACCCGAGCGCCGGTTCGCCGGCTTGCGCAGCGATCTCGTTGCGTCGCGGTGCGCGGGCTGCGGGTGGATTCGCCGCGAGCGCTTCCGCATAGCGGGCAAGCTCGGCTGATGCCTGTTCCTGGGCCGAACGCACGGCGTCGACCGTCCGCGCGTCAGACGTTCCGCCCTGCGCCGCCAGCGTGTTACGCAGCGTATCGCCCGCCAGCATGATCTCGCGCCCCTGTGCGAGAACGGTTTGCGCGCGCAGCGTCAGTTGCGCCTGGTCGGTTTCCCGCCAGTCCGGTTCGAGTGCGACACGGGAGAGCGTCGCCTCGCAATCGGCCAGCACGGCCCACGCCTGCAACTGGCGCTGCGCATAAGGCAACTCGTCGTGCCCCGTCACGCCCGTTTGCGATGGGCGCAATTGAACTGTGATCGCCCGCAGCATGGCGGCGAGCTTCTGCCGCAGCAGATCGCCCTCGCCCTCGCGCCAGAACGACATCTGCACGAAGGTCGCCACGCCAACGCCCAGCAGGATGCCCAGCATCCGGTCGCGGATTTCAGTGAGATTGATGACTGGCCCGAAGCGTGCGAGCAATGCCAGCGAAAACGTGAACACCAGTTGGACCCCCGCGTAGCCGATCCGCTCCGAGCCGGCTGCAATCCATGCCCCGAACGCGATGACGGGCAGCGTCATCAGCAGCAGACCGGTGATGTCGTCGAGGCGCGGAACGACGAACACGACCATGAATAGCGCGAGCCCACTGCCGATGGCGGCCCCGGCCAGCCGCAGCAACGCACGCTGTGCCGAGGCGCCGAGGCTTGGCAGCGCGACGATCACGCAGGTCAGCATGATCGTGTGTGCGCCCTGCCAGTCTGCGGCGTTGTAGAACACATAACAGATCAACACCGCGAGCAGCGTCTTTAGTGAGAAGCGCGCATAGGCCGGGTTGGTCCAGGCGTCGGGCGCGACCATCGGTTCGCCCGCACCGGAAGGGCCCGGCGCCGCGCCGCTCGCGAAGAGGTCGGCATAGGCATGCAGCGCCCGCTGCAATTCCGCAGCCGCGGGAATCGTGTCGGCGGCGTTGCGTTCCACAGCGGTGACAACGCTCACGTAGCGATACGGTTCGCCCAGCGCCACCGATTCGTCGAGTGCGCGAACGTTCGCCTGCAGTTCGCGCAGCATCTTCAGCTGGGCCGCCGAGGCGCCCCGCCACTCGGTCGGTAACTCGCTCGCCGCGCGATAAAGACGTGACACCGTCGCGATGCATGCAAGCTGCGCAGCCTGATGCTCGCGATAGTGGGCGTCGCGCATCGTCGCGAATCGCAGCAGCTTCTGCAGCGTCAGCGCGCCCTGCTGGACGGACGCGGGGGTGATGCGTGCGTGGCTCGTGGCGCCCTCGATCAGCGGCATGAGCCGGGCATCGAGCGCCGCGAGTTGCCGATGAAGCTCAGCCCTGAGCTGCAACTGCGGTTCCGCGGGCAACAGCAGCGTATTGACCAGTAGCGTCAGCGCGATCGGATAGTTGACCGCCACCCACACCCACAATACTGAGCGGATCAGCAAGTCGGCCTGGTCGGTCCGGTCGACGAAGCTCTGCACATAGATGACGATGATGGCGACAATAAAGAACACCACGCCGATTTTCAGCACGCGAATCAGATACGCGCTGCAAAAGAACACCAGACTCGCGATGACGATACGCACCAATGGATAGTCGAACGTGAACTTCAGCAGCAGGATCGACAGCCCGATGCCGAGCGTCGATCCGAGGATGAACATCATGCCGACGAGCCGCGTGAACACCACGTTCGACTGCGTGACGTAAAACACCACCAGCAGCGACAACGCCAGTTCGGGCACTTCGAGCGCCATCGACACGACGATCACGATCGCGCTCGTCAGCATGCAGCGCAGCGTTACGTTGAGCCGCCCGGGGAACGACGCCAGCTCCTGCTTCAGGAACGCACCGGCATCGCGCAGCGTGGCGGGCAGGTAGTCGGCGGCGGCCATCGGTGCTCCTCAACGGCCTTGGCCGGTATGACTGCGCCCAGGCTGCAACACGGCCACGGCTGACGTGCCGACGCGAAACAGGTCCGGGTTCGGATTGCCGACGAGGATCTTCACCGGAAAGCGCTGCGACACGTGCACCCAGTTCAGCGTGCGCTGGATGTGCGGCAACCCGCCCGGCAGGGCAAGGCCGGCTTCTTCTGAAGCGATGCCGTAGCCGATCGAGTCGACCACGCCGTGAAAGCGCTGCCCCGTGTCGCTCATCAGGTAGACGCTGGCAGGCGTGCCTGCGCGTACATCCTTGAGTTCGGTCTCGCGAAAGTTCGCGACCACATACCAATGGCGCGTGTCGATCAAGGTAAAGACCGGTTTGAGCGTGGAAGCGAACTGCCCCGTCGATGTCTTCAGCGAGACCACGCGTCCGTCGAACGGCGCGCGCACGGTCGCATATTCGAGGTTCAGTTCGGCAATCGCGATCTCGGCCATGATGACGGCGCGCTGCGCGACCAGCGCGTCCACCCCGCTCACGGCCGCTGCCGCCTGCTGGGCCTGTAGCTGCGCGGCGCTGAGTTCGGCCTCGGTAGCGCGCTGCTCGGTGCGTGCGCGGTCGACATCTTCTGCCGACACATAGCCGTGCGAGAGCAGCGGCTCCATCCTGTGCAAGGTGTCGGACGCCTGGTTCGCCGCGGCCCGGGAGCGCTCGACAGCGGCACGCACCGACTGTGCGTTGTACTGCTGCGCGTTGACCGTGCGCTGGGTCAGCTCGATCTGACGATCGAGCGCGACGAGCGATGCCTTGCCTCGCGCGAGCGCATCCTCGTACGGACGCGGATCGATGCGAAACAGCAAGTCGCCCTGCTTGACCGCCTGGTTGTCGCGTACCGCCAGCTCGATGATGCGGCCGTTGACCTCGGGCACGACGTCGATCGTATCCGCATAGACATAGGCATCGTCGGTGCGCGGCGAGCGGTCCAGCAACCGGATCACGAAAATGAGCAGCAACAGCGTCGCCACGACGAGGAGAACCGCCGGCCATGCCCTCTTCCTGGTCTTGCTCGCACTTGTCGCCATGCCCTCACCTGAAGCAGATTCAATATTGGAACAACATCAACCAGACGGCGAGCGACAGGAACGCGACCAGCATGGGATACGTCACGGCAGGAGGCGCGAGCAGGTGGTCCGCCTCGAAGCGCTTCAGCATCAGATAGATGACGATCGTCAGCACAACGCCCGCGACGATGCAAAACAGCCAGTCGGGAAAGTACGCCCCGAGCACGTTGAGCGAGGGCGAGTAGTTTGCGCACCCTGAAATGGATACCGTTGCCATCACGGCTGCGCCAATTGTGCGCTTCGGAAGTCCGCCCGTGGTGAGTGGCACGTGTCACTCCAAAGTTATCGATCCCGCTCACATTCACGTTGCGCTTTGCAGCCTCCGCGACGCGAGCGAACCGGCTTTTGTCCCGGGCGGTTACGCGCCACGATATCCAATGTCCTCATTGCGCCCCTTTCGTTACGGACGTTTCCGCGACGTCTTGCTGGGGATCACACGCGTCATCGTCTCTCTCGCGCGCGAGTGGCAGCCGGATCGACACGTCTTCGTCGCCCACTGCCTGCACATCGCCCGGTTGCCAGGCAGTGCGATATATCTCGACGACATAGTCGCGGGCGTCACACTGCTCGCTGAACAACCGTTCGTAGAAACCACGGTGCCGCTCGTGCGCCGACATGTCCAGAACCCAGCACACTGCCAGCACAAGCACCGCCCATACGATTCGCTCGATACGTCTCATTCCCAACGCCCCTGACCTGTCAGTGCGACGTGGACCGCCAGCCATCCTCGTGGCGCAATGCACAGGCGAAAACCAGAAAAGCGAGCTTGCTCCCGCAGTCGATCAGCGAGATCAGTGGAATCCACATCGAATCGCTGAACGCAAGCGGAATCCCGGAGCCGAGTGCCAGAATGCTGACGCCGCAGAGAAACGCGAAAATTTCGCGAGCAAAGCGGACATTCATGACCACGGCGAGTCCGACGGTGACCACGATAAGATTGGCGGCAATGGCGGCCGCAAAAGCGGTGCAGCCATTTCCCGTGACGAAGTCCAGCACCGTCTCCACCAGCGACCACCAGCAGATCGACAGCGTCACGATTGTGAGGGCGTGACCTGCAGGCCGCAGGACGCGACCGTGCACGGCCTGCCCCGAAGTCGCCTGGAATAAGGGTCCCAAATCATTTTCGGCTTGCCTGAACATTTCCCGCCTCTTCGCATCGCACCTTCGTCCTCGAACCGGCGCCAGTGTGTGGGGCATCGAAAGCGAGCCGCGAAACTGCACCGTCCACGATTGCAAGGTAGCCCGGCCATGCGAAGAAATCTATTGTACGAACGGGTCGGTGGTCCTGACTCGCTGTTTGCCCGACTCATCCTTTGGTATAAGCCGGGTGCCAGTGCAAAACACGAACTGGACAGACCAACCAGCGCTTATCAGGCACGCGCATGCAGGCGTTTTCGCTTCATGAGATGCTTGCCCCCGAGCCCGCACTCTGGCGCAGCTTCAGCAGGTCAAGCAGCATACGCTCGCACTGCGCCGCGAGGTCGCCCACAGACTGGCCCGCTGCCTCGCGCCGCGCACCGTCGATAATCGCCTGCTGCATGTTCGGCGTGAGTTCGGGCGACCCCAATGCTTTCCACCACGCGGTCATCGGTCCGGTGAACTGATCGAGAAAATTCTCGATACCGCCTTTCCCACCGCCGAGATGAAACAGCATGGTCGGCCCCATCAAGCCCCATCGCAGTCCGGGGCCGTGACACACCGCCGTGTCCGCATCGGCCACGCTCACTACGCCCTCCGACACGAGATGGACCATCTCCCGCCACAACGCTGCCTGCAGCCGGTTCGCCACATGACCGGGAATCTCCTTGCGAACACGGATGGTGCGCTTGCCGAGCGACGTATAGAAGCCCGTGACCTTGTTGACGGTCTCCTCCGACGTCTCCTCGCCCGCAACGATCTCGACGAGAGGAATGAGATGCGGCAGATTGAACGGATGCCCAATCACGCAGCGTTGTGGATATGACTTGCAGCCCGCCTGGATGTTGCTCATCGTGAGGCCGGAAGAGCTCGAAGCGATGGGGACCTCCGGTGGAAGGAGCGTGTCCAGCCGTTCGTACATGGCGCGCTTCAGGTCCAGCCGCTCGGGGCCATTCTCCTGGACGAGGTCAACATCCGCCGCGGCGGCAGGCAAATCGCGCGTGAACGTGAGCCGAGCGCGCGACGCTCGAGGAGCGAGGCCAAGCGCTTCGAGCGCCGGCCACGCTGCGTCGA
This sequence comes from Paraburkholderia sp. CNPSo 3274, assembly GCF_024206475.1. Lineage (GTDB taxonomy): Bacteria > Pseudomonadota > Gammaproteobacteria > Burkholderiales > Burkholderiaceae > Paraburkholderia. The sequence goes on from NZ_JAMBPR010000001.1 coordinate 248,118, forward strand.
CATATTGCTTTAATCGCTGCTCGGCGTCCGGTCCCTGGTCGAACGCGACGACGTCGAGTCCTTGCGCAAGAAACCATGCGGTCCAACTCGAGCCGATCACTCCCGTGCCGATCACGGCAACACGGTTGATTTGCTTCGTCACTGAGACGTTCCTTATAGTAGTCAGACGCGCAATGCGTGACGAGTACGAACGCGAGCCCCCTCTCGCGCACGCCATGCTGGCGCCCAGTCTGGGTATTCACACAGGATTTAATTCAATCTAGCAATGTCAGGACCGCAAAACACTGGAGATTTCAACGAGAGTCTTTGTGCATTTCGACAATCAAGTCCCGCCGAAGCCGAACGGCCGCGAATGGGCAATCAGGAAGGGGCAATTGAACGGTCGTACGGCCCTTCGCAATGACCGCCGAAGCGCTGGCACTAGCCCGTTATGAACGAGAACGGACCCTAAGGGGCACAGTTCGGCAGCACGAACTGAAAGACTGCGCCATGCGGCGCGTTCGGTCTCGCCCACAAATGTCCGCCATGGGCCTCGACGATCGACTTGCAAATCGATAGTCCCATGCCCATACCGACGAGCTTCGTCGTAAAGAATGGCTCGAACAGCCGGTCGGACGTCGCCGGATCGAGCCCTGGGCCGGTGTCTTGCACGGCAACGCGAATACCGCCCATTTCCGCAGCCTGTGACGTGATCGTGAGCGCTTTCGGGTCGTGGGCGGTGGCGGCCATCGCCTCGATCCCGTTCATGATCAGGTTGAGCAGAACCTGCTGCAGTTGCACGGGGTCGCCAAATACGAAACCGGTGTCCGGCGCAAGCTCGATGTGAAGCGCCACGCCCTGCTCCTGCAATTCCACTCGGGTCAGCGCCAACACGTCCTCGATGGCGTGGTTGATGTCGACCTTCGTCAATTGCGGCCCCGACTTCGATACGAGCGCGCGCAGTCCGCGGATCACGTCGCTCGCGCGATGTGCATCGTGAACGATGCGAGCCATCGCGCCACGCATGCTGTCGAGATCGGGATTCTCGCGGTTGAGCCAGTTCATGCATGCAGTGCCGTTGGCGGAGATCGCACCGAGCGGCTGATTGATTTCGTGGGCAATCGAAGCGACCAGTTGGCCCATGGTTGTCAGGCGGGCGATACGCGAGAGTTCCGTTTGTGCATCTCTGAGCGCCTCCTCCGCACGCTTGCGCTCCGTAATGTCCATTACGGTGCCGATGAACTCCAGTGCCCCAGATGCCGTGATATCGGGCTGCCCCACCACCTGTAGATACCGGATGGCTCCGCCCGGGAGTTCGATGCGATGCTCGTGCCGGAACCGTCGTCTTTCGCGCACGGCGCTTGCTAGCACCCGCTCGAACGACGTTCGTTCTTCAGGCCGGATGCGTCCCATGAACGACTTATACGACGCCTGCGCCGTCGTATCGAACCCGAAGATGCGCCGCAGCTCTTCCGAAGAAGAAACCTCACCGGTATCGGGCCGCCACCGCCAGCTGCCGGTGTGGCTTATCTTCTGCGCCTCGTTCAGCGACGCCTCGCTCGCTCGGAGCGCCTCTTCGGCATCGCGCCGATCCGCGTTTTCGTGAACCAGCTCGGCATAGAGGCGCGCGTTTTCCAGCGAGATCGCCGCCTGCGACGCAAGGAGTTCCAGCACCGTGATCCGCGCGGGCGGAAAAGCATGCGAGGCGAGACTGTTCTCGAGGTACAGCATGCCAATCAGCTCTGCCTGCTTGATCAGTGGCAGGCACAGGAGGGAGCGCACGGGTTTGTGATCGAAGTACGCGTCGGCAGCCCGGGCGCCGTGCGCTCGCGCGTCGTCGAGAATCGCGCGATGCTTGCCGCGTGCGACCTGATCGAGGATCGATACCGGCGCCTTCGCCGAGGTGACCGGTGTCCGCACGATGTGCACCCGCACGGCCCCGCGATCGACACTCGCCTCGGCTTCGACCCGAAGTTTGCCCTCCCGGGGGAAAACCAGCAGCCCGTAGTCGGCTCCGGCGTGCTCGACGGCCAGCACCATCAGTGTTTCGATCAGTTTTTCGCTGACGATCTCGCTCGCGATGGCCTGGGACATCCTGACGACGGTGCCAAGATCGATCTGCTCGATCGAAGCTTCGATTGTCGGCAGCAAGGCGGGCAGCGTACGCTCGCCCAATTCGGGATGCCTCTCTTCGAACTGGGCGGCCTTGGCCAGGGCGCCCCACCGGATCCACGCATCGCGGGCGTCCCGCCAATACAGTTGCGCAACCCGTTGCAGACCGCAAGCCGCGAAGAAATCGCCCGCCAGCTCCCGTGCAAGCGCCTCGTCCTGACGGAAGCCATGCTCGGCAGCCGAGTGGATCGCCCGCTCATAGAGCGACATGGCAACCGTGGCTTTCCCATCGACGCGCGCCAGTTCAGCCGCCACGAGCGCGTACTTGTGCGAAAACGTCGACGGACAGCTCTGCGCCCAGCGGTGCAGCGTGTCCAGGTGCCCCTCTGCGGTGTCGCGCTGCCGGGCGCGCGCGGCCGGCGCTGCCGTCGGCAGGACGGCGGCGAGAGCGAGGGCGTGGTAGAAACGGTAGTCCGCCGACTGCACGTGGCAGCGAGCGGCCCACAGAAGCGGCTCTGCCATCGCGGCGCACTTGAGCGCGGCCTCGGCGTTGCCGAGCAGATAATGCCGCTGCAACTGGAGAATCCAGTAGAAGCAGATGACGATGGGAACGCCGACTGCGTGCACCCCCGCCTCGAGTGCTGAGTCGTCGAGGAGCGGCGAATTGGCCGGCGCGCCACGCAGGCTCCGCACGAAAGCCTGAATGCCGAGGATCACCTGAATCACATGGCGAAAGCCGGATTTGCGCTCGAAGTCCAGCGTCACGACCGATTCGTGCCAGATTTCATCGAGGTGGTCGCCTCGCGTCATCCGGTCCGTCAGGCGATGCTCGGCGCTATAGCACGCGTAGACGATTTCACCTGTCTGCTGAGCCGACCGGCTTGCCGCTTCGACGCATTCGAGCGCCAGATCGATCGGGCGTGTCCAGACCACGGCCATTTGCATCAGGAAGCTCGCAGCGGCCTTGCTCGTGTCGAATCCATGTCTGGAGGCCAGTTCGACGGCGAGGCTCGCAAATGCGTCGCCTTCCGCAAAGGCATGAAACACCGGGCCAAGGAAAACCGCCAGGCCGCCATAACCAATGGTGGAAGACTGGCAGGCTCCATGCTGCAACGTGAGATTGACTATCCGGCACGCCATCACCAGGCTGAGATTGCCTTCGACCAGATAGGCGGAGAGGCAGCCTGTGCCGAGGACACTCATGACGGCTTTCGCCTCATCGTCATCCGTCAAGGCCAGGTCGATGAGGTTTGCGATCGGGCGGCCGTCAAGCAGGCGGCGTACTTCGTCAAATTCCTGTTGCATCTGCTCCAGTGTCGGATGTTCGGGCAGGTTCACATCGAACATGCGCAGACATTCCATCGCTGTGTGCACGGCCAACGAATTCTGTCCATGCAGGAGTTGGAGCACCATCCGCAATCGGTAAGCCTCAGTGCGCTCGACTCTCGAGTGGCCATTCACCAGCAATGCCTCGATCAGCCTTTCCGCCTCTTCGAAATTGGCATTCAGGATTTCGCATTCGGCGCGCTCGAGCCACACGCTCCACGTAAGCGCGTAGCATTCGCGCCAACCTTGCTGGGTCAACAGGTCCGTCGCGGATGCGAGATAACCGCAGGCGGCGGCGTAGGCCGACGACGTCTTTGCCTTTCTCGCGGCCCGCAGGTTGAGGCCGGCGATATATTGCCGCTCGGCCTCGTCCGAAACGAGCGACAACCCAAGGTTGAACTGGTTGACGATATCGAAGACCTTCTCCGAGACTTTCTCCTCCGACATCCCCTGTGCGAGGAGGCGGCCTATCCGAAGATGCAGCGGCGGGCGGCGCCATGCCGGAATGAGCGCGTAAGCCGCCTCCTGGATTCGGTCATGCGTGAATCGGTATTTTCCGTGCTGAAAAATAATCGCGCCGGCGCGCAGTGCGGCCTGAAAACCCGCATGCATCTCCGGCTGAACGTCCGCCATGTCTGCTATGTCCGATACCGCACACCTGCCGTCCGCAGCCTCGCTGTCGACGATGGACAGCATGGCGTAATCGGCCTGGCTGCCGAGACAGGAGAATAGCTTCAAGGCTTTCTGCGCGGCACCCGGCAGGCGCCGCAACCTGCCGATCATCAGATCCGCAACGTTGTCGGTAAAACCCTTGCCGGCGATATCGTCGAGGTTCCATGTCCAGCATCGCGAGCGCGTGTCGAATACCAGCAACCCTTCCTCGACGAGGCTCGTGATAAATTGGCCGACGAAAAAAGGATTGCCCCCTGTGCGCTCATGCACGAGTTCGGCAAGCGGGCGAACGCCCACCGCGTCGCAGCGCATGGCGTCGCACAGCAATTGACTCACGTCCGTGACCCGCAATGGGCTGAGCACGATCCTGTCGATCCACACTCCCTTCTGCTTGATTGCCTCCAGCGTCGACATCAGCGGATGGGCGGGCCCAACCTCGTTGTCGCGATATGCGCAAATCAGCAACAGGTACGGAGTCTCGCGCCCGGTAATCAGGTATTCGATGAGCTTCAGCGTCGCGGGATCGAGCCATTGAAGGTCATCCATGAATACGACGAGTGGATGCCCACGCCGCGCGAACACCCCCACGAACCGCTGGAACACGGTCTGGAAGCGCATCTGCGCGTCAAGTGGCGAAAGCGCCGGTACACCCGGCTGCGTGCCGAGCAACTGGCCGAGCGCCGGGATCAGATCGGTCAGCAGGCCGGCAAGATTGCCCGCCGCTTCCTGGACTGCTTCTCGCCAGCGGCGAATCTCCTCCTCGCTGCCATTCAGTATCTGTCGAATGAGTCCATCAAAAGCCTGAGCGAACGTCGCATACGGAATGCCGCTCAACCGCATATCGAACTTTCCCGAGAGGAAAATCCCCCGGGACAGCACGATGGCCTTGTTGAGTTCGTTGACGACCGACGATTTACCCACGCCGGAATAGCCTGTAACGAGCACGAGACTGGGGCCATCGCCCTGAGCGACGCGGTCGAACGCCGAAAGCAGCATGGTGGTTTCGCGCTCTCGCCCATAGAGTTTCTCGGGGATGATGAACCGCGCGGAGGTGTCATGCTGACCGGAAACGAACGTTTCGATCCGGCCAGTCGCCTGCCACGCTGCGAGGCACTTTCTAAGGTCGGCCTCGACCCCGGCGGCCGTTTGGTAGCGCTCTTCGGCGGTCTTTGCCAGAAGCTTCATCAACACAGTCGAAATCTGCAGCGGCGCTCCAGTCGGACTATCGCTGGGTGAAATGGGCTGGCGCGCGACGTGGCAATGGATCAGTTCAATCGGATCCATCGTGACGAATGGCGGCGCACCGGTCAGGATTTCGTAAAGTGTGACGCCCAACGCGTAGAGATCGCTGCGCGAATCGATCGAGCGGTTCATCCGGCCCGTCTGCTCAGGCGCCATGTAAGCGAGCGTGCCAACGATGATTTCGGGCGGGTCGGGCAGCCGATGCTCACGCGGAAGCCGCGAAGCGATGCCAAACCCGGTCAGCCATGCGTGGCCGCGAACCATGTCCACGACGACATTCGCGGGCTTGATGTCGAGGTGCATCAGCCCTCGCTCATGCATGCGGTGAAGCGCCTGGGCAACCGCGATGCCGACGCGCAGAAAGCTCGCGATGTCCAGCGGATGACCGATGAGTCGATCAAGCGGCTCGCCGCCCGGGTCCTCGAGCACAAGCGTGGTACGGCCTTCGGAGGTCATCAGCCCGATCGGTCTCGCCGCCCAGTCGGAGTCCAGCTCGGGCTCGAGCGAATATTCATGCTCGAGCCGTTTGACCAGCGCTGGCCGCCCGGACGCAACCGGCGTGACGAGCAGAATGGGGTTCAGCCCATCGCGAGTGCCGCGGCTCAGCGTGTACTCGCCGGTCCGCAGCGTCGTCAGCTGATAAGCAGAGAGATCTACCATGTAGAACGTACCCCGGGGCGAAGAGGTAGTCGGTCAGGCTTCTGGCTCGACCCCCAAGGCCGCCGCCATTCTGACAAGTTCCGCTACGGAGCGCGCCGCCATCTTTTTCATGACCTGCGCCCTATGGATCTTCACCGTCACTTCCCTGACGTCCATCTCGGAGGCGATCTGCTTGTTCAGCAAACCGGCTATGACGTAACCCATGACCTCCCGCTCGCGCAACGAAAGTAATTCGTAAGCCATGCGAAGCGCCGCCAGAGATTGCTCCGCGATGAGCCGTTCATGGTCGCGCGCCAGTGCCTGGACAACGGCATCCAGCATGTCCTGCTCGCGAAACGGCTTGGTGAAAAAATCCAGTGCCCCGGCTTTCATTGCTCTGACCGACATTGGTACATCGCCGTACCCGGTCATGAACAGAACCGGCATGCGCAGGTCGGTCCTGGCGCCTTCCTGCTGGAAGGCAAGGCCGCTCTCGCCACGCAATCTCACATCGAGAATCAGGCAGGAAGGGATGTCGGTCTTGGGGAACGCAAGAAATTCCCGAGGTGAGGCAAAGGTCTCGACGTGCAGGCCGAAGGAATCCAGTAGGTTCGTCAGCGCGATGCGCATTGACTCATCGTCGTCGATGACATAGACCACCGATTGTCCGCCCTCGCCTATGCCTGCGATCGAAGTCGAAACCGGTCTCGAACTCATCTTCTTTCTCCATTGTGGGAACGCTGCCTGGTGAGTCCGCTACAACCAACCGGATGCCATACTGCGCCACCCCAAGGCGACCAACATCGGCGGACGTGTTAGTCCTGCGGTGTTCGAGCTTACGTCGCCCGGAAAGAATAATTTTGCTTCAACGCCCCGGATCTTATCCAGTGAATGCTCGCCACAGCAATGTTTAAGTATAGGGCAGTCCCAAAAAACGAAGGAAAGCACGGGCTGCACCATGTCCCATCGCGACTATGAATTCTTTATCCGCTTAACACCGTTTAAAGTCCCGCGCGCAAAGTGCATTGCCGTTATGGGTGGGCGCTTAACAGTCAGTTATGCGATATTTAAACCTGGCGATTGGCCATAAAGATACTAAGCCCAAAAGCAACGCTTTCGCCGGGAGTACGATTGCGGCATGACTGCCATGCCTGACGAAAGCGCGCCGGTCGTATTGGTTTATCCGCGGCACAATAGTCATACGAACCCAGGATGGGCGCAGAGGCCTGGGTAGACACTTCCGATTCCAGCGAGGCCAGACTACCTGACACGGGAGAAAGCGAATTGAGTGTTTCATCCAGTTCGTTTGATATCGATACGAGCGATCCCATTCAGTTCGTGTGGGAAGATGGCGAGTGCGCGTTCTATCGGGGATCGCGGCTCAGCGCGGACGGCAGGCGCGAGTCCGTGCTGCTGGTGCGGCCTGCGGACGCCCATCCCAGTCAGGCCGTCGTCGATCGTCTCGCACACGAATACGCACTGGCCGACGAGCTCGACGAAGCCGCGGCGGTGCGGCCGCTCCAGCTGCTGCGCGAAAACGGCCTCGCGACGCTCGTGCTGGCGGATCCCGGAGGCGAGCCGCTCGAGCGCTTCACCTCGCCGATCGATGCGCGAGACTTTCTTCGGCTCGCCATCGCCATCGTCGCTGCCTTAGGCAAGCTCCACGCCCGAGGCCTCGTTCACAAGGACCTCAAGCCAGCCCATATCGTTGTGAATTGCGCAGCCGGCGCGGCACGATTGACGGGCTTCGGCATCGCGACGCTGCTGCCACGCGAGCCGCAAACGCCCAGCCCCCCGGAGTTCATCGAGGGAACCCTCGCTTACATGGCTCCGGAGCAAACCGGGCGAATGAACCGCTCCGTCGATTCGCGCAGCGACCTTTACTCATTGGGTGTGACCTACTACAGGATGTTGACGGGCGTCTTGCCGTTCACTGCGTCCGATCCAATGGAATGGGTGCACTGCCATATCGCGCGTCAGCCGGTGCCGCCGGCGGAGCGCGAGCGGACGGTACCGGGACCCGTCTCGACGATCGTCATGAAACTGCTCGAGAAGACCGCCGAAGACAGGTACCAGACTGCGTTCGGCGTCGAGCACGATTTGCGCTGTTGCCTGGCGCAGTGGGAAAGCGGGGGACGTATTGACGATTTCCCGCTCGGCACGCGCGACACCCCCGACCGGCTGTTGATTCCCGAGAAGCTCTACGGGCGCACGCGCGAACTCGACGTATTGCTCCACGCCTTCGAACGCGTGAGCGGCGGCGGCAACGTGGAGATGGTGCTCGTCACTGGCCACTCGGGCATCGGCAAGTCGGCCCTCGTTCAGGAACTGCATAAGGAGCTGGGTGCCTCGCGTTGCCTCTTTGCCGCCGGGAAGTGCGATCAATACCAACGGGACATTCCCAATTCGACGCTGGCGCAGGTACTGCAGAGCCTGATCCGGCCGCTCCTCGTAAGCGGGGAAGCCGAATTGAGCCGCTGGCGCACCGCGCTGAACGCAGCGCTGGACCCAGGTGGCGCCTTGATCGCGAATCTGGTGCCTGCGCTCGCTGCCATCACTGGCGAGCAACCGGGCGTCCCCGAACTTCCCGCCGAAGACGCACGACGCCGCTTTCAGCTCGTGTTCAGGCGCTTCATCGACGTCTTCGCCACGCTCGAGCACCCGCTCGTGCTGTTCCTGGACGATCTTCAGTGGCTCGACCCGGCAACGCTCGACGTGCTTGATTTTCTGCTGACGCGATCGGACTTGCCCCATCTCCTGTTGATCGGCGCCTACCGTGACAACGAGGTCGATGCAAATCATCCGCTCGCCGGCAGGCTCGCCGCGATCCGCGAGGCGGGAGCAGCCATGCATGAGATCCGGCTCGAACCGCTCGTGCCTGACGTGGTCGAGCAATTGATCGCCGATTCGATGCGTTGCACTCCGGAGCGTGCTGCACCGCTCGCGCGCCTGCTACAGGGGAAGACGAGCGGCAACCCGTTCTTCACGCTCCAGTTTCTCGGGGCGCTCGTGGACGAGGGATTGCTCAGCTTCGATCACGCGAACGGGCGCTGGTCTTGGGGCTTGCGGCAGCTCTACGCCAGGCGGCATACCGGCAATGTGGCCGAGTTCATGGTCGAAAAACTGAGCCGCCTGCCCGCCAGAACCCGCAAGACCCTCCAGCTGCTCGCATGCCTCGGCAACATCGCGGAGCCCGCCACGCTTGCAACGGTGTGCGAAACCTCGGAGCGAACGGTTAGCGCCAACCTGTGGGAAGCGGTCCGCCAACAGTTGGTCATCCGCCAGGAAGGCACTTACCGGTTTGCTCACGACCGGATACTGGAGGCAGCCTATGCGCTGATTCCGGCCAGCAGCCGGGCAGACATGCACCTGCGCATCGCGCGGCTGCTGGCGGCCCGTCTTCCGCCGGTCAAACGGGAACAGTCAGTCTTCGAGATTGTCAGTCAGTTCGACCGTGCGACTGCGTTGATCGTTACGGCGCAAGAGCGTCAGCAGGTTGCCGAGCTGAACCTGCTCGCGGGCAAACATGCCATCGTGTCGGCGGCCTACGCCTCTGCGCTCAATTACCTGAAGGCTGGCGCGGCCCTGTTGATGGGCGACGGCTGGTCGGACCAGCACGAACTCGCCTTCTCGCTCGCCATCCATCGCGCCAAATGCGAGATTCTCACGGGTGATCTCCAGTCCGCCGAAGATCGCCTTGCGGCATTGTCGACGCGGGCGGCCGATACTGTCGAACGGGCCACGGTCGCGAGCCTGCAAGCCGATGTGTACGTCTTGCGTGGTCAGGGTGAACGCACCGTCGCTGTCGGGCTCGATTATTTGCGGCACGAGGGCGTAGACTGGCCCGCGCATCCAACGGATGCGCAGGTGCAAGCCGAATACGAGCAGATCTGGTCGTCGCTCGGCAGCCGTAAGATCGAGGAGCTCATCGACCTGCCGGTGATGAGCGACCCTGTTTGCCTCGCCTTTCTCGAAGTCCTGACCCGGTTCTTTCCTGCTGCACTGTTTACGGACATCAATCTTTATTCTCTGGTGGTCTGCCGGGCGGTCAACCTTAGCCTCAAGTGGGGTAATTGCGATGCGTCGTGCGCCGCTTACGTACGGCTGGGTCTGATAGCCGGCTTCCACTTCGGCGACTATCCGGCGGGCTTCCAGTTCGCGCGGCTTGGCTACGAACTCGTCGAACAGCGTGCGATGAAGCGCTTTCAGGTGAGAACGTATGAAACGTTCGGTGTCGTCGCGCAATGGACGAACCCTGTTCGGTCGGCCCGTGACCCGCTGCATCGCGCCTTCGACGTGGCCTGCAAGATCGGCGATTGCACGTACGCCGTGTTCAGCTGTGCCCACCTGAACACCAACCTTCTGCTTGCAGGCGATCCGCTTGCGGAGGTGCAACGTGGGGCCGAACACGGCCTCGAATTCGCGCAGTCGGTGCGGTTCGGATTCGCCGCGGACCTCATCACGCCACAGCTTCAGCTTGCCAAAACGCTGCGCGGATCGACGCACACATTTGGATCGTTCGATGACGACCAATTCAACGAACGCCAGTTCGAGCTGAATCTCTCATGCACTTCCGCGCTGGCGCCGACGGCATGCTGGTACTGGATCAGGAAGATTCAGGCGCGCTTCCTGGCGGGCGACTACGAGATCGCTCTCGAGACCGCGTCGATCGCCCAGCCGGTTCTGACGAAGCATTTAGGATCGCTGGAGATCGCGGAGTATCACTATTTCGATGCCCTTGCGCATGCCGCGGCCTGTGATTGCGGATCATCGCGCGAGCATAAGCGGCTGCATCTGGACGCGATGGCTGTCGATTACCGGAAACTTCAGGTCTGGGCCGAGAATTGCCCGGAAAATTTCGAGAATCGACGGGCATTGGTGGCTGCGGAAATGGCCCGTTTGGAAGGAGCGGACCTCGAAGAAGTCATGCGCCTTTACGAACTTGCGATCCGCTCGGCTCGCGAGAGCGGGTTCGTCCACAACGAGGCACTCGCCTGCGAGCTGGCAGCACGGTTCTACGCAGCGCGCGGGTTCGAAGCCATCGCGCGTCTGCATATGCGCAAGGCGCGTTGCGGCTATCTTCGCTGGGGCGCCGACGCAAAGGTGCGGCAGCTCGATGAGCGATTCCCGCAGCTCCTGGAGGACGAATCGGACGCGCGCCCGGCTGTCACGATCGGCGCGCCTGCGGAATATCTGGATCTGACTGCCGTCATCAAGATCTCGCAGGCCGTGTTTGGCGAGGTGGTTCCTGAGCGTCTGATCGATACGCTATTGCGTCATGCGATCGAGTATGCGGGCGCCGGGCGCGGTCTTCTGATTACGCCGGGCGACAATGGGCTGCGGGTCGAGGCCGAAGCCCTCGCTGGCTGCGACAGCGTCATCGCGCAGCCAGCGGCCGGCGCGGCATTGCCGGAAGCGGTCGTCCATTACGTCGCGCGAACCCGCGAAAGCGTGATCCTCAGCGACGCATCGGTCCAGAACCTGTTCTCTGCCGACCCGTATATCACCCGGTTTCGTGCGCGGTCGATGCTTTGCCTGCCTCTGATCAACGGAGCCAAACTGGTCGGTGTGCTGTACCTCGAAAACAATCTCGCGTCGCACGTATTCACCTCAGCGCGCATCGCCATGCTGAAACTGCTGGCATCACAAGCCGCCATTTCCTTGGAAAACTCCCGGCTGTATCTCGATCTGGCGGAGCGCGAGGCGAAGATCCGGCGCCTCGTCGAGGCCAATATCATCGGGATCTTCATTTGGCGATTCGATGGCCAGATTGTCGAGGCCAACGATGCCTTTCTTCGGATGGTGGGCTACGACCGCGACGACATCGTCGCGGGCCGGGTCAAGCGATCGGACCTGAGCGCACCCGAGTGGCGCGAGCGCGACTTACGCACCGTCATCGAGCTCAAGACGGTCGGGATTGTGCAGCCTTTCGAAAAGGAATACACCCGCAAGGATGGCCAACGCGTGCCAATTCTGATCGGCTTTGCCGCTTTCGGCGAACAATCCGATCAGGGCGTCGCATTCGTCGTGGATCTGACCGAGCGAAAGCGCGCCGAGACCGAAACACGCGAGGCTGAGCAACGCTACCGCGAGATGCAGACGTCGCTGGCGCATGCGAACCGGCTTGCGACCGTCGGTCAACTCACCGCCTCGATTGCCCACGAAATCAAGCAGCCGATTGCCGCGTCGGCCGTCAACGCGCAGGCCGCCATGCGGTGGCTGCGCGCCGAGCCGCCCAAGCTGAAAGAGGCCCAACAGGCGCTCGATCGAGTAGTCGCCGATGCCATGCGCGCGGGCGATGTTCTCTGCCGGATACGCGATCTCGTCACGAAGGCCCCCCAACACAAAGATCTTCTGCGTATCAACGAAGCCATCGTTGAGGTCGTTGAACTGATTCGGGACGATCTGACGAAAAACGACGTATCGGTAGAACTCGCATTAGAGGATAACTTGCCGCCGGTCCGTGGAGACTGCGTTCAATTGCAACAGGTGATGCTCAACCTGACACTCAACGCCGTAGAAGCGATGACGGGCACGTGTGCCGGGCCGCGCGAATTGCAGATTGGCGCCGCGCCGGACGATTCGGGCGGCGTGCGCGTCACGGTGAGGGATTCGGGGCCTGGCATCGCATCCGGGAATCTCGAGCGAATCTTCGACCCGTTCTACACCACGAAGTCTGGCGGCATGGGCATGGGGCTGTCGATCTGCCGGTCGATTGTGGAAGGCCACCGGGGACGCATGTGGGCGGACGCAAACACTTCTCGCGGCACCGTGTTTCAAGTCGTGCTTCCGAGCGATGACGCGGAAGATAGCGACGGCTGAGCGGCGGCACCGCGCTCGTGGCTGCGATTCGACCCGCAGCAGCCACATGAATCACACTTGAACCTGAATCCGTCCGGCCTTGACTGCCGCCTTCAACACCGACCAGTCCTTTTCGTTCTGGTCTGCATACGCGAGGGCGAACCGCTCGATGGCCTGGTCGAATGCATCCGACTTGCCGGTATAGCCCACGAGGAGCGCAGGATCGCCCGCTTTCGCCATTGAATGCGCCAGTGCGTGAGCGCAGGACGCAGCATATTCGCTGAGGTCTTCGACATCGAACGTCGTGAAGTCGAATGCGCCCTTCATGTCGCGCAGTTGCCGCACGTAGAAGTCATTGCCCGAATGCTGCATCTTCGACCAGCCGAGAAAAATATCGCTGGCCGACTGCAACAGGCGTTGCCCGTTCACCACGCGCTGGCCGTGATTCGGATACCGGCTCGGCGGCAAATAGCCCTCCAGCGCCGAAGCCCGCGCCTCCTTCAATTGCAGAAACAGCGGACACTCGCCATCGGCCATGAACAGCGCCTCATAGCAGCGCGTGCCCACCGAGCCGATCCCCACGACGCGAATGGCCACATCCACCAGTTCATATCGATCGAACAGCGCGCGCCGGTCGTCGGGAAGCGTCAGCCGGTAGTCGGCGAAGAAACGCCGCACCAGCGCATCGTACTGCTTCTGGTCGTGCGGACTTTCCAGCGGGACGTGATACACGAGCGGCGGCACGTCCTTGATGCGCAGCTTGCCGTTGACGAACTCGGTCGAATGATTCATCACGGAGCGCGACGACTGCAGCCGGGCCGCGTCAATGACGCTCCGCTCCTTTCTTCGTTCCTGCTCCGAATCGGCGTTAGCCAGCATGCTCTCGGACTGGAACTGGTAGTACCAGATGTCGAGCGTGTCCATGCGGCTGAACTCGGCCATTCGTTGCCGGAACGTCTCGCACAAGCGGCGCACGACGCCGCGCTGGTCTCGCGTCGTGAATCCGCGCTCGCGCGCCGCGATCACGAACGAGGCCGCCAGCCTGCGCACATCCCAGTCGAAGGGGCCTGGCAGCGTTTCGTCGAAATCGTTCGGCCCGAAGAGAATGCGCCGCTCCGGGCTCGCGAACAGCCCGAAATTGGCCAGATGCGCATCGCCGCCGAGTTGCACGTTCACGTTGGAGTGCGGCAGCTTCGACAGGTCGAAGGCCATGAGCGGCGCGGCGCCGCGATAGAACGCGAACGGACTCTGCACCATGCGCCCGTAGCGGATGGGAATCAGTTCCGTCACGCGCCCCACGTTGGACGCTTCGAGCAGCGCGAGGGGGTCGCGATCCACGACCTTGCACTCGGCGAGCCTGTCGCGCGGCATCGCCTTGCGTGCCGACTTGCCCTGCTCGATTCTCATGGCGAGCGACCCGCGGCCCGCAAACATCGTGGACGGATCGCCGGGTGCCGCCACGGCCTTCGGATCGATGTGCTCCGCAGCAGGCTCGTTTTGCTTCGCGGCAACGGTATTGAGCATCGCGTCCTCCTTTCAATTGATCGTCAAGGCTGCCCTGTCACATCATCCCCCGCCTCATTCCGGCCTGGTGTCCGGAGCAGATGCAGGTCCCGGTGCTGATGTCGATGGCGGGGCCGGCGGCGTCAGTTCGCGCAGGGCCTCTACGGCTGCATCCACCGTTGCAAAGATCTCGCGATGCGCGCCGCGCGCACGCAGCGCCTTGTACCGCTCGATCTGATGCCGCACGCCTGTCGCCAGCGCGACGGCGGCGATACCCACACCGCGCTTGTCGAGTTCCTCGCCCAGCTGGACCAGGGTCTTGCCGGCCGTGTAATCGATGTTGTACATCTCTGTCGCGTCGACCACAATCCAGCGCGGAGTCGGGCTCGCTTCGTTGACGACCTTGAGCACCTCCTCGGTGAAGCGGCCGGCGTTCGCATAGAACATGTCCGCTTCGAACCGGTAAACCACGATACCGGGCGCCGCCAGCAGATTGGGAGTAACAGGATGCGCGATCCAGCGGTCTGCGGGGCCGCGCGTGAGCACACGCGTGCGCAGGCGGTAGCTATGCCGCGCATGCGCGATCAGCGATAGCACGACGGCCGCCAGAATGCCGTGCATCACATCGACGAACACTACTACGCCCGCGGCAAGCAACGCCACGACGAATTCGTCTTTCTGCATGCGATACAGCTCGGCCATCCCCTTAATGTCGATCAGCTTCACGCCGATCATGAAGACGATGGCCGACAGCACGGCGGCAGGCAGAAAGCTGAGCGGCTTCGTGAGGAACAGCAGCACCAGCAGCACGATTGCGGCGGTCGTGAGATGAGCGATCTGCGTGCGACCGCCCGCCTCGTCCACCATCTCGGTCTTGGTCGGGCTACCGTTCACGACGAATGTGCCGGTGAACGCGGCCGCAGCGTTTGCCGCCGCAAGGCCGATGATGTCGGCGTTGTCGTCGCCCTTCTCGTTGTAGCGGTTGGCATACGCGCGTGCCGTTGCCGCGCTCTGCGCAATGATGACGATGAAGCACGATGCCGCCGTGGCGAGCACCTGGTTGATCTCGTTCATATGCACCGGCGGCAGGAACAACGAAGGCAATCCGCCCGGCACGTCGCCCGTGACCGCAATGCCACGCGAGGCGAAGTTGAACACCGCGCTCGCCGCGATGGAGCCGATCACGGCGATCAGCGCGCCAGGCGCACGCGGCACAAACCGCTTGCAACCGACGATCACCACGAGCACGCCAATCGCCAGCGCCGCGGTCGGCAGGTTGATGCCGCCGATGCGCTGAAACACCGAAACGATTTGCATGATCGGGCCGTGCCCCTGTTTCGCGAGTCCGAGCAATCCAGCAAACTCGCCTGCCGCGACCTGCACGCCGACCCCAGTCAGGAAGCCGATCAGCGCGCTTCGGGAAAGAAAGTCAGCGAGAAATCCCAGCCGGAAGACGCGCGCGATCACGAGCATCACGGCGACCGTCAGCGCGACAGTGCTGGTCAGGCCGATATATTCCTTGCTGCCCACCGCGGCGACGGCGGTCAACATGCCGGCAAGGATGGCGGCTGTTGCGGAGTCTGCGGCGACCACCAGTTGGCGCGACGCGCCGAAAAAGGCAAACGCGACCAGCGGCAGCAGGATCGTGTAGAGGCCGGTAACCGTGGGCGTGCCGGCAATCTTCGTGTAGCCCATCACTTCGGGAATGCCGAGCGCCGCCAGCGTGATCCCGGCGACGATATCGTGCGGCACCTGCGCCGTGTTGATGGGCAAGAGGCCCTGCAGGAAGGGCATGCGATGCAGCCGCGGTTCCATCGAAGCAGCAGATTTCATGTTGTCGCCTCCACTCGGTTTGTGAGCTTGCCGACCAGTGCATCCGCGATGATCACATCGACGATGATGACGTTGGTCGCGCCCGCGTTCTCGAACAGCCCTTTTCTCAGAGGATTTTCACCCGGCACCGCAATCGGGAGCGAGGGATTGAGCGTATGCGCTAGCAACGTGATGGCCAGGTTGTTGTTGCTGTCGGGCGTCGTGACGACGAGCGCATTGGCGCTATCCAGCCGCGCACCTTTGAGCACTTCGTCGAACGCGTCGGGAGAGCCGAGCACGACCATGTGGTCGTGATCTGCCGCGCGTTCGGCCTGCGCCTGATCGCCTACGAGGACCAGCACCGTCTGCCCCGCATCGCGCAATCGATCGGCAACCAGTATCCCGAGGGAATGATAGCCAACCACGACAACGTGATTGGCGAGGTGTTCGAGTTTGCGTTCCATGATTCTATTCTCCCGATACGCCATCACGTCGTCGCCGGATAGCATGCCGGTCAGCTTTGACACCGCGAATCCGCCTATCACCAGCGTCGCGAACATGGCCAGCAGCATGAAGACTTTTTGATTCTCGTTGAACTCGGCAAAGTCGCCGATCGTCGTGACGAGATTAACCCCATCCCAAATGGCTGTGAAGAGCTTGTTCGGTAACGGATTATTGGAGCGGTCGAGCACGACCAGTCCGGTAGCGGCGCCGCCCAGCAGGAGCAGGAGCAGACCCACAGTATGGCGCGCGCGACGGCGCCACTCGCGAATGCGGATACGCCCAAGACGCGGCTCATCGACACGGAAGATCCACATGGCTACCTCGTACGGTTAAATACCCCTCACGCGCCGCGGCAAGCCGCGCGCCATTGCACTCATAGCTGCGACTCGATCGGCAACAGGCCCATGAACCAGATGCTCGTCCGGCGTCCAAAAGAGACATCCGGCTCCGAGTCCAGTTCCGTTACCGTGCCGTCCTCGGCGGTGTCGATCCAGACGATCCGTTTCGAGCCGTTCGCGTCGGTGTGGAGTTCCACTCGCCACGCAATCTGGTCCAGATGCGGCTCGACGTCATCGACCACCTGGCCGGCAATTGCCGGGCTGTTGCAGAGCACGCCGATTTCCGTGTTGAGGTGACTCGAGCGCGGATCGAGATTCATCGAGCCAATAAAAACGCTTTGCCGGTCGAACACATAGGTTTTCGCGTGCAAAGACGCCCTTGAAGAGCCGAAGATCTTCCGCTGCGATTTGACGTGGACCGTGCTAACCGGTTTCAGCTCGTACAGGTGTACGCCGGCCTTGAGGAGATCTTCGCGATAGTGCTCATATCCGGCATTGACAGCAACGACGTCGGTTGCGGCAAGCGAATTGGTCAGCACCGTCACGCGCACGCCACGAGTGGTCAGATCGCTGATCCATGCCACCCCTTCCTTGCCCGGCACGAAGTATGGCGAAATGATCAGCATCTCGTGTGTGGGTTTGAGGTTCAGGGCCGCGAACTTCGTCATGAGGTGGCCTTGCGCGTCGTTCGGATCGCGCGTGACCTTGGAAGGGTCGTCGTACAGGAGCGTGGCTTGTCCCCAGGAAAAGTCGGTGCTGCCCGGGTCGAGCACGGCGGCCATCCGCTCTCTCGCTTGCACGACGTAAGCTGAATCGTGCTGCGACTGGATGTATTCGTCCAGTTTCGCGCGATAGGCGGCCAATGCGGACGGATCCGCAGCGTGCCCCGTCAGTTGCTCGATCGAATAACTCGATTCCGAATTCCAGAATTGATCGAATGCGTTGGACACTTCACGGACAACCGGACCGTGCACCAGGACATCCAGATCCCCGAACGCCACCACGTTTGAGGCGCCGAAGTATTCGTCGCCGATATTGCGCCCGCCAAGGATGGCGGCTTCGTTGTCCGCAATCATCGCCTTGTTGTGCATGCGCCGGTCGACACGCGAAAATTCGAGCGCCGTCGCCAGTGACTTGAAGTGGCGGCTCGCAACCGGATTGAATAGCCGGATCTGCAGATTCGGGTGCGAGTTGAGCGTGAGCAGCACCTGATCGTCTGCGTTCGTGCCCAGGTCGTCGAGCAGGACACGAACGCGTACGCCGCGGTCTGCTGCCTTGAGCAATGCTGCCGCCAGCTCACGGCCAACCAGATCGTCGTGCCAGATGTAGTACTGCAGATCGAGCGAACGGTCCGCCGTTCCGGCGAGCATGATGCGGGCTACGATCGCATCGGTAGGGTCTTGCAGCAGGTGAAACGCCGTGTCGCCAGGATGCTTCTGCTCTTCGGGCACGAACTGCGTGCCGAGCCGTGTGGCTTCCGTGTGTTGCAGCGCAAAAGTCTGTGGCTGGTTCGTCTGCGGGGGCAAACCAGCGCACGCGGCCACCATAAAGGCAAGCACAATTACAATGAGACGCTGCAGCTTTTTCATCTTCGCACCTCGCAGATCAGCGCCTTTGATGAAAGGCGTCACTCCTTGTCCCGCAACCGAAGCAGCCCCATCAGAACCTCGTCGCGATACGTTGCCAGCTCGTGCAACGAGCGCGACTGGACTTCCTCGTGTACACCCTTGATGATGGTCGCCCGCACGTCCGGCGTGAGTTCCGGTGTGCCGAGCACATGCCACCAGGCTGTCAATGGGCCGGTGAACTGTTCGAAGAAGTGTTCGATACCGCCCTGGCCGCCGCCGAGGTGATAGAGAAGACTAGGCCCCATGATCCCCCAACGCAAGCCCGGGCCCCACGAAACCGCCGCGTCGGCATCGCCAACGCTGACGACACCCTCCGCAATTAAATACACCACTTCGCGGAAGAGCGCCGCCTGCAGCCGATTGGCGACGTGGCCCGGCACCTCCTTGTGCAAGCGGATGGTCCGCTTGCCGAGGCCGCGATAGAACGCGCTGAGGCGTTCAATGGTCTCTTCGGAGGTCTTCGCGCCACCGACGACCTCGACCAGCGGTATCAGGTGCGGCGGGTTGAACGGGTGGCCGATCACGCAGCGTTCGGGATGGTCCCGGCAGGCGGATTGAATCTCACTCATTGTCAGACCCGACGAACTCGACGCGATGATCGCCGCCGGCGCCAACGCTTCATCGAGCCGCCGGTAGAGGTCCTTCTTGAAGTCGATGCGCTCCGGTCCGTTCTCCTGAACCAGATCGCTCCCGGCTATGGCTTCGTCTAAGTTATCCGTGAATCGAAGCTTCGAAGGCGATGCGCCGGGCGCGAGCCCCATCTGCTCCAGCGCCGGCCAGGCGGCCGCGATGAAATCGTCGAGCTTTTGCTTTGCGTCGGGGGCGATGTCGGTCGCGACGACATCAAGACCTTTGGCGAGAAACAGCGCCGCCCAGCTCGCACCGATGACCCCGGTTCCGATGATCGTCACGCGTTCGATTGTCTTGGTCATGATAAGGACTCCGTGGCGTTAGACGAACGCGCTGAAGCCACTGACCGCCTTGCCGACGATCAGTGAATTCATCTCGCGCGTCCCTTCATAGGAATAGAGGGCTTCCGAGTCGGCCATGAAGCGTGCGACGTTGTAGTCGAGCACGATGCCGTTGCCGCCCAGTACTTCGCGGGCCCAGCCGACCGTCTCGCGCATGCGGACCGTGCAGAATGCCTTGGCGAGCGAGGCATGCTCGTCCTTGAGCTTGCCCTGGTCTTGCAGTTGCGCGAGGCGCACGACCATGCACTGCGAGGCCGTGATATTGCCGAGCATCTTCGCGAGCAGATCCTGGATCATCTGGAAGGAGGCGATCGGCTTACCGAACTGTTCGCGCGTCTGCGCATACTTCAGCGCGTTTTCATACGCGCCCATGCTGCAGCCCACCGCTTCCCATGCCACGTACTGGCGGGTCAGGCGCAGCACGCGCGCCGTGTCGCGGAAGGTCGCATCGCCCTGCAGGCGGTTCTCTTCCGGCACACGGCAGTTCTCCATCGTGATGACGCCGTTCTGCACGACCCGCAGCGCGACCTTGCGCTCGATCTTCGCGACCGAAAATCCCGGCGTCGTCTTGTTTTCGACGATGAATCCCTTCACTTGATTGTCGTCGACGTCGCGCGCCCAGATGATGGACAAATCACACCACGGCGCATTGCCGATCCAGCGCTTCTGGCCGTTGAGCACCCAGCTATTGCCTTCACGCTTCGCGGTCGTGAGGAGCCCGCCGCCGGTGCCCGAGCCGACGAGCGGTTCGGTCAGGCCGAAGCAGCCCACCTTCTCGAGGCGGGCCATTGGCGGCAGCCACTTCTGCTTCTGCTCGTCCGAGCCGCCGAGGTAAATCGAGCCCATGGCGAGGCCGCCGTGCACACCGTTGAACGTTGCGATCGAGGCGTCCACGCGCGCAAGCTCCATCGCCACGAAGCCGTCGAGCAGAATGCTGCCGCCGGGGCAGCCATAGCCTTCGAAACCGATGCCGGCGATGTTCAGATCGCGAATGCCGG
Organism: Paraburkholderia sp. CNPSo 3274; assembly: GCF_024206475.1. Lineage (GTDB taxonomy): Bacteria > Pseudomonadota > Gammaproteobacteria > Burkholderiales > Burkholderiaceae > Paraburkholderia. Next base: position 268,643 of record NZ_JAMBPR010000001.1, read on the forward strand.
GAATCAGATCGAACGGGAATTTGTCGTCGGCCCAGTACTGGTTGATCACGGGCGCCACGGTCCCTTCCATGAAACTTCGCACTTTCTTGAGGAGCGCCTGCTCGTCTTCGCTCAAGACCTGGTGGATCATGTAGAAGTCGCTGTCGGGCGCCGGCAGCGCGTGGGGAGGCTTTGTCTCTGGCATGGTGTGTCTCGCGCAGGTGAATCAGGACTGTGTATGGGCAAGGTAGTCGTAGGCCACTTCGGCCTTGCCTAGCGACAGGTCGGTTAGCAGATGCACGGCCGACAGGACTTCGAGCACTGGCAGCTTGGCGACGGGCGCGAAGCAGTGCGGATGCAGTTCCAGCGACGCCGGGCCTGTCCATGCGCCCTTGACGGTCAGATCCTCGATGTAGTACCGGACGATTTCGCACACGCGTGCCGTACAGTCGACGTGCGGCAGGATCTTCAGCAGATAGCCCGGCGCCTCGAGGGTTTTCCTGACCGCGGCGAGATCGAGCGCCTGGTACTTGTAGGCCATCGTCGCTGTGGCGACGCGCACGCCGTTGTAGTCGAGCGTGCCAACGAGAGCGTCGTTGCGCACCTCCAGCTTCGGCTGCGCCAGCACCTTGGGAAAGCCCAGCAGTTCACGACCGGAGGCGATGCCGGCCTCGCTGTCGAGATACATCGCATGCGTGAAGCCACCGGCGATGCCGTTGAGCGTAACGGGAATCACCTGGCCGGATTCGGTGTAGGAGCCGAGCCCGCTCGAATCGGGCATGTTGATGAACTCGTACTTGACGATCGGCTCGACCGGCCTGAGCGGAGCCGGGACCACTCGGGCAAGCGCTTCCGGATCGGTGCGATACGTGATGATCACGAACTCGCGATCGACGAACCGGTACGGCAACTTGGGATAGGCGGGGCTCGTCAGTGGCATCGCGTAAGCCGATGCGCGCACTTCATCTTCAGTCATGGAACGCTCCATAGTTGCCGTGCGGGGTGAAAGGCGCAATGGCCTCGCTCACGACGCGCCCCTGAATCGTGCGACCGCGCCGGCGTCGTTCAGGCGTGCGACCTCGGCTTCGTCGAACCCCAGTTCCTGCAGGATTTGCGCACCGTGTTCGCCGAGTTGCGGGGCTGCCGCGGGCTTCACTTTCGGCGAGCCGAGCACCTGAAACGGGCTGCTGACGGTGCGGGCTTCCTTCCCGCCGGGCTGTGCGAGCGGCACAACGATTCCGTTGGCCGGCAATTGCGGGTCGTCGATGATTTCCCTCGCGACCTGAACGACACCGAAGATCACGCGGCCGGCGTCGAGCACCTGCTTCCAGTACGCGAGTGGCTGGCTCGCAAACATCGGGTCGAGAATCTCGACCAGTTGTGCAGCGTTCGCGATGCGGTTTTCATCGACGAAGCGCGGATCCTCCAGCAGTTCGGGCTTGCCGATCGCCTTGCAGAAGCCTGGCCAGTCCTTGCGTTGCGCCGCAACGAGCAGAATCCAGCGCTTGTCGGAGGTCTGGTAAGGATTCAGCAGCGCATTGGGTGGCGCCTTGCGATCGTGCTGTGCGAAGAAATGGCCGCCGTTCAGGCCGCCTTCGATCCACGCGCCCGCGGCCCAGATACCGTTGGCGATCAGTGAAGTCGACACATGGCTGCCCTTGCCGGTCGTGGCGCGCACGTAGAGCGCGGTCACGATCGCCGCGTAGAGCGTCGTGGCCGTCGCGTGGTCGCCAATGCCCGGGATCGGCAGCGTCGGCGGACTGCCCGCGTCATGCGTGACTTCCATCAGGCCGGAGCGCGCCCAGTATGCGGTGACATCGAATCCTGGCGTGTCGGCCTCCGGGCCTTCCGAGCCGTACCCTGTGACGTCGGCGTAGATGAGCCTGTCGTTGAGCGGCGCGAAGTCCTCGTAGGTGCAACCGAGCGATGCTTTTACACGTGGCGGAAAGTTCACGACGACCACGTCGGCCCAGCGCACGAGGCGATGCAGGACTTCTTTTGCGTCGGGCTTCTTCAGATCGACCGCAATGCCGCGCTTGTTACGGTTCGTCAGTTGCCACGCATAGTTGACGTCACTCGTCGGGTTCGGTGGCATCGCCGAAAAGTAGCGGTAGACGTCTCCGGTGCCCGGCGGCTCGACCTTGATCACGTCGGCGCCGAAGTCGGCAAGGATCGTCGTCGCGGCAGGGCCCGCAATGTAGCTCGCAAGGTCGAGCACCTTCAGACCAGAGAAGATGTGATTGCCGACGTTCATCGAGTCACCTCCATGATTTTGATCTGCCCTCTCCCGTAGCTTGTGCGCCCGGCACAGACGGTCGCGAAGGGGGTAGCGGGAGCGGCGATTTATCGACCTGTGAACTTTGGAGGCCGTTTTTCCAGAAAAGCCTTTGTGCCTTCCGTCTTGTCGTCGGTGGAGGCACAAACCCCAAACAAGGCCGCTTCGAGCGCGAGCCCCTCTGAGAGCGAGCCATCGAGACCGCGATTGACAGCCGCGATCGCATGGCGCACCGAAAGTGGCGCGTTGGCGCTGATCTTCGCGAGGATCTCGTGCGCGCGGTCGATCAATTTCGAAGACTCGACGATTTCGCTCACGAGCCCGACGCGCAGCGCTTCTTCCGCTGGAATCATTTCGCCAGTCAGGATGAGTTGCAGGGCAACGCTCTTGCCGACCACGCGCGGAAGGCGCTGCGTTCCGCCGAAACCGGGAATGAGACCGAGTTTGATCTCGGGCTGCCCGAATCTCGCGGTTGGGGTTGCGAGCCGGATCGTGCATGCCAACGCGGTTTCACATCCGCCGCCGAGCGCGAGACCATTGACTGCTGCGATGACTGGCTTGCCCAGGTTTTCGACGAGATCGAGCAATGCCTGTCCCGCGCGCGCCGCGTGCACCGCCTCGACAGGCGTTGCGGCGGCCAGTTCGCTGATGTCTGCGCCCGCGATAAATGCACGGTCGCCTGCACCGGTTACGATGACGCCGCAAATACGCGCATGGTCCCGCGCGCATTCGAATGCCGCTCGCAATTCACGGATGGCCTTCTGGTTCAGCGCATTGAGCACCTTGGGTCGATTCAGCGTGATCAACGCGACCGCGTCTCGCTGTTCATAGGCAATCGTCTCGAACGGTTGCTGGTCAAGTGTCTGTTCCATGAGTCTGTGGATTCCGCACGAACTGTTCAACTCATGGACGATTTCACCACCACCGGGATCGCCGGTCACTCACTATCTACGCACTAATCCGCGCGATTTTCCCCTACCGTGATCCCCTCGGCGGTGGGAGAATCGCTCGCACTGCAATTCGCAGGGCAAAGTCGCGATGGTACGCACCCGCACTGCCCATACGATGAGCCAGGCGGGTCATACTTTGGTGTAAGTCGATCACCCCAACGAACAATTTTCATTGCGTCGCTCGCAGCCTCGTACCGATGCACGATTGCGTAGCGTTCACCGAGCAAAGCTAATTGAAGGTCCGCTGCATGCGTGCGCCTCAGGTCGTTTCCATCGTCGATGACAATGAGCCTTTCCGCTCAGCGACTGCGCGCCTCGTGCACGCGTTCGGGTGGATCGTGCGGGCATTCGATTCCGCTGAGGGATTCCTGGATTCAGAGGACGTTCACAACACGGCATTCCTCATTTCGGACATCAAAATGCCGGGTATGTCCGGGCTGGCGATGTACCGCCGTCTTCTGGAGCGGGGACTCGCGCCTCCCACCGTATTCGTCACCGCGGGTGCAACTGCCTCCCTGCGTGCCGAAGTTCTGGCAACCGGCGCGTTTGCCTTGCTCGAAAAGCCAATGGACCCCGACGAACTCGAGCGCTGGTTGAATCATGCCTTACGGCAGCCTTAGCCCGTCGTTGCGGTCCTTCATTAAGGATTTCGCTACAACGCCGCCGCCGTCTACGCAACCTCGTCCGGGCCAGCACCTATACTTTCTGCAGCGGCGTGGCAGCCCTTGCTCCACCCAACCCAGGGGATTCGCTCATGAACGGCAGTGGAATTGCGGAGGTCGCGCGGTGGTCCACCCGTGACCTGCCGGCCACCCAGCGCCTCGATGTCTGGGCGGATGTGCTTACCTCAGCCATGATTCCCCTTTATGTCCGGGCCAGCAAACCGCGCGAGTTCGAATCGAGCATGAGTGTGGTGGCCTGCGGACCGCTTACCGTAGTGCGGCAGTCGGGCACCCCGCACGCCTGCGGCCGGGGGCGCAGCGAACTGGCGCGCAGCGGCCAGCGCCAGTATCACCTGATGATGAGCCTGAATAACACCTATCACGTTTCACATCGCAATGATCTGTGCCTCGCGCCCGGCGACCTCGTACTCGTCGATTCGGACCTCATTTGCGGCATCGATCTGGTGCGCTGGTACGAATTTCTCAACATCGGCATTCCAGTCGAGTGGCTCAAGCGCTGGGTTCCCGACGCTGGCGCTCTTGTTGGCCGGCGCATTCCGGGCAATTCCAACTGGGGTGCCGCCCTTGCCGCCTACCTGGTCCAGCTGTTGCCCGATGCGGTTACGAACGCGCCCATCCCGCGCAGCGTACTCGCCGACCAGGTGGGCGCCCTGCTGGCGCTCATCGCCCATGAGATGAGCGGCCAGGAGCCGCGCAACAGGCCTGCCGACCGATCGTTGCGGGATCGCGTGAGCGACTGTCTCGCCCAGCGCTGCCATGAGCATGGCCTGACCGCCGAAGCTGTCGCGGACTCGCTCGGCATCTCGGTACGCACGCTACATCGAGCGCTGGTCGGGTGCCAGCAAACCTTCGCCGATCAGTTACTCGACGCGAGACTGAATTGCGCGCTACGGATGCTCGAATCGAAGATATTCTCGCGGATGACGGTGGGAGAAATTGGCCGCCGCGCGGGCTTCGCGGATGCGTCGCACTTTACCCGTGTGGTGCGCAGAAGACTGGGCGTCACGCCGTTGCAATTGCGTACGCGCAGCGGCACCGAGACGGGCGACACGGCCGCCCGAAGTGCCGCTGAAGGCGATGGACATCAAAGCTGATGCCAACCACGCAAGCCGATCGCTACATAGTTCCGATCGACTTGTCCGCCGTTACTCACCGTAATCGTTCGCCTGCGTGTCCCGAGCCGCCCATGCCGGCTTACCTTTCGGCGTCTCTATCCCGAGGGATTCAGTCATCCTGACGAGATCCGCGACCGAGCGCGCGGCCATTTTTCTCATGACCTGAGCACGATGAATCTTGACGGTGATTTCGCTGAGGTTCAACTCGCGGGCGATTTCCTTGTTCATCAGGCCGTCCACGACGAACAGCATCACCTGCTGCTCCCGAGGTCTCAACGAAACGTAGCAGGCGCGTAGCGCGGCGAGCGCCCGCTGAGCCGCGAGCCGTTCGCTATCGCACGTCAGCGCATCGGTGACCGCATCCAGCATGTCCTGTTCGCGGAAAGGCTTAGGGAGGAAGTCCACCGCACCGGCTTTCATCGCCTTCACCGACATGGCGACGTCACCGTACCCGGTCATGAAAATGATGGGCATCCGGATGCCGCTCTTCACGAGCTCTTCCTGGAATGCCAGCCCGGTCTCACCATGCAATCTGACGTCCAGAATCAGGCAACTCGGTACGTCATCCTTATGGCATGCGGAAAATTCGCGGCAGGACGGGAACGCCAGAGCGCGCAGCCCGATGGACTGCAGCAGGTCAACGAGCGCGATCCGCATCGCGTCGTCGTCGTCGATCACGTATACTATTGATTCTGGACCGTCGGCAGGGTCCACGTTCGTTGCAGCCGAACCCGGCTCAACACGCATCTCCCCCTCCCACTGCGGCAGCAACCGTGATCCAGCCAAACGCACATCCGATGCGGGCTCTGGCCAGTCACGACGTTTGCCTGCCGAACTTGAGCTTCACTCGTCTCCCGCTTTCGAACCGCTACGCCCGGCGTCTCCACTCACGGGCGGAACGATTGCACGTTACCGGCGCAGTCGCGCCTCGTATCGACCCATGCATCGGTCCCGTACCGTGAGGATATCCCCGCCGCCCCGGCCCGGATGGTCTGAGTGCGCCATTCATGGCCGAAAATCCGGTCTGCGTGCGCCACGGCAAAGGCGCCCCTTTTCGTCTGGCGGGAAATCGCTGCGCAGCAGCGAACTTTCATGCCGTATGGCTATACAAACGTATGATCGACCTGGCCTATCACGTGATCTCCACATCCGATCCCACATTTGTAACTGGAACGCCGCTAAGTTACCTTTTATCCGGTACTAATCGACATGGATGGTTCGAACCTTCGACAGGGTTCCCGTCGAGGTTTGGACTGAAATCCGGAGTGGAGAGACTGCTATGGATTTGTTGAAGAGCATGCGAATTTTTGAGCGCGTGGCCGATGGCGGAAGCTATACGTCGGCGGCTCGGGAATTGAATATGAGTACGGGTTCAGTCTCACGGCTCATTTTTGACCTCGAGCAGCATCTGGCCACACGGCTCCTGCATCGCACGACGCGGCGGATCTCCTTGACGCCCGCCGGCAAACGCTATCTCGCGCGTTGCCACTCGATTCTCGAAGCCCTGGGCGAGGCAGAAGCCGAAGCCAAATCGATTCACCTCAGTCCCACAGGCTGTCTCAGGGTGCAGGCGTCCCAATCACTTGCACAACACTATCTGGTGCCTGCGGTGAGAACCTATCGGGAACGGCATCCGTCCGTGCAGGTTGGACTGACGCTATCCGACTCTCCTGTCAACCTGCTGGCCGGTGAATTCGACATGGCCGTCGTGGCGACCGAGGTGCTACGCGATTCTTCGCTCATCGGTACGCGCCTTGGCAGGTCTTACAGCGTAATGTGCGCGTCTCCGCGCTATCTCGACGAGCACCCGATAATCAACCGGCTCGCCGATCTTTCGAACCATAGTCTCGTTTGTCTCGCACCCACGTGGTCGGACAGCGTCGAATTGACGTCGCAAGGGTCGTCCGGCTGCGAAACGGTCTCCGTCAAACCCGGGCTGTGCATCAGTTCGCAATCGTCGCTTGCCGATGCCCTCGAACTCGGGATGGGAGTTGGCTTGCTACCCCTGCATGCAGCCGTCGATGCGTTCCGCGATGGACGCCTCGTGCACATACTGCCCTCCTGCCAGTTCGAACGCGTCGACATCTACGCGCTGTTCGCGTCGAAGATGTTTCTCGACGCCAAGGTGAGAACGTGGGTTGAGCATCTGAAAAGCAGCTTTGCCGAATCCAGCAAGAACGATCAACTGGTGCTCTACAGCGCGAGTGACCTGCAGGTGGCGTGAGCCTGCAGCAGGCAGTGGGTCCGGCACGGTGTTCGCCCCTAACGCGGCTTGCGTTTCGTCGGGGTCGTACGCGGCACGAGCACCACGCCGTAGATCGCGGCGATCAGGGTGTCGCAGCCGTGAGATCGTCTTCGCGAACAGCGACGAACAGCGCCCGCTGGTCATCGAAGTACTAGTAAATGGACGCAGGCGAATAGGCCGCCTCGACCGCGATGCGACGAAGAGAGACCTGGGACGCATCTTCTTGTGCCAGTAGCCGACGGCCAGCTTCGACGAATGCCTGCCTGTCCTTCGCCTTGTCTTCGGGTGTCTTCGCGCGGCTCAGACTGCCGCTTCCAGCGGGTACGTTTGCTCACCTTGTATGTCCATCGAGTTTGCATGCTGGTTGACCACGATTGAAGCAAGCGCCAATGTCGAGTGAACACCAAATCGTACCCGGCGTAACCGGGTTGAAACGCGCAACGCATCTTTCGAGCTTGTAACGTCTCCCAACATACACATGTATGAAGCCACTACCCTTGTGGGGGGCTACGCCAGCCGTTGGTACGATTTTCTTGTTTCGACAATTGCGACATGATGGTATCCGCTCCGATTGCTGCACGGATCTCGCAGGAACCGGAGCCCAATTACATTTGTACTACTGATTAACTTTCACGTTGAAAAAAATCGAAAACCAGCTCTATCCAATCCGCCACTGGCCAGCCGCAAATGATTGACTCTCGGAAAATGCAAACGAGTATTCGATCGCCCAGGACTGCGCACGGGCATTTCGCGAAGGAATGGAACCATGAATACAAAGCCGCTCACCGTGGGCAATGGCTGTCCTCAGGATCGCACGAGCCGGGTCCTGATCTGGGTTTTCATCGTCGTCACCGCGCTCTGCTGGGCGGGAATGATCATGGCAACACGCGCCACCTATCAGCAGGCAGCGCCACTGCCGCAGCGGATGGTCGCGCCCAACGGCACACCGGTGATGAGTTACGCCGACATCGTCGCAGGCAAGTCGGGATTTCAGCAAGCGGATCTGATGGATTTCGGCAGCCTCTATGGCATGGGGTCCTACTTTGGTGAAGACTTCACTGCCAAGTACCTCGTCGAGTTGGCGAAGGGAGTGCGGAACAATCTGGCGTTATCGCGCTACGGCAATTCGTTTGACGCCGCGACGGGCGATCAGCAGGCAAGCGTCACGCGCACCATGCAGGCGCAACTTCAGGGCATCGATCTGAGTCAGCAGGAGGTTGTGCTTCCTGACAGCGTGGCTCAGGCGATTCAGGCGCTGCGACCACGCATCAGCGCAGCGCTGCTCAGCGACAACTTTGCACAAGGATATACAGGAGCACGTTCGCTAGACGCATCCGCCGCCATGCAAACCGCGAGCTTCATCCTGTATTCGTCGCTTACGACCGTCGCGCGCCGCCCCGGCAAGGACTACTCATGGACCGTCAACTGGCCGCCCGAGCCCCTGGTCGGCAACTCGCCTACTGCTGCCACGTTCCAGTGGACCTGGATTTCGTTCACGATGATATTTTTCGCGATCGGCGCGATCCTGATGGTTTTCCGCCTCTGGATCGAGCCCAAGGCCGGGACCGAAACCTTCGAACCGGTGCTGCGAGGCTTCAAAGAACCCACGCCCAGCCAGCGTGCGCTTTGGAAGTATTTTCTGCTGGTGGCCGGTGTCCTGCTGGTACAGATCCTCGCGGGTTCGATCATGGCGCACTACTACACCGATCGCACCAGTTTTTACGGCATCGAGGTGGACAAATGGCTGCCGTTTGCCGCCTTGCGCAGCGTGCATCTGCAGGCGCCGATCGTGTGGATCGGCGTTAGCTGGATCGCCGGAGGTCTCTTCCTCGCGCCTTTGATCGGCAAGCGCGAACCGGCTGGGCAGCGGGGCTTGGTCAACCTCATCTTCTGGGTACTGGTTGTGATCGTGGCGGGGGCGCTGATCGGCGATTACCTCGGTGTGATGGGCATCATCCGGGCACACTGGTTCTGGTTCGGCAACCAGGGACTGTCTTATCTGGAGTTGGGCCGCTTCTGGCAAGTTCTCTTCTTTGTTGGCCTCGCCGTCTGGTGTCTGGCATTGCTGCGTGCATTCTGGCCCACGCTCAAGACGCTGTTCAAGCAAAGCGGCGGATCGCTCTACGGCCTTTTCCGCATCGAGCATCTTCTCTGGGGCGCCACGCTGAGCGTCACGGTGCTCTATGTATTCGGGATGATTCCGTTCGGCTCACCCAACCCGTCGTTCTCGATCACCGACTTCTGGCGCTGGTGGGTCGTGCACCTCTGGATGGAGCTTGCCTTCGAGTTGTTCGCAGCAGCGGTGACCGGCTACTTCCTCATGGCGCTGGAACTGGTGTCCCGGCAGATGGTTGAGCGCGCAGTGCTGTTCGAATGGATCCTCATTATGGTCGGCGGTGTGCTCGGCACTGGCCATCATTTGTACTGGGCGGGCGAACCGAGCCTCTGGGTAAGCTTTGGCAGCATGTTCTCGTTCCTCGAGGTCTTGCCGCTGTTCCTGCTGGTGCTGGAAGCCATCGAGCAGCAGCGTCACATCCAGCACGAAAAGGATTTCCCGTATCGACTCGCCTATCTCTACATTCTCGGCTCTGCATTCTGGAACTTCGTGGGCGCCGGGGTCTTCGGCGGCGGCACGCTCAATGCGCCGCTGGCCAACTATTACGAGCATGGCACCTTCCTCACGTTGAACCACGCGCATACGTCGATGTTCGGCGCCTTCGGGCTGCTCGCCATCGGTCTGATCTACATGGTCCTGCGCTATTTGAACGGCCATCGCGCGTGGAGCGACCGCTGCGGCGTGTGGGCATTCTGGCTCTACAACACCGGCCTCGTGATGTGGATCGCGATGAACTTCTACCCGGTTGGCTGGCCGCAACTGCTAGCGGTTTACACGCACGGCTATGCGTATGCGCGAAGCCTCGAGTTCTACAGCACCACCACGTTCTGGCAGTGGATGCGCATGCCAGGTGACATCGTGTTCGCCGTGGGCGCTTTGTTAATGGCCTCGGACTTTATTATCAAGCTTCTCGCGCAGCGCAGCGCCACCGTTGCCGATGCACCGTCTGCGACCGTTGCATCCGAGCGGTCGCTGTGAGCAGCCTTGAGCTCTTGGCTATCGCCCGGAGCGGGTTGCAAAATCCGCTCATATGCTCGTCGCGGGCCGCCTGTGTACTCTGTGTACTAACACTGGCGGCCTGCACGAGTGCATCGGGTGTCACCGCTACCGACAAGCCGAATGTGTTTACCGTCACCGCCAGTACGCGAGGCGCTCGGCTGTCGTGGGCCAGCGCATATCGAAAGGCCGTCAGCAGCGCCAGTGACTACTGCGCCCAACGCGGCATGCACGTCGGCACCCGGTTAGATTTCATACGCAGCGGGCGTGAACTGGAACAACAGGGAACGGAGTTGACCTTCGAGTGTCACCCGCCATTCTGACCGGCTGGCCGGAATGGTTCACGGGGTATGAGGTGGCCGGGGGAAGGCTACTTGTCACAAACGACCGCCGTCATGACGAGCGGCATGACTTCCCTTACTGTCGCCGGGCTTCCCGTTTCGCGAATACGTTCGCTAACCTCTTCCTTCCCTGCCATTACGACGACCCCATAGACCCGATGGGGCGTTTCACCTTCGCTAATTTTCTGGGTGAACATGCCATCGTTCGGGGAGAAGCCAAACACAGCCCGCACCTTGAATCCGAGTGCCGTCAAGTTCTGATTCGGTCTCAGTCGGTACGCGTTGACCGAGTTGGCCGACACTTTCATGGGTACCGGATCGATCTCCTTTTCATTGACCAGTTGCTCGATGAACGTATGGGGACCGAGATGGCAATCGAGGCTGGCACCGATCTCCTGTGCGTAAATCACGTTCGAGACGAAGGCTGCGCCGAAGGCGACGCATCGAGGCAAATGAGAGACTTTCACGGGCATCTTTTCCTTGAACAATCGGCGCGCCGGCTCGATCAACAAAAGAAGCTTAAGAGCAAAGCGGTGCGCGACTCAATTGCACGATGGTGTTAGCCGCTTATCCGCATCGACGGAAGGGGCGTGAACGCCAGGCCGGACGTGTCGCGCATTCAGTCTGGTCAGAAACGGTATCCAACCCCCACAAACGCAATCCAGGGGTTCACGGTGATTCGCGTCTTGTTCGTGAGGGCAGGCTGTCCATTGGCGGCATAGGCTGTCACAGTCGCATTCGTCTTGAGCGGCAAATACGTCACCGACGCCGTGGCGTACCAGTTCTTGCTGAAGGTGTACGAGGCGCCCGCATTGAACGCTGGATTCCAGGACGGACTCAAGGAGCTCTCGACATGGCTGCCGGGCGGTATGCCGCTCGCCAGATCGAGTGCGATGTGGTCCGTGACGAAATCCGTCGGCGAGAGTTCGGCGGTGAACGTATTATGAATCTGCCAGCCCGTGCCCGGCGAGGTATACGCGCGCCGAACGCCGTGGTGCTCGTCATCGGCGTCGCCGACGATTGCCCGAAGTCGAGCCACGCCTCACAGGCAACGGACCTACGCCGACGATCATACTCATCGCGTTCTCGGCCGTTCGAGCAAACATTCAGGTACGAACCAGGTCACGGGTCGCGACACCGGACAGTCACGGCGAGAATTCGTCGTCAATCCGATTTGGTTGCGTCAGCGATGCGCTGTTCGGCAAGGCGAGAGCCCGGCACGGTGAACTGAAACACCGCACCACGGGGCACGTTCGCTGTGACCCACAGGCGCCCACCATGTGCGTCCACAATGGATCGGCAGATCGACAGTCCCATTCCCATTCCTTCAGCCTTCGTTGTATAGAACGGCTCGAAGAGGCGCTCGGAATTTTCGGCGGCGAAGCCCGGCCCCGAATCGCCCACGGAAACGAGCACATCTCCCGAGTCGTGGTTGCCGCTGCTGACGATCAACTCTCGCGCCCCCTCCCCGATCGCGCTCATCGCCTCAATGGCGTTGAGCACCAGGTTCAGCATCACCTGTTGGAGCTGGATGCGGTCGCCTTCAACCATCGGCAGGTCCCCGGCTAACTCTGTGCGCACCGACACGTTGTTTTTCTCGGCCTCGACCCGCGTGAGTGCGATAACCTCAGCAATCGCCTCGTTGATCTGTAGCAGCTCCTTACGTGGCGGGGCATTCTTGACGAGGCTACGAATCCGGTTGGCAACCTCGCGCGCGCGCGTAGCGTCCTTGATGACCAGATCAAAGGTCTGCCGGGCTTCCTCGAGTTGCGGCGGCTGGAAACTCAGCCAGCGTAGCCCTGCCTGTGCGTTCATGGCACTCGCCGCAAGCGGTTGCCTGATTTCGTGAGTAATCGACGCCACCAACTGCCCTATTGTCGACACGCGGTTCGCGTGCTCCAGCGCGTTCTGCGCCTCACGGTAGCGGCGCTCGCCCGCCTGCATTTCGGCCTCCGCCCGCTTGCGCTCGGTCAGATCGAGTATGAACGAGACACCCTGTTTCATGCCTTCGAAGGCGGCCGCACCCACCAGCACGGGTACGCGAGTGCCATCCTTGCGAAGGTATTCTTTCTCGTAGGGCTGCATCGTTCCGCCCTTCAGCAGTTCGGCTTGCGCTTGTCCCGTGCGCTCGCGCCATTCCGGTGGCGTGAGGGTCGAACGACGTACGCGACCGGATGCGAAATCGTCACGGTCATATCCCACCATACGCACAAATGCGTCATTGGCCTCATAGTAAACTGCGTCAGTGTCTTCGGGCGACTCACCTTCGAGACTCCACATGAAGATTCCGACAATGTTGGCGTCAACCAGACGCCGGACCTTTGCTTCCCGTTCCTGGAGGTCGCGATAAAGACGGGTGTTCTCGAGCGCAATGGCGGCTTGCGACGCCAACAATTCGAGGAGCGCAGTGCGGTCAGCAGTAAAGACGTGTGAGGTCACCGTGTTTTCAAGGTAGAGCAGGCCACCCAACGTACCCTGTCTGACAAGCGGCAAGCAGAAGATCGAACGGGGTGCTCTGCGAACTACATAGTCATCCTCAGAGAAAATATTCGGCATGGCAGCGTCATCGATGATCATGCTCTCGCGTGTGTGCATCACATACCGCAGAAGGGAGCGAGGTGCCGCCAGGTCGGCGCTCGGCCTCTGAGGTAGTACGATCTCGTTGCCGACGACGCGTGCCTCCGCCTCGACCCGATATTCATCGGCCTGCGGCACGATGAGCAGGCCCCGGTCAGCACCGGCAGTTTGCAGCGCAATGGTCATGAGACGTGTAATCAGCCTGGGCAACTCGATTTCACCGGTCAGCGCCTGAGACGCTTTAACGACGGTGGTCGCGTCCAGCTGCCGGACATACGAACTCGTTGCTGTGGCTGGCTGGTTGCCTTCAGGTTCTGCCAGACGGGGATAACGCTCTTCGAGCTGGGCCACTTTGCCGTAGGCTCCCCAAACGGCGAAGCAGGTACGCGCTGCGCGCAAGTGCGCGTACCCGTTTGTCTCAAGCCCAAGGCGCAGGTAAAAGCGACCGGCAAGCTCGTTGGCGAGGCCTTCGTTCTGCACGAAGCGATTCTCGCGCGCTGCTTGAATGGCACGTTCGAACAACCCCATTGCGTCGAGAGTCCGCCCCTCGATGCGGGCGATTTCGGCCGACACGAGCGCCTGCTTGTCGAGGAAGGTCGGCGGGTAGATATCGGCCCACTCGCGCAATTGTTCCTCGTGTGCCTTGAGGGATTCGCGCCACGCGGGCTGCTGGTCGGCGGGCGCATCTTCATAGAGCGCAGTAAGGGTCAGCGCAGCATAGTACTGGTAGTCGAGCGATTCGATACGGCTCGCCGTTGCCCACAGCATTGCCCTGGTTTTATCGGACGCCGCCATCGCCTCGGCATAGTCTCCAGACAGAAATTTCGCTTTCAGTTTGAGGAGCCAGTACCAGCAGATCATTGTGGCGTTGCGATCCGGTGTCAGTCGCGCCTCAAACCCCGCCTCCTCGAATTGCGCATCGCTGAAGGTTGACAGGGTGTTCGTCCGTCCCTGCATGGCCGCAATGAAGCGTTGCTGGCTGACGATCATGTCCACAACGTCCGCGTACCCTGCTTTGCGGATGAACTCCAGCGACTTCTCCGTCTCGCGCCACACGGTGTCGAGTGGATCGTTCCTCAGGAGCAGGTCGGTCCCGGGTTGGATCATGCTGTAGCAGGCCGTAGCGAGCGAGCCCACCTCGGTCGCAGCGCGAAAAGCCAGCCGATGAAATTCGATTCCGCTCGAGACAGGTTGTGTCCAGAAGGCGACGTTTCCCATTGCGTAGTAGACGACGGGGCGGTCGGCCAGAAACGCATGCGTCTCGACGAGGTCGCATGCAAGCCTCGTGAATTGATAGCCTTCCCTGTAGCGATGAAAGACTGCCCCGAGAATTTGCCCAAACCAGGCATACGCTTGCGCGCAAGCCCCGCTCATTCCGTGCTGAATGCTGATCGCGACAATGCGGCACAGGTGCAGGCAAAAGAGATTGAGGTCAGTAAAGTAGGCTGCATCGAAAATGACCGAAAGAATGCGGATCGCGGCTTGCCGCTCCGGATCGGTCATCAGTGGAAGATCAATCAGGCTCTCGATGGTCCGCCCATCAAGATTACGCCAGACGGCTTCATACTCGGCCTGCACCTGTGCCCAATCAGGGTGGGCGGGGATGTCGACACCGAACAGGCGCAAACATTCGAGTCCGCTGTCGACAGCCTGCGGGTTCTCCGACTTTACGACGTGCAGCTGGATCTTGAGGTGATAGACGGCCGCCAGATCAACTCTTGATGCCCCGCGCACCAACAATTGCTTGATGAGTTGTTCGGATATATCGAACTGGCCGCACAGGAATTCGCACTCCGCTCGTTCGAGCCACAGGTCGAACATCAGGTCGTAATTGTCGTGCCAGCGCCCTTCGTCGAGCAGCGCCATGCCGGTTGAGAGATACACGCATGCGGAAACATAGGCGGCCGAGGCCTTTGATTTTCGCCCAGCCCGCAGATTGATCGTAGCCGCCTCGGTTTTCTCGTCATCGTCGATCAACTGTGCGGCACCGCGATTGAACTGGCCTGCAATATCGAACAAATGCTCATCCAGTTCGTCCGCCGTCATGTTCGTCAGAAGCGCGCGACCAATGCGGAGATGGATTTCGGCACGTTGACCTTCAGTGACGAGCGAATATGCCGCCTGCTGGATCCGGTCGTGCAGAAACTTGGCACCGCTCCTCGCGCACATGATCAGATTCGCACTCGTTGCTGCCGCGAGGCGCTGCCCGGCTTCGCTCTCTGACTCCCTGTTGATGACCGCCAAATGGCGCAAATCGAACCTGTTGCCAAGGCAGGCGGCCAGTTGCAGCGCTTCCTGCGTCGGCACCGGCAGTTGCCGCAACTTTTCTACCATCAGGACGACGACGTCGTCCGAAAGGTCTCTTGCCTTGATCTGATCGAGATTGCCGTGCCACTTGTTGTATTGCGCGTCATGCCGCAGTAGTCCCTCCCTGTTGAGCGCATCCAGAAATTGGGTAAAGAAAAATGGATTGCCTTTCGTGCGCTCATGAACCAGGCGAGTGACCGGCTCGCACAGCGCGGGTTCTGCGTGAAACGTGTCAGCCACCAGGCGGTTCAGGTGAACAACCGGCAACGGCCCAAGTTTAATCTCAGTCCCCAGTGCGCCCGCTGTCCGGAGCGAGTCGAGGCTCTTCATCAGTGGATGACTCGTGCCGACTTCGTTGTCGCGGTAGGCACCGATCAGCAGCAGGCTGCGTATGTCGGGGTGGACGATCAGATGCTCGACAAGCGCGAGGCTGGCAGCATCGATCCACTGCAGGTCGTCCAGGAACAGTACGAGCGGATGCGAATGCCTGGCGAATACAGAGATGAATTGCCGAAGCACCATGCGAAAGCGATTTTGCGCTTCGGCAGGCGGCAGTGACGGTACCGGCGGCTGCTTGCCAATGAGAAATTCGACCATGGGCAGCACGTCGACAATGAGCTGGCCATTGGCGCCGACCGCCGCCTGCACCTGTTGCCTCCATTCGCCGATCCGTGCCTCGTTTTCGGCGAGCAGTTGTTGCACCAGTTCGCGGAACGCCTGCACGATGGTGGCGTAGGGAATGTTTCGCTGGAACTGATCGAATTTTCCGGAGACAAAGTAGCCGTGCTTCTCAACGATCGGCTTGCGCAACGCATCGACTAGCGCCGACTTGCCGATGCCCGAATATCCTGCGACGGTTGCCAGCGAAGCCCGGCCAGTTTCCATCACCTGTTCGAAGCTGGCAAGAAGCGCCGCCGCTTCGCTGTCGCGTCCATACAATCTTTTCGGAATCCGAAAACGCTCGGGTATGTCTTTCGCGCCGAGCGCGAATGGCTCGACACGAGCAGATGTCCGCCACTGCAGGAGGCTCTGATCGAGATCGGCTCGCAGTCCGCGCATGCTCTGATAGCGATCTTCCGGCAGCTTGGCCAGCAGTCTCATCACGATGTCCGACACCGGTGGCGGAATCGTGGGTGTGATTTCCGTTGGCGGAACAGGCATGCGAGCAATATGGCAATGCGTCCATTCCAGAGGATCATTTGCCTGAAACGGAAGCTGGCCCGTCAGCAGGCGATACAGCAGAATACCCAGCGAGTAAAGATCGCTTCGATAGTCGATCGGGCGATTCAGGCGGCCCGTTTGCTCAGGGGACACATAGGCCCAATCCGCCGGATTTGCACCCACTTCGTCGGACGAAATGGTCTCCACTTCATGTGTGGTCGCGTTGCTGACGTCGACCAGAAGCGCTGCGCCCGTGGCTGGCACGACCAGGATATTCGCAGGCTGGATATTTCGATGAATGACCCGGGCGGCTTCGATCCCCGCCAGTGCGTCAGCCAGGTTGCAGGCAATTTGAAGGCAAGTCACAAAATCGATGCGTGAACGGGCGAGCACGGACTCCAGGGACTCTCCTTCGAAATCTTCCAGTAGCGCAGCGAGGTAACCACCACCTTCGACCAGCGCGCGCGGCCTGGCTATTCCCTCTACATTCAATGACTCAAGCAAAGTGTATTCACGCCTGAAACGGGCAAGCTGGGCTGCGTCCGCTGGCTCTGAAGGGAGCAGTTTAACCAGCAGCGGCATCGCGTCTTCCAGGTGGCGGGCGCGGTAGAGGTCCGAGCCTGCCGTTCTGCAAACGTGGTCAACGATCTGACAATTGGCGATGGTCATTGCGAGGGCGGCTTCAAAGTCTGGTTGATGCGCTCCACAACATCCGCCTGCGAAAGCCAGGACGACGAGAATTGCGCGTCGCTGGATCGGTCGGCAATCGATGCGCTGAAAACGATTATATAAGGGAAGGGTGGAATACCCAGAATGGTTTGTTCCGCTAATTAAGTATCAATTTCACGAAACAATTTCAGAAAACACGATCGGAAATGCCGCGCGCCCTGAGGGCTGGAGAGGGTCCGGTCTGAGCCTCCCGCCCTCGGCAAGGTCTGGCCCAGGATTGCGGTAGGGATGCCCATTACTGAGCACCCCCCGCACAGATCCCGGCGTGCCCAATTCGGGCACCGGGCTCCTACCTCGGGTGTTTGACGGCAAATCGCCGGTCGGGCCACGGGTGAAGGATTCGAGGTTGCGGGAGCCAGGCATCTGCGATCCGCTCGACTCGCTGCCACGTCATGTGATCCTTTTGACTGCGGCGCCGGAGCGCCCGCCGCCACAGATCAACGACGTGGTATCGAAACGCGCA
>NZ_JAMBPR010000002.1 GCF_024206475.1 Paraburkholderia sp. CNPSo 3274
GGGGGTGGGTTCGGCGCCATGTGCTGGCTGGGTCGTGAGCAACGCCACGCCGAGACATGACGACAACGCGAGCGTAAGTGTCGTTTTCACACGCAACCTCGTGAACTCGTCAACGGTTGTTCCGAGGCGCGCATACCGCGTTCCCGCATGTGGAGGCTACGAACGGCCGCCCGGCGCCGGCCAACGGGTATGGCGAGCCTTAAAAGCCGCCGGAGTCCTTGCCGAGCATATCGATATCGATCTCGAGGGCGCGGCAGACGTCGCGCACGAACGCATCCATGGCAGCCGTGCACTCGGGGCTCCCCGCCGGGAAGTCCTCCGGGTTCTTCTTGCCTTGCGCACGGCGGATGGCGCGAATGCTCGCCTCGAGCGCGCGCGCCTCTGCCCAGATGGGAGGTTTGTCGGGATAGTCAGAATGTTTGCGCGCCATGGCCGGTATTTCGGCAACGGCTACGCGAACTTTAGGCCGGCGCAATGAGCAGGCAGGACGCAAATGCAACCACTGGATAGACACGAATCCCCATCACCGAGATTTCGCCCCTCTAACTGAGGACGCCAAACGTTTGCGCGTTGAAGAAGCGAAAGACGCGAACGCAGGCAGGCACGTTGAAAGCCTGATGAAAAACTGGGGACCGCGATGACGACGATGAAAAGCACGCGCGTTTCCTCCAGAAATAATGCGAGCGGTCGTAAACGGAGGAATTACATTTCGTTCCCGGCAGTCGCAACGGGACGGCATCGACTCGCAAGACAATGTTCAACGTTCTGGCCCAGTATTGGGGAACGATTCGGCGCACTTTCATGGCCGGAAACAGCGCGGCACTGAAGCTGGCCCAGCTGCGCGTGATGATCTATCAGCTTCCCATGATGTATGGGCTGCTGGTCGTCAACACGTGGGGCATGGTGCTCCCCCACGAGAACGAGATTCCCGCCTGGCAGGGAATCATCTGTCCGCTCCTGCTCACGGGATTTTGCATCGTTCGCGTCCTCTCCTGGTTGCGGCTCTCCAGGATCCGTGTCAGTGCGGAAGATGCGGTGACGATCCTGCGCAATTCCGGCAGGCTCGCCTGGGTCTTCTCCATCTCGTTCACGGTATGGTCGCTGTCCCTGTTGTCTCATGGCGGCGCGGCATTCAAGCTTCATGTCGCCTTTTACATGGCCATCACGGTCATCGGCGTCATCTGCTGCCTGATGAACGTCGTCAAGGCAGCTTTCACCGTCACCGCCATTGTCAACGGCGCACTCGTCGTTACGTTCCTGAGTTCGGGAAATGGTGTATTCCAGGCGATCGCAATCGATACATCACTGGTTTCGCTGGCGATGCTGGTCGTTGCATTCACGCAATTCAAGAACTTCTCGGATCTCGTGGCAACGCAAGGCGAAAACAAACGCCTCGCGAATATCGACAGTCTCACGAATCTCCCCAACCGGCGAGCCTTTTTCGCTTCGCTCGACAAGCATTTCGATGCCGCCATGGCATCGGGCGGCCGGCTCGCAGTGGGCCTCGTCGATCTCGACGGTTTCAAGTCCGTCAACGACATTCACGGCCACTCCCTGGGCGACCACGTGCTCGCCGAAGTCGCGTCGCGCTTCGCCAGCGCGGCGCGCGGCACGATCACCCTTGCAAGGCTGGGCGGTGACGAATTCGGCGTCATTGTCACGGACGACTGCACGGACGCCGGCCTCTCGCAACTCGGCCGCACTATCTGCGATGTTTTTCATTGCCCCGTACTTGTCGGCGAGATTTCCGTTCGGCTCGGGGCGACGATCGGCTTCTCCACCTATCCGCACATTTCACGAAACAAGGCGGATTTGTTCGAAACAGCGGACTATGCGCTTTACGAAGGCAAGCGCCGCTCGCGCGGCTCGGTGACCATCTTTTCGGAGACGCACCGCAACGCAATCATTCGCGAGTCGCAGATTGCCCAGGCGCTACGCGCCCCCGATCTCGCGAGCGAGCTTTACCTCGCCTTCCAGCCGATCTACTCGCTCGACCGCCAGCGCACCGTCGGTTTCGAAGCCCTGGCGCGCTGGCGAAGCGCGTTGCTTGGCACAGTCCCGCCCGGTGAATTCATTCCTGCGGCGGAGCGCAACGGGGTCATCAACGGCTTGACCCTCGCGCTGTTTACCAAGGCCCTCGCCTGCGCGAAGCAATGGCCAGCGCATATCGGCTTGTCCTTCAACCTCTCCGCACATGATTTCGCCAGTGAGTCCGCGGTGAAAGAGTTGGCGCAGTGCATTCTCGGCAGCGGCATCGACCCGGCCCGGCTTGACTTCGAGATCACCGAAACCGCGATGGCCAAGGACTTCGACCAGGTCCAGAAAGCGGCCAAAGTGCTCCGCGCGCTGGGCTGCGGTTTGTCGGTCGACGATTTCGGCACTGGCTATTCGAGCCTCTCTTACCTGTGCAAACTTCCGCTCACGCGTCTGAAAATCGACAGGATGTTCGTGAGCGGTCTCAAGGCGCGCACGACGGCCTTCACCGTGGTTCGCACGCTGCTCAATCTCAGTCGGCAGATGTCGCTCGACTGCATAGTCGAAGGTGTGGAAACGGCGGCCGAACTCCAAACGGTCACGGCGCTCGGGGCAACGCTCATTCAGGGCTACTACTGTTCCCGCCCGATGGAGGCGTCGGCGGTGGCGGCTTTTCTGGAGCGGGAAAGCGAGGGTGAAGCGGTGTCACACAGAGCGAAGGAATGACGAGTAGTCCGCATACCAGAATGGCCGCTGAACTGGTTGTGCCGCTGCGCCCGGCTTACGATGTGCCGAACAGTCACGGAGCCCATCATGAAGCGCTTTCATATCGCACTGGCCGTTTCGAACCTCGACGCCTCGATCGCGGACTATAGCCAGCGGCTCGGACAGCCACCGTCAGCCGTCGTGCCGGGCCAGTACGCGATGTGGCGCACCGACCTCCTTAACTTTTCGATCAACGAAAAGCCGGCGCAAGCGGGAATGTTGCGCCATGTCGGATTCGAAGACGACGCGGTAACAGGCTATTCGAGCAGTGTCGATGTGAACGGTCTCGAATGGGAGTTGTTTTCGGCTGCCGAGCAGGACGCGCGCATCGTCAGCGCTTATGGGGTTCCAGTAAAGTCATGACGCGTGCGCATCTCTCAGCCCGTTAAAGCGCCCAGACAACGGCCACACGAACGCGCCTGGCCCAGTCGCAAGCGCCCGGCACTCACGGTCGCCTCATTGCCGCAATCGCACCGGCAAACCCACATGCCATCGCCGGCATAGCGATCCGTCGTGAGCTGGCCGAAGACCTCGCCGCCCTTCAGCGCAGGCGAGCCCGGCCGGGACCGCCACACGCGACGCTGCTCACGGCAGCCGCAATCCCGCGTCTGGCCGCCCTCCACCGCATCCAGCGCGGCCGTGACGTGGGCGCCGCACCGGCACCGCCAGAGCCACACGCCAGCGCCGCGATATTGAAGCGCGACGAGATCGCCGAAGGCGCGGCCAGAAACGTCGCGATGCGGCGGAAAGGGCCATTCAGGCGGCAAGGGGGGACGAATACGCGGGTTCACGACTGGTAAATGGGATTCAGCGTTCTACTCTCAAGGGTATCCGGCCGTCTTCGATATGCGGGTGCGTGGCCCGGCAAAGAGGGGCGGATCATTCCGCGCGGTCGGTGGGTCACCGCCTCGTTACGGGTTATGCGAGTATTTTGGCATCTCACGCCACGAATGATAAATCGTGAACGTAATGGCCGCTGGCGGTGGACGCCGTTGTGCCCGGTCAGGCCCCGGCTATGGGCCTCCTCGGGGTAACGCAGGCAGACAGATAGGCGGTCTGATCTGATCAGCCCGGAGCAACATGATACTTACCTTACCAATCTTTCCAATCGCTTTCTTCGCGATCATCGTGGCCATGCACCGCGGCGTGACCCGCAAGGCAGACGCGAAGCTCCGCGAGCAATTCGATGCGCAAGGCGCGGGCGATGAGGTGTCGCGCCAATTGATGCGCAATGCGGATTACAGCGTCTGAGTTTCCGGCTACGCTGAAGCGAACTGAACCGCATCGGTACTGAACACGGCCCGCACCAGCTTCGTCGACTCGGGCGACTCGAACCATGCGCAGGACAGCTGCGGACCGAACGCCGTAGGCACGACCTGGTTCACTGTCATTAACGGCCCGCCTGAACACAGGCGCACCGTCCTGCCTTTAAATCGCGCAGCGACCGAACTCAACGTCTCGGAATGCAAATCCCTGTGGATTGCACAAACTGCGGTCATGTCTCCTCCCGGATGCTCGCGACTCGCTGGCGAAACGTCCCCCGCTTTCGACAACGTCTGGAACTCGTATATTCGCCCTTGTCCGCGTGCGCTGAATATAAAGATTTCGACTTCATATCGGAACAAACTCGCCATCGAAAGTCATTCCTGGACATCCTGCTCGCGCGACGGACTGCGGGCCGGCAAACGGGCGCTCACCGAATATCTCCGCTGCCTCCGGCGCTCCAGCGCGTTGCGCAACTGGCCGAGGATCAGCGTGCTGGCAATCAGGGCGAGGTAGAGCGTGACGAGACTGTGACGAGCGCCGTTGAGGGCGGATTGATGGACGACGAGCGCGGCATCGACAGGCGGAAGCAGGTGACTCGCCCCCTCGACGGCTCGCGTCATGCGGATGAAGCCCGCTGCGGAAAGCAGCGGCAACTGGACGACAAGGATCAGCAGCGCCAGCCGCATCCGACGCGCCCACGCATAGTGGCGCAACCGGAACCACAGCCCGAGGCATCCGTGTATCCAGCCAGGCGCTAGCAGCGCGAGTTGCAGTCCCTGCGTGCCGCTCGTGAGCAGCACGACAATGACCCGCTCGTAGTTGGGTTCGAAGCCATAGAGCGAGGACGCAAGCCGGGTCGTCACGGCATGGCGGATCAGCAGGAGCGGCAGGCTGAGCCCTGCCCACAGGCGGATCCATTCCGCGGGCGGGAGCGCCCAGTGGCGCCGCCCGTATATCGTGCGCAACGCCAACACGAAATGCACCGATGCGGCGCCATACAGCGCGATCGTTCCAGGCGTGCTGCGCCAAAGCCGCAGCGCGAGCACGAGACCGCGTCCGGCGAGCTCGAGCGACCAGATCCCGAGCGCGTGATTGACCAGATGCAGAAAGAGATACGTCAGCATCACGAGGCCCGACGTGAGTTGAAGCCGGCGCAAAAAGAATTGAACGTTGTTTCTCGCTTCGCTGGCGCGGCGACGGGTTATGCCGACGATGTTCATTTTTTGTTTCCGCCATTTCGTGTGCCACGCCTGCAATACCGCGAACCCACGCCGGTTATTCCCGCGCCCGGCTACCGGGAAAAAATCGGGAATAAAACGGCGGCTCTCGCGGTATTGCACCTGAAGCCCGCCCTGGAGGCGCTCCATATTGCACCGGCGGTCGACTTCCTGAACCCAGTCGAGAGGACATCATGTCGTCAGATCTTCCTTCCCAACCGTCACGCCGCAGCGCCCTGAAATGCCTCGCCTTCGGTGGCGCGGGCACCGTGTTCGTTCTGGCCGGAGGCGTCCTCACGCCCGTGGAGCTGGCGCTGGCAGCGAGCACCAAAGAAAACGCCGGCATTCCGCTCTTTCTGCAGATCAGCGACTCGCATATCGGCTTCAACAAGGAAGCCAATCCCGATGTCGCGGGCACGCTCAAACAGACCATTGACTATGTCAACGCGATGCCAGTCAAACCCGCCCTGGCGATCCACACGGGCGATATCACCCATCTCTCCAAACCTGAAGAATTCGATCTGGCGGCGCAATTGCTGTCAGGTCTCGACATTACGGAGTTGCACACCACGCCCGGCGAACACGATGTGACAGATGGACCACAAGGCGAATACTTCAAGCGTTTCGGCAAGGCATCGGACAATCGGGGCTATTACAGCTTCGACCACAATGGCGTGCATTTCATCGCGCTCGTCAACGTCATGCATTTCAAGCCAAACGGGCTGGGAAACCTGGGCGAGGACCAACTCGCCTGGCTGGAAAACGATCTGAAGGGCCGCACGTCGAGCACGCCGATCGTCGTGTTTACGCACATGCCGATGTGGACGATTTACGAACCATGGGGCTGGGGTACCGGCGATGCGGGCCAGGCAATGGATTATCTAAGGCGCTTCGGCTCGGTGACCGTGCTCAATGGCCATATTCATCAAATCGTTTCCAAGGTGGAGGGCAATATCACGTTCCACACGGCACGCTCGACCGCCTATCCGCAACCGACGGCCGGCGATGGCCCCGGACCTGGACCGCTCAAGGTGGCAAGCGATCAGCTACCGAAGATGCTTGGCGTAACCAGTATCCGAATCACGCGCCATCCCCTCGCGGCGACGCTTTCCGACACGTCCCTCGCCTGACCTTGCGTCTCGCTCATTCAACAAGGATCCGAGCCATGCTCTTCATGCACTATCGTCGCGCGTTCAGCCTCTTCTACGGGATCGGGATGCTCATGGCAGGGGCGTCCATTGGTTTGCCTGCCGCGCAGGCACAGGAGCCCAATCAGATCATCATCAAGAATTTCATGTTTTCGCCGATGTCTCTCACGGTGAAGGCGGGCACCACGGTGACCTGGAAAAATATGGACGGCGAACCGCATACCGTCGTCAACGATGCGGGTATATTCCATTCCGCCGCGCTCGACCAGGACGACACGTACCAGTTCAAGTTCGACAAGCCGGGGGTTTACAAGGTGTTCTGCGGCATCCACCCGTATATGAAGGCCACCATCACGGTGCAGTAGAAATCGGCGCTCATGCCGCGCCCGCGCTCACCACGTGGCTCGCCACCTCGCGCCGCTCCCCGCGCGCACGTGTCAAGACGTTATTGAGGGATGAGCGCCGGCATCGACGGCTACTTGTGCTCTTTGCCCCGCGGGAAAATGTTCACGATGACGACTTCGCGCGCCGATTCGTCGTGGCATTCATGTCCGCCGCCGTGGAGCACGGGAATATTGCCATCGGGCGTGGGCGGCACGGTATAGGGATTGCCGCCGAGCGCCCAGACCTTTTCAATCAGGAGTGCGAGATAGTAAATCATGGTGGGATACCAGGGACTGTTCGGATCGAGATGCTCGACACGCCAGCTCATGATCGACAATAGCTGCAGCTGGTAGAGCAGCATATCCTCCTGCGTCGAAACGGGAATGCCGATCTGAAACGCGCCAATGGGCTCCCGCCACTGCCCCGCCTCCTCGCGCGCCGCCGCCACCTGCTTCGGGTCCGGCTGCGTAAGGACAATGGCGTGGTCGCCCGCCGAATCGAACACGGAAAGGTCGGTCACCAGCGTTCGGCCATCTTCGAGGCTGAAAACGCCACGCGGCACGCTCTCAGCCGCGTGGCCTTTCTTCGTGCCTTTTGATGCCTTGGAGTCCTTACCCGCGAGCAGTCGCTGCGCCTCTTCCAGTGTGATCTTTTCGCCCCGCGGCGCGGGCACCTCCGTCTCGCGCTCACGGTTGGTGATCTGCTGAACCGACAGGTCGAACCGCTGCCCCTTGCGTATCCCGAGCGGCAGTTGGACCGAAAGGACGCCGGTCTGGCGACTCAGGCTCTTCGGGATCGGCACATAGCGATCGCCGCCGGCGGGTATCCGGATGGTATGCGCATCGATCGCACGGATTTCGTGTCGCGCGTAGAAGCGATCCGCCAGATCGATCACATCCTGAGCATTCCAGCTCGGTATATGGAGGTTGAGCAAGGTGCCGTCCGGGATCGTCCGCGACCACGCGAGGAGCAACTCATCGGGCGGGAAAGCGGACGATATCGCGTTCGGCGTCGCCTCGATTTCGAACGTATGCATGGCGACACGAGAGGCGGAAAGCCCCGGATTCGCGACGGTGCTGATCGCCAGATTGCGTTGCGAAATCTTGTCCGACTTCGAGGGCGTGGCGCCATTCACAATCGGTGCGCCGGCGTAGATGACCTCGGTGACGACACATTGATGCTCGCCCATCACGAGCGACGGCAAGGGCTCCAGCGGACCCGTCGATCCCGGTGTCGCGCTGAGGTAGGGATCGGTCAGATTGTTATCGATCAGCGCTCCGTAATATTGGTAGCCGACACTGGCCTGAATCCCCTTTGAATTGTCGGGGTCGGTCTGGCTGGCAGGTGGTTCTACGCGTAGTGCCGAAAAGTACGGGAACGACAGCCATTGCGTGCCGCCGTCCTGCGTGCCCGGAAGATCAATGGGCGTTGCCCCCGAGGTCTGGAGGTATCCCCCGGTCGGGTTGCCGCTGGCGTCGAGCTGATAGGTCAGCGCAGCCGTGGTTTGAGAAACGAACGTCCTGAAGAATATTTGAACCGGATTGGCATCGGCGCCCGCGCTGCTCAGCCGCACGCGCGCGAGCGCGAAGTTGTAGACAGGTTTCGGCGGACTGCTCGTGGTCACCGCCGCTACGCTGAGTACGGAGCCTGCCTCGGTAGAAGGCAGCGCCGAGAACTGGGAGGTGTTGATGTTGGCCACGACGCTTCGCAGGAACGTCAGCGCATCTGAACGGCTGGCGTTGACGGGCAAGGACGCATTCAGGAAGCTTTCTCCGGCAACGACGTGAAACACTTTGATATCCGAACTAAGCCAGTACGTGGCGTTGCCGTCCGCGAGATCGAGCATGAAAGGATTCGCGCCTTTGACAAGCTCGAGCCACCCTGAGTCGGTAAGCGGCGCGCTCGCCGCACTCGTCGTCAACGAGGCGCCGACCGGCACGGTCTCGACCGTGCCGGCAAAGCCAAACGCGTTGCCAGTGAAGTTCACCGCGTATGTAAACGTGAAGCGCTGCAGACGGTCGGCCAGGGTGGGATCGTCGCTTGCAACGGCGGTCGCGACGATGCCGATCGGTGCGCCGCCCGTGACGGTCACCGCCGGCGCCCACTGCGCGAGCTGCGAAGCCGTAGGCGTTAGAGTCGTGATGCCGCCGACGGGAAACTGATTGGGTTTCAGGCCATCGACTGTCACAAAAATGGCCGCCGGGAAGCTCGGCGTCGCGCCAACCTCGTCCTGGCTGAAGGTGCTGCGCTCGAGGATGAGACCAATAGCCGGTGTCGGGCGCGCAAGCCAATTGGTAATGTTGACGTAAACGGCCTGGATATCGGAGAACGCCGCAGCATTGGTTTGCAGGCCCTCGCCCTTTGCGGCTTCGCCACCGACCATTTGATCGAGCTGCGGCGTATTGATGCTGCTAGCCCCGGTTAGATTGATGTCGAGATAATGATGAAAGGTCGAGCCGGTAACGATCCGTCCGACTCCGACCTCTCGCCCGTCGTATGCGCTGAGCGTGTTGACCGTCGCATTGACGGCTAATGTCTTATCGAGCGGAACGGGAACGCCGCTGCCGACGTCGTAACTGGCTTGCGCAGTCGAGTTGCCGGTCGCAATGACCGTCGGCATCTCAGGCGGGGCGGAGCCGATCTGGCGAAACTCCCGCGCAGAGGTATCGCCGTAAGGAGACAACTGCGTATAGTCGAAACCGGTCACTGCGCCCAGAGCGTTACCCTCGTGCATATGATCCGGATAGGACGTGACAACCTGTCCGTTGTTCATCAGGATCGGATGAGCCGGTGACGACGTCGCTGTTATGATTTGTGGCTTCGCGTCCGATTGATTCTCAAAGTAGGCGTAGGGATCGACAGTCGCATTGCCCATGGAGTCCGTCTGGGGATAGCTTGCGTTCGGATTCCTGACGGTCGTATCTGCGCGTCCGCCGATGGCCGGGTAATTAAAGGGCGCGTTTGCCGGTACCGCGGGGTTGCTCGGGTCGTTCTTGCCGTACCAGGAACGCATGATCCGAACGCGTGGAATCTGGCCACACATATCCGAACCCAGGCTGTAGTGATCGCCGACCGCAAAGACGCCACCGCCCTGCTCCATGAACGCGGCAATTGCGTTCAGTTCTGCCACGGAGATAGGGCCTTTCGAGCCTTCTGGCACGAGTGGATCGTCGTTATACCCCCCGTCTCCGATCATCCAGATGACGTCGAAGTCGAGAAGGTCGATGCCGGGATCGCTGAAAACGAAATTTTGATGGTCGGCATTGGGGTCGGCTTCGCGGTTCGCCTTTGTGACCAGGAAGCCAGCGCCCTGAAGCGTGCTCACCAGCGTTGCGAACGTGAAATCAGGCGCGACCGTATTGCTTTGATACTGAAATTCGCCGTCGATAACGATCAAGACATTGATGGCCATCTCACACCCCCTTCCAGCCCCGTGCTGCTTCGACGGACAAAGAAGTCGCGACGTCCTGCTGCGTCGACAGCACGACGTTCCATTACGTTTGAGATTGGAAAAATGACCTTTGCGAATTCGTCTGGGTTTTCGCTTTGTTATAGACACGGCACCGACGCAAGTCAATACGCGTCAATGATCCACGCAGTCAGTCGCCGGGAGCCGCCGTGGACATCGACAATGCGGCGATGATACGCAGCGTCGTCGCGCGTGTTGCACGCTTGCTTGCGCCACGCGCTTGTTTGACGAGTGCATTCGCCGCCGCAACCGCCGCCTGATAGCGTAAGCGCATTCCACTCGCACCTAAAATCAGTAGCATTCCTATAGTTTTATTCTTCATCGCAGAATCTCCTAACCTTGGCGAACATGGCAGAAGCGGAGTCTCGCGCTGTGTCCTTTGAAGAACGGCGGCCCCGAGAGATGCAAGGCTTGCACGCGGATTGGCCAGCATTGCGTACGCACGCTGGACCAACACGCGGAAGTAGGTAGGCGTGGCTGAAGTCGAATGTTTACAGTTGACGTACGCTGGACGTGCTAGCGCGGGCATCACAGGTCAGCGTTTCGCGATATCGTCGCCGGGCGAGTCCTTGTGAATGACCTCGACGTCGACGGTCCGGCCGTCGTCGCCGAACTCGCGCGCCTGCCGCCGCAGCGCGCGGATCCTCCACCAGAGATAACCGACAACAATCGCGCCCACCGCGAACAGCACGGCAAGCAGTACCACCGACAGCATCGCTGCCACCACCAGCACGATTGTGCTCACGACGACGGCCGACAACCGGCCGAACCATCCATACTCGCCGATCCGGATCCCTTTCTCGTATGTCGCGCGCCGCGGCGACGGTTTGTCGTTGCCCATCCCTCTTCTCCCTGCCGCCGTCCGGCTGAACTGCTCGCGCGAGCATGGACTTTGCCTGTGGACGGCGGACCATCAATGACGCCGACGAATCCCGCTACATGCGTGGCGCATTTGCATGATCACACATCCTGGCGATGAACGTGAAGCGTTCCGAAACATCTCTGCCCACGCAAGCCTGTCGTCGTCGTTCGGTTAGCTGAAAACTTACCCTTCGCCAAATCGCGCCTGTGTCTATTCTAAAGAAGTAAGGCAAGCCGAATCGAGTCGTTTCCAGTCACAGTCGAATGGGACAACCTATCATGGCTGACACGAGCTACACGGCGCGCAAGTCCGTCGCCGACATAGTAGGAAGCGCCGATGCCGAAGGCGGTCGCGCTCTGTCGAAGACCCTGGGGGCGCCCAGCATCACGGCGATGGGAATCGGCGCCATTATCGGCGCGGGTATTTTCGTCCTCACTGGCACGGCGGCGGCACAATTTGCCGGACCGGGCATCATCCTGTCCTTCGTGCTGGGCGGAATTGCGTGTGCGTTTGTCGGCCTTTGCTACTCGGAACTGGCCGCCATGCTCCCCGTTTGCGGCAGCACTTACACGTACACCTATGCGACGCTTGGCGAAGTGTTTGCATGGATCATCGGCTGGGACCTGATTCTCGAGTACGCCATGGGTGCCGCGACGGTTGCAGTCGGTTGGTCAGGGTATATCATGAGCCTGTTGCGTAACGTCGGAATCAACATCCCGCCTACGCTCGCTGCCGCACCTGGCACAACGGTTCAGCTGGCTGACGGCACAACCGCCACCGGCACCATCAATCTCCCCGCCGTGCTGATCATCGCGATCCTCACGATGATGCTGGTGCTCGGTACGCGGGAGTCGGCACGCATCAACAACGTGATGGTCGCAATCAAGCTGACGGTCGTGGTGGCCTTCATCGCCATCGGCGCGTTCTTCGTGCATCCCGCCAACTGGCATCCATTCGTCCCTCCCAACACCGGTGCGTTCGGCAGCTTCGGGGCGAGCGGCATTCTGCGTGGCTCCGCTGTCGTGTTCTTTGCCTTCATCGGCTTTGATGCGGTATCGACCGCCGCTCAGGAAGCGAAACGGCCACAACGCGACATGCCCATCGGGATACTCGGCTCGCTGGTCATCTGCACCTTGCTCTATATTCTGGTGGCCGCCGTTCTCACCGGACTCGTTCCATACGCAGAACTGAACGTACCCGACCCGATCGCCAAGGGCGTCGACGCCATCGGTTTCACCTGGTTCTCCGTGCTGATCAAGATCGGCGCGCTAACCGGGCTGACCACCGTGATACTCGTGCTGCTTTATGGGCAGAGCCGTATCTTCTTCACGATGTCGGAGGATAGGCTGCTTCCCCATCTGTTCTCCACCGTCCATCCGCGCCTGCACACCCCGCATCGAAGCCAGATCATGATCGGCACGGTCGTCGCCATCGTGGCGGCCCTCACGCCGATCGGCGTACTAGGCGAGATGGTCAGCATCGGAACACTGTTCGCGTTCGTGCTCGTGTGTGGCGCAGTCATGTACCTGCGGCGCAGCGACTCCGACGCGAGCCGCCCATTCCGCGCGCCCGGCGTGCCGGTGGTCCCCATTCTCGGAATCGCGTTTTGCGTGTTGCTGATGGCGGGACTGCCGCTCATTACCTGGGTACGGCTGATCGTCTGGCTGCTGATCGGCATGCTGATCTACATGTCTTATGGCAGGCATCATTCGCGACTGCGTCATCCGGAGCGTGAATGACGGAAACGGCGGGCCAACCATGAACCCTCACCACGCGTGTTTCGTTCGCCCGGCGCGGGCTGCAATTTGCGTGGCGACCGTCGCGACGCTTGCGGCTTGCGGCGGAAACTCATGCATCGGCCTCGGCGGTTGCGGCGGCACAACCGTGACACCAAACGTCACCATCTCCGGCACGGCCGCCACCGGCACGGCGATCGCCAGCGCGACGGTCGGCCTCAGTTGCGCTCAGGGATCGGGGTCCACCCTGTCCGACGGCGGTGGGCACTACACGATCACGGTCAATGTCACGCTTCCCTGCATCCTCACCGTAAGCTCCGGTGGCGTGAGCCTGCATTCTCTGGCCTTTGCCGAGGGCACCTTCAATACGACTCCAGAGACCGAGCTGATGCTTGTCTACCTCGCGTCACAACTCGCCACGAGCGAGAATGGTTTGATAGCGGGCTTCCCGACCAACTCGCAGTACCAGCAGGTACTGGGAAACCCGGCTGACGTGCAGGCTGCACAATCCGCAGTCGTCTCGAATCTACAGCAGCACTATGCGGTCACGCTGACGGTACCGGCATTTCTAACGACATCCTTTACGGTTGGCCAGGCAGGTGTCGATAGCGATCTAGGCACGCTGGCGGCAGCAGGAGCGATTGACGCCAATGGCATGCCCGATCCGGCCGCCGTTTCGCTACTGTCCGCGGCGGGCACCGCCCATCCGCTCACCGGGACGTCCACCCCTTCCTCCGGCACTGGCGGTACTGGCAGCGGCAGCGGAACCATGTGACGTGGACTTTCAAATGTCGGACCGGTGTCGTACCTCTGCGCCCAAAGGAAGTTTAGAACCGCGTGCGAATGCCCACCGTTGCGACAACCTGATTTTAGGTAGTCAGCCTGCGATACGCGCTCAAATGCCGAACCAGGCCCTGCGGGTCGCCACGTCTTTCGAGCAGCATTGCCAGATTGTGGTGGGCATCCGCGTACGACGGGTCGAGTTCGAGGCAGCGTCTATAACTTCGCTCAGCGTCTTCGAAGCGGCCTAGCTCTTCGAACGCAATCGCGCGATTGAAGTGCAACACGGCATCGTCGGGGAAGTGAGTCAAAGCCTCGTCGAACAGTTGAAGCGCGTCTTCGCAACGCGCTTCGAGTTCACACAGCAGAGCGCCGAGGTCCACGTAGGCAGCATAAAATGGCTGCGGCGATAGCTCTATGGCCTTCTTGTATGCCCGTTCAGCACCGTTCACATCGGATGCTCTCAGCTGCTCGCCGAGGTCGTACCACTCCTCCGCCTGGTGCGCCAGATTCTTCTGCGCGGGAGCCGAATCGAGAAAGACGACATCCCCCTTGATTTCCGCGACTTCGAAATCCAGGAGGAACTGGCCTGTAGCGGCATCCCATTGCGAAGGGCCGGTTCGCACCGCCACATCGTTGCCGACCGCCGATACGCGAATCCCCGTAAGCGGCAACTCGCCGGGCAACTCGTCTCTCAGCCGTGAGAGGGCCATGATGATTTTGCGCGGTGGAATGCGTGCGTCGCGCAACTGCAACGCCGTACGCAGCAGCACGACATCCTGAAACGTGAACCGGTATGCGTTTCTGGGTCCCCGTGACGGCTTCACGAATCCTGCAGCAATGAGGCCTGATACCACCCTCCGGGAAACGCCCAGTATGGCCTGCAATTCGCGCATCGAAATCTCGCGCGCGGCGACTTGTGGCGTCACTTGCGTGCCCGGACCTTTGCAGGAGCTTCAGCGGGTGCCTTGGCGGCACGCGCCGGCGGCTTGCGCGTTTTGGGCGCTACAGGAAGCTCGGTAACGGGCTCCGCGCTCTTGCTACGTTTCGGCGCAGGAGCAGCTTTCGCTTTTGCGCTTCCCTTCAAACTCGCGCGCAACGCATCCATCAGGTCGATAACCTGTCCGCCGCCGGCCAGTTCTTCGTCAGGCTCGTGAACGACGACCTGCTTGCCTGCAATCTTTTCGTCGATGGCTGCAAGGATGCGCTTCTTCTCTTCGTCTTCGTACGCCGTTGGATCGTAATTGTCTTCAGCACCCTGCTCGATAATCTGCAGCGCGAGTTTCATCTCGGTATCGGATACGTCGACACGTTCGACATGGAGGTCAGCCAGCGAGCGAACCTCGTCGGCGTAGAGCAATTGCTGAAAGACGAGCCCATCTTCTTCGGGGCGCACCTGCACGATTCGCGTCCGTCCTTTTGACGCCCATTTCGCCAGGGCGCAGCGGCCGCTCTGTGCGAGCGCCTGCTGCAACAAGCTGTACGGCTTCCCGCCTCGCTTGTCGGGCGCAATGTAATAGGCCTTGTCGTAGAAAACCGGGTTAATCGCCTCTTCCGGGATAAAGGCCATGATTTCGACGACATGGCTGGCAGCGTCTTCCAGCGCTTTTAGCTCGTCGCCGGTGAAGACCACGAAGCGGTCCTTTTCGAATTCGTAGCCCTTGTTCATGCTCGAGCGCTCGACAACATCGCCCGTCTTCTCAGAGACGTATTGCTGCTTCACGCGCGAGCCGTCGGGCGCAAGCATGTGAAATCGAACGTCAGACGAACTCTCGGTCGCGGTATACAGCTTCACCGGTATCGAAACGAGCCCGAAGGACAGCGTCAGGGAAGCGATTGAGCGGGCTGGCATGGACTTCTCCTCGCGGATTTGCACGTTCAGCACGTCGCTTACGCAAAGCTCGTGCCGCCGCCGACCAGCGGTGGTTTCATTTTAGGAGCTTTATCGCCGATGCCAACGACTGCGCCGCCGACCAGTAATCTGCCCACGGGTCCTGCTGGTGGAAGCTGAGGTACTCGCGGGCCGTTTGTACTGTCCACTGCGCCCCGCTCTTGAGGTCATTCAACTGTTCCCAGGAGACCGGCATCGAGACACCCATCCCGGGTCGCGCCCGCGCGGAAAATGCTGCAGCGGTGGTCTGCGCCTTTCCGTTGCGCAGGTAGTCGACATAGACCTTTCCGACCCGGTTTGAAGCCCCGGAAGTTGCCGAAAAGCGCTCGGGAAGCGTCTTCGCCAGATGCCGCACGAATGCCTGAGAGAACGACTTGACCGGATCGTAGCCCAGCCGCGGAGCAAGCGGCACGACGACGTGCAAGCCCTTTCCGCCGCTCGTCTTCAGCCAGGCTTCCAGACCCAGTTCCGACAACAGCGTTTGAACAAGGAGCGCCGCTTCCTGAACGCGTCCCCATTTCACGCCCTCGCCTGGGTCCAGGTCGAATATGACCCTGTCAGGCTTGTCGAGTCGTCGAACGGTCGAATTCCAGGTGTGAAACTCGACGGTGTTCATTTGTGCCGCCGACAGCAGCGCGTCGACGGAGTCAACTGTGAGCAGAGGCGGATGATTTGGCCACAGACTTCGGTCATGCGCCGTCAGCCCCGGCATGCCCGTTCTCTCAGCGTGCTTCTGAAAGAACTGCTCTCCGGCGATGCCGGCTGGCGCGCGGACCATCGCGACTGGCCGGGCCTTCAGGTGAGGCAGTATCCGCTCCGCGATGCTCGCGTAATAGCGAACCAGGTCCGCCTTCGTAATACCGGTCGATGTGTCGACGACGCGCTCCGGATGCGTGATTTTCAGCTTTGGCTGAGGGTCTGGCGCCTGTGTTTTCCCACCCTCCCGGACAACGCCGGTTGGCGGTTTGTCGACTCGCAGGCCTATGAACGAGGCCTGCCGGATGACGCCATCGCCAGTCCAGTCCGCGAAAGCGACCTCTGCGACTAGCTCAGGGCGAACCCACCGCTCGCTGCCGGCCGAACGCCGCGACCACCGGCGCGGCCTCGCGACGTCGACATCAAATGGCGCCGCATCCACTTCAAGAGGCGCCAGCCGCGCCCACAGGTCCCGCGCGGTCCTGGCGTCCCAGCCGGTACCGACGCTTCCGGCGTCATGGAGCTTCCCGTCCACGTAGTAGCCAAGCAGCAGGCTGCCGACTTCCCCGTCTTTGCCGCCTCGGCCTGTGAAGCCGCAGATGACCAGTTCCTGCCGGAGTCGGGACTTCGCCTTGAGCCACGTCTGGGTCCGCCCCGATTCATAGGGCGCATCGCGGCGCTTGAGCATGAGGCCTTCAAGGCCGAGGCCCGAGGCGGCCTCGAACAGCTGGGCAGGCGACGCCTCGAAGTCCTGACTAAATCGAATGTGCTCGCCGGCATTTTCAACAAGCTGCGCGAGAAGCGCGCGCCTCGCCCACAGGGGCACCTTCCTGAGGTCTTTTCCGTTGAGGTACATCAGGTCAAACAGGAAATAGACGATGTCCAGATTCGCCTTGCCGTCTATTGCATCTTGCAGCGCAGCGAAATTGGGAAGGCCATTTTTGAGGACAGTGATTTCACCATCCAGCCACGCACTGATGAGCGGAAGCTCTTCGACCTCCGAGGTAAGCGCGGGGAACCTGGCTGTCCAGTCACGGCCGCTTCGTGTGATAAGTCGCACTTTTCCTTTTGCGACACGCGACAGCATGCGATAGCCGTCGAGCTTGGCCTCGCTTATCCAGTCGCCGCTTGCAGGAAGTGAAGCCGCAAGGGTCGCGAGTTGCGGCTCGAGTCTGGCGGGCAACGGAGCGGACACCGCCACAGAAAGGTCTATTTCAGACAACGCACTCCGCGCCGGCCTCGCCCCCCTCGGCTCACGCTCTTCAATGAGCCCGAGCGGCTTTGCCGTGACGCTATCGGGAAGCGCCTTGATGACATCGTATTGCGCGAGCGACTGCGCCCACGCATCGCGCTTTTTGAACAACATCCACTGGTCTTGCTTGTCGCCGGGCTTCGATATGCGCACCAGTTCCCAGAGTCCGGCAAGCTTTTCACCGTGGAGCCGGAATACCAGCTTCCCGGCCTTCATTCCCTCTTGCGGATCGCCGACAGGTTCCCACGTGCCGCGGTCCCACACGATCACTGTGCCGGCGCCGTATTGTCTGGGTGGAATCGTGCCCTCGAAGCCTCCGTATTCGACAGGATGGTCTTCCACGTGGATGGCGATCCGTTTCTCCTTCGGGTCGTAGCACGGGCCTTTTGGTACGGCCCAGGACAGAAGCACGCCGTCGAACTCGAGCCGGAAGTCGTAGTGCAGTCGGCTTGCCCAGTGCTTCTGCACGACAAAGCTCAAATGTCCGTGGTCAGCGAACTGGCTGGCAGCCGACGGCGCCGGCTCAGGCGTGACGCGGAAATCCCGCCTTTTACGATAGGGGGAAAGGGGCGGAGATGGCGGATCGCGGTCACGGGTTGAGGCCATGACGATAGTCTAGGAAGAACTATCGCCTGGTGCGTCGCAGCCGCCCGGCCGGTCGCCATTCACCAGACCGCGCGCCGCGAACTTCAGTCGAGCCCGCCCTGGCACAAATACTTGATGCTGAGGTGATCTCGGCGACGGCGTCGCCCCCGATCTGTCGGCGGTAATCGACTGGCATTTCGGATCGCCTTGATCCGCGACCTTCCACTGCCAGTACACCCGGCTAGTGTCATTGGCGATGCCGTTGCCCTCACCCCGCCTGGCGCACCGCGTCGCGCCCTGCCTGCGCCTTTCGCGCCGCGGCATTGCGTGCTTCGAGGGGCGGGTAGTCGCTCCCCCTATGTTGGGGGGGACGTGACACGCAATCGCCTGCAATTTACGGATTCGGCCGACAGGTGCTCACGCGTGCAGACGGCATTGCGCGCAAGCCCTGACGGCAGCGACGACCTCATGGCACCTGGTGACGAACGAAACGCGGGGGTGTTCCAGCCGCATAGGCAGCGTCAAACTCAAATCAGGAGACTTCCATGTACCCAACTTCACGCACGATCGATGTCGTGCGGTTTATCGACGACCAGCGCATCGGCCGGTATCAGGCCGATTCGAGAAAAACACCGTGGTCGCGACCTCGGTTGCATTGGGCGCAGCGACGCTCTGGCTCCTCGGTCAGCACAAGGGCAGTCTTGAGATCCTCACGCCATGCGTGTTCTTTGCGGGTGCGTGTCTGAACGGCGCCACCGTCTCGATGGCCGCGCTCGGGGCATCCACGTATCCGACGAGCGGTCGCACGACCGGCATTTCGTGGATGAATGGCGTAGGCCGCTTCGGCGGAATGCTTGGACCGCTGATTGGCGGATTGATACTCAGGCATGATCTCGCGGTCGGCACGATGTTCGCGCTGCTCGCCGTTCCAGCCCTGATCCAGGCTGCGGCGCTGTGGCTCAAACGTTCGGTCCAGGCCCGATTCACCCGGCTCGAATACCCCGGCAGCACTATCTGAGCCACGCCGGCTCTCGCGAGTCGCGCTACCCATGCCGCAAAACGCGGATGAGACAAATGCCGCCCGACGGCGGCTCATTTGTCGAGCAGGTACAGCGCTCGCATCCTGCGCCCTGCCTTCCAAAACGAGCGAGGCAGGCGTCCGGCCAGGCATCGGCATGGGTGCCGAGTCGTGTCATTGATACTCATGCATGCATCCTTAAAGGGAGGGAAATCAGGTTGCGGATTGCGTTCAGCCGGTCACATGTTCGGATAGTTCGGGCCGCCACCGCCTTCGGGCGTGACCCCAACGATGTTCTACGTGGGGTCCTTTGCGCCAGAGGGACACATCGTTTCCACCCGGACGTAACGCCAATCGTTCTGCCGGCAATGGCCGAAGCGCGTTATGCGCGGGAGCCCCCCGGCGCGCCGCCGAGCCACTTGTCCACGAGCCGCCGCAACGACTTCTCCGCAGTCTTCATGACACCCTCCCTACGTGCATCGCAATGCCCTATCTCATCGTGAAGAATCCTGTCCGGCGACCCCGCTGGATTGGCGCATGGATACCGGACTTTGCAAGTGACAAAGGTATCGCCACACGCACGATCACCCCCCGCCGCTGAAGTCGATACGAACCGTACGCGGCACGCGAAGCGCAATACGCTCGGAGAATACGCTTCGAGCATGTTCTGATGAATGCCGAGCGCAAGCGTACCGAAGGTGCCCAACTGGCTGATATGCGGGTCGAAGTGCACGACTAGCGCGCCGGGAACGGCATAACCCACTTCGGCGGCAACCTGGTGTCCAATGCCTTTTTTTCGAAAAGCGCAACGTGGTTTTCGGATGTCCACTCACGAGTCTGGCGATGGAAGACCTCCTCTTCCGCCGAGATGGCGGGAATCATGTGATCGATAAAGACTCCGAACCTTTCTGGTTCGGCGACTGATCGATTCCAAGGTCTCGTTTGATCTGCCTGAAGTACACGTTCGTGTAACCAGGGAAATCGTACACGAGCAAGAAGTCGGGTTTGGCCATAAACTCGTCGCTCGCCGCAATCGAATTCAGACCTGCTGCGCGGGCCAGGATTTTTTCGGTGATGGTGAAGCCCATTGTCTTTCCTCTGGTTGGCTGGATTCGCTCGATTCGCGAATGTCGGTACATGGATTATGTGGACCGATCACCAGAGGTTGAAGCGCAAAGTACGAATAGTAGCTAGCAGCGTGACGGCTAGATCACGCAAGGTCCCCGCTGGTGCGGAGCCGACGACGATATGACAATGCAGCTGGCAATCGCCATCGAGAATCCACTATCAGAGGCTTTTCGGTCAAAGCGCTAACAAGGCGCGGAATTAGCGCTTGATCGCGCGCGTCATTAGATAGTGCTGCCGCACCATGTTGTCTTCCAGATGGCTGGCGATGCAGCCATCCAGTTCGGCGCGGAAGGCCGCCAGCCTGGTCGCGTCATCCTGCAAGGTCTGCACCAGTTTTACCATAGGCACAAATGTCTCTTCCGCACCGCTTCGGTAGTGCTGCGGGCTTAACGCCGGGAAGCATAATACGCCGCGGTCGAACACGATGTCAGCGACTGTTTCGCCCAGCCGCTGGCGGACGATACTCGGCTCGCCCCATTGCAACGGGGACGCAACGCCCGGGGGCGGCGGCTGGTATTTACCAACCAGTGCAGCCATTTGGCCGACAAAGTGTTCCGGTGGCCAGGTTGAAAACGCGATGGTGCCGCCCGGTTTTAGTACGCGCAGCATTTCCGCAATCGCCACTTCTGGCCGTGGCGCGAACATATGGCCGAATTGGCTTAGCACTACGTCGAAGCTTGCATTGTCATAGGGCATTGCCTCGACATCGCCTTCCCGGAAATCGATCTCGACGTCGGCCAGTGCGGCATTCTTCTTCGCACGCTCAATCAGTGCCCGCGCCAGATCCAGGCCACAAGCCCGGGCGCCGAGACGCGCCGCAGTCAGCGCGATCACACCGGTGCCGCAACCGACGTCGAGTACCGACTGCTGTGGACGCACGAGCGCATGGCGGATCAATTCAGCCGCCGGCATCGTCGAAATCGCTTCCAACGGCGCAAACAGTGCCCAGGCTTCGCGCTGTACCGCCTTCAGTTCGGCAAAGGGATCGTCCGGCACGGGAACCTCCATAGGGAAACGGTGAACACTATCGGGGAGAAGATCGTTGGTATTTTTCCCTTCAAGGTAGTTCGTGGCGGAGAAGACTGCAAATCGCCTGAACCAAGGTGGCGACGTGTGGTAATTCGACTGGAACAAGCCGACCGGCCCCGCACCGATCACTGGGCTCTCGCGGGCGTAGCGAATCATTTCGCGTAATTGCCGTGAGAACCTCGCGTTGCCCGTCCGCTTTAATCGGCTCAACGGTCGGTCCAACGTCGCCGGCGATTTCATACGGCCTTCTATAGGAC
This sequence comes from Paraburkholderia sp. CNPSo 3274, assembly GCF_024206475.1. Taxonomy (GTDB): domain Bacteria; phylum Pseudomonadota; class Gammaproteobacteria; order Burkholderiales; family Burkholderiaceae; genus Paraburkholderia. Next base: position 21,458 of record NZ_JAMBPR010000002.1, read on the forward strand.
TGCTCAGTCCGGGCGATGCAGCATGCCCGTTTGCTGCGTCAGCCATCGCAACAGCGTGTCGGTGACGAATGCCGGATTTTCCAGATTCGAAATGTGACCGGCTTCAGGTATGAGCACATGCTGGCAACCAATGATCTCGGCCATACGCACGGTTTCGGCCGGCGTGCGGGCAACGTCGTGTGCTCCGCACAGCAACAGGGTACGGCCGCCATCAAGTGCCGCAAGATCGGAGACCGAGTCAGGCCGCTCAAAGATCATTCGCCCCAGCGGAACTATCGATTCTCGCAATTGCGACGCTGAGAAGTTTTCCAGCGCGCGCCTGAATGACATCGGTAGTTCGGCGTCAGGATCGGCGCCGCTCCGGAAAAATAGCTGGACGATCGCATCAAGCATCGGCGACGGAATGCTGCCAAGCGCCTCGATCGTGTCAAGCATCTGGAAATACTGCGTGCGGTTTGCGTGCGGCTCGGCCCCGAGGTCGGTATCCATCATGATCAGCGTATGGACTCGCGACGGATCGCGCAACGCAAGCTCCGCGCCCCACATGCCGCCGATAGACAGGCCAACGACGGCGCATTGCTGGATGGCAAGCGCATCCAGCAGGCGACTCGCGTGCCTGGCGAGATCACCCAGGGCACGCGTGCCTTCAGGAAGACTGGCGGATCGGCCATGGCCCCAGAGATCGGGGGCGATCACCTGAAACGAGCGCGATAGTACCTCGATTTGCGGCTCCCACATGGACGAGTCCCACAAGTAGCTGTGCCCGAGCAGAACCGGGAAACCCGTACCCCGGATCTGGTAGTGCAGGGTTCGGCCTTCGATTTCGATAAATGGCATGACTATTCTCCAACTGGAAGAAATCGGACGATGTTGCTGCCGACGCCGTTGCGCGGCTCACGCGAATGCTGCTCGCCGATTGCTTTCAGCCTGGCCCGATCCACTTTGCCTAACGAATTGCGCGGCAACTTGTCGACGACGATGAGCCGCTCCGGCATCTTGTAGCTCGCCACCCTGGTGGACAGGTCGAGCAATACTTCCTCGACCTGCGTCGCGGCTTCGGTCAGTTCAACAAAGCCGATTACGCGCTGACCGAGGACGGCATCCGGCACACCGACTATCGCTGCCTCGCGCACGCCGCGATGAACAAGAAATGCGTCCTCAACTTCGACCGGCGAGATATTCGACCCGCCACGGACGATCAGGTTTTTCTTTCTGGCGACGTACCAGAAATCGCCGGCTTCGTCCTGTCTCAGCACATCGCCCGTGGCCCACCAGCCATCCTTGCGTGCGTCGTCGATGTGTCCGGGCCCATGCCAGTAGCCGACGAACATGTTCGGACCGCGCAGCAATAGCTCGCCCGCTTCGCCGCGCTTGACGGTGTTGCCTTCTGGGTCGACGAGGCGGACCCGGTTCATGTCGACCGCACGGCACACCGGCCCGATATCGAATCCGTAGGTGAACGTGCCCACGCTTTCGCTCATCCCAAGCACGTTGCGCACCCTGACGCCGAACACCCGCAAGAACTCCTCCTGCAGACTTCGCGGTGTCGTGTCGCCTATGACGAGGCAGGTGCCCAGTGACGTGACGTTGCGTGGCTGCGCAATCTGCTCGGCGATCGCCCCCGAATACATGAACGGCAACCATATCAGCATGGTGCAACGGTGCCGCTCTATCAGGTCAAGCGCGGCCGCCGGCTCGAATCGGTCCATCAGGACGCAGATGCCATTTGTAGCTAGCGTCGCCAGCACAGTAACGAGCCCTCCCCCATGCATCATGGGCGTGGCAACAAGCGCGACGTCGTACGGCCTCGACGCGACGGCCTGGCATGCTTGCGTCATCGCGCACACTGTGCGCTGGGTGTGGGTGACGAACTTCGGTTCCCCCGTAGTGCCGGACGTTGACAGCAGAAGCGCAGGTTCATCGACGCGCGCCGGCGCGAGCCGCACCTCGTCTTCCTGGTGCTCAATCAACTCGCTCCATACCTTTGCGCCCGTGCCCTGGGACGAGCCGTCGACAAGAAAGCGCCTGTGGGCATCGAGAATCGAACCATCCACACCCGCAATTGCGCTGTATAGATCACTCTGACCCAGATACAAAGAAACCTGCAGCCGTCGCAATTGCGGCTCGAGTTCCGCGCGTGTGAGCCGGTTATTCAGCGGCACCGCGATTACGCCTGTCAACATGCACGCGTAATACGCGATGACGGTTTCCGGTTTGTTCGTCAGGTGCAGTGCGACGCGATCGCCTGGTTTCAGACCTTGTGCGCTCAAGCCTTGTGAAAGCCTTCTGACGTCCCGTGCCAGACGACCGTAGGTCCATATGTCATCGCCGGCGATCAGCGCAATCGCATCAGGGCGGGCTGCGGCAGACTCGAACAGGAGCTCGTGCACCGTAAGGAGTCGCGGCGTCTGCACGGGTTGCGGGCGTGTTTCTGGACAAGACATGGTGGTTGCTCCAAAGGGGCGTTTGGCCCTCGATGACAGGGCTATCGTGACAACACTCGACGCTCGCTATCTATTCCGGCGCTTGCGCTGCGGCCGCGCCGCGAACGAGATCATCTGCGGGGGGGCGGACAGTTTGATAATCTCGAGGAATGCTGAGCAGTTTAGCGAACGCGCTCGCTGTGCGATTGGCTGCTCAACGCTGGACGAGGGGTTTGCCATCTGACTGCTCCTGAAAGGACGTCATCATAGGCATCACGCGGCCCGTGAAAAAGCTGGGAGCGGAATGGCATGGAGGACGCCTCTCGAGTCGAAGCGGGTTTTGATCCGGGACAGCCTCAACGCATTGGGGCCGTAGGCGTGGGCTATCCGGTCCATAGCCGCCTCCGAGCGTGAGGCCGGCCATGCTCACCGCCCCGTCGTTGCCGATCACCGCGGCAAGACCTCGCTCGCCCGCAGCGCGATTGAGCTGAGCGCTCGTCACGCCCGCGCCGATCGTCGCTTCGCTGCGCCCGGTGTCGATCTCAATGGTCCGCAAGTCGCAAAGGTCTAGCAGCAGACTGCCGTCGCGCATAGACCGACCGGTCCAGTCCTGCCCGCCGTTGTAGACGGCGAGCGGAGCGTCAAAGCCGCTCGCGGCGCGCATCACACTTGAGACCTGAGCAACGGTGCTGCATCGGACCAGCATTTTCGGACGGGGATCCAATGCGCCGTTCCAATGCGCAATTTTCCCGCCAACTGCGGGCATCATCAGCACCTGGCAGCCGGCCTCGATGAGCCTGCCCTTCAACGCCGCCCAGTCTGTCTGATCGATGTTTGCGATTACGTTTTCGCCGTCCATTCCACTCACTCCATCAGTACGAGACCGCGTTGCCTGAACTTCCAGCCGGGATCAGCAGGCCCCATCTCCGCAAACGAGCGGGCTGCCACCATCGACGGGAGTGACTTGTCCGGTCACGAAATCCCAGGTGGCGGATTGCGTCTGGAGGCGAACGGCCAGCACGTTGAGTCCGAGCCGGCCGGCACCTGTTTTCGGGATCAGCGCATGCCGCCGCTGGCAATAATGTGTTCGCCCGTCAAGCATCGTGCGTCGTCCGATGCAAGAAAGACTGCAATCGACGCGATGTCATCCGGTTGGCCCAGACGGCCGAGCGGCGTCTGGCTAAGGACCCACTGTTCAACCTCAGGCGTGACCCACCCTGCTGTGCGCAAACCCTCGGTCATCACCACGCCTGGATTAATGGCGTTCACGCGAATCTTGCGTGGACCAAGTTCGCGCGCAAGCACGCCCGTGATTGCATCGACGGCACTTTTCGTACCGGTATAAACGGCCGTCATCGGCGGCGTGATGCGGCTCACGTACGAACCGATGTTGATGATGCACGCCCCCTCCTGGAGGTGCTCCACGGCGGCTTGCGTCGCGAGCAGAACGCCAAACACGTTCGTGTTGAATTGCCTGTGGAAGTGCTCTTCGGTCACTTCTTCGATCGGCAACATCTCGAAGATACCGGCATTGTTGACGAGGATGTCGAGGCGTCCATAGGTTTCGACCGCCGCATTGACGATGCCTCGCGCGTCCGCTGCCTTTGACACATCGCCACCGACGGCAACGGCCTTGCCGTTCGCCGCGGTAATTGCCGCAACCACGGCATCCGCGCCCGCCCTGCTGCTTGCATAGTTGACGACTACGCAGGCACCCTCTGCTGCAAGTGCCTTGGCGATAGCGGCTCCAATACCCTTGGACGCGCCCGTGACAACGGCCACCTTACCTGAAAGCTTACTCATGATCTCTTCCTCAACGTAACGCGTACCAATGGACCCAACATCAGGGCATGACTGACCGCTTTCTCCGATCTGGTGAACGGCTCAGGCGAGCGCGGTTATGCGGTGCTGTGTGCTGGAGACCAGCAAAGGCTGGGTCCCCTTGCGGCAGCGCGTCTCGTCCGAACGGAAATTCCAGGACCGGCGATTCGAGTTGAACGGCAGTGCCTGGCCGACGACTGCCTGATGCGGTCGGCGGTAGCCGACCCATTGCGGACGTTGCGCGAGCAAGTCCAACCGGAGATGGCAGTCGTGCCCCTCAAGCGTTGGTGCCGCCGTCGACGGTGAGGCTTGCGCCGGTGATGTAGCTGGCCTCGGGGCCGGCGACGAACGCCACCATCGCGGCGACGTCGTCGACGTGGCCGAACCGCTTCAGCGCGGTGATCGCGATCTGCGGCGGCGCCCAGTCGCCGGCCGCGGGGTTGTTATCGGTGTCGATCGGCCCCGGCTGGATGTTGTTGACCGTGATGCCGCGGGGGGCGACCTCGCGAGACAGGCTCTGGGTGAACATCTTCACAGCGCCCTTGGTCGCGGCGTAGGTCGCCAGGACCGGCATCATGTTCCGCTCGCCGACGCAGGAGCCGATCGTGACGATGCGGCCGCCCGCCTTCAGGTGCTTGAGCGCGGCCTGGGTGGCGGCCAACACGCCGCGCAGATTAATGTTGATCACGAGGTCCATCTCCTCAAGCGTGGTCTCCTCGAACGGCTTGGGGATGAGTGTGCCGGCGTTGTTCACCAGGATGTCGAGCCCGCCGAAGATGGAGACGGTCTGTTCGACCGCGGCCGTGACGGCCTTCGCATCGGCGGCGTCCGCCTCGATCGCGATCGCCTCGCCTCCGGCGCTTTCGATCTCCTTCACCACCCGGGCGGCGGCGTCCGCTCCCTTGATGTAGGTGATCGCCACCCAGGCGCCTTCGGCGGCCAACCGCCTGGCGATCGCGGCGCCAATGCCGCGCGAACCGCCGGTGACGAGGGCAGTCTTGCTGGTCAGTTTTGCCATGGGACACTCTCCTAAAAAACTAGCTTCCGTGACTCTATGCACGTGTGCATCCATGCCCTGAGACCTCGTGCATAACCGGTCTCTAACGGAGAACAGTCGGATTGGACAATCTATTCCGTATTTGCCGCGATCAGGACGATGGTTACTGTCCCTGTCTATCTGGCACCGTATTATGTTGAAGCTAGTCGAGTCTTTTTCTGGCACTCCATAGAGGCTTCAGCGTTTCACGCTACGACGCCTCAAAATGAGGGAAATCATTTGGATTCCTGAGCGCATCGGGTTGACTCAAGGTAAAAATCAAACCAGCCATTAACGCCTGACACTGCCCTGCTGGATCGGAGATCGTCAGCTTGCGTAGACCCAAACGCAAGCTGGAAACTTCCGTTTGCTGATGAATGACGGATGTAGCGTATTGGCTGCCTGCGGGAATGATAATCAGCAGGCGTTTCATAAGGCTCATTCCCGAAGAGAATCGATCGCGGGATAAACGTGACCGGACTACACGTTGAGCTCGACGAATGGTGATGGATTGCGTCCATCGGCCTCGACGACATGGCGTACGGCACGCACACCATGCGCCGCGCGAAGGCTTCATTGATTTAAAATGGCCGATGAGCGGACGCTTCCGCTATGGTTTGAAGTCGTCCAATCGCTTGCCCCTGAAGGCGCTAACGACGAAATCGACAAAAACACGTGTCTTGGCCGAAATGAGCGTTCGCGATGCGTAGTAGAGCGAAATTGTGCCGGCATCCGCGTACCAGTCCGGCAGCAGCCGAATCAGATCTCCGCGCTCCAGGTCGGGCAGCACATCAACCAGCGCGATCAACGACATGCCCAGGCCAAGACGCGTGGCCTCGCGCATCGCCGCAGGATCATTCACGACGATGGTTTCCGTGAGCGTACCCGGCACCTCGATACCGTTCGCATTCCGGAACATCCAGCGGCGAATTCGCCCCGTTTGCGGTGAGCGCATGGCGATGCCGTTGTAAGCAGCGAGTCCCGAAGGATCGGCCGGCAGCGACCGGCCGGACATATAGGCCGGCGAGGCCACGGCGACGATATGCACCGGGGCCAGCGCGCGTGATACGAGACCGGGGGCGAGATTGAAGGCACCCCCGATGGCGGCGTCGTAGTTCTCGGCGATCAGGTCCACGGGCCGGTTCTCGAAGTGCCATTCCGGCTTGATTCGCGGGTACCTTGCAAGGAAAGGCGGCAGCAAAGGCAGAATATGCGCGACGCCAAACGCTGGACTCAAGCTGACTTTCAAGACGCCTGACGGCTCGCTGCTGTGGGCTGCGGCCTCGGCAATGGCGGCCTGGAGCGCATCGAGATTACCGTCGATCGAAACCAGGAACCGCTCGCCGGCTTCCGTGAGCGTGAGTTTGCGGGTCGATCGTTGAAACAACCGTACCCCCAGGTTGCGTTCGAGCATCGCCACGTTTCGGCTGACCGCCGCGGCGGTCAGCCCCAGCCTGCGTCCCGCCTCTGAAAAGCTGCCGCCTTCCGCCGCCCGTACGAAGGATTCGAGGTTTGCCAACGTTTCCATATGGGTCGACGATCTTCAACGATTGCTTGAAGCGGAAACAAAAGAATACCCACTAATCGCGGCGCAACAAAGGGCCTATCTTCGCTCCACACCCTCTCAACCTGGAGTGAAAGCATGAAAGGCATCGTTCTCACCGCGTTCGGCGACCCGGCGAAAGTCCTCGAACTGAGGACCCTTCCCGATCCGACGCCGCCGGGACCCGGTGAGGTCGTGGTCCGCGTGACCAGACGCAGCATCCATCCCGGCAACCTGGCGATGGTCCGCGGGCGCTTCAACATCCCGCTTCCGGCAGACGGCTTCGTGGTGCCGGGAGGCGATGGCGTAGGCGTCGTCGAAGCCGTGGGCGAAGCTGTGGGCCCCGCACAGGGCGTGAAGCCGGGTGCACGAGTGATCTTCAATCCCAGCCCGGGCGCCTGGGCAGAGCGTCTCAAGACGCGCGTCGAACTGGTGACGGCCATCCCCGACGACCTGTCGGACGCCATCGCTGCCCAGTTGCTCCCGAACACGGTGATCGCCCTCATGCTGCTGCGTGCCGCAAAGCAGGCCGTGCCGGACGCAGGGTGCGAGACGCCGATCTTGCTGACCGCTGCCGGGTCCTCCGTTGCGCGCATCTTCGCGGTTGCCGCCCGCAGGCGTGGCTTGAAGGTCGTAAGCGCGGTACGCAGCAAACACGGCGCGAACGCCCTGTCCGCGCGGTTTCCGGATTTGACCGTGGTTTCGACGGCCGATACGGACTGGGCCGACCAGGTCCGCCGGGCCGCAGGAGGGCGGCCGCTTCAGGTCGTCGTGGATCCGGTAGGGGGCGCGATGGTGAGCGATCTTGTCCGGCTGCTCGGCGACGGCGGGGCCCTGCTGTTTTACGGCGGACTCGCGCCGGAGCCCATTGCACTCCCGTCCGTCCAGCTGGCGCATCACGAGATCATGTTCAAGGGCGTGTCGAGCGCGCGATGGCTGCAGACCACGTCGGCCGGGCAGCGCCGCGAGGATGTGGCGGAGGCGATCGAGATCGGCCTCGCGGCGCCCGAACAATTCGAGGTGGAGGGCGACTACGATCTGTCCCGGTTCATCGACGCGATCGCGCACATCGAGCGGACGGATCGCAGCGGGGCGGTCCTGATCAGCTCTGATTCGTGAGGTGGAATTGCTGGAATCGACTGAATGAGCACAAGCATCCATTAGCACGACCACCGCACCGCAGGCGATCGCCTGTTACCGGCCTCGACTCCGGCCGCACAGGCTATATCGCCGCTATACAGTCGCCTATATCGGTGCTATATTGGTGGTATGGATACACGGACCACCCTGCTTGCTGCGGCGCTGAAGGTTCTCGAAGAAGAAGGCGAGGCGCAGTTTTCGACGCGCGCGGTCTGCTCCCTCGCCGGAGTCACCGCGCCGACGCTTTATCACCACTACGGCAGCGCCGACGGTCTGCTAAGTGCCGCGATGGCGGAGGCGTTCGCGCAGTTTCTGGAAGGCAAAAATGCAGCCGCGCAATCGCCTGATCCCGTGAGCGTCCTGCGCGATGGCTGGGACGATTACGTGCGCTTCGCGGCGGCACGGCCCAGACTCTATGCAGCGATGTTGGGACGTGTTCTGCAGGGGGCGCAGATACCGGCTGCCCAGCAAGCTTTCGCGCTCCTCATCGAGCGCATTTCTGCCATCGCCGCCGAGGGGCGGCTCGCGCTCGCGGTGGAAGTCGCGGCGGATGTGATGTGGGCGTCGGCTAACGCGGCTTCCCTGCTCTATGTCACGGCGCAACTGCGCCATGCGGCGGCCCCCATGTCCACCGTTCTCGAGGACATCCGCGAGAACGCCATGCGCGCGATTCTAACGACGGACACAACGGATACGAAAAGTTGATCGACCATGAACATCCTTGTCACTGGAGGCTCCGGTCTTCTCGGCAGTCGCTTGCTCCCCGCACTCGCAGCGGCAGGCCATCAGGTCTTTGCGCTTGCGCGCTCGGCGTCGTCCCGTGAAAGGGTGCAGGAACTGGGCGCTCAGCCTGTCGATGGCGATCTGGAAAACCGCGCGCCGCTGGTACTGCCCGCGCTTGATGCCGTAGTTCATGCGGCGGCCATGTTTCGCTTCTCCGGACCGCGCGCGCCGTTCTTTCGCGCCAATGTGGATGGCACCGCCAGATTGCTGGCAGCGGCAGAGCAAGCTGGCGTGGCGAGTTTCGTTCATGTCAGCGCGGCAGGCGTCATCATGGACGAATCCGGTTCGCCCATCCGTCATGCAGAGGAGAGCGCTCCTACCTTTGCGCAGCACTTTTCGGCTTATCTGGCGAGCAAGGCGCAGGCCGAGCAGATCGTGCTGGCTGCCAACAAGCCGGGTTTTCGCACCATCGCATTGCGCCCGCCGGCACTCTGGGGGCCGGGTGATCCGTTCAGCCGCGCGCTTCCCCGTGCGATCAAGTCAGGCCAGTTCGCTTTCATCGACCGTGGCGACTATGCGTTCTCCACTTGCCACGTGGATAACGTCGTCGAAGCCGTCCAGTGCGCGCTGACACGCGGCGAAGGTGGTCGCGCCTTTTTCATCACTGATCAGCAGACGCAAACGTTCCGCGAGTTCATCGCTTCAATTGCAGGCGTGCAGGGTCTTTCCGTCACGGAACTACGTTCGATGCCTTATTGGCTGGCCTCAGCCTCAGGGCGCTTGATGGATGCCGTCTGGGCCATTCTGCGGAAAAACAGCGACCCACCCCTGTCGCGTTCAATGGTGCGCATGATCGGGCGGGAATTCAGTGTGAGCGATGCTGCCGCACGCCGCGAGCTGGGCTATGTCGGAATGACCTCGCGTGACGATGGCTTGCGCAGCTATGAGGTCGCGCATTCTCCTGGAGCGTGATCCTCGCCAAAATGCTCGCTGAAAATCCCACACACGCTCTGTTATCCGACTCGCCTCGTGATTTGCATTTACAGGTCGTTCGCGGCAGTTCCTGTGATGGTGTAACGGCTGGCATACGGGGGCGGCTACGAAAGTTCGGTATTGGCGCGGGCTCGCCCGGCTGAAGGCGCAACATTCGTCGCGGCCCTTCGGACAGGAATGGTTATTCGACTTTACGCGCTCTCTTCGGGAATGAGCCTTATGAAAGACCTTCTGATTGTCATTCCCGCAGGCAGCCAATACGCTACATCCGTCATTCATCAGCAGACGGAAGTCATACTTCAGGAACCCAAACTATTTTACAAATTTTGATGCCTCGTTTCGTGAAACGCCAAAGCATCTCTGGAATGGCAGAAATCGACTCGACTACCTTCAATATAATAGGGTTTCAGGTGGAACAGAGCACCGACTAGCCATCGTCCTGATCGCGGGGAAAAACGGAATAAATTGTCCTATCCGACTGTTCTCTGTTAGAGACGCACTATCTACGAGCCTGCCGGGCGTGGATGCAAACGTGCATAGAGTCACGGAATCTATCTTTTCAAGAGAGCGAATATGCAAGCCGGTGCAAAAGTAGCCCTCGTCACTGGAGGGAACCGTGGAATCGGGTTCGAAACTGTAAGGCAACTCGCCGATGAAGGTCTAATGGTGCTGCTCGCAGCCCGGGATCTGGAGGAAGCGGAACAGGCTGCAGCAAGCCTCAAAGCGGAAGGTTTGACGACGGTCTCTCCGGTCAAGCTGGTATGCTCGCCGGACCAGTTCTTCTGGCTGCGTCCGTTCGCGGGCGTCTCAGGTAAGCACGGGCATACCGCGCCGTGCGAACCTGTACCCCATCGGCGCATCGACCCATCCTGGTCCCGGGCTCGGCGGCGGTTCGGGTTGGATGGTAGCGAACCTGCTCAGTTGACGAGGCATCGACATGGTTACGGACCTTGCACGCTCGTGGTTGACCTGCAGCGCTCCTGTGGCTGCCGCACAGGCCGCCGGCCGCCCGCTCGTGGCGCTGGAATCGAGCATCATTGCCCACGGCATGCCCTACCCGGAGAACGTTCGCACTGCGCACGAAGTGGAGTCCTTGATCCGTGACGCGGGTGCTGAGCCCGCGACTATCGCACTGATCGGTGGGCGAATCCACATCGGCCTTTCGAATGACGAACTGGAACTGATCGGCCGCTCGGACCGGGTACATAAGGTCAGCCGCCGTGACCTGCCGGCCACTCTGGCCAGCGGCGGGCTCGGCGCCACGACTGTGGCTGGCACGATGATATGTGCCGCGTTGGCCGGCATTGAGGTCTTCGTCACCGGAGGCATTGGCGGCGTACACCGGGGTGCGCCGGAGACCTTTGACATCTCGGCCGACCTGCAGGAACTGGCGAAGACCTCGGTGGCGGTAATCTGTGCCGGTGCGAAGTCCATCCTGGACATCGGGCTCACACTGGAATACCTGGAAACCCACGGCGTGCCGGTACTCAGTTGCGAACAGGACAATTTCGCGGCGTACTACACGCGTGACAGCGGCTTTCGCGCGGACCTCAGGCTGGACGACCCGGCGGCGCAGGCGCGGTTCATCCGCACCAAGTGGGACCTCGGCCTCGAGGGCGGTGTGGTGTTGAGCACTCCGGTGCCGGTAGCGGCAGCGATGACGTTCGAAGAGATCGACGCGCTGACTCAGCAGGCGCTCGACGAGGCCACTGCGAAGGGAATCACGGGTAAGGCCGTGACCCCCTTCCTGCTGGAGCGCATCACGGCGTTGACAGATGGACGCAGCCTGGCGACAAACATCGCGATCGTGAAACACAATGCCGAGGTCGGGGTACGGCTGGCGCTGGCGTTGGCACACGTAGAGCGCGGGACAAGCGCGGCCTAGCCACCGGACAGCCTCCACAGCCGTGTATAGGCAAACGTGTCGTCGAACGGCGTCGCTCCAAAGTGACTGCTAGCTTCCTTCGCGATTGTCAGGACCAACTCTCCAAACCGGCGAATTTGGCTATGGCAGGCCAGAACAACGGGCGCGGGTTGCGCGCGCACGCGTCGATCCACGGCATCGGCAACCGATCCGCCTCGCACACCGGCTGCCTCCGATTGTGCACGCTTGATTTCGCGATGCAGAACAGCGGTGCCGGGTCAGGCAGGCACTGTCATGATCTTGGGCGGTAGACCGCGCAAGATCGGCCGTCCAGCATCGTCGGTAATCAATAGGTATTGGTATGTCGCTGCGGCATGGTGCGGCGAATAGTAGTAGCCTTGACGGCCATGCTGATTGCGCGTCGTCATGCGGCCGGCATTTTGCGCCGTTAGGTCATATTCACGATAGCTCCCGCCGATTGCCGTCGTCGGGTTGGTTTGATGGCGTCCTCGGTCGTGCCCCGGAGCCGGATCGCCGTTGTTGATCAGATTGATCACCGCGGCCCTATGTGCCTGCGGAATCGTCAAAAGGCTGATATAGCCGGGGTTGGTTTTGCCTCTCCACGCCGTCTTAAGTGGCTCCAGCGCAAGATGTGCTGCCCGCAACTCGGCGATCACCTTGGCCAGGAAGTCGGTTGTCGAGATGAAGGACATATGCTCCGCGTTGATCGCACGGATGACATGGCTGACGCAAAAATCATCGAGTTCTCGGCGAGACTGTTGCGGCAGGCGTTTATCTTCTAGACGTTCGTAGGATGCAATTTCCTTCGCCTTGGCGACGGGAATGATTGACCCGCTAATACGTATTGTCATGAAAGTCCCCACGAGTGCTGTCGAACTCAAAGTATCTGTCGCGACCAGGTATCAGGTGCTAATCACAACAGTTTGCTAGCCGATTTATTCCGTTCCGCATGTGGGTGCACATAGCCTGATGGCATTCGGCGCGTATCTCGCGCTCAATTCGTTTCGTCTCGACAGCACAACTGGGTCGTCGAACAGCCTATCGCGCGCGACCGGGCGTTCGCACGCAGCGAACCTCGCACGGATTAACGAGTCGCTGAAGGCTGCAGGTTGGGAGTTACGTATCGTCTGTGCGAGTTTCCAGCCGGCGCTGCGGATCGTCAGGCCGCGGATTCCGTTGCATCGCTTGAAATGTGCCCGCACAACCTCACGCTCGCGCATTGGTGGCGGATTGAACTGATCAGGGCCAGAATGCAAGCCAGATAGCATCGGCGTTGCTCACAAGGCAACAACTCGTGCACATAGTTGCTCTTGTTCAATACACCCAATGCCGCCACCATCCTCAAACCCGATACCGTTTGCGTATCGCATGTGAGCCGAAAGTGGCTCGATCGAGGAGGTCTCATGCTGTTACACCTTTCAACCTGGGCCGAGATAGCGCAATACCTGCAGCGCAGCCGCGTCGTTGTCGTCCCGATCGGCTCAAACGAACAGCACGGTCCCACGGGCCTGCTGGGCACGGACTGGCTGTGTCCCGAGATCATCGCGCATGAGGCCGAGAAGAACGCCGATATTCTCGTCGCCCCGACGTTCAACATCGGCATGGCGCAACACCATCTCGCCTTCGCGGGCACCATCTCGCTTCGCCCGTCCACCTTCATTGCCGCGATCGGCGACTGGGTGCGCTCACTGGCCGGTCATGGTTTCACGCGCATCCTGTTCCTCAATGGCCATGGCGGCAACATCGCGTCGATCGAGGCAGCCTTCTCCGAGACCTACGCTGACGCCAGCTTCGCGCGGCAACGCGCCGGCTTCGCGCTGAAACTGTGCAATTGGTGGGATCTCGAAGGCGTCGGGGAACTGGCGCGCACCCAGTTTCCCGAAGGTCACGGCTCGCACGCCACGCCGTCGGAAATCGCCATCACACAATGGGCGCTTCCGGATTCAATCAAGCATGCCGATTTCGCCCCACCCATCGCGCCATCTGGCCCGATCCGCGACGCATTCGATTTCCGGGCCCGCTTTCCCGACGGACGCGTGGGCTCGGACCCCGGTCTCGCGACACCGGCCAAGGGCGGCGAACTAGTGAAGCTCGCGGCGCAAAGCCTCGTGCGCGAACTCGTTGCGTTCAGCAGCGAGCCTGTGCCGGCCTGACGCGCCGCGTGTTGCCGCCGACTGCAGACCCTGCCCGCCCGAACTCGCGCGAGCGCTTCGCCGAAGCCGCCAACCAGCGCCCGGCGGGGACCGCAACACACCGTCCATCACACTCCATCGAGTACGACATGTCTGAACGAGATCCTTACGCCGTGCTGAAAGCACTTGACATCACCTTGCCGGTCGCCGGCGCCCCCGCGGCCGCGTACGTCATGTGCGCGCAGAGCGGCAACATCGTCTATCTTTCAGGCCATCTCGCGAAGCAAGACGGCAAGCCGTGGGTCGGCAAACTCGGCGATACGATGAGCACGGACGAAGGCCGTGCCGCCGCGCGCGCGGTCGCAATCGATTTGCTGGGCACACTTCACGCGCATCTCGGGCATCTGAAGCGGCTCAAGCGCATCGTCAAGGTGACGAGTCTCGTCAATTCGACGCCGGACTACACGGAGCAGCACCTCGTCACAAACGGCGGATCCGACCTGTTTCTGGAGGTGTTCGGTCAGAGCGGCAGGCACGCGCGCTCCGCCTTCGGCGTTGCGCAGATTCCGCTCGGTGCGTGCCTGGAGATCGAACTCGTCGCCGAGGTCGACTGAGCATCGCTGCTCTTTGTCAAGGAGCGGCCTCTGCATCTCCCGGCCGTTCACGAAGTCCAGACAGATAGCGCAGCCCTGGTGGGAGACCGCACAGACGCGCGCCGAACGAAAAGCATCCTGGACGCGCTTCCAGCCCCCCATCAGCGCGTCCGTGCGTAGTGCGTTGGATACGATGCGGTGAAATTCGCCGCGTGCTTTCTTATGAATTCCTAAACACCAAACGAATGCATAGGAGTACCAATACACTGCGAACGATCATTATATTTATGTTTACATGATGCCTGGCCGATTGCGTTGACGTCGCATGCACAGGCAGCCGAGGTGTGAAGCTGCCGACCTGGCTTTCTTGAAGGCGCTCACGGCCCGCCCCATTGGAGGCGGTCGCGAGGTAGCCCACTTGCTTGCCGACGGTCGGCCGGCGAACCGCCGGCATTGGCCACAACCAGCCCACCACGCCAGCGAGCCAACAGTCACTCGACCGTCCGGTTTTGGCCTTTAAAGCGGACGCCACCTGGTCCGGCTGACAATCGGCGGCTCTGTTCTTCTGCGACGGCTTGTTGTCCGCTTCGGACGTTTGACCAATATCCACGAAGTTTTCCTGGAGCTGGTCTGCCACGTCATATGCTGGAAGCACATGTACACTCATTTTGGTAACGGCTGTTGATTCGCAGGACTGTCCAGATCCTGGAACAACTCATGCACCAGAGCTCGCAACCAACGCACCGCAGCGTCGTCGTGAAAACGCTTGTGCCAGTGTTGACGAAGTCGGAATGTCGGCGAATCGAACGGCAGAGCGTGCACTGCGACACCTCGAGCATTCCGGAATAACTCGCCTGTTTCCCGCGGCACGATGGCGATGAGATCCGACTGCGAGACAATCTCGAGCAGGCTCAGGAAGCGGGAAACCTGTAGCGGCACGTTGCGCACGATTTTCTTTTCCACCATGTGTCGCAGGATGATCTCTTGACTCCGGCCCGGAGTGGCCACGTCGACATGCGGGGCCTGCAGGAATCGGGTCATCGTCAGCTTGCCCTTCACATGGCGATTGTCCTTCGCCGCGATCGCAACAAAGTGACTCGTGAAAAGCCCTTGCTGATAAAAGTCTGCGCCGACGAGGTCGGGATAGTACCCAACAGCAAGGTCGACATCGCCAGACTCCAGCTGTTGCTCCAGGGCCGACGGTGTCAGTGAAAAGACCCGAAGCTGCAAATGTCGCCCGTGGCTCCGTAGTGCGCGCATCAACGGTGGCGCAAAGAAGCTTTCGCCCACATCGCTCGTAGCGATCCGGAATTCCCGATTCGAACTCGCTGGGTCGAACATCGCCGGGCTGAGCAAGCCGGACTGGATGCGTTGCAGGACGTCACGCACGGTGTCCACCATGCCTAGCGCCCGCGGTGTCGGCTGCATGCCCGACTTGACGCGCACAAACAGCGGATCGTCAAAGGCCGCACGCATCTTTAGCAATGCATAGCTCATCGCAGGCTGGCTCAGCCCAAGCTCGCGCCCGGCAACCGTCACATTGCGGTGCCGGAACATCGCATCGAAGACAACCAGCAGGTTCAGATCTAGATGACCAAAATCCATAATTTGGATTGCGACTATTGAAGTTGCCTGATTGACGAATAATGGTCAGAAATCGATCATTCTGTCAACGGATCATGGCGGCGCACCAGATCCCAAGTCAATCGCAGAAAAACTGGAGACAAGCGTGGCGAACGCAAACCTTCCCCTCATCGTGGTCGGCGGCGGCCTCGGCGGACTGAGCCTTGCCCTGGCGCTGGGCCAGAACGGGCGCCGGGTGCATGTCCTCGAGCAGGCAGCCCAGATCTCGCCGATCGGCTATGGCATTCAACTCGGACCGAACGTTTTCAAGGCCTTTGACCGACTGGGGCTTTCGGAAACGGTTAAAGCCTCCGCGGATTTCCCGGTCTCTCTGTCCATGCCGGACGCGGACAGCGGTCAAACCCTTGTGCAGGTGCCTTTGACCTCGGAAAAATTCTATCGACGGTTCAAGAATCCATACATCGTCATCCACCGGGCTGACATTCACAACATCCTGCTGGAAGCCTGTCGTCGCACACCGGGCGTTGAACTGATCGTCAACGCTACAGCAGTGAACTTCGAAGACCGCGGCAGCGACGGTGTACGCGTCACTTGCGCGGACGGGCGAACTTTCGAGGGTGCCGCGCTGATCGGTGCCGATGGCATCAAGAGCAAGGTACGGGAATATGTTGCCGCCGAGGAGCCTGCTCGATCGGTCGGCTATGTCGCGCACCGCACCATGATCGACATGAAAGATGTTCCCGCTGATCTGCCTCATCAGCAGGACGTCGTGCTATGGGCCGGGCCTGGTTATCACGTCGTGCACTATCCGCTTCGAAACCGGACCATTTTTAACATCGTGGCAGTCTTCAAGGATCCTGCTCCCGGCCACGGTGATCTGCGGATCACGCACGAGGAAGACGTCAAGCATGTGTACGCCAATGCACACCCTGCTCTAAAGAAGCTCCTGTCGATGATGGATCTCGAACGCCGCTGGGTTCTGGCCGACCGGGATCCGATCCGGCAATGGACTCGCGGGCGCATGACGTTGCTGGGAGACGCGGTGCATCCGACGCTCCAGTCATTGGCACAGGGTGCGGGCATGGCAATCGAGGATGCAGTGTGCCTGGCCGACCTGCTGCACGGGATGGACTACGACTACGAGCGCGCGTTCCGCGAGTATCCGCGGCGGCGTCTCGTCCGCAGCGCACGCGTTCAGCTTGGCTCGCGCGAGCTCTGGGAGTTCTATCACGTCGAGGGCATCGCCCGCGAAGTGCGAGACGCAGGATTGAAAGATCGCGGCGAGGACGACTACTACGACTGCCTTGAATGGATCTGGAAGGGCGACCCATCCCTCGTCGAGGCCTGACGGTCGCGTGTTTGCTGTCTCAATTTCCACGGATAAGGAACACATGATGAGCGCACAACCGAAAGTCGCTGTGCGGGAAAATCCTGCAAGCAATGCCGTCTCGTTTCGCGAGCAACTGGCAGATCTTAACGTCGCCCCATTGTGGGACGTACTGACAGGGCTTGTGCCAGCAGAGCCGCGCCCGAAAGCCACGCCTCATGCCTGGCGGTGGGCTGTCATGCGTGATCGGCTGATCGAGTCCGGTACCGTCGTGAGCGCCGAAGAAGCGGAGCGACGCGTTCTGATGCTGGAGAACCCCGGTTTGGGCGGTTTGCCGAATGCCACCGATACGATCTACGCGGGCTTGCAACTGATTCTTCCTGGCGAAATCGCACGCGCACATCGCCACACCCAGTCTGCATTGCGTTTTGTGCTTGAAGGCGTCGGAGGCTATACGTCTGTCGACGGCGTTCGCACCGAGATGCTTCGCGGCGATTTTATCGTGACGCCTGCGTGGACCTGGCACGACCACGGCAATGATGGCGCCGGCCCGGTGATGTGGCTTGACGGACTGGATGTCCCGCTCGTGACATTTCTGCGCGCCGGATTCCGGGAGGAGTACGAAACTGCCACGCAATTTCCTCGCAAAGGAGACTCCGATCAGGTGCTCGTGCGGTACGCCGACGCGCTGCTGCCGCTGGAGAGCAAGGATACGGGGTCGACCTCCCCGATATTCAATTACCCGTATGCCCGGACCCGGGAAGTCCTCGATGAGCTTGCACGCAATTCGGACATCGATGCGTGCCACGGTGTCAATGTTCGCTACGCCAATCCGCTGACCGGTGGTTGGGCAATGCCGACCATTGCTGCCTCGATGCGCCTCATCCCGCGCGGCTATACCACCGAATTCTTCCAGTCGGTGGAAGGCACGGTCCTCGTCGGCGTCGAAGGCTCCCCTTCGGTCGAGATTGAAGGTGTCGGCAGCTTCGACATCTCGGACAACGATGTATTCGTGGTGCCCGGCTGGAGCCGCTGGCGCATGAGCGCCGATGCGAGCGACGACGCAGTGCTGTTCGTCTATTCCGATCGACCGGTCTACGAAAAGCTCGGCCTTTACCGCGAAAAGCGCGGTTGACCCCCACCTTGACGCAGGATTAAGCCATGAAGATTTGCCGCTTTAACGATAACTGTATCGGAGTCATCCGCGGCGATGCGGTCCACGACATCACGCCCCTGTTCAAGTCGCTC
This sequence comes from Paraburkholderia sp. CNPSo 3274, assembly GCF_024206475.1. Taxonomy (GTDB): domain Bacteria; phylum Pseudomonadota; class Gammaproteobacteria; order Burkholderiales; family Burkholderiaceae; genus Paraburkholderia. The sequence continues at coordinate 39,906 of NZ_JAMBPR010000002.1, forward strand.
GGCGAACCCGGCTGGCCGTATCCGTCTTACGACTGGATCATCGGGAATTTTCCCCGCGTCCAGGTACAAATCGAGCCGTTCCTGGCTCGTGCGACGACCCTCGCCCTGTCGGAGGTGACGCTTCAAGCCCCCGTTGCGAACCCGGGCAAGATTATCGGTGCGCCGATCAACTACCGTGATCACATCGACGAGGCCAATGCCGACCAAGAGATAGCTAACGGCAAGACGTTCACGACGCTTGAACAGTTCGGTCTGTTTATCAAGGCGCCGACCGCGCTGAACGGCCCGGACGGCATTGTCGAGTTTCCGTTTCCGGAGCGCCGCACTGACCACGAGGTCGAACTGGGCGTGATCATCGGCAAACAGGCGAAGCGGGTACCGCGCGAGCGCGCTCTCGAGTACGTCTTCGGTTACTGCGTCGCGCTGGACATGACTGTGCGCGGCCCCGAATTCGCGGGATTCCGCAAGTCGGCCGACACGTTCGCGGTCATCGGGCCGTGGATCACGACTGCCGACGAGATTGCGGACCCGAACGCGCTCGATCTCGAACTGACGGTCAATGGCGAGCCGCGCCAGAAGTCCAATACCAGGTACCTGATCTACAACGTTCAGCACCTGATTGAATATGCGTCGGCGATGTACACGCTGCAGCCAGGCGATGTGATCATGACCGGAACCCCGGCAGGCGTTGGCCCTGTGAAGCCGGGGGATGTGATCAATGCTCGCGTGGCGAGCCTGGGCGAACTGACGGTGCGGATGGCACAGTCATGAAGGACAAGCCGACTCACCAGCCGAGCGAACCCACGGCGGATGCAATGCCGCTTTGTGGGCGTCAAGGTGCTCGAACTCGGCTCGCTGATCGCGGGGCCAACCTCGCAAACCTTCGCATGACGCCGACGCAGTCGCTGGCCCAGTTCGCCGATATTGTCGCAATGACGGCGGGTCGCGCACACGTCAACATGTCCCTGTCGACCGCGTTTGGCTGCCCGTTTGAAGGCGAGGTCCCCGACGCTGTGGTCCTGGATCTGCTGGAGCGTTTCGAGCAGATCGGCGTGAGACGCGTGACGCTGTGCGACACGACTGGCATGGTCAACCCGGCTCAAGTGAAGCGTCTGTGCCACGAAGTCAAGACAGCGTGGCCCGAACTGACGCTCACACTCCATTTCCATGACACCCGCTCGATGGGTCTGGCAAACGCGCGGGCTGCGCTGGAAGCCGGGGTCGACTGCTTCGACGCCTCGCTCGGTGGGCTCGGCGACTGCCCGTTTGCGCCAGGAGCCAGTGGCAATGTCTGCACCGAGGACCTGGTCCATATGTTCGAGGCGATGGGCTACGACACTGGCGTCGATCTTGACTCGATGCTTACGCTTTCCCGGCGTTTGCCGGAGATCGTTGGCCACGAAGTGCCCGGGCAGGTCGCCAAGGCCGGTCCGTGGACCCGTCGCTATCCGGCGCCCGAAAGTGTGGGCGAACAGGCTGCCGCATATCGCCTCGCTGGCTCATGCGGTGGCACTGTCGAATCTAACGCTACGGGTCAAGGGAGTGCGTGATGGGAACGACTCTGGTCGAGAAACTTTGGCAACGCCATGTCGTGCACGAAGCGGTAGACGGGCCGGCATTGTTGTACGTCGATCGTCACCTGGTTTATGAGGTAACCAGCCCACAGGCGTTCGAAGGCCTGAGGTTGAGTGGGCGCAAGCCGTGGCGCGCGCAGACAGTACTCGCCACCGCGGACCACAATGTGCCGACGACCGCGCGTTCCCAGGGAATCGCGGATCCGCTTTCGCGCATCCAGGTGGAACAGCTGAGCCGCAACTGCAAGGAGTTCGGCATCACCGAGTTCGGCCTGACAGATACGCGCCAGGGGATCATCCATGTGATAGGTCCCGAGCAAGGCGCTACGCTGCCTGGTATGACAGTAGTCGCGGGAGATTCGCATACGAGTACGCACGGTGCATTTGGCGCGTTGGCATTCGGTGTCGGCACGTCGGAGGTGGAGCACGTGCTTGCCACTCAATGCCTTTCGGTTGGACGGATGACGCCGATGCTGGTGCGTGTCGATGGTGAATTGCCATCAGGCGTCACGGCAAAAGACCTGATACTGCACATCATTGGCGTGATAGGCACTTCCGGCGGCACGGGCTACGCCATCGAGTTTGGCGGCAATACCATCAGGGCGCTGTCGATGGAGGGGCGGATGACGTTGTGCAACATGGCGATCGAGGCCGGTGCACGCGTTGGTCTGATTGCTGTGGACCAGAAGACGATCGACTACCTCAAAGGGCGGCCCTTCGCTCCGCGCGGTGAGCAATGGGATCAGGCGGTCGCGTACTGGTGCACCCTGGTTAGTGATGAAGACGCGAAATTCGACAGGACAGTCCAGATCGATGCGGCTGACGTGAAGCCCATGGTGACCTGGGGCACTTCGCCGGAAATGGTGCAGCCCATCGACGGGCAGGTACCCGATCCCGCGCTCGAGCCGGATCCCGTGAAACGCGCCGGCATGCAAGCCGCACTCGCGTACATGGGACTCGAGCCGGGTACCGCCATCGAGTCAATCCGGCCCGCCAAGATATTCATCGGCTCGTGCACCAACGCCCGCATCGAAGATCTGCGCGCGGCGGCGGCCGTGCTTAAGGGGCGGCGCATTGCGCCGACGATCAAACTGGCGCTGGCCGTTCCAGGCTCGGGGCTTGTGAAGGCGCAGGCCGAAGCCGAAGGACTCGACCGCGTGTTCACTGACGCGGGTTTCGAGTGGCGCGAGCCGGGCTGCTCCATGTGCCTCGGCATGAACGAGGACAGACTCTCGCCAGGCGAGCGTTGCGCTTCGACCTCGAATCGTAACTTCGAAGGCCGGCAAGGCTCGGGTGGACGAAGTCATCTCGTCAGTCCTGCCATGGCGGCGGCCGCAGCTATAGCCGGCCATTTCACCGATGTTCACCTGGAGTCGCACTGATGCAGCCCTTCACCACGCTGGATGGCCTCGTTGTGCCGCTTGACCGGGCCAATGTTGATACCGACGCGATCATCCCGAAGCAGTTCATGAAGTCGATCCGGCGTACCGGCTTCGGTGAGAACCTGTTCGACGAGTGGCGTTATCTCGATCGCGGCGAGCCGGGACAGGACTGCTCTGTGCGGCCACGCAACCCGGATTTCGTCTTGAACGAGGCACGCTATCAAGGGGCTTCGATCCTGCTGACGCGTGCCAACTTCGGCTGTGGCTCAAGCCGCGAGCACGCTCCCTGGGCGTTGCACGACTACGGTATTCGCGTGCTGATTGCACCGAGCTTTGCGGACATCTTCTACGGCAATTGCCTCAAGAACGGCATGCTGCCGATTATCCTGCCGGACCTGGAGGTGCAGTGCTTGTTTGAGCAGGTTACGGTGGTCCCGGGTCACCGACTCAGCGTCGACCTCCATACTCAGACCATTACCGGCCCTGACGGCTGGGTGATCGACTTCAAGGTCGATCCGTCTCGCAGGCACTGTCTTCTCAACGGCCTGGATGACATTTCCTTGACCCTTGAACGGCAGGCTGATATCCGCCGCTATGAGGACTCCCGTCGTACGCTCGAACCCTGGATTTTCGACGCAAGCTGAAAGAGTGATCAGGATCATATCAAGGAGAATCAAAACAATATTAAGTATACCGAAGTAAGTGAGCGTAGCTGCCAGAAGACCGCTCGAAGAAACGAGTCGGCAGCATCGACTCTTAAAAGGATGACCGAGAAACGCCTTAGCCTATCGACAGACTAACCATACTGGAAGTCCGACTGCGCTACGCAACGTGTCTCATACATCGCTGCGAAGCGCGCAGCCATACTGGAGGAAGACAATGAAGCAGGATCTCAAAGAGGCTATTAACGAGAGCCCGATGAGCTCGTTCCAGAAATTCGTGTTAGCCGTCTGCATTGCACTGAATATGCTGGACGGCTTCGATGTGCTTGCAGTCGCATTTTCCGCACCGCACCTTGCAGCAGACTGGCATCTGAGTGGGAAGGAACTCGGAACATTGCTCAGCGCAGGGCTGTTTGGTATGGCAGCAGGGGGGCTTTTCATTGCCCCCTTCGCTGACCGCATCGGCCGACGGTTACTGGTATTGCTTTGTCTGTTCGCGATCGCGGCAGGAATGCTGGCATCTGCATTCGCCCAAACCCTGGACCAGCTTGTCGCCCTGCGTGTAATCACGGGACTTGGGATCGGGGGCATGCTCGCTAGCATTTCCGTTATCGCTGCAGAGTACGCGTCGAACAAATGGCGAAGCGGCGCAATCAGCATGCTGTCGACTGGCTACACACTCGGCGCGACGATCGGCGGCGCTATAACCGGCCTGCTGTTGACGCATTACAGTTGGAGAAGCGCATTTCTGTTCGGCGGAGTCTGCACGTTGCTGATTATTCCCCTTGCGCTCTACGGGCTCCCGGAATCGCTAGATTTCCTCATCGCGAAACGCCCCAAGGCAGCGCTGTCCAGGGTCAATGCAATCCTCAAGCGCATGAAGCGCGATACCGTCAATGAACTGCCGGACGCGGATCGCATTGCACAAGTGACGCACGCCCCGATGGCCGGGGTGGTGGTGCCGTCCCCCCTTATGGTTCTGCGCACCGTCCTCATCTGGATTGCGTTCGTATGTGTAATGGCCGGCTTCTATTTCGTAATGAGCTGGACGCCGAAGCTTCTGGTACAGGCTGGTATGTCCGCTTCGCAAGGAGTAACGGGCGGCGTGCTACTGAACGTGGGCGGAATTGTCGGCTGCACGCTGTTCAGCCTGGTTTCCGGCCGGGTGAAACTCAACACCCTTCTTACGTCATTTCTGGTCGGCAGCACCGTGTTGTTGGTGGTTTTCGGCGCGAATGCTTCACGACTTCAGTTCGCGATGCCTGCTGCAATTGTATTGGGCGCAGCGATTTCGGCATGCGTGGGTGGCCTCTACGCATTGACGCCCCTTCTTTACTCACCGACGGCCCGCGCAACAGGTGTGGGTTGGGCCGTCGGAATGGGACGTCTGGGTGCAATGGTGGCACCCGTGCTGGTAGGCGTGTTGATGGACAAGGGTTGGCAGGCTTCAAATCTGTATTACCTGTTTGCGGTCCCATTCCTGTTCGCGGTGCTACCAGTCAATGTGATCGCTTACACAATTAGAAATCGGGACGCTGGCGTCACGATGACGCTGTCGAAGCAGCATGAGATTTTATAAAAAAAAGCGTAATTGCCCATAAATATATTTGTTATGGAGACAAAATGAAGAAACTTAGCCCGCTCGTAGCTATTGCTGTTTGTGCATTATCTGGTGCAGCAAAGGCTCAAAGCTCTGTGACGCTATACGGCATCATCGACACCGGTCTCGAGTACGTCTCACATGTAGGCGCGAAGGGCGATGGACTCGTTAGAATGCCCTCCATCACTGGTTCGGTGCCCTCACGCTGGGGTATTAGGGGTAGCGAAGACCTGGGCGCGGGGCTCAAAGCGATCTTCACGCTGGAAAGCGGGTTTAACGTCCGAGGCGGCGATATGGGTCAGGGAGGACGTCTTTTCGGACGCCAGGCCTGGTTGGGTCTGAGTTCGAACTACGGCGCGCTGACGTTCGGGCGTCAGTACACGATGACCTATGTGGCGCTGCTCGAAAATGACGTCATGGGGCCGGCGATCTACAGTCTCGGTTCGTTGGACAACTATATTCCGAATGCGCGGAGCGATAATACCGTTGCATACAAGGGAAAATTTGGCGGCGTTACCCTCGGTGGGACCTATTCGTTCGGCCGGGATTCGGCGGGAACCGGGAACTCGCCTGGACAGGGTACGTGTGCCGGATCCGTGCCTGGCGACTTTCAACAGTGTCACCAGTGGTCCGTAATGGCCAAATACGACGCGCAGAATTTTGGCGCAGTCGCGACCTACGACCAGCAACGGGGCGGAACAAACGCGGCGGCAAATTTCTTCGACGGCGTTGCGCCGACAAAGATTACCAGCAGCGGTGATAAGGACACACGCGTTTTGCTCAACGCATACGTCAAGTTCTCCGGTGCAACCATCTCGGGTGGGTGGCTTGGCCGCTGGGTTGAGCCTGCCGCACAGACCGTATCTAGCGTGAGGTCCAACCTTTTCTATCTCGGAGCCGGCTACCAGGTGACGCCTTTTTTCATCGTCGATGGAACAGTCTATCGAATTATCAATCGCGTTCACGACACGCGGGCAACGCTCAGTACAGTGCGCGCTACTTATCTGCTTTCGAAACGGACGGCAGTCTACGGACAACTGGGTTACATCACCAATAGTCCTCGGGCTAGCTACACGCTCAGCTCGGGCGGGGCAGGGTCAACTCCCTCCGCCGGTGCGAATCAGACGGGCGCGATGATCGGCATTCGCGAACTCTTCTGACGCATTTTCACGTCTTTGTACACGAAACGACACCCTGCTCCCGGCATGCAGCGGCATGTCGAGGGCCGGGCCGACGGAATCGACACAATCGAAAGACGCAGGATCAGCTTGCGCGAGAGCGAGGAAATCTTCATGGATAACATCCAGACAGCCACGATTCAGAGTGAGATCGTTGGTCTTGAGGACACACGTTGCCATGCACTCGTCGAAGCGGATATCGAAACGCTTGACGAACTTGTTTCGGACGACGTCGTGCATGTACACGGAAACGGCAAGGTGGACGACAAGATCACCTACATGAAAATGATGCGCAAGCAGGTTCGCTTTCTTAAGGCGGAGCGCGATCGTCTCGACGTTCGGGTATAGGGTGATATGGCAGTGGCAACGGGGCCGCTGCGGCAGTCGATCGAAATGGCTGGTACAGGACAGCGCATCGACATGCACATCATGACGACGTAGGTCTGGCGGCGAAATGGCGGCTTGTGGAGGCAGATCAGCTTTCAGGCAACCAATCTGTAGGCGGGAGGATGGTCGTGTCCTTCTGATGGCGTGACGCGCTGCAGCGTTCGGGCATGCCTCCCACGATTTTTCGAACAGATCCAACAGACGGTCACTAAAACGACGCGTTCGTTCCGGCAATGGTCGTGTGGTCGTACCGCGGGAACATTGCGGCCTGGCCATTCAAATATCGTTCGGACCATCAAATTGATCATCCGGTCGATATCGTTTCTCATTGTTTCTCTTCTTCCTGGGATCGACTGACTCCTGGCAGATTTGGCGTTACAGTCGGGCATCAACGCCAGTCAACGTTCCGCGGTGCGACGCAGCCCGACCGCGAGTCCGAGCGTGGCGAAACTCAAGGCAGCGATGACGCCTGCGCCCAGATACACGGCGACGCCCAGTCCGTGAACCGTTGCGACGCGTCCCAGAATCGGCGCGAGTATGCCAACGGCCAGATAACCCAGAAGATACAGAGCCGACAGGGTGCCACCTCGTCGTTCGACGGGTGTTGCGCCGTTGATGACGTCGAGGGCGCTCAGGAACAGCAGACTATAGCCGGCACCCGTCATGGCTGTCGCGGAGAGGAACAGTGCCATCCCGTGGAAGGCGGTTGCAACCGCAAGCAATCCCATGCCAGCGGCAGACGCCGCTGCGCCCACAATCATTGCAGTCCGGGCCGACAGAGATTTGCCCAGCAAACTCACAACGCCGGACGTGATGGCGAAGACCGCGAGGATCGAGCCGTTGACGAGCGTGTTCGGGGATCGGACCAGGTCGTGCGCGATCTGTCCGCCGAGCGACAGGATCATGACACCGTGGGTATAGGCGGTGATCATGGCAAACGCAGCGACCATGAAGGCCTTGCGGGCGCTCTGGGGCACGGACGGCAAACTGGGCGTCCAGCCGCCTGCGGCGTCCTGCTCTGCCTGCAGGGGCAGGAACCACGTGACAGTGAACAAGGCTGCGATCAGGAGAGCCAGCAACCAGAAAGCCAGATGCAGGGGCCAGGGCGCGTATTGCGTCAGTGCGCCGCCGACGATGAGCGCCGCCGCGAAGCCGGCGGCCTGGGCGGCCGTGGCAACCACGGAAGCACGGCGTGGCGCCCCGCCCTCGTTGAATTCGACCATCGCCGCCGTCGACGGTCCGGCGGTCAGGCCGATGCCGACGCCCATGAATGCCCGGGCCACAAAAAGCCATGAGACATCGTGGGCGAGCGCAAGTGTCAGCGCGCCGAGGAACGAGGCGCCCAGACCGAGCAACATTGTCGCCCGCCAGCCGATCTGGTCGGACAGGCCGCCGAACAGGATCAGCACGCTGACAACCACGATCGGGTAGACCGCGAAGATTTCGGCCGTGGTCGTCTGGGTGAGATGCCATTCGCTTGCGTAGAGCCGGTACGTCATGGCCGGCGCCGCGCTGGTCCAGAGGGTATGCGCGACCACGCCGGCCGAGACCCAGAAGCTGGCCCGGCGTCCGCGCGCGACATGCTTATATCGACGGGTGCTCCCGCGTTGATTCGCGGGAACGGCCGGGCAGGCTGCGTGGGTCATGGCCGTCTCCGGACTATCAGAGCTTCGAGCCGCCATCGACACGCAGCGTGTCGCCCGTCACCCAGCGCGCAGCGTCGGATGCGAGGAACAGGGCCGCGCCCGCGATGTCGTCGGGCTGCGCGACACGCTTGAGGGCCTGCATGCCAAGCGTGTAGTCCCGCCCCGCTTCGGTTTTGGCGAAATTCGACATGTCGGTCTCGACGACGCCCGGCGCGATTGCGTTTACGCGGATGCCACGCTCGCCAAGCGATGCGGCGAAGTGCTTGACCAGGGTGTCGATAGCACCCTTGGTCGCGGCGTACGCCGACAGGTTGCCCACCGAAGCGCGGGCTGCAAGCGAGGACAGCAGGACCACGCTGCTGCCCTCGCCCAGCACAGGCAGCAGTTGCTGGACGAGGAAGTATGGGGCGCGCACGTTGACGGCGAACAGGCGGTCGAAGTCGTCGACCGTCGTTTCCGCGATGGACGCGGCCTTCGAGATGCCAGCGTTCGCAACGAAAATGTCGAGTCGGTCACCGACCAGCGTACGTACCTGACGGGCCAGTTCGTGAGGGCCGTTTGCGGCGCTCAGATCTGCCGCGACCTTGTCGGCAGATCCGCCGGCCGCGCGGATGGTCTCGACCACGGAATTCGCAGCCTTTTCGTCGCTGCCGAAATGCACGAGCACGCGCGCGCCCGCTGCTGCCAGGGCCAGTGCGGTTGCACGGCCGATGCCGCGCGAAGCGCCCGTAACGAGGGCGGTCTTGCCTTTTAGATTAGTAGTCACGATTAATATTCCTTGAATGAAATGGTGAAAGTGCGGTGATAACGACTAACGGCTCAGGAAAGGAATCTGGAAACGTCTTCCACGAACCGCTCCGGGTATTGATAGAGCGAGCCGTGATTGGCGTCCGGATAGATGATCAGTTGGGCATTGGGGATGTGCTTGCGCAGAATCAGCGAATTGACCGTGTAAATGATGACGTCGTTGTCACCATTGACGACCAGAGTCGGCTGGCTGAGTGCCGACAGGTAGGCATACGGGTTGTCTTGCGGCGCGCCCCATTTCGCGAGTGCCGCGAGCTGGGCCGGTGCCACGGCTTCGTTGGCCGCCGGATCACGGTTTTCGGTGCGGCGCCGGAAGCGTTCGAGGAACGCCCGTCCGGCTGCCTGGCTCGTCCCGGTCGGCGAGAAATGCACGCTCAGCCAGAGATGGTCCGGCTCGGCATAGGTTGCACCGAAGATGTCCTGGGCTTCGGGCGTCAGCGAGGCCATGCCTTCTCCGCTGCGCGGGCCCGTTCCGACAAGGATCAGGCGGCGAACCAGCGTGGGCTCCGCAATGGCGAGCGTCTGGGCGATCAGACCACCCATCGAGAAACCCAGCACATCGACCTGCTCAAGGCCGAGCGCACGGATGAACGCGGCAGCATTGGCGGCCATTTCCTCGATCGATTCGGGGACGCTGCCCGAGGTGCTCGAAATACCAGCGTTGTTGAACAGGATGACCTCACGGCCCGCGGCGAGGCCGTCGGTCACCGCGGGATCCCAGTGATCCATGGTGCCGGTGAAGTGGATGTTCATGACGAGCGGAACGCCTTCGGGACTGCCGAAGCGGCGATAGGCGAAGCGGATGCCGTTTGCTTCAACGTACTGTGTCGGCGCGGAGTGGTGGTTCAGGTGGGCCATGATCGTGATCCTTTCAGATGAGTTGATCGGTTCAATTCCGGTATGTCTGAAATGCATGGGGTGCTGCTTTTCCAATCCAGTCACTTGCCTGAGGATCTCGTGTGGCGGTGTCTGTTGATGGGTAATGTACGTGTTGGGCGGCAACAGGAAAAAGACTTTGTAGGCACGCGGCCATGCCTGACGGGTATGGGGCGTGCATGGCTGACGGTTGCCCTGCGCGGATCAGGACGGGAAACGTTCGCCGAACATGGGCAGGCCGCTGACCGACTGCACCGCGCTGGCCTCGTCCTGGAGCACGTCCCAGTGCTCGGCCAGCCTGCCGTTCTCGAAACGCACGATGTCGGCGGCAATCCATGCGGCTGGCCTGCCGTTCCCGGAAAACCTGCCGTGCGCGATCACGTAGTCGCCCTCGGCCACCACGAGCTGGTTTTCGTAGCGCAAGGTGTCGGGCAGCGTACGGATCAGGTCGAACAAGCCTTCACGACCGGGCGCAATGTGCGCGCTGTGCTGGATATAGGCATCCGACCAGAAGCGCTCGGCGGCAGCGTAGTCGCGCTGGTTGAAGAGCGTATCGAAGGCTTCGAGTAGCAGAGCCTTGTTCTGTGCGGGGGTGGTCGTGGTCATTTTGTTCTCCAGTGAGTATCAGAGCACTTCGAATACGCTGTACACGGGGCCATACGTGAAGCGGTGGCGGAGGCCGACAGCCAGAATGCCGTTCAGCCATTCGTAGCGTCCGGCCGGCGCGTCGAACACGGGGTTGATGCGCAAGTAGTTGCTTGCGGGGTCGACGACTTCCCCATGTTCCAGGCGCTGGATCACGTCGGCCGGACCATGCCGCCGTCCAGCACGGTGCCGGTGAGCCGGTCGCCCTGGAATGTGCCGGACTCGACGATGCCGGGGCGGCGCAAGGTGCCTCGCGTCTGACCGACCGTCACGATCGGTCAGACGCCCAGACGGACCACGAACAGTGGACGGGTCCGGACTTCTTTCATGACCGGGGGTAGATCGTCAAATTGCGGCGTATGGCTTGAGGACATGTTGTTCTCCTGTCATCCGACAGCTTCAGGCGGTCCTGCCGCCATTGACGCGCAGGACTTCGCCGGTCATATAGCTGGCCTTGCCCGATCCGACGAAGACGATGGCTTCGGCGATTTCCTCGGGCGTTCCAGCGCGCTTGAGCGGAACGCTCGACAGCATGGCGGCCTTGCGCTCGCTGGAGCCGGTCAGCCGGGTGAGCATCTCCGTGTCGATGGGGCCGGGCGCGACGGCATTCACGCGCACGCCCGACGCGGCCGCTTCCAGTGCCGCAGACTTCGTGAGGCCTTCAACCGCGTGCTTGCTGGCCGCGTAAAGGGACATGCCGGCCGCGCCACGCAGACCCATCGTCGACGACACGTTGACGATGCTGCCGCGCTGCTGCGCGCTCATCACGCGCAGCTCGTGCTTCATCGCGAGCAGGGTGCCGAGCACGTTAGCGTCGAAAACGGCCGCGTAGCGCTCGCCTCGCGCAGCGTGCGCCTCGCGGGTATCCGCGATCACCTTGCCGCCGGCCTTGACGACGATTCTCGATGGGTGGCGCTCGATTGTGATCGGATGCTCGGGGCCCGGAAACCTGACGGGCTTGTCGTTCGAATGCATGGTGGACATGATCAACTCCTTGTCGGAACAGCGGAGGGCGGCGAGCCGCCCGCTTGCGGCCCGCGAGATGCTTTCATGAGGTCGCGGCCTCTTCCGTGCTGCGCGAGCGCTCCCCTGCCAGCGTGAGCGTGAGGATCGAGAGGACTGCCAGTCCAGCGCCGAGCAACATCGTATTGAGGAGGCCGAACCCGTCGACGACCCGGCCACCGGCGAATGAACCCAAGGCAATTGATATCTGAAAATTGGCGACGAAGAGCGCCATGCCGCCTTCGCGTATTTCACGCGTTGCCTGCGCCATCCACATCTGCAGCGCGACGGGCAGCGCGCCGTACGCCGCTCCCCAAGCGGCGAGCGCCACCAGCACCCACGGCCGGCTGGTGCCGAGCGAGGGCAGCACGGCGAGCGACAACGCGATAAACAGGATGCTCGCGATCAGGGTCGTCTTGACGTTACGCTGCGCAGCCGAGCCGCCGATGAAATTGCCGGCCAGACCGATGAGCGTGTAACCGAGAAGCAGCGACGAAATGACCGTGCCGCCAAAGCCCGACACCGTCGCGAGAAACGGCGTGATATAGGTATAGGCAGCAAACTGTCCGCACAGGGCCAGCGTCATCGCGATCAGCCCAACGCGGGCCGGTCGCGTACCGAAGATTCCGAGCAGGTTGCGCGCACCGATTCGCTGTTCGACGTGCAGCGACGGCAACGCGAGCCATTGCGCCAGCAACGCGGCAACGGACAACACGAGTGCGGCACCGAACGCGGCGCGCCAGCCGGCCAGTTCGCCCAGCAGCGCGCCGGCCGGCCCGCCAATCAGCATGCCGAGCGACACGCCCGCGAAGATCAGCGATGTGGCCCGGCCAACATGCTGCTCCTGCACGAGTCGCGCGCCGAGACCCACGCTGATCGCCCAGAATCCGCCGATGCCAAATCCGAACAGTGCGCGGGCGACGATGAGAATCCCGAAATTCGGCGCCAGCATGGCGGTCAGATTCGAGACCACGAGCAGCAGTCCCAGGCCCAGCAGTACGCGACGACGGTCGAAACTCCCGACCGCCACGGTCAGGAATGGCGCGGCGATGGCGGCCAGCAGCCCGGGCGCCGTCACCATGATGCCTGCGGTGCCGTCGGTGACACCCAGCCCCTGGCTGATATAGCGCAACAGTCCGACGGGGAGAAATTCGGTGGTGCAGAAGACGGTAGCGCTCAATGCAATCGAAAGAACTGCGAGCCAGGCGGGTGCGCGCGGGGGCTGAACTGAGGTGGTTTGCGTCATGATGTGTTCCGGTTTTCGTGAATCGTTAAGGATGTATGGCAGGCACGGCCGTAATCGACGCGTTCAGAGCTTTGAGCCGCCATCCACACGGATCGTCGTCCCCGTGGTCCATCTGGCCTGGTCGGACGCGAGAAAGGTGATCGCAGCGGCGATGTCCTCGGGTTCCGCAAGCTGTTTGAAGGCCTGCAGGCTGAGTGTCATGTCGCGGCCCTTCTCACTGCGGGTAAAGGTCGACATGTCGGTCTGCACCACGCCTGGCGCGACCGCATTCACGCGGATGCCGCGCGGTCCAAGGTCCGCCGCGAAGTGGCGCACGAGGATATCGATAGCGCCTTTCGTGGCGGCATACGCTGACAGCTCGCCCACCGCAGCACGGGCCGCAAGCGACGATAGCAGCGCGACGTTGCTGCCCCTGCACATGATCGGCAGCAGTTGCTGGATGAGAAAATACGGAGCGCGAACGTTGATTGCGAAAAGTTCGTCGAAGTCCTCGACGCCCGTTTCCTCAAGCGTGGCGGCCTTCGCGATGCCTGCATTGGCAACGAGGATGTCGAGCCGTTCTCCGACGATTCTCCGCACCTGGCGCGCGAGCCTGTGCGGCGCGTCGGACTCGGCCAGATCGGCCTGAATGGCACGCGCACGGCTGCCCGCCGCAGTGATCTGGGCAACGACAACCTCAGCATCATGTCCGCGGTGGCCATAGTGGACGATGACCTGTGCGCCGGCCTGCGCGAGCGCAAGCGCGGCGGCGCGTCCGATACCGCGCGAAGCGCCCGTCACGAGCGCGGTCTTTCCTGCGAGGGTCTTCATGACCGGCTCCTTCCAGCAGCTTGCTAACGTTGAGGCGAGAGACGGTTTCGTCTTCTGCTGGAGTCGAACGATAGTTGGCCCTTGCCCGGCTGAAAAAGACTTTGTAAGCTGGTCACCATACCTGGCAGGCATGGCCAACCATAAAGGACTGCGCGCATGGAGCTGCGACATCTGCGGTATTTCGTTGCTGTGGCAGAAGAAGGCAGCCTGACCGTCGCCGCGGAGCGGCGCCTTTTCACGTCCCAGCCGTCCCTGAGCCGGCAGATCCGGGATCTCGAATACGAGGTCGGTGCACAGCTGTTTCTGCGCAGCGCGCGCGGCATCGAGCTGACCGATTCCGGCAAGGCATTTCTCGACCATGCGCGCCTCGCCCTGGCCCAGGTCGACGCGGCGTGCGAGGCCGCGCGGCGTGCGGGCCGGCCGTCAAAGCCGACGTTCGCCTTGGGCTTCCTGAGCGGGCAGGAAGTGACCTGGCTTGGTGAAGCGACGCGTGTGCTCGCGGCCGACCTGCAGACCCTGGAGATGACGGTGTCGAGCGAACACTCCCCGGATCTGGCCGAAGGATTGTCGACGGGTCGGCTGGATGTCGCGTTCATGCGCGCCGAAGCCAACCGGCCCGACCTCGAGTACGTGACGGTTGCGCGCGAACCTTTCGTCGTCCTGATGCCGAGCGACCATCATCTGGCGGATCTCGAGGAAATTGACGTGCATGAACTGGCGGGTGAGCTGTTCATCAGCGGCTCGGACGTGGCCGGCCCGATGCGTCGCGCAATCGAGAACTACCTGGCGGCGAACGACGTCGTCATCGAGCCGGCACATCGTGTCCACAACCTCACGATGGCAATGTCACTGATCGCTTCGACGAGGGGGGTTGCGCTGCTGCCTGCCTATGCCGAGAAACTGCTACCCTGGTCGGTGACAAGCCGGCCGCTCAAGGGCGAACCGCCGAGAATCGAGCTTGTGGTCGGCTATAACCGGAACAACCGCTCCGCGATCCTGTCGACGTTTCTGTCGCGCATCGACCAGATCAAGCAATAAGTTGCGCAACGCGGTGGTGCGCTAAAAACTGTGGCCCGCGCCGGATGCGGTCCTGCACACGTTGAAACGCGAGGAGCTACAGCCTGTTGTCCGACGAACAGCGATCGGTGCTGAACCGGTTGAGCCTTTTCGCGGGGACTTTCATCTTGGCATCCGCGCAGGAAATGGCGAGTTGCGCAGCGCTTGCGCCGCACGCAGTTGTCACGGCCTTTGATGCAGCTCGTCGACAAGTCGCTTGTTTCGGTGGCCTCGGGTAGTGGCAACGTCCGGTATCGGCTGCTCGAATCAACTCGCGCATACGCGCGGGAGAAACTACGTGCGAGTAGTTCGATGAGCGAATCGTCGAGGCGGCACGAACGCTACTTCCTTGAGATTTTTCGTGCCGCCGAGCGGCAGACGGAGCTACGGGTCGACGTTGATTGGAAAGACGGCTACGTGCCGCATCTAGATGACCTTCGCGCCGCGATGCTGTGGTGTTGCAGTGCTGAAGGGGACATGACGCTTGCGGTCGAACTCACGGACGCCAGCAGTTCTAGAGCTGGGTGCAACCTCATCCATGGCGGCCACGCCGCACGCGCTCGTTGGCGGTTCGGTACTCCAAAGCAGTCGTATGATTTTGCGTACGCCCAACCGCAGTTCACTCCACAAGAATGGTGGGAAGCCCCCGCAGTTGCTCAGGACATGAGGGCTTTCAGGCGGCGCCAGAAGGCTGCGAACCGGTGCTGTTCCCGCGTTTGCAGCGAAAGTATCGCGTCGTACTGGACACGTGCTTCGTCGACGTGCGGCAGGTTCGACAGGAGGAGGCCGAAGTTCATGATTGTGCTCCGTGCGTCTGGCTTGACGCGTTATTGTGGAAAGCCAGTAGACACGGAAGACCGGGCGGATCATTGGCGCGGCGACAGAGGTCTACCTGCTTTCCTCACTTAAAAACAAAGGCAGAGGTGAGCGGCATATGGGATAACTGTCAGGGTCCGACATTTCGACTCCTTATCGGTGTTGATGCGCACGACTGACCGTGCGTGCTTGTTCACGCGCTCGGCGGCGAACGACTCGCACGAGCGCGAACGAGCGTCGCCGCGAGTTGAAGCTGCGACGCGTCGCCATACGGACGAACCCATTAGCAGCGTCCAGATGTCCCTCCGGTTTCAACCCTGTGTCAGGGTAAGCCATGCCGCGTAAACGTAGTGAAAAAATGAGGGCATCGCGTGGAAAAAATGCGATAGCGGCTGAATTAATACCTGAATATTGACGCCGCGTTCTGGGCAGAATCGTGCGACTGCACGCTGCTTGCCGCTTTGATCATACTCATTCGTCTATTGCCGTGTATCCCGCCAGATGTCCGTCCGAATTTGTATCCACAGCGGCCAGTCGCTGACAATCAACGAGTGACAGACAAGGGTCGGCTAAGGCCAGATCGAGAGCCCTATCTGACTGGCTCCATTCCGACGAATCAACAACGCCCTCCCATTCAGCAACAGATCGATATGGATCACTCACGGTGGGCAATCCGGTCTCGACAAATTCATCATAGAGACCCATCGCCTGCAGGCAACGCTTCGCGTGTGACCGGTGCGAAGGGCAGACGGCGTAGAATTTTCTGCCGTCAGCGCATTCGTAGGTGCGATAGAACGGATCCAGGTACTCTTGTAAGTCGTCGTACGAGAGATCCATTGTGGCCCCAGTCGCGCGACGCCGTTCGATCTCCTTTTCACGCGGCGTCTTGTAGCGCGCCGGATATCCGTCGATCTGAATCGAGTTATACGAAAGGCCCTCCAGCACGGCGGACGCAAGCGGCACCTCGATATGATCGCCACAGCCTGTGCGTTCGCGCGCCTGCAGTGCCAGCACAACGGCCGACGCCCCGAGCATCGTGCCGTATGCGGAAGCGAGCGGCAGCGGCGAAAAGCTGGGATCAATACCCATCAGGACACGGTTCTGCCCCATGTCCGTGAAGACCCCGGACGCCGACGCGATGATCGGCTCGAACGCCCGCCAGTCGCACCGCAACGTGTCGTTGCTCGCGAAGCCGGGCAACGACAACGTGATCAGGTCTGGTCGTTGCGCACGCAGGTGCGCGAAATCCAGCCCGCGGCGGGTCATCACGCCTGGACGGAAATTTTCAATCACGATCTCCGCACCGCTGATCAGATCGAGCGCATCGGAACGCCCCTCGCGCTCTTGAGGTCCAATCGAATGCAGAGCTTGTTGCGGTTTAGCACTGCGTTCGCGGGGCTGTTCCAGAGCGGTCCCCCGGGCGGATCCACGTGTACGACCGTCGCGCCGAGGTCAGCGAGGATCATCGCCACCGTGGTGGCCAGCAATATACTGACCGAAATCGACCACGTTCACGCCATCCAATGGGCGCGCATTATTCACTTCCTTCATTTCCGCCTCGTCTCCTGATCCATTGCCTATCGACGACTGTCGATCGCAATATCCCTTTCGTGCGCCGCCGCCCGAACCGCTAGGCGGTTAGCGCATGCGGAGCATCTGGGCTCACTTTCGGCTAGAACGAGAAACGGGTAAAGCAATAAAAAAAACGACAATGGGTCAATTATTTTTATGGCAGCCCGCCAGAATGGCGGCCATGCACGCCACGCCCCAGTCTTAGGTACGTGCGTCGCGTGCTGTAGAGGTCAGCCAGGTGGCAAATGCGGCTGCGTTGGGATTGACGATCTGATGCGGCGAATACGTAAGATAAAACGCTTCCTGAGTCGGCAAATAACGTTTCAGCGGTGCGATCAAATGTCCGGACGCCAGCATCCGCTCCACGAGCGACGACCGGGCGAGCGCGACACCCTGTCCGAGTTCGGCCGCCTTCAGCGCGGAGATCAACGTATCAAACTGCATACCCTTCGATGAGTCGACCTTTGTCGCACCGGCCTTCTTGAGCCAGTATCCCCAGCCTTCCTCGTAGCCGAGCACGTGCAGCAGTTCGTGATGGATCAGATGTTTCGCCGACGACAATGGCGCCTTGCGTGACGGCAGACCAGGCGCGCAGACTGGGAGTAGTTTGTCCCAAGTTAGCCTTTCCGCACGCAGCCCGGTCCATTTTCCATGGCTATTCCGCGCGGCAGACGCTTCAAGAGGGCGGTACCCAGGTGCGACTCTAACCCCTTCACCTGCTGGCTGACTGCAGCTTGGGTCAGATTCAGCTCGGACGCAGCATGCGTAAAACTCAGATGCCGTGCTGATGATTCGAAGGCCCAAAGCCAGTTGAGGGGCGGTAGGCGTTTCATCGGTCGGATCGTTGAGATGTAGCGGCCGGCTGGGAGCGCAATAGGGCAAGCACGTATTCTACGGCCTCGCTGCGACTGGCAATCCGATGCGCCCGCCTTGGCCGGGTACTTTTGAGCAAAAGCCCCCTGTGTCGTCCGTCTTCAGCCTGCAGTCACGCCGATTCAAGGTCTCCGAGCGGCGGGTGCAACATTGAGGCCCTCATCTCCCAAACGCACCCGGCATGATGCCTGGAGAGAGGTGGCCCACGCCACGCGTGGCTCGTGGAATACTGGATTAATGGACATATTCTCGTAACGAATCGAGACGGGAAAGGTCTTCCAAAGCTGTCCGAAACGTTACGACAGGCTTGCGCATTGAGACATCCGACACTTCAGGCAATGAGATGTCAGTAAGCAATAGATCAGCTTCCTGCATGCCCAGTGTATCAGCGGCGCTCCCGGCCGATCTGTGACGCATGAGTGGTGCTGTCCGGACCAACTTCGAAAAACTCCGTGGCGTGATCGATAAACGCTCTCACCTTCGCTGGCAACAATGCGCGGCCTATGTATGCGAGCCGGACTCCCGCCGCAGTATCCGTGATCTCAAAGTCTTCCAGAAGTCGAACGAGTCGTCCCGACTTGATGTCTTCTTCCACAAGCGTGATGGGAAGCAGACCGATGCCCAATCCCTCCAGAATGACGTCGCGGTTAAAGATCGGATTGTTCGACGCTATCTCGTAGTTGATCGGGACAGCGACGTTTTCCTGTTCTATCCGAAACGTGACGAATGGCTTGTGCATCGATGGTGGAACCGTCACGAATGCATGTTGCTCTAGGTCAGTAGGATGCCGTGGTCGAGGATGGCCGCCAAGGTAGGCTTCCGTTGTCACGATGACGAGTGGCAACCGCTGGAGAAGCCGTGTCACCGCCAGATCCGTTGCCAGCATGAAAGGCAGCACAATACCCAGGTCATAACCGTCGGCCGTCAGGTCAACGGGCCGCTCAGTTAGCGTGATATCGAGAGTGACATTTTCATGTTTGCGTCTGAACGACGCAATCAACGGCGCCAACCACGTCAGGGCAGCCGTCGTGTGCGCAACCAGTCGCAACACTCCCGTCGGCAGCCGGCCATGGCCCGCAGCGCTCGCTTCCATGCAATCCAGATCGTCGAGGACGCGGCAACACCCGTCGTAAAAGCACTCCGCGGCTTCCGTCAACGAAAATTGCCGAGTCGACCGGTGAAACAGTCGTGCGCCAAGTCGCTCTTCCAGCGACGCGATCGCCCGGGAAACGACCGAGGGTGACAGGTCCATCATTTCGCCTGCGCGTCGGAAGTTTTTGACTTCGACGATGGTGCGAAAAAGGCGCAAACTTTCGATATATTCCATCGTTTAGATAAACCAAGTATCACTGTTACGGTATTGCCGGTCGCGCCTGAGATTCGTCTTGTGGCGTCTGGATGGCGCGCCGCTGGCTACTGACCACGAGCCACTGATCGACGGTAAACGCGAATATTGCGAGTTTTCGGTCGCAGCGATTACGGGCCCCTGGCGTAAATCATTGCGTCTGCATTGATCGGTGTCCGGCCGCCGAACTTTCGTAACCCGGATTTCCGAGCTTCAACACTTCCTGCGCGATACAGATGCAGCGAACCGCGGCGTGTGTATTTCACGCGGTTTCTCTCGCGCGCTGCGCGACGGATCGTTTTTCTTCCCGCTTTTGCCACGACATGCACGAAGCCAGTTCGGCAAGCGCTGACGGGATTGCCAGGTCCTTCACGGTCTGCGGATTACACATCCTGAAGAACTGAATGCCATCGCACAGACTCACCAGTGCGATCGCGAGCGCATCAGCGTCCACCTGCGACGTGCTATCGGCATCAACCGGGAGCGTCCGTATGCAGGCACTGACCTCTACGAGCTTTTCGCGCCGCAATGCATCAAGACGCTCGCCGAACGCGCCGTCCCCACGCGCGAGGAGTTGAGCCTCGACCCAAAGGGGGAAGCAATCGCTGTCGAGTTCCCCCTTGTGGCAGGCGGCTATCGCGCGAGCAAGCATCTCTTTGGGCGTGCCGCCCTTCTCGATGATGGTTTGCAGGTTCTCGTGCGCCAGAACTGCATCTCGCCGCAACAGTTCAGCCAGCACTTCCTGTTTGTTGCAGAAATTCGAGTAGAAGGCTCCGCGTGTGTAACCCGCCGCCTCAGCGATGTCTTCCACGCTCGTAGCGGACACGCCCTTCTCAAGGAAAACGGTTCTTGCCGAGTCAAAAAGGCGCTCTTGGGTCTGCTGCTTCCTTTGTGCGTGTGTCAAGCGTTCGTGCTTCATGATGTAGCGCTTACCGAACGACGCGTTCGGCGTTCGGCGTTCGCCGGAACGAAGGCGCGCGCCTGTCGGGCGGCGGTTTCTCAATAAGTCAACACGTGTTCGGATTGCCAGATTGTTTGTATATTACACTCATTTATGATTATTTAGTCAATCACTAAAATGAGGGCGGGGTGAAAGAAACGTCGATGTAATCCGGCAGCACGCGACGTGGCTGCACCGCTTTGCCCATACCCCCGCCCGCACATCATCAGTCCGGCGGTACTGACGGCCATCCGTCTGCCGTCTCCAGCAAAGTTTTCCTGGTGTGGCGTCAGGCAGCCTCGACTTCGTTGGTCGACCGGGCGAGCTCGATCTCGCCCAGATAGACGCTTTCGCCCAACAGACATTCACGCGACGCATTGCCGAGGTCATGACGTATTTCGATTCGATAGCGCCCGCTGGCTTTGTCCAGTCCTGCGAACCGGAAGTCGCCAAAGGCGTCCGTGACGGTATCGGCAACCTTCTGGTCACCCGTATACAACGCGACGGCAGCCTCGGCCACGCACTCGTCTACCTGCCCCACCTGTGCACTGACGCTACCGCCAATAAAACAGTTATCCCAGCGTTCGAGGCCGCGATACCACACACGGGGCTTTGTTTTGAGTTTGGGCTCCAAAACCCTGAGTCCTTCCCGTCGTGCTTTCAGTGCCATCGCCGCGTCATCGAGCTTGATGGTTTCGAATACGCCCGTCGGGCACGACTGTTCGCATCGCGGATGTTGCCACCCCTGGTCGAGCAGATGCGCGTCGAAGATCCAGGTCTGCGGCAGTTGCAGTTCCTCGTTCCAGACTATCGCCTTGTATGGACAGGACTTGACGATGTCTTTGCGCCCTCGTGCCTTGTCCGGGTCAATGATGACGATGCCGTCGGCGCGCTTGCGGATCGCATCGCCACCGACGCGCATGCAGGGTGCGTCGTCGCAGTGATTGCACATCACCGGCAAGTACGTCGTTGCGACCATGTGGGACTCGCCCTGCACGCGGCGCAGGATGCGAATGGGGCTTTCGGCACTGGCCGCGGCAGGCGCGGCATACCCAGGAAAGTCATTGCCAACGTGCTCATCCCGTGCAGCGATGACGCAGTTCTGGCAGTTCTCGCACTGCCCGACCTTGATAACCAGATTCCACTTGCTCATTGCCTGCTCCTCACGCTGCGCGACGGATCATGAAAGCGTCCGCGCCTTTCCACTTTTCCACCTGCACAAGACACGAATTCGGACTCATGCTGCTTGTACCCGCCGTCTGGGGCCGATCTGGGGTCAGCAGGTTCATGCAACCGCCAATTTCGACGCACTCGCCGTCTATTTCGATCAACTGGAACTCAGCGCTCGCCTCGTACGACTTGACTACTCCGGCGGTGACCAGAGGCGATACATCAGCCGCACAGATCACCGCGCCCCGGTCGTTGTACACCTTGACGAGATCGCGATGGGCAATGCCTCGGGCCGCCGCGTCGACGGGACCGAGTCTCAGCAGCCAGAAGCGATGTCCGCCGATCAACGCACGATGATCTTCGATGCTGTTGACCGACGAGTTCTTGCCGTCGCAATGGGTGTGGAAACTGTAACGGCTATGAGTGGCGATCAGTTGCAGTGGATACCGCTGTACCAATGGAGAGCGCAAGCCCTCCCAGGACGGGATGTATCGGTTCAGCGGCGGCCGCTCCGGGTTGTCCGCCGTGTGCCGCTTCAGCAACTCGGGTACGAACTCGAGCTTGCCGCTAGGCGTTTGCAGGCCCATGCCGAATTTTTCGGCATATTGCGACGGCATCGGATGCGGTTCCTGTAGATCCTTGCGCCGGCCTTCCGCGAACCAGCGCATATCCACTGGATGTCGCAGTTCCGTTTTTTCGGTCGGCACAACGAAGTAGCCCTTACGGCAGAACTCACGCCACGAAATGTGATCCGGCAAATCCGACGAGCTGAATACCCGCTTGACCCAGTCCAGCTCACCGCAGCCCTCGGTGAACACACTGGCAAGTCCCAGGCGGGTCAGAATGGCGGTGAAGATGTCATAGTCGGAGCGGGACTCGCCCAAAGGTTCGATGCATTTGTGCTGCAGCGTAATCATACGGTGGTTGACCGTGTTGAAGCCGTGATGCGCATAGCCACCGGAATTCGACCATTCGCCGATGTCCCACCGCTCCAGCGATGTGCATGCAGGCAGAATGATGTCGGCGAACTGCGCCTCGCCTTCCATCCAGATTGACTGATTGACCACGAACTCGATGCTCGGGTGACGGTACGCTTCGGCCCAGCGCCCCGATTTCGTGACCGTGCTGAAGGAAGAGCCGCCATAGCGATAGATCATGCGGATCGGCGAATAACCGGGCATCGGGTAACTGAACGGCGCGAACTGCGCTTCCTGGGACATGCCGTCCCAGAGGTAGCCTGTCGCGTGGCCGTTGATGATGGCATCGGGCAACTGCTGCCGCGGGACCATCTGCTTGACCGGATTCATGGTCAGGATGTGCGGCATACGCTGATAGTTGTTCACGGCGTTCGCGGTCCACGCGAGGTCGCCCGACATCCCACCGTCCGCGTAGCCCGGAAAGTAGAAATTCAGATCGTGTGGAACACCGATTTCGAGGCAGCCAAAATTCACGCCCGGCTTGCCCCAGCCTTGCATCGCCATCATCATGATCATGCAACGCGCCCATTGCGCCCCCGTCGCACCGCGTCCAGCCCCACCGAATCCCGCGCCCGTCATTCCGACGGCGAGATACACCTTCCTCGTCCCCCACCGCCGCGCGAGGGCGCGAACGTCTTTGGCCGGCACGCCAGTTTCCAGCTCCTGCCATTCTGGCGTTTTGGGCACGCCATCCGTCTCGCCCGTCAGGTAGGCTTGCCATTCGTCGAATCCGGTCGTCCGGTTAGCGACGTAATCCTTGTCGTACAGGCCTTCCGTCAGCCACACATACATGATGGCGGTGGCGAGGGCTGCGTCCGTTTGCGGTCGGACCGGAACCCATCGCCCGCCCAGCAACTGGGCGGTCGGATTGCAGTGCGGATCGATATGGACGAACTCGATTCCCAGTTCCTTGGCCCATAGACGCCGCGGTGTACCTTCGAATCCGGCGTAGGCGCCATTCGTGCTTTCCGGGTCGCTAGACCAGAAAACGATCATTTCGGCTTCCTGAAGGCAATCCTCGATTCCGCCATAGCCTGAGGGCACGCCAACGCGCATCGAGTTGCCGAAGTGATGCATGGCGCCCCAGTACCAACCTTCCCAGCTGTCCGGATTCGCGGCCACCCGTGTGAAGCCGATCAGGTTGGCGAAACGCGTGAGCGCGCTGAGGTAGTAGCCGATATTGCCCCACTGATGGTGCGACGACATGGGGAACGTGATTGAGCCCGGGCCGTGAACACGCTTTTGCCGGTTGATCTCTTTCGCGACGATGTCCAGGGCCTCGTCCCAGCTGATCGGCACATAGCCGGACTTGCCACGGTTCTGCGGATTGCGTTCGCCATCAGGGTCGAAATCGACCCGCTTCATCGGGTGAAGGATGCGCTTGTCCGAATAGACGAGCGACTTGATCGCCAATGCGTGCGGCGCAACGAGGCCGCGCCGGGGCGGGCTAAACCGGCGTCCGCGCGCTTCGATCTCCCAACTCGGAGCATCCTTGCTGTCGAGATCGACAGGCGTCACGCGAATGATGCGTCCATTTTTCACGTACACGAATAACGGGCCGCCGTTGGTGCACGTGGTGTAGCGCTGCGTGCCGTCGTGCATGGGCGTACCCATCGGCAGGCTGATGGTTTGCATCATGCTCAGCGTTTGCATGAACCACACCAGCAACTCATCGTCGCCTTCAGTAACCACCTTGAAATTTTTCGCTGCGTGAATGATCTCCAGGTAGTCCGGGGTGGCGGAGAGAAATTTCAGGGCGGTTGCCACATCCTTGAAGAGCATGCGCACGTCGGGCTGCGGATGCCTGCCGGCGCACGACCGGATGCGGCCGTTCTTGAGCTTGATGACGCGACCGATGCTTTGATCCATGAGCCCGATCCACGCGACGAGATCGCGCTGCTTTAGCCGATCGCGATAGGCAGGGAAGCGGCGTGCCGTCAGGTCGAGGACCTTGGGCATGGCAAAGAGAATAGTCTTGAGGATCTGTCGTTTCACTTTTTGATCCAATGGGAAGGCTTCGCAGATGCAAGCATCAGGGAATTGCGGACCGGCTCCCCGAGCGGGCAAGCCGCTCAGGCGGGCGCGATCATGTCTGGTGGTGGTTAGTGCCCCAGTCGGTTTTTGGCATGGGCGTCATTCCACACAATCGGAGCGCCGCCCGACGGAACCACTGGCAGACGTTCGGCGCCGAACACGAACTCCAGCCGACGGCCATCGGGATCGGCCCCCACCGTGTACACGGCTCCGCCAGGATGCGGGCAATCGGTCACGGGCGAGTCAAAGCGGGCCGCCAACGTATCGAGCGCCTCGCGCGAGCTCACGCGGAACCCGACACCTACAAACGCCGCCTCGCCTTGCGTCGAGACGTAGGAGAAGGGCGCGTCCCCGTAGCTGCGCAGATAAAGCGTGTCGCCGCCCTGTTGCAGATCCAGCAAACCGTAATCGACCATGAAGTCGCGGACGGCAGCCAGGTCCGGGTGGCGGAAAATAACGTATTCGATGTCTTCGATGAGCATGGAAAATCTCGCGATTGATGCGTTGGCGGCACGACCCAGCCGCCACGATTGATGTCATGGAACGCGGGTCGTGCCCGCTAGAATGTGTAGGCGACGTTCAGAAAAACGTTAATGGGTTCGATTCGGAGCGTCGACCTGGAAACGATCTGCGTTCCGGTTGCCGTCTGTCCGTATATGGTCATGTGCGTCTGGATCGGCATGTAGCCAACTGACGCTCCGACCGACCAGCGTTTGGAGAACGCGTAACTTGCCCCGACCTCGAACACGGGGTTCCACGATGCACTGAGGGTCGCGTGTATCGATCCGCCAGGACCGACACTATCGGTGATGAACTGGTTGTTGGTTGCGCGAACCTGAGTGAACCACGTGTAGTTCACACCCAATCCGACGAAAGGACGAAATTTCGACTGAGCCTCAAACAGGTGATATCGAAGCTCGATGGCGGGCGGCATCGGCCTCGTCGTGCCGAGGGTGCCGTACTTCGAGAGCGTCCCGTCGCCAACAAGATTCACTGTTAGTGGCAGGCCAAAGAGGGTGGCGATGCCGATGTGGTCGGTCACGTAGTACTCGGTGGTGATGCCGAGCGTATTCGTTGACGACGCGTGCGCACCACTACCCGTTAATTGCTGATTGACCGGCATACCACCCACGCTTTCCACGGTAAGCGGCGTGGCATGACCCTGTGGCGCTACGTAAAGCCACCCTGTCGCCAGCGTAAAGCTTCCGGCGGATTGCGCATTCGCATTTCCAGCAAGCGCAGCCGAACAGATAAAACCCGCCATGACGGCAGGCCGAACATTTCTTCGGTAATTCCTCACGTGTCTTCTCCTGCCTCATCGGCTAAATATCTTTTTATCGTGCTCACGGCTTTAACGACCGCCCATTGCTCCGTCTCGTTGGATCGGCCCTCGTATGTATAGACCGAATCGAAAAACCATCTCCTTCTTTTATATAGTTATGCTAAATACAAAGAATTGATTTAACCGGATCCTCGCGTTGCTTCCTGCCTGTGCACCGTATCGAGTCCTGGACTGCGTACGCCTGTTACTTCTCTTTGCCCTTCTGCGCAGTTGCCAAGTTTGACAAGTTGCCCGGCATGTTAATGAACTCGCATCACAAGGTGCTCGGCCTGCGGCGGGAACACGTTCCACGAACCGTCGCAATGCCGGAAAAAAAACAACCCAACCGGCCTTGTCGGCAAAAGTATCTCGATATGCACGCAGTTCCACGGATGCGACTGCGCACGACCTAATCGGGTAACTCGCACCGGGGCCCCGGAATCCAGCGCAAGCCATTTTTCAACAACCGAACGCAAGGATCTCTCTGATGCAATGTCCATCTTCTTCCCCAACCCAAAACCGGTGACATTCGCGCTTCAGGCGTGCCATCACCGCACATGCGAGTGACTGGACGCCTGCATCGATGCGAGAAACCATGTCACTTTGAAACCCTGTGCGTCTCTTACGTCGCGTTGCCGTCAACGCTGTCCATGGAGCCCTTCGCGACAGCGATTGAGAACGCGAACGGAAAGCGTCCAAGCGCGGAAGTCGCCAATGGTTCGAGTTCTGCGTCGGAGAGTTCGACGTGAACGGAAATCCCACGCAAGCCTTCTTCAACGATGCTGACGGTTGCCCCCTCAACACCAGCTTCCACGAGCGCCGACCGCAGGGCATCTACGGTTTCGATCCGCTTCAGCGCGGGTTTGAAGATCTTGCCGACAGCCGTCAGGGGCATCATTTCAACGATCCGTATGCCTTTGGGGAACGCGGCTCGCTCGCTGATCTCGTCACGCAGGAACGCCGCCATTTCTGCTTCATTTGCCGTTGTGCCAGGCTTGAGCTGGACATAGGCGACCGGCAGTTCGCCTGCGTGCATATCAGGGCGCCCTACTGCTGCGGCAATCTGCACTGCGGGATGTCGGTGCAGCGCTTCTTCGATCGCTGCAGGATCGATGTTGTGTCCGCCCCGAATAATGAGTTCCTTCTTCCGGCCTGTGAGCCAGAAGTAACCGTCTGCGTCGCAGCGTCCCAGATCGCCTGTATTCAGCCATCTGCCGCCATCAGCCAGGTCCATCCAGATGCCGTTGTTCTGCTCCGGCCGCATATAGCCGATGAACACGTTCGGGCCGGAGATCAGCAGTTGACCAACCTCGTCCGCAACGCAGTCCCGCACATAACGGCCCGATTCATCGGTCATCACGGCTTTCATGGCCTGGCCCGGCAGACGAAGGCCGATCGAGCCGACCCGCCGTTCGCCAAGCGGCGGATTGACGCTGCTAACGCAGGTACCTTCCGTGAGGCCATAGCCTTCGAGGATCCTGATTCCGGTTCGAGCCTGGAAAGCACGCAGCAATTCCACCGGCATCGGCGCGGCGCCGCACAACCCGTATTCGAGCGAACTGATATCGCGGCCGCCAATGGGAACGTCCAGCAACGACCCAAAGAGGGTCGGCACGCCACTAAAAAAGTTGATCCGGTAATGCTCGACGATATCCCAGAAGCGTTTGACGACGCCATCTCCGCGATACCCTTGCGGCGTGCCCAGCACGACATGTGCACCGCGTGAAAACGGCAGCAGACCCGTCACCATCACGGCGTTCACGTGGAAAAGCGGCAATCCGCAGAAGATCGTCTTGCCAGGCGCAACGCTTGCACCGAGAAATTCTCCGGCGCTCCATGCATTGGCCACCTCATTGCCGTGCCGGCGCATCGCAATTTTTGGCAGGCCTGTGGTGCCGCCCGTGCAGAAGTAGGACGATACGTCATCCCGGTTCATCCGGTGCGGGGTGGAGAGCGCTATGCCCGGCTCCCGTGCGACGGCTTCGCCGAAGTCGTGGATGCTGATCTGCGAAGGAACCGCGCCTCGCACGCCCTCCTCGCCATGCAACCTCGAGCATTCGCCGCGCTGAAGCATTCGGGCCGCAAATCGCTGTTCACCCGGTACATGGTCGGCAAGATTGATCAGCACGACATGCTTGAGCGACGCAACCTTGGGCAAGACCGCCTGCACTTTCGGCCACAGGTCCGCGCCGGGATACGGCGCCAAAGTGACAAGCACACTGGCGCCCGAGGCATTGAGCAGTTCGCCGATCGCGTCGCTTTCGAGCAGTGGATTGATTGCGCAGACAACGCCGACCGCCTCGCCGCCCCAGATCACAAAGTGCGTTTCGGGCAGATTCGGCAGTACATAAGCGACGACCGTGTCTCGCTGCACACCCAGCCGCGACAACATGTTTGCCGTGCGCGTGATGTCGCGCACCAGTTCGCTGTAAGTCCATCGCTCCGGGGTCGCGTAGTCGTCCGTGGTTGCGAAGAACGAAAGCGCGGGTGCAGATGGATTAATGGCGGCGCCCTGGCAGATCAATTCGTAGGTGCTCGACGGTAGATCCGCCGGCTGCTGCCCCTGCGATTCGATAGCGAGGACGTCCTGCTCGTTTGCGACGCCTTTCATGCTGCCTCTGCGACGACGACGTTACGCTGGGTGCCAAGATCGATCGAGCCATCCTGGCTGACGATACGTGCTTCGACCACATCGCTATCCTGAAGGTACTGCGGTCGCTCGGCTTGCAACGCGAGGAAAAGACGCCATTTCTCCGCTTCGGGCAGCTGTGCCGCGGCGCGTTGCTTTTCCGGCGACGGAATGATCAGCGCGCAACCGGACGGCGTACCCGTTGCGAGCAAGTCACCGGCATGCAGGTCTTGAACACCGGATAGTTCGGTCAATGTCTCTGCCGGACCGTAGACAAGACCCGAACTGGAATCGTTCTGTCGAACCGTTCCGTTGACAGTCAGCGTCAGCACGAGCTCCTTGAGCTTCGGAATGTCGTGCTTCTCGAGCAGGCAAAGGTACGGGCCGACAGGGCCGAACGTGCGATAGCTCTTGCCCTTGTAGAACTGCATCTGTGGAATCTGGACATCGCGCGCGGAATAGTCGTTCACGATCACGGCGCCGGCAATGTAGTCGTGCAGGTTCTCGTCGGTAATCGTTGCGCGGGACGTGATGTCGCGTTTGAGGACAAGACCGAGTTCGATCTCGTAGTCGAGGAACTTCACTTCGTGCGGCTTCACCAGCTTCGAGTCCGCAGCAACGATGCAGCTCGTGGCCTTCGTGAAGATCATGTTGAATTTCTTCGCGTCCGGGTCCATGCCGGATTCGATCATGTGCTGGCGGTAATTCGCGCCCTGGCAGATGAACTGTTGATTGGCAGTTACGGGCGAGAGCCATTGCACATCCGCTTCGGGAATCGTGGGGCCATTCAGCGTCATTAACCGCTCGACCGGATTGGCATGGATAAACTCAGCGGTCGTCTTGAACTCACCGGGAATCGGCGTGATAGCGTTGTGAGCCACTACGCCCCACTGGGCGCGACCATCATGCAGATAATGCAGAACGTGAAATGCCATTTTGGCGGTCTCCGGGTTCGAAAAAGGGGTGCGTCAGGCAAAAATCTTGAGCAGTGCCCGTAGCCTCGCCAGCGTGACGTCGGGGCTTCGGCGCAGGTTTGCGATCAGCGCCGCGATGCTCGCGGGCGTCAATCGGGGCTTGGTGAAGCTGCGCGGCATTGTCGGCCCCCACTGGGCCATCGCCTCGCGGCTCACGGCATGGATGCCCGTCGGCGCGTCGCTGGTGAAAAGATCACCGTCGCAGTAGTGCTCGTGCTTGTCTCCCCAGGGGTCCTGCCAGTAGTCGAAAATCTGGCTCCCGAGGATATGTCGGCCGATGCCCCACGCATGCGTCCATCCGCTCGCGCGCAGGACGCGCTGGCCCATACCGACCGCGTCCGCATCGACGAGCTCGTAGGCGCTATGGCTGTATTTCGGCGCAAACGTCTGTGCCAGCGCGAGCGTGTGATGATCGGCGGGCTTGTCGCCGAGATCGAGCCGCATGAACGCGACAGCCGGTGACCCATCGGGCAGCACCTGCACATCGCTGGGGATAAAACCAAAATGGCGCGTGTACCACGCACAGGTTTCCTGATAGTCGGCGAGTTCAAGCACCACGTGCCCAAGCCTGATGACTTCAGGCGCGCTCTCGGGCGGTCGCTGCGTGCCGTTGACGCGAACGGCAGCATCGACGGAATTGAACGGTAACGGCAGCCGGTGCGGCAACGCGGAGGCGGGCGCCTGGCCCCAGAGCGCATCGACACGGAAACCGGACGGATCCTGCAACTGGACCACGTAGCCGCCGCCGGGCAGCGCAGAGTGTTCCAGCTCCGACGCGCCCGGCACGCTCGCGAGCGCGTCCAGCTCGGCTTCGCTGCCGACCTGCAGGCCAAACCCAACAAAGCGCGCTTTGGACGATTTGCGCACGACATAACAGCAGTGCGACGCGCCTGTACCGCGCAGAAGCAGCATCTCTTCGTCACGCGTTACCGTTCGAAGCCCGAAGTCATTGAGAAACCGTTCAGCTTGCCCGAGGTCCGGCCGATCGAACATGAGGTAGGCCAATGCGTTCGCTTTCGCCGTGGGATTCGGGTGACGAGCCGGCTGTGCAGTAGTCAGTTTCATGGCGGACGGTAATCAGGCAGTTGGGATGGGTAATGCAGCCCGGAGCGCGGGCGCGCCGCACCTCGGGAGCACGTGAGCGCTCGCAGGCTCACCGGACGGCCAATTTGCCGGCGCGGGAGGGATAGCGGGTCGTAATGCCCGGATGGGCAGATGGGGAAGGTGATGCCGGCCGCTCGGCGCAATGCCGATTCCAATTGCTGTCTCCACAGTCACTCCGTCTGTTTTCGTTAGACCGGCTCTCGACAGCCGATAGTGACATTAAACTCATCGATGATCGTTTTGTCAATAAAGACATTCGAATCTATACTGTGGTCATGACCAGACTTGGATCCATCATGACAACCACGACAAAGCGCGGGCCGGTCAGGCGCTCCCCGCCTGCGGCGCCGGCCTCCCCGGCCCCCGTCATCGAAGAAAAAGAGCCTCGCGGTGCGCGCCGCAAGCGCGAGACGCGCGCACGTCTGCTCGACGCCGCCCTAAGGCTGATGGCCGAAAAGGGTATGGAAGGCGTGGCGATCAATGAAATCACAGAGGCCGCCGATGTCGGCTTTGGCTCGTTCTACAACCACTTCGAGTCGAAGGAGGTGATCTACGCAACGCTCGTCGACAACGTGTTCGAAGAGTTTGCGAACGTGCTCGATCGCCTCGCGGGGGGCCTTTCCGACCCGGCGGAAGTGGTGGCCGTCTCGGTGCGCCACACGGTCCTGCGTGCGCGGCACAATCCCGTGTGGGGACGCTTTCTGATACGCGAAGGGTTTTCTGAGCGTGCGTTGAGCCGTGGGCTGGGCCAGCGGCTCCTGCGCGACATTCGAAACGGCATCGCTGCAAAGCGATTCGTCGTCGCCGACCCGTTTATTGGCTATCTTGCAGTGGGTGGCACAGTGCTCTCTGCCATCGCGGCCGAACTGAACTATGTCGTGCCGGGCGCAAGCGCCGCGGGTTTGCTGAAGGAACTGGGTTTCAGCAGCGAGCACTTTCCCGAGCGCACGGCAGCCATGTTGCTGCAAATGCTCGGCCTGAAGCGCGCGGAGGCGGAAAAGATTGCCGCGCGTCCACTGCCCGTCGTCGAGGAAGCCGACGAGGCAGCTTGAGCTCGGCCAGTCGTGAGGGGAGCCTGTCTGGCAACCGGCCCCTTCCCGACTGGCGATGCGCCGCGAATCTATACCCCGGAGCGCGGAGCCGCCGCCCTGTCGACCGCGGTTTGCGCGCCGTCTATAAATTGCGGGCAGGACAGCGTTGTCATTCCCGTTCTGCTGGACGCGCCCGCAGGGCTAAACGGCCGATCCGCCGCGGGCGCAGCGATGTCGCGCACGACCTCGGCTATCTGATCAGCGATCGCGCTGATCGCATGACGATGCCCGTCGACGATCGCCTGATACCCGCCAGACACGGGCTCGCTGACTACGCTGTGGCAACTCAGGGTCTCCAGGCCCGCAGACCTGCTTACACTCCATACGACGTCAACCAGTACGTGTGAACCGGGCCACGATTCAAAGCGCTGAACGTCGACGCCGACCTGATAGACGGGAACCCCCGCATCACGGCCAACCGCGTTGGCAGCGGACGCGCCGGCCTGCTGGCTCACGCGAGCAGCAAGTGCATCGCGAATCTCGTCCGGAAGGGCCGACGACCAGCGATCGTCTTCGAGCACCTGCACCTGGGCCGGGTTGACCTGCACCACAAGCTGACTCCTGGCGACGGCGGCCGGCACCTTCACCGGGCGTACATCGATCCGCAAAGCGGGGCTTGTCGTATTCTTCGCGATGGTCGGCTCTGCGGCGATTCCGAGCGTATAAAAACGGGTCGCCGGCGAAGTGCACGCCGTCAGAAGGGCCAGCCCAACGACAGAGACGAGTGTCCTCACCATGGTGCGGGACGAGCGGGATTGCATTGCGATCATTGCTGGTCTCCTTTTTTGCCAAACAGCAGCGCCTGCGGATGGCGCTCCAGGTATTCGGAGAGCGCATTGAGCGACTGCAGCGTACGCGTGAGTTGCTGCATGGCGTCCTGAACGTCCGACTGCATCGGCGCCGTCTGCCGCAGCGTCGATTCCGCGGTCGCGAAGGTCTTTTGTGCGGCAGCGAGCGTGTCGCGTGCTTGCGGCACGACCTCGGTGTCCATATGCCCGAACAGCTTGCTGGCGTTCTCCAGTGCACCGTCGAGGTGGGCGCCGATCCGGTCGAACGGCACCTGGTTCAGTTTCCTTGCGATGTCCGCCACCTGCACCTGGAGCTCGTCGAGCGTATTCGGCACGGTCGGCAGTTCGATCGGGTTGCTGTGCACGTCGACACTCGCGCGCGGCGCCTTCGGGAACATGTCGAGCGCGACATACAACTGTCCCGTCAGGAGATTGCCGGTCCGCAATTGGCCGCGCAGCCCTTCCGTCACCAGATGCTGCAGCATCTCGTGACCGCCGGGCGTGTCCGGCGCCGGCAGCGCCTCGCTGGAGCGCCGGCTGAGCCGGTCAGGGTAAAACGCCATCGACACCTTCATGCTGAAGCTCTTCTGCTTTTCGTCGTACTCGATGCCAATCTCGGTCACCTGCCCCAGCGCAATCCCGCGAAGGTCGACAGGTGCGCCAACAGACAGTCCACGCAAAGACTGATTGAAACGCATGACCACATTGAGCGGCTGGCCGTCGGGCTCGCGCATGGCGTCCGATTCGTCCGCGGCGAGTCGGAACTCCGCCCTATCTGCTGCCGGTCGGCCAGCGTCCTGCCCGGCCGGAGACTGGAACGCCAGCCCTCCCACGACGACAGTCGCGAGTGATTGCGTATTGAGCTTCAGCCCGTTGGAATCGAGACGCAGATCGACGCCGCTTGCATGCCACCACCGCGTATTGCTGCCGACGTACTGGTCGTACGGCGCATTCACGAAGACGTTCACGATGACGCCGGCGCCGTGAGGATCGAGGGAGTAGCCAATCACCTGACCCGCCTGGATGCGATGGTAGAAGATGGGGGCGCCGATATCGATCGAGCCCAGCGACTCACCTCGCAGCGTGTACTGATGCCCCGGCTGTCCCGTGGTGACAATGGGCGGGCTTTCAAGACCGAGGAACGCGGTTTGCCTCCCGGTCGAGCGCCCGATGTCCACGCCGATGTACGCACCAGAGAGCAACGTACCGAGGCCGGAAATGCCGTTGGCGCCAATGCGCGGGCGTACCACCCAGAATCGTGTGCCTTGCGTCGCAAATTTCCCTGCGTCCTTGCTCAACTGGATACTCACGATGACGCGCCGCAAATCGGCGGACAGCGCAATGGCTTGCACGACACCGATTTCAACGTCCTTGTACTTTACCTTCGTCTTGCCTGCCTCAATGCCCTCCGCGTTATTGAAGGTGACCGTCACGACCGGCCCCTTTTCTGCAACGGATCTGACCACCAGGGCAACCCCGATCAATGCAGAGATGAGTGGTACTAACCAGATGAGGGATGGCAGCCAACGTTTGCGCGGCTTGAATTCAGGTCCGGATAGATTGGAAAGATGCATCGTCTGTTTCAGGATATGCGATTGGTGGGGAGAGAAGCAGCCGGAACTTCATCGTTCGCAGTTGGAGCGTCACGCTGCCCCGCGTCCACGTTGTCCCAGATGAGCCGCGGATCGAATTGATGCGATGCGAGCATGGTCAGGATCACAACCGCTCCGAAAGCGAGGGCGGCCGGTCCCGCAGTGATGACAGCAAGCGAGCCGAAATGCACCAGTGTGACCGTCAGTGCAACGACGAAGACGTCGAGCATCGACCATCGGCCAATGCGCTCGACGAGCCGGTACAGGATTGATCTTTCACGAGCGCGCCATCCCGAACCGTGAGAAGCGGCTACCGTGAGAAGCGTGAGAACAACAAGCTTGAGAACCGGCACGAGAACGCTGGCGACAAAAACGACGACAGCAAGGGGCCAGTCTCCCGATGTCCAGAAATACGCGACGCCGCCAAGGATCGTGTCGTCTTCCGAACCGCCCACGGATGAGGCGTGCATGATCGGCAGCAGGTTCGCCGGAATATAGGCAAACGCGGCGGCAAGAAGCAGACTGGCCGTTCGCGCCAGGCTGTCCGGCCTGCGTTCGTGCAGTACATGCTGGCATCGGGAGCAGCGCTGGTGGGCCTCTCCTTCGATACGCCTCTGAACGAGTGCGCACGCGTGACAGCCGACAAGGCCGGCGCGTTGTGCCGTGATGGCGGGCGGTGAGCCGGCTTTGCGCGCCCCCAATGGCCGTGTGAAACGCCCTCGCCCTGTACTGACTCTCGACCAGCGAACGTCCGCAATTCGAGCACACCTGATTTCGTCACGGACCGCCCAGAGCCTGCTCGGGTCGAATGAAGCAACAACGCCCAGCATGACAGTCAGCGCGCCCGTTGCGAACAATCCCGGTCCCGGGATCACTTCCGCGATGCTGACCATTTTCACGATCGTCACCAGCACGCCGAGCATGAACACCTCGATCATGCCCCACGGCCGAACGAGCTGCACGAGACGCACCATCGCGTTGAATTGAGGTGGCAGTTTGCCTAGCCGGAGCGGCACCAGCACATATAGCAATGAGAGCAGTTCGATCAACGGGAAGAGTACCGCCGAGCAGAACACCATGATCGCGACGACGCGCATGTTGCCGGACCAAAGCGAGCGCACGGCGCCAAACAGCGTCGCCTCGGATGTCATGCCGTTCGCGCGTAGCTCGATCACAGGGAAACTCTGCGCGATGCAAAAAACGATCAATGCGGCGAGCGTCACAGCGCAAATCCAGTCAAGCGGCCATCCGCTACCCGGTAGCGCTGTCATGCCCGCACCGCAGCGCGAACAAGCTGCGCGGCGCCCTTTGACACGGGAAGGCTTGCGAAACAGCAGATCGCATTCGTGGCAGGCAATTAGTCTCTGATATTCCATACGGAAATAAAGCGGAAATCCGGGGGCATTCACACTGGCGCAACGGCCGAATCACGCGGCCGGCGCGGTGGCCCGTCAATTGATGTGTCCAACGGCCATCGCGTGGCTCGAGCCACTGCTGAACGGCGAGGGCGGTCCTGGCGGATCGCCCTCGCGTTTCACGAACGCCTGGGTCAATGCGTCGATGCGGTCGTCTGCTGAGTCTGCTGAGCCGAGGGCAGTTCCCCCATCGCCTGGAACAGTGCGGCTGTATCGCTCATGCGCTGGCTCGCTGCGCGCACTGCGCCGATCTCTGCGTTCAGATACCGCGACTCGCTCGCGTGCGTTGCCGCCGAAGGCAGCGAGCCCAGGCGGTGGCGCGACGCCGTGTCCTCGAATGCCGTCCGCGCGGCGTCAGCGGCGACTTCGCTCGACGCGAGGGCCTGTGCGTCGTTATCCAGCGCGGCGAGCGAATTCGCCACGTCCTGGAACGCCGAAAGCACAGTGGACTTGTAATGCAGCACGGTGGCGTCGTAAGTATCGACCGATGCACGGCGTTGCGCGAACAGCGCGCCGCCATGGAAGATCGGCTGCGAGAGGCTCGCGCCGATAGCCCAAAGGCCGCCCGCGCCCGAAACCAATGCCGGCCAGCTGAAGCCGCCGCGACCCATCGCGCCCGTCAGCGACAGGCTCGGGAAAAGTTGCGCCGTTGCCTCGCCCACATCGGCGGCCGCCGCCTTGACGGCGCCGTCGGCTGCCTGGATGTCCGGGCGCGAGCGCAACAGGTCCGAAGGCACGGCGACGGGCACGTGCTCTGGCAACGACAGGCTGTCCAGATCCGGCACGCTCGGGGCATTGTCCGGTGTACGGCCGATCAGCACCGCGAGTGCATGAACCGCAGTCGCGCGCTGCTGACGCAACTCGGGCAACGTCGCCGCGATGGAAGCCGCGTCCTGTTTCGACGCAAGCGCCTGGACGCGCGATACTGCGCCCAGCGCGTAGCGCTGCTCGTCCTCGTTCGCCGCATCGTTCGATACGGCAACGAGCCGCTCGGTGAGCGCAATCTCGCGATCGAGTGCCGCCACATTGATCGTGGCTGCCACGATGTTTGCAGCGAGCGCACGGCGCGACGCTTCGAGTTCGAACGCCTGCACATTCACACGGGCCGCGCTCGCCAAGTTCGCATAGCGCGTCTGGCCGAACAGGTCGAACGTGTAATGCGCTTGCAGCTGCCCGGCAAAGAAGTTGTATTGCACCTGCTCGGGCAGACCGAGCTGGGGCGCGACCGGTGAACGGGCGCGCTGGACCTGCGCGGCGCCGTCGATCGATGGCAGCGTCGATGAGCCGATCTGCGCGCGCAGTTGCTCTTGCGCCGCAGCGAGCGTACGCTGCGTCGCCGCAAGCGTCGGGCTGTTGCGCAGTCCTTCGTCGACGAGCGCATCCAGCGCGGCGCAGTGGTAGAGCCGCCACCATTGCGGCCCGGGCGTGGCGCCGACATCGAAGGTCTGCGCAACGCCACCCGCGGCCACCGTCTTCGCCGGCTGCGCCTGCGCACCGTAGTGCTCGGGCGACGGCATGGCCGGCGCCTCGCCGCTCGGCCCGAACGAGCACGCCGTCACAGCGAGTCCCGCGGCCACGGCCAGCACGGATGTCTTGTAGGTAAAAGTCATGATCAACCCTCCGTATGCTCGACGACGACCGGTTGCTCGCCGCGCTCGTCACGACGGACCCTGAAGCACGTCGCGTAGAGCGCGGGCAGGAAAAACACCGTCAGCACCGTGGCGGTGGTGATGCCGCCCATCAGCGCGGTCGCCATGGGTCCGAAGAAGCCGGAGCGCAGCAGCGGAATCAGCGCGAGCACGGCGGCGGCGGCCGTCAGCATGATCGGCCTGAAACGCCGCACCGTTGCGCCGATAATGGCGTCAAAGCGCGGGTGCCCCGCCGCGATGTCCTGATCGATCTGGTCCACCAGAATGACGGAGTTGCGCATGATGATCCCGAACATCGCGATCACACCAAGCAACGCGACGAAGCCAAACGGTTTGCCAAACAGCAACAGCGCAGTCACCACGCCGATCAGACCCAGCGGTGCGGTGAGCACCACGATGAAGGTGCGCGCGAAGTTCTTCAGCTGGATCATCAGCAGCGTCAGCACCGCAATGATCATCAGCGGCATTTCCGCGTTGATCGACGTCTGGCCCTTCACGCTCTCCTCGACCGCCCCGCCCACCTCGATCCGGTAGCCCACAGGCAGCTTTGCGCGCACAGCCGTGAGTGCGTTCTCGATGTCGTGCGTCACGTCGATGCCCTGCGCGTCGCCGCGCACGTCGGCCTGCACGGTGATGGTCGGCTGTCGGTCGCGCTCCCAGATCACGCCGTACTCGAGCGTGTCGCGCACATGTCCGAGCGAGCCGAGCGGAACCGGGCCGTTCGGTGTCGGAATCGCAAGGCTCGTGAGCTTTGCGGGATCGACGCGCTCGCTCTTCGGCGCACGCAGATCGACGTTGATCAGCTTGTCGCGCTCGCGGTACTGCGTGACGGTGTAGCCGGACAGCGTCATGGCGAGGAAGCTCGAAACGTCCGCTGACGTGACGCCAAGCTGGCGCGCGCGGTTCTGGTCGATCTCGAACGAGATCGAGCGTTCGGCCGGCTCGTCCCAGTCAAACTGGACGTTGCGCGTGCGCGAATCGGCACGGACTTTCCCCGCGACCGTTTCCGCGATCGATCGCACCGTCGCGATATCGTCACCGCTCACGCGGAACTTGATCGGAAAGCCCACGGGCGGACCGTTTTCGAGTCGTGCCACACGTGTGCGAGCACCGGAAAAGTCCTTCTCCAGTTTCGCGTCGAGCCAGTGCATCAGTTCCTCGCGTGTTTCGACGTCTTTCGCCGTGATCACGAACTGCGCGAAGTTGGGTTGCTGCAGCTGCTGGTCGAGCGGCAGGTAAAAGCGCGGCGCGCCCGTGCCGACGAAGTCGACGTAGTGGTCGATCCCGGGCTTGCCATCGAGGACCTTCTCGAGGCGCTTTGATTCACGTAACGTCGCCTCGAACGAAGCGCCTTCCGGCAGCCTGAGGTCGACCAGCAGTTCGGGCCGCTCGGAGTTCGGGAAGAACTGCTGCGGCACGCGCGTGAATGCCGCCATCGCAATAACGAAGAGCACGACGGTGACCCCGAGCACGACCCAGCGTCGGTCGATACACGACGCGACCCAGCCCGACAGACGCCGGTAAAAGCCCGTGTTGTAGACATCATGTTCATGGTCATGGCCACCGCTCGCGTGAGCCTTGCTCTCAGGAAGCAGATGGAAGCCCAGCAACGGCACCAGCACGACTGCAGCGAACCACGAAACGACGAGCGCAATGGCCGATACCTCGAAGATCGAGCGTGTGTATTCACCCGTGCTCGATTTCGCGAGCGCGATCGGCAGGAAGCCCGCGACCGTGACGAGTGTGCCCGTCAGCATCGGGAATGCGGTGCTCGTGTAGGCAAAGGCCGCCGCGCGCATGCGGCTCCAGCCCTGCTCCAGCTTCACGGCCATCATTTCGACGGCGATGATGGCATCGTCGACGAGCAGCCCGAGCGCGAGCACGAGCGTACCGAGCGAAACCTTGTCGAGCCCGATACCGAATAGATGCATGCACAGCGCCGTCACGGCCAGCACAATCGGAATCGTGATGACGACGACCATGCCCGTGCGCAGGCCGAGCGAAACGAGGCTGACAACCAGCACGATCGCCACCGCTTCGCCAACCGCCTCGACGAAGTCGTCTACAGAGTGCTTGACCGCGTGCGGCATGCTTGAAACCGGCACGAGCTTCAGACCGGCCGGCAGCGACGCCTGCAATTCCGCCGTCTTCGCGTCGAGTGCCCGGCCGAGGTCAATGACGTCGCCCCCCTTTTGCATCGTTAC
This sequence comes from Paraburkholderia sp. CNPSo 3274, assembly GCF_024206475.1. GTDB lineage: Bacteria > Pseudomonadota > Gammaproteobacteria > Burkholderiales > Burkholderiaceae > Paraburkholderia. Next base: position 79,271 of record NZ_JAMBPR010000002.1, read on the forward strand.
CCCGATGCCGAGCACAGCGTGGCTGCCAACGCGCATCTGCGTGACGGGCGGATCGTCATAACCGCGCTTGATGGTTGCAATATCGCCAAGACGGAACGAGCGGTTGTTGACCGTGATCAGCGTGTCCGCGAGCGCCTGTTCATTCTTGAACGCGCCGCTCGGCCGCACGAATACGCGGTCGTCCGCCGTCGTAACGGTGCCGACGGGTGCGACGGTGTTCTGCGCGTCGATTGCATGAGCGAGTTGCTGCGGCGTGATCGACAGACGCGTGAGTTGCGCGTTCGAAATCTCGACAAAGATATGCTGATCAGGGTCACCGAAGTAATCGACCTTCGCGACGCCCGGCACGCGCAGCAAAACCGTGCGCAGCTGATCCGCATAGTCATGCACTTGCGCGGGCGTAAAGCCATCGCCTTCGAGCGCGTAGATGTTCGTGTAGACGTCACCGAACTCATCGTTGAAGAAGGGACCGGCCGTTCCCCTCGGCAGCGTCGCCGCGATATCGCCCACCTTCTTGCGGACCTGGTACCAGGTCTCGGGCACCTCCTTGACAGGCGCCGAGTCCTTCATCGCGAAGAAGATCATCGACTCGCCGGGGCGCGAGTAGCTCTTGATGTTGTCGACATACGGCGCCGCCTGCAGCTGGCGGCCAATCCGGTCCGTGATCTGTTCCTGTACTTCGCGGGCGGTGGCGCCCGGCCAGTACGTCTTGATGACCATCGTCCGGAACGTGAACGGCGGGTCTTCCGATTGCGCAAGCTGGGTATAGCCGATCACCCCAAAAAGCGTGGCCAGCCCGATCAGGAAAATCACGAGCTGCTGGTGCCGCAGCGCCCATGCAGAGAGGTTAAAGCCCGTACCGCTAGCGCTTTGCTCGCCAGAAGCGTTCGCCGGCGCGCTGTCGAGCGCGTGTTCGTGGTCGCGCGCGTTCATACCGAAGCGTCCTCTGAATGCAGCGGAGGCACCACTTGCACATGCTGCCCGGAACTCACGGCATGCACGCCCTGCAGGACGACGCGGTCGCCATCGTGCAGTCCCGAACTGAACGAGACAGTGCGCTCGTCGTACCGCTCGATCGTGACCGGGCGCAACTCTAGCGTGTCGCTGTCTTTACGCACCACCCACACGGCCGGATTCTCACCCTTGTGGAAGAGCGCCGTCACCGGCAGCGTGAAGACCTGGCCGGCATCGTCCGCTACGCTGAATGCCACATTCGCGGTCATGCCAAGACGCACCTCGGGACTCGGTGCGGTCAGCGTGAGCTTCACACGCCACGTGCGGCTTTGCGTGTCGGCCGCCGCCGAAACCTCGCGCACCCGCGCTTCGAAAGTCTTGCCGGGCAGCGCGGGCAAGGTGACGCGCGCGTTGCTACCGACAGCGAGAGCGTTCAGCGTTCTTTCAGGCGCGTCACAAACGACATCGACGTCGCCCGTCCAGTCGAGGTGGTACACAGCCTGGGTTGCCTGAACGTTCTGGCCGGTATCCACATCCTCGGAAGTGATGACGCCGTCGTGGTCCGCGGTCAGCGTCGCGTAGCGCAGATGATCCGTAGCGAGCGCCATCTGGGCGAGCGCGGAAGTGCGCTGCGCAAGCGCCGAAGCGTAGGCATCCTCGGTCTGCTCCAGTTGCGCGGGAGCAATCAGGTTCGCACGCGCCTGAGCCTGATCGCGGTCGAGCTGCTGCTTGGCAAAAACGAGGCGATGCTCGGCGGCGTCGAGCTGCGCGCGCGCATTGACGAGGTTGTTCTGCAGATCCGTCGGGTCGAGCAACGCAACCACCTGTCCCGCCTTGACCGTATCGCCGATATGCACTCGCCGCTCGATGACCTTGCCTCCCACCCGGAACGACAGAGGCGTCGAATAACGCGCCTGTACCTGTGCCGGCAGCGAGTTGCTCTCAGCGTGCCCATCCGGATGAACCGCAAGCGCAACGACGGGCTTGGCCTCCGGGACGACTGCGTCAGTCTGGTGGCATGCACAAAGAGCGATGGCGCTGCACGCCGCAACGACGACAGTCAACTTGTGCGTCGATGGAAAGAAGGAAGGTAGGAGGGAGCGCACTCGTTTCAGCGCGACAAGACCGGGTTGTTTCACGATGTTCACAAGGCAGGTGATGAATACAGGTAGAAAAGTCATCCGCGCCGATGGCTAGTCGCGCCTGCAAGAAGCGCGCGTTGCCCGTAGCGCGAAAACGAAGCCATTGATGAGGAACGGATCCTCTTCGACGACCCCATGGACCGGCGGCCCGAGTTTTGTTGACAGGCCATCGCAGCCGATCGCCACACGTGTCTCGAAGCGGCTCGGCACCATCTGATAGACGCATTCGCTGATGCATGCGCGCCTTTCTGCGCGGCGCCCGCGGACTTTGGCGCCAGGTATCTACCAGCGTCTCGGAGACGCTTTCGTTGCCCGTGGATCCAGACTGTTTTCCGCTTCCACCGTCGCACGGATGACATTAAACCCATTACTGATGCTATTGTCAACCATGACATTTAAATCTAAACTCTGACAATATATGGTTCCAGGAGCTGACATGCCCAACGTCCCGCTTTCCCGCACGAGTCGTCGGCAACTGGCGAAGGCGCCAGTTTCCGGTCGCGAGTCCACCGCAACGCGATCGCCGCGCGTGGCCCGACGTAAGCTCGAAACGCGGCTTCGTTTGCTCGATGCCGCGTTTGCGCTGGTGACGGAAAAGGGAATGGAAAGCGTCACGATCACCGAGATTACGAACGCCGCCGACGTGGGATTTGGGTCCTTCTATAACCACTTCGATTCAAAGGAAGGGATCTTCGCCGCGCTCGTCGAATGGTTATTCGAGGAATTCGCGACTACGCTTGATCGTCTCGCAACCGGGTTGTCCGACCCGGCCGAAGCGATCGCAGTGTCGGTACGTCATACGCTTTTGCGGGCCTACCGGGAGCCGGTTTGGGGGCAACTACTGATACGCGAAGGGCTATCTACGCGGGTACTGAGCAGGGGGCTGGGTCAGCGGCTACTGCGGGACACGAAGAGAGGGATTTCGGAACGACGCTTCATGGTCGCGGACGAACTGCTGTGCGTGTTTTCCGTCATCGGCACTGTCGTCGCTGCAATAGCTGCTGAGCTTCACCTCTCTGGATCGTCAAAGCGGGCGGTTCGCGCACGAAAGGCCCTTCGGTCCAGGCACGAAAAGTTCGCCGAGAGCACGGCGGCCATTGTGTTGCAGGCGTTCGGCCTCAAACGCACCGAAGCCGAAAGGATTGCTCATCGCCCCCTCCCTGCGCCCCCTCACGCGGCGAGCGTTTCAAGCGAAACGGCGGCGTGACGCCAGGCACGGAAATACCGCCTTTAACGCTTCAACAGTGCTTCAGGAAAGCTAATGCTCCAGCGACGGCAGGCTCCGGCAGACGATCGAGCATCATCCGCCGCCTGCCGGTACACTGCGCAGCGACCGCTGATCTCCAAACGATCAGTCCCGGTAGAGTGTGCTTTCAAGATAGCCCCGCCGTAGTGCTCGCAACGCCGAAGCAACGACGGCACTCACAGGCAGCGCAAGCAGCACGCCGAAGAAACCGAACAGTTGCCCAAACGCCAGCAACGAGAAAATGACCGCCAGCGGATGCAGGCCGATGCGCTCGCCAACGAGCCTGGGTGTCAGAACGACACTCTCGATGATCTGTCCGATTCCGTATACGGCGACCACCGCTGCGAAACCGTACCAGTTCCCAAATTGCAGAAACGCAGCGAGAAGCGCAAGAGCCAGCGCGGTCGAGAATCCAATATAGGGGACGAACACGGCAAGTGCGGTGAGAAGGCCGACAGGCAGCGCGATGTCCAGTCCGGCGATCGCCAGAGCCGTGGGGTAGTACACCGCAAGTATCACGACGACGAGCAGTTGCCCATGGAGGTACTGCGCCAGCATGTGGTCGATCTCCGCAACAAAGTGCCGAGTTCTTCCGAGCCAGCGCCGCGGCACAAAACTCTCCATGCGCTCCAGCGCCTCGTGCCTGTCGTAGAGCAGATAGAAAAGGACGAGCGGCACTAGCACCACATTGCCCACGAGGTTCATCATCATATTGCCGCTCGTACGCACGTACTGCCACGCAGCGAGGACAGCGCCGTGCTCGCCTGATATCAGTCGCGCCGTCAACGCGTCGCGGACATTCGCCAGATCGAGCGAGTAGTTGATTCCCAGGAAAGCCAGCCGGGGTTGCAGCGTAGCGTCGAGTTTGGCTGCCAACGAAGGCACCTGTTTTGCGAGTTCGGGCCCTTCCCTCTGGATGACCACGAATACCAGCAAAATGAGCAGCATGACAAGCAAGGCGAACACGGAAATCATGACAAACGCGGCAAGACCGCGTGGTGCGCGATGACGTACCAGCCACTCCACGCCCGGTTGCAAAACGTACGCGATCATGGCACCGAGCAGAAACGGCGTCAGGACGGGACGCAGGCTCCATAACAGGACGCCAGCCGACAGGGCAACGGCTCCCCAGAACAATGATTGGCGATGGTAGGCAGTCATAGGTACGCCCTTCCGGCGTTAAATCATCTGTTCGGCACGCGAGCGGCGCCGGTCATGGTTTGTATCCGCGCATCGCCGAAATTCCTGCCAACCATGGACATAGAATCATGCACGGCGGCCGGGCGGTGCACTGCAACGATCCGCCGTCGCAGCCCGGCAGATCCACCGGTACCGAAGGCCAAATGCCAGCGAATGTTTCTCTGCAGTGGGGGCATTCGTTACGCGCTTACGGTTGCCGAAGCAGCAAGATTTGCAAGCAAAAGCAGCGCTTTGCGTTTCATGTCACTGCCGCAAAATGGGCTGAGCCTGGATACGCCGCCTGTACCCTGCTGTGGTCAACACGCATTTGCGCGTACCCGCATCGGGAAAGGTCGAGGCGTCAGCGCTTCGCTTATGTGATATTATTATCACAATTGGTCCATTCGTCAACTACTGCCTTGACTTGACTTCTTCCACGATTTGCGCGGCCGTGTGCAGCACAGCGCTATGCATCTTTTGTAGTCACCTGCTCCGACGGGGTTCAGTGCACCCGCGCGCCATTCAGTGCAAGCAGGCGCTCCAGTTCCAGCAGCGCCTCGCCAAGCAGGTCAATGGCGCCGTTCGGCGTGGACGCCGTAGCAGCACTTCGAAGCGCGTCCTGTACGATCTGGTGAGCGCTTTCTGGTTTTGCTTTACCAATGGCAGCGATGCACTGCTTTTCCATGAGTACTCCTTCTCGTGACAATATGAATCCGACACCTGATGGACGAGGTGATGACGCGAAGTATATGCGTCGCAGACGTTGAATTGACGCTTGCAATTGTTTGTTTCCATCTCGCCAACGCGCGAGCAAAGCCCGCCCCGCCCGCCGGATAAATTCGGCGTAGCGCACAATGAGGCGAGGCGCATGGTGATGCGTCAAACGTGCTACAGACCAGACGCGAGGTATGCCCGGGCGTCCCCCACCCTGTTTCCCATATCGCATCGACGTAGGCCCACGAACCAGCCGGAACATAGCGGGCAAAGCTCGCAGTTGTGTTTTCCGTCGACCGCCCTGAAGAGACCCCGAGCGGCGACCGGACGCGGCAACTGTCGCACATTCTCACGCGCTTTTTCTTACTTTATCATTTATGATACAATCGTCATTTACGATATCGGACTGCTAACGTCTGTTCCACTACGGCGTGGGCACATTGATGGATGACGCCTGCTGCGCCATCTGGCATGCAAAGACGTTCTGCGCGTCTCTTCCCACGCCCAAGCTATGCGACAAGTACTTCTGATCACTTTCCGCCTCATCGTCCTTGCATTGTCTGGCCTGGTTCCGGCCTTTGCTTGTGCGGCTGGCACCCCGCCTCTCGCGCCGGACAGTGGCTATTTTGTGCCCATCGCTGGCGTCGGGTCCGACGCGGTGGAAACACTCAATGCGCTTCAGGCCAAGGAAGACGCGATCAGGCAGCGCGCATCGACGGCAACCAGTGATGCCGAACTGATCGAACTGGACTCGCTGAGCCGGCGTATCGTCGACGACGTCGACAGACTGGTCGCAACCTCGTTGGAGCCCGAGCTCGAAAGGACGCATGCGCAGCTCGATGTGCTCGGAGCTGCGCCCGTTGCCGGCGCAAGTTCAGAAACACCCGCCGTCACCCAGCAACGCAACGCCCTCACGACGCAGAAAGCGCGGCTTGATGCGCAAGTCGGGCAGGCGGAAGGCATCAAAGGTAATCTGGTCAACGTCGACGCACAGATTGCACGATTGCTTCACGAACATCTGAAAAACCAACTGGCGCTTCGCACCGGCAGCATTCTGAGCGCTGCGTTCTGGGCGCCCGTCGTTCACCCGGATGCGGCTGACTATCAAAGTCTACGAGCGTTTGGCGAGCAGGTCGAAAAGCAGATGCAATCGATGTGGCAGCCGGGACGCCGCATCACGACCACGCTTCTTTTACTGATCGCGCTGGCCTGCGCAACAGTTGGTGTTCGCGTTCTTGAACGAACGGCAGGATCGGTTTGCCTTCGACGTCTGCCAGAAGGACGGCTGCGGCGCAGCGCTTTCGCGATATCGACCGTGTTTGCGACGCTGGCAGCCACGATGGTTGCGGTACACCTCGCCGGCCTGGCCATAGCCAGTCAACAAAGTTTGTCGCCCGCCCTTCAGACCTTCACTGACGAACTTGTCAAACACATCGTCAATTGTGCGTTGGTCCTCGCGCTTGGCAGGGCGTTTCTGTGTACGAAGCATCCAACCTGGCGCCTACCTGCCATCGCCGATCCCGTTGCGCACGCGCTCAGATCTTTTCCACGGACTTTGGCCGCGCTCCTGCTGTTTTCAGGGGCGATAGAGCAAATCAACAGAGCCGTCGATACCAGCCTTCAGCTCACGATTTTCACTCGCGGTCTCGTCGCGTTGATCGTCGCGTTGACCATCGGCGCTTCATTGCTTCACGCGAACCGGGTACGCACCGCACTTGCTGCAGCCGGAAATTCGCCTGAAGGTCGGTCGACGCTTGCGGGCTTGATTCATGCTGCCGTCTGCGTTGTCGTCGTGGGCGCCCTGGCTGCATTACTCTGTGGGTACATTTCCGTTGCGCGTTTCCTGACCTATGAACTCGTGTGGTTCGACATCGTCCTGTGCAGTCTCTATTTTCTTGTGATGCTTACGCGTGATCTATGCGAAAGCGTCTTTTCGCCGGCGCATTCAAGCGGCAATACGATCAAGCATCTCTTTGGCCTCGAAAATGCCCATCTCGCCCAGATTGCGACCGTCCTTTCCGGAGTCTGCCGAAGCGCACTCATCGTCGCTGCGGTCGTTGCGCTGCTCACAGGTGGCCTGGGAACCACGCCCGCCGATCTCATCGACAGCATTTTCGAGGTGCTAGGCGGGGACTGGCTGCGTGCGCTCAATATCGTCCCCGCTCATATCCTCAGCGCCATACTCACATCCGGCGTTGGTCTGTACCTTGTGCGGTCCGTGCGCAAATGGTTCGACAGGGAGTTGTTGCCGAAGACAGAAATGAGTCCTGGCATGCGCGCGTCCCTGCTGACGTTGTTTGCGAACATTGGTTACGTACTCGTCGTGCTGCAGACCTTGTCCGTGCTGGGAGTCAGATGGCACAACCTTGCATGGATTGTGAGTGCATTGTCGGTGGGAATCGGTTTCGGTCTGCAGGAGATCGTGAAAAACTTTATCTCAGGACTCATCCTGCTCGCGGAGCGGCCGGTGAAGGTGGGCGATATGATCAGTATCGCCGGCATCGAGGGCGACATACGGCGCATTAGTGTACGCGCCACCCAGATCCAGCTTGCAGACAAGTCAACCGTGATTGTGCCGAACTCACAGCTCATATCGCAGAATGTGCGCAACGTCACGATGGGCAACACCACACAAGGTGTTACCTCCCTGGTGCTCACATTCGCGCTGGATGTCGACCCGGAGCGGGTCCGCGAGATTCTTCTCGACGCTTACAGGGTTCACCCTTCGGTTCTGCAGCATCCGTCGCCGTCCGTGATGTTCAGTCAGTTGACGCCCGATGGCATTACACTCACGGCCACGGGGCACGTCAGGAGTCCCAGGATCGCTGCCGACACCAGAAGTGAACTTCTGTTCGCCATCCTGAAGCGGCTGCGTGCCGCGGATATCCCGTTGTCGAACCCACGAACGGTTTTGGTCCACGGACCGCTCGGTTGCGCCCCCGATGGGCACGGAGCCGCTTCGGGCGGACCACCGCGTAGCAGTTTTTCGTTAGCCGCCACAACCAGCGTATCGGCGAACGCCCGGAATACAGCAGGCAGCGTTGAGGTATAGCTACACATCCCCCCTTGGCTTCAGTTTGTCAAAAGCCGAAGCCCGAGCCCGGGGAAACGATTCAGGCGCGTTCGAGCAGATGGAGTAGCGCCCTGCCCGAGTCGGTCAGCGCAAAGCGGGCATCCACGACATCCACCAGCCCCGCGTTCTGAAGCGCGAAATAATCCGGCGTGCAGACCGTTGCGTCGGCAGGCGCAGAGGCGAGCAGTAGCAGCACGGCGATTTCGTGCAGAGAGAAGACGACAACCACGGATCGCCCGTAAACGAAATGGCGGAAGGCAGCCAGAGTCGAACTGACCCGGGAGCGGCTGACGCCCCCAACCGGGTTTGAAGCCCGGCCGTACCACCGGATACGAATGCCTTCCTTCGTCAAACCCAACCACCTGCAACCGCACGCACATATCGATGTGCCTACAACCATTCGCGCATCCGGCTGTCGTGCCGTAACAGATGCGTGTCGCGCTGAAAGCGAGTATATCCAACGCGGTCGAAGTACTCCAGAATCTGGATCGCACGTTTGCGGCCCAATGCCGTGGCGTCGCGAAACGCCGCGGCGTTCACCGCGCCGCCCTGCTCCGCGGCAATCTGTGCAACGGCACGCGCGAGCGTTTGCACCACGTCGCGATCGTAAAAGAGATCGCGCACGACCTGATACACCATACCAAGGCGCGCGAGCTTGCGCAGCAACGCACGCACCTTCTCTTCCGGCTGCCGCGTCTCACGCGCGAGGTCCCGCACCCACGGTGGATCGAAACGCCCTTGCGCGAGCAGCGGCATGAGGCGCGCCGCGAGCGCTTCGTCGTCGGCGTCGAGCGTCACCGCGTGCGACGGGAGATGCAGCCACGGGCCGCTGCGTGCCACGCGCCCCTCCCGCTCGAGCGCTTCAATCGCGGCGCGCCACACCGCATCGCTCACAAGCGGCGCCGCTATGCGGCGCAAACGTGCGGCGTCCGGCCCCTGCTCATCGGGCGAGCGCGTATGAAACTCGGCGAGCGCTTCGACAATGCGCTCGGTGAGCCTCGTCCAGTGCGCGTGTGCTATCACCGCGCCTTCGTCGTCGCGTCCTTGCGGTGCGATTGCAATCGCGTCGGCGGGCAAAGCGAGCGCAGCATCGTCGTAACCAGTCAACTGCACCAACGTCGCGCGCGCAATGCCGCGCGGCGCTTCTTCGATCAGCGGTGCCAGGCTCGCTTCGTCGAGCCACGTGCGCAACGCGTCGAGCCATGCACGCCGTTCTGGCGTCCGGCGCCGCCGCGACGGCCCGAACGGATCGAGCACACGCCCGCCACCGACGGTGTGGTTTGCCTGCGCGTTGCGCACAATGAAGCGGTCTCCCGGCAACGCGTGCAACGGCGCTTCGAAAACGAGCTGCACGCGGGCAGCCGCGCCCGGCGCGAGCGTTTCGCCTTCGAGCAACGCGACGTTCGCAACGCGATGCGTCGTGCCGAGATGCACATGCAGCGGCGACCAGTGCTGTAACGTGATGCCCGCGTCGTCGAGCAATTGCAGCTCGACGTCGAGGCGTACCGCCGGCTCGGCCAGCCGCGCATCGACGACCCAGTCGCCGCGCCCAATCTGCTCCTTGTCGATGCCCGCGAGATTGAGCGCGCAACGCTGGCCGGCGTGGCCCGCACCGCCCGCCTGTACCGCGCGATTCTGCGCATGCAGGCCGCGCACGCGCACAGGCGTGCCGGCGGGTGCGAGCACGAGCGCGTCGCCCGCCTGTACGCGGCCGGCGAATACTGTGCCCGTCACCACCGTCCCCTGGCCCGTCAGCGTAAATATACGATCCACTGCGAGGCGAAAGAGCCCATCGTCTCGTTTCGCCCGCCATGTACTCGCGCGCTCGCGCAACCAGGCGTCGAGGCGCGCCACGCCTTCGTCATGCGGCTGCGTTGCATCGGTCTCGAATACAGGTGCGTCCGCAAGCACCGTGTTAGCAAGCCACGCGGCGATTTCGGCGCGCACGGCGGCGAGGCGCGTCGCATCCACGCGATCGCACTTGGTCAGCGCGATCGCGCCATACCGCACGCCTAGCAGTTGCAGAATGGCGAGATGCTCGCGCGTTTGCGGCATCACGCCGTCGTCGGCGGCAATCACGAGCAACGCGAAGTCGATGCCGCACGCACCCGCCGCCATCGTATGGACGAGCTTTTCGTGGCCGGGCACATCGATGAAGCCAAGCACGTCGCCGTTGGCGAGCGGCAGGTACGCGTAACCCAGTTCGATCGAAATGCCGCGCGCCTTCTCTTCTTTCAGGCGGTCGGTGTCCACGCCGGTCAATGCGCGGACCAGCGTGGTCTTGCCATGGTCGATGTGCCCCGCCGTGCCGACGATCACAGACGCAGCTCCGCGAGTTGCGCCGCGAACGCCGCTTCGTCCGCGGGTTCGAGGCAGCGCAGGTCCAGACGCAGGGCGTCGTCGGCAATGCGGCCGATCACGGGCCGCGGCAGTTCGCGCAAGGCGCGTTCGAGCTTGAGCAGCACGCGGCCACTGCCGCCCTTACCCGCATGGCGCACGACGAGCCCGCTGCTCGGCAGCACGTCCACGGGCAGCGCGCCGCTGCCGATCTGGCTGAACATCGGCTCGACGCTTGCGGCGTACCCTTCGCCGATGGCGCGCTGAAACGCGGGCAGCGCGCGCTGCGCGGCCTCTTGCATTTGCAAGGCGGGCCGTGTGAGAAGGCGCAGCGTAGTGAGCCGCTCCCGCAAGAATTCGGGCGCCTGATAGAGCCGCAACACCGGTTCGAGCGCAGCGAGCGTGAGCTTGCCGACCCGCAACGCGCGCTTGAGCGGGTGCTTCTTGATCTTCGCAATGAGCGCCTTGCGCCCTACGATCAGCCCCGCCTGCGGGCCGCCCAGTAGCTTGTCGCCGCTGAAGGTCACGAGGTCCGCACCCGCTTCCACGGTCGCGCGCACCGTGGGCTCGGCTGGCAAGCCCCATTGCGCGAGATCGACGAGCGTCCCGCTGCCCAGATCGACCGCTACGGGCAGGCCGTGCTGACGCGCCAGCGGCGCGAGTTCATCGAGTTCGACACTCTTTGTAAAGCCGCTGATCGCGTAGTTGCTGCAATGGACTTTCATCAGGAGCGCCGTACGCGCGTTGATCGCCGCTTCGTAATCCTTGAGATGCGTTCGGTTCGTCGTGCCGATCTCGCGCAAGCGCGCGCCCGCCCGGCTCATGATGTCGGGAATGCGAAACGCCCCGCCGATCTCGACCAGTTCGCCGCGCGAAACGACGACCTCCTTGCGATTGGCGAGTGCGCTCAACAGCAACAACACGGCCGCCGCGTTGTTGTTCACGACGGTCGCGGCTTCAGCGCCCGTCAGCTCGCAGATCAGCGAGTCGATCAGGTCGTCGCGGTCGCCGCGCTTGCCGCTCGCGAGATCGAATTCGAGGTTCGCGGGTTGCGTGAGCGCCTGCACCACGGCTTTTACAGCCTCGTCGGGCAGCAGCGCGCGGCCGAGATTCGTGTGCAGCACCGTCCCCGTGAGATTGAAGACCGGACGCAGGCGGCTTTGTGTGCGCTCGGCCAACCGCTGTGCGGTCGCCGCTATCACCCGCTCCAGCGAAAATGGTTCGGCATCCTTGTTTTCCTGCGTCGACGCACCGGCGCGCACATCGCGGCGCCAGTCGTCCTGCGTGGCGCGTATCGCGTCCACCACCTGGGTGCGTCCGTACTGCGCAATCAGCAGCTGCGCTTGCTCCGAGGCAATCACGCGCTCGACCGCTGGCATTTTCGCGAGCAGCGCATGAAGGGCTTGCGCATCCTGCTCCGCTGCTTGTCCCACGGTTTCACTCATGGCGTGCGCGGCTCCTTACTGGTCGCCAGGCACTTCGGGCCATAGCAACGGATTCGGGCTCGCACGAAGGTAGCCCGCATCGCTCATCAGCAGATCGAGCGTGAGGCTCGCCAGGTCGTCTGCAAGCGGCTCGAAATCGAGGTCCTTCTCCTGATAGCCGATCTTGCGGTACGTATGGCATTCGTCGCACGATTCGGCCTTGATTGCAGCATTGCCTCCTTCGATGCCGTGATACGCAATGCCCTTGGTCGAATCGCAGTTCGTGCACTTCACCCGCACCACGTGCGCCTCGGTGCCGCACAGGCCGCATTGCGCAAACCGATAGCCCTGATACGCGCCGCCAATGCGCACGATGCTGGCAACGGGCGGCGACCCGCACACGGGACATACGCCCGGTGCGTCGACATAGGGCACGTCCCGCACATCGATGCGACTCGCGAGGTCGGTCCACACCACCTGCAGCGCGGCCATGATGAACGGCGCGGTGGCAGGTGCGACTTCGGTGTAGCGCTGCGCGAGAACCGCATCGGCCTGGACGTCGAGTTGTGCTTCGTTCATGGCGCGCAGTTCGTCTAGCACTTTCGCGAGCGCAGGCGCGACGGCTCCTGCCGCTTCGACCCGATCGGCGAGACGCAATAGCACGGCGTGCCATTGCGGATCACGCTCGCCCGAAATCGCCGGCAGTATCGGCATGCAATGATGCTGCGCGTTCGCAATGGCTTCGCGCGAAGGCATGGACGCGCTGCAATGTTCGAGCGCCTCCTGCTGCGCATCGACGAGCGCCGCCATGAGACGTACGTAGCCGCCAATGGGATTGTGGTCCGCGAGATGCCGCAGGCGCACGGCGCGCGTGCTGAAAAAGGCGAAGCGCTCGGGCAGACGGATGCGCGGAATCGCCGAAGGATCGAGCGATTCGATTTGCTGCGGGTCGAGAATGCGTTGCGTCACGACGGTCTGCTCCAGAACGGCTTCACAAAGAAAAAACCGCCGTGCCCTCGCGGGCGCCGGCGGTTTGCCGCTCGCGCCGCCACTGCCTTAGCCAACGGCGCGGCAGGCGGCGCGCAGCCTGTGCGTTACTTGATGCTCTCGCGGAACCAGCGCGGATGATGCTTTCTCGCCCAGCCCCAGGTGACGTAACCGCGCGTCATCGCGCCGATCGACCCCTTCACCCAAAGCGCTGCATAAATATGGACGATGATGCCGCACATCAGCACGAACGCCGCTATCGCATGCACCAGGGAAGAGAGCCGGATAATCTCGATCGAGAAATAGATCGAAAAATATCGCCGCCAGATCACGATGCCGCTCAAAAGCAACAGCACGAGGCAAACCACCATCACAAAGAATAACAGCTTCTGGCCCGCATTGTAGCGGCCGATCTCGGGCAACCTGTCTTCGCGGTTGTTGAGCACGTCGCCCATCTGTTTCATCCACTGGATGTCGTCTTTGTCCAGATAGTTGTGATGCCAGAAGCGCAACGCAAGGAGCAGGAACGAGACGAACATCACGATGCCGATGAACGGATGCAAAATACGCGTCCACTGACCGCCGCCAAGCACCGCATAAAGCCAGGACATGGCCGGATGAAACATCGCGAGGCCCGAGAGCGCGAGCAGGATGAAGCTGATCGCGGTGATCCAGTGGTTGCTGCGCTCGTTGGGCGTGTAGCGCTCGATCAGTTGCGGTTCATCGTCTTTCATCGCTGCGCTCCTCGGGCGGTTCGCCACGCATGCGCCGCGCCTCGTCGCGCGCGGCAACTTCATCTTCTTCCGTCACCTCGTTCGGGCCAACCCGCGTGTAGTGGAAGAAACCCGCCAGCGCCGTGAGCGCCATGATGCCGAGTGCGATCGGCTTGGCGGCGCCCTTCCAGAGGCGCACCATCGGGCTGATGCGCGGGTTATCGGGCAGCCCGTGATAAAGCGAGGGCCGGTCCGCGTGATGCAGCACATACATTACGTGCGTGCCGCTCACGCCCGGCGGATCGTAGAGCCCGGCGTTCTGAAAGCCGCGCTCCTTGAGGTCCACGATGCGCTCGGCCGCATGCTGCTTCATGTCTTCCTTGGTGCCGAACACGATTGCGCCCGTCGGGCAGGTCTTCACGCAAGCGGGTTCCTGCCCCACCGCCACGCGGTCCGAACACAGCGTGCATTTGTAGACGCGACGGTCCTTCTGCGAGAGGCGCGGAATATTGAACGGGCAGCCCGTGATGCAAAAGCCGCAGCCAATGCAATTCTCCTGGTGGAAATCCACGATGCCGTTCGTATACTGCACGATCGCGCCCGGCGACGGACACGCCTTCAGGCAGCCCGGGTCCTCGCAATGCATGCAGCCGTCCTTGCGAATCAGCCATTCGAGGTTGCCGTCCGGGTTCTCCCATTCCGAGAACCGCATGACGGTCCACGAGTGCTCGGTGAGATCGTGCGGATTGTCGTAGACACCCGTATTGACACCGATTTCGTCGCGCAGATCGTTCCACTCCATGCACGCCGTTTGACACGCCTTGCAGCCAATGCACTTGGTCACGTCGATGAGCTTCGCGACCGTGCCCGTGACTGGCTCGCGCACGCCCGGCGGCGGCGTGGTCGTGGCTGAGATGCGCTTGATGTCGAGTGATTGCAATGCCATGGTTCGCGCCCCCTATGCCTTTTCGACCTTCACGAGGAACGACTTGAACTCGGGCGTCTGCGAATTGCCGTCGCCCACGGGCGGCGTAAGCGTATTCGTCAAATAGCCCGGGTGCGTGAGCCCCTTGAAGCCCCAGTGCAGCGGTACGCCAACCTGATGCACGGTTTTGCCTTCGATGGTCAGCGGCTTGATGCGCTTGGTGACCACCGCCACCGCGACCAGATGGCCGCGATTGCTCGACACCTTCACGCGGTCGCCCGCCACCACGCCCACTTCCTTCGCGAGCGCCTCGCCGATCTCGACGAATTGCTGCGGCTGAATGATCGCGTTCAGGCGGGCGTGTTTCGTCCAGAAGTGGAAGTGCTCGGTGAGCCGGTACGTGGTCGCCACATGCGGGAACTGCTGCGCGGTTCCAAACGTCTTGCGGTCGTCGGGGAACACGCGCGCCGCCGGATTGCTGGTGGCGAGCGGGTTGTTCGGGTGGAAGGGGTTATAGCCGAGCGGGTTCTCGAACGGTTCGTAGTGCTCAGGGAACGGACCTTCGTTCATGCCGTCTCGAGCGAAGAAACGCGCCACGCCCTCGGGGTTCATGATGAACGGCCCCATGCCCTGATCGGGCGCTTCGTCAGCCTTGTAGTCGGGTATGTCTGGGCCCGTCCATGCACTGCCGTTCCAGGCAATCAGCTTGCGGGTGGGATCGAAGGGCTTGCCCGCCACGTCGCACGAGGCACGGTTGTACAGCACGCGCCGGTTCGCCGGCCACGCCCAGGCCCAATTGAGCGTCTGGCCGATGCCCGTGGGGTCGTCGTTGTCGCGCCGGCCCATCTGGTTGCCGGCCTGGGTCCACGCGCCGCAGAAGATCCAGCAGCCGCTCGCGGTCGTGCCATCGTCCTTCAACTGCGCGAAGGCCGAGAGCTGCTCGCCCTTCTTCACGAGCACCTTGGTGGGATCTTTCGCATCGGTCTGGTCGGCGAGCGCACGGCCGTTGTACTCCTTCGCCAGTTCTTCGGGCGTGGGGCTCGCGGGATCCGAATAGGGCCAGTCGAGCTTGACGATCGGATCGGGCAACTTCCCGCCGTCCTTCTGATACGCGGCGCGTATGCGCAGGAACAGGCCCGACATGATCTCGAGGTCGCTTTTTGCCTCGCCCGGCGGCGCCGCGCCCTTCCAGTGCCACTGCAGCACGCGGCTCGAACTCACGAGGGAGCCGTTTTCTTCCGCAAAGCACGTGGTGGGCAAACGGAACACCTCGGTTTGAATCGAAGTCGGATCGACATCGTTATAGTCGCCATAGTTCTTCCAGAACTCTGCGGTCTCGATGGCGAGCGGGTCCATGATCACGAGCCACTTGAGCTTGCTGAGCGCCGAGACGGTCTTGGCCTTGTTCGGGGAGGACGCCAGGACGTTGAAGCCCTGACAGATATAGCCATTGACCTTACCCTGATTCATCAGCTCGATGGTCTGCAGCAGGTCATACGGCTTGTCGAGCTTGGGCAGCCAGTCGTAGCCCCAGTTGTTGTCCTTCGTGGCCGCGTCGCCCCACCACGACTTCATGAAGCTCACGAAGAAGGCGCCGTAATGCTGCCAGTAACTCAGCTGGTTCGGCCGCATGGGCTGCGACGCGCGCTTCTTGATGTAGTCGTCGTAGTCCTGCTCCGCTTCGAACGGCAGCGTCATGTAGCCCGTGAGCAGGTTCGACATGAGCCCGAGGTCGGTCAGCCCCTGGATGTTCGAGTGGCCGCGCAGCGCGTTCATGCCGCCGCCCGCAATGCCGATGTTGCCGAGCAGGAGCTGCACCATCGCGCCGGTGCGGATATTCTGCGAGCCTATCGAGTGATGGGTCCAGCCGAGCGCGTACATGATCGTGCCCGCGCGCCCCGGCTCGGCCGTGCTCGCCAACATTTCGCATACCTTGAGGAATTTGTCCTTCGGCGTGCCGCACACTTTCTCGACCATCTCGGGCGTGTAGCGCGAGTAATGCTGCTTGAGCAACTGATAAACGCAGCGCGGATTCTGCAGCGTGTCGTCGGTCTTCACGAAGCCGTCGTCGCCGAGCTCGTAGTTCCACGACGACTTGTCCGGGTACGAATGCTTTTGCGGATCGTAGCCCGAAAAAATGCCGTCGTTGAATGCGTAGTCTTCGCGCACGATGAACGAGAAGTCCGTGTAGTTCTTCACGTACTCGTGCTGGATCTTGTCGTTGGTGAGCAAATAGTTGATCACCGCGCCAAGGAAGGCGACGTCCGTGCCGGTGCGGATCGGCGCGTAGAAGTCCGCGACCGATGCCGTGCGCGTGAAGCGCGGGTCCACCACGATGAGCCGCGCCTTGCGGTGCGCCTTCGCCTCCGTGACCCACTTGAAGCCGCACGGGTGCGCCTCGGCCGCATTGCCGCCCATCACCAGAATCACGTCCGCATTGCGAATGTCGACCCAATGGTTCGTCATCGCTCCACGGCCAAACGTCGGGGCAAGACCTGCCACCGTCGGGCCGTGTCAGACACGCGCCTGGTTGTCGAATGCGAGCAGGCCCATGCTGCGGGCCACTTTGTGCGTGAGATAGCCGACTTCGTTGCTGCCTGCCGATGCGGCCAGCATACCCGTGGTCAACCAGCGGTTCACGGTCTTGCCGTCGGCGGTTTTCTCGACGAAGTTCGCGTCGCGATCTTCCTTCAACAGCTTCGCGATACGGTCGAGCGCCTCATCCCACGAAATGCGTTTCCACTCGTTCGAGCCGGCCGCCCGGTACTCGGGGTACTTGAGGCGGCTCTCGCTATGAATGAAATCGATCAGGCTCGCGCCCTTCGGGCACAGCGTGCCGCGATTGACGGGGTGATCGGGATCGCCCTCGATATGGATGATGCTCGTGGTCGCGTTCTTCGCGCCATCGCCGAGACCGTACATGAGGATCCCGCAACCGACCGAGCAGTACGGGCAGGTATTGCGGGTTTCAGTGGTGCGCGCCAGTTTGTATTGTCGGACCTCGGCAAGCGCGTTGTCGGGCGCGAAACCCATCAACGCAAGGCTGGAACCCGCCAGCGACGTCGCCGTGACCTTGAGGAACTGACGCCGGGACATTTGCAGCATGATTCGTCCTCGGCTTCTGGTTGAGGGTTTTTTCAGTATAAGACGTTTTGAGAGACGGATCGCGCTGGGTGTTCGCGAGCTTTATGCGCGCGCAGCGCGAGATCGCCCGGGAACCACGCTTGCTAATATTGAGTGACGAATGAGCCATCTTTTGACGAATACGAACCACTGAAGAACCACCGCGGGGCGCTCCACCATGTCAACGCTTTCCACCGAACGACTGCAGTCCGCCGCGCGCAAAGAAGCGTCGTGGGTGGTGGGCGCGTTGCGCCAGTTCATCGCCAATCGCTGTCCGTCGCTCGCGGCGAGCATCGCGTTCTACTCGGCGTTTTCGCTCGCGCCCACGCTCGTGATGGTGATTGCCGTGGCCGGCTGGTTCTTCGGCGACGACGCCGCGCGCGGCGAACTCTTCCGCCAGGTCCACAACGTGCTCGGCGACGACGCGGCCGCGGGCATCACCACCATCGTGCAGAACGCGCACCGGGCGGGCGGCAAGGGCGGCGTCGCGGCGATCATCTCGCTCGCCTTGCTCGTGATCGGCGCGTCCGCAACCTTCTCCTCGCTCAATTCCGCGCTGAACATGGTCTGGCCGCCGGACGGGCAGCGTCCCTCCAGCGTGTTGGCGCTCGTGCGCGTGCGGCTCATTTCGTTCAGCCTCGTGCTGGGCGTCGCGTTCCTGCTGATCGTGTCGCTCGTGCTCGACACGGCCATTACGTTCGTCGGCCAGTGGCTCTGGGGCAATTCTCCTTATGTGATCATCGGCAACTTGATGCAGCTTGGCGTGGGGCTGGTGGTGCTGGCCATCGCGTTCGGCGCCCTGCTGCGCTTCCTGCCCGACGCCGACGTGCGCTGGCGCGACGCGCTGGTGGGCGGCATCGTCGCGGCGGTGCTGTTCTCGGCGGGCAAGAAGCTGTTCGCGCTCTATCTCGCGCACGCGGGCATGGCAACGGCCTTCGGCGCCGCCGGCTCGCTCGCGGTGCTGCTCATGTGGCTCTATTTTTCAGCGGCGGTGCTCCTGCTCGGCGCGGAATTCTCGGCGGCGCGCGGGCGCATGCACGACCCGCGCGGCGCATGGGGTTTCCTTGAGGAAGCACCGCCCGGCAGCCGCGCCAAGCTGGCCTCGGTGCTCGCCGCCTCCACCATCGTCGCGCGGCACGACACGAAGCGTGCAGACCGTTCTGCCGCTGCGTCGGCGCCATCCGCCGTGCCGATCGGAAACGGCGGCGCAGCCGCCACGGCAATGCCTGCGGCCCTCGCGGCGGTCGTTGCGGCAGACAAATCGACACTATCGGAAACTCCGCTGGGTGCGATCGGGCGCGCGAGCGCGCATGGCGGCGCGTTCGGGAGGCTGAAATCGGGGCTGCAGATCCGCCGTTCGGTCGTGCGCATGGAGGACAGCGCCACCTACGCAGCCGCGCTCACGCTGGTCCAGGCGGGCCGCACGGTCGCCGCCGCCGACCGCTATGTGAAGCGTCATCCGTGGGGTTCGGTGCTGTTCGTCGCGAGCGCGGCGCTCGCCATGACGGCTGCCGGCAGGCGCCGCCACCCCAGCGCCGCCGGGCCAAATGAGGCTGCTGCAAAAGGCCGCGGTAAGGCAAAAAAATAACGCGCGTTTACGGAACTTTTATCAAAAATAACAATAATGCAGGGTCAACAATCCAATATTTCCAAAATCGGCATAATCGACGGAGGTCCCGTCTGACAAGGGATTCTGGCCGGTGTCAGGTTTTCGCGACAAACTTTATTTTTTCAGTTCAGGTCGCCTGGCCTGCTGCGTTATTCTGCAACGCGCAACAACTACACAATTTCTGCGTGGAGAAAACAGAATGAAACGAGTCGCTCTCTCGACCCTCTCGCTGGCCCTCTTGGCCGCAGCTGGCACCGCTCATGCTCAAAACAGCGTGACCCTCTATGGTGTGATCGACGAATCGATCCAGTACGTCAACCACACGACGAACAGCCAAGGTCAAAACAAGAACTTGGTCGCCCTTGTTGGCGGCAACCTGTCGGGCAACCGCTGGGGCCTGAAGGGTACGGAAGATCTGGGCGGCGGCCTGAAGGCGATTTTCCAATTGGAAAGCGGCTTCAACATCAACAACGGCAAAATGGGCAGCTACAACGGCAACACGGCGATCTTCGGCCGTCAAGCATTCGTTGGCCTCACGCACGATCAGTACGGTACGGTCACGTTCGGCCGCCAGTACGACCCGCTGGTCGACATGGTTCAGCCGCTGACCGCCGACAACTACTTCGGCAGCACGTTCACGACCCCGGGTGACGTCGACAACAACGACAACGACTCGCGTACGAACAGCGCAATCAAGTATGTCTCGCCGAACATCCAGGGCTTCCAGTTCGAAGGCATGTACGCGCTGGGCGGCGTCGCTGGCGCAACCGGCTCGGGTCAGAGCTGGGGTGCTGCTGCCACGTACGGCATCGGCTCGTTCAACGTTGCCGGCGGCTACTTCCGCATGGACAACTCGTCGTCGCCGGCAGCCCGCGCAGCCAGCGCAGCCAATGGTTTTGGCGGCTGGTCCCAGAGCGCAACGTCGGATAACGTCTTCTACAACGGCAGCCAGATCAACGCGGCCTACGCTTCGGCGAGCTCGGTCGGCACGGCTCAGATCGCTGCGCAGTACGTCGCTGGTTCGTTCACGTTCAGCGGCCGTTACAGCAACGTTCAGATGCGCCGGGACAGCGCTTCCGCGTTCGCCTCGAACCAGCGCTTCAACGTCGCAGGCGGCTACCTCGGTTATCAGCTGAACCCGGCACTGCTGCTCGGCCTCGGCTACACCTGGACGCACGGCGCTGGCGACACCTCGAACACGTACAACCAGGTTTCGCTCGGCGCGGACTACAACCTGTCGAAGCGTACCGACCTGTACGCTGTGGCGGCCTGGCAGCACGCCAACGGCACGCAGCGCGACAGCGCGACCACGACGTCGATCGCAGGCGCGTCGATCGGCTCGTACGGCTACAACTCAGCTACGAGCTCGCAGACCATGGTCAGCCTGGGCATCCGCCACAAGTTCTAAGCAACGCTTTGCTCCGGGCTTCGGCCCGGCGCCGGAACGGGCTGACGAGCCTTTCCGGCGCAGCTCGCGAGACCACGCAGCTAAAAGCTGCACGCCGCACAAACCAGCCTCGGGCGCAAGCCCTGGCTGGTTTTTTTATGGCCGCCGGGTTTTAGAAGCAAAGCTCCAAGGCGTGTTCACGCAAGGCCATCACTTGCGCCGTTTACACGCCCTTTACACGAGCGAAAGGCTCAGCGCAGCCGCGCCAGCGCGGCGGCGGCGTGCCACACGAACGCGTCGCTCAGTGCCGTCGCCGCGCGCTGCGTGCCGCGCACGACATGGAGCGCGCTCGACAGCGCGGGCGTGAAGCGCTTCACGCTCACCCGCGCGCTCGCGTGCTGGGCTGTCAGCGCGTCGACGAGCGCGATGCCCATCCCCGCTTCCACCATCGCCACGACGGATTGCGCAAGCGCCGCTTCGACGCCGGGCTCGCGCGCCACCCCGCATTCGGCAAAGAGCCGGTCGATGGAGAGGCGCGCCTCGCTCGCCGCGGCAAATGAAATGAAGCGTTCGCCCGCGCAGTCTTGCGCATGAATCACGCGTTTGCGCGCGAGCCGGTGTCCGCGCGGCACGATGCAGCGCAGCGGCCATTCACCCAGATACTCGAGACGCGCGCCAGGATGCGCGACGGCTTGCGCGACGAAACCGAGATCGCAGCGTTGCAACGCCACGCGCTCGACAATCTCGGCGGCTTCGCCAGTCAGCAGTTCGAAATCGACGCCTTCGTGCTCGCTCGCGAACGCGGCGGCCACGCGCGGCAGGAAGTCGGCGCAAAGATCCGCTGACGCGGCAACGCGCACGACGCCGCGCCGTTGCGCGCGAATCTGCGCAGCCGCCTGAGCCACGCGCTCGAAACCGAAGAACGCCCGCTCGACTTCGTCTTGCAGCGTATGTGCCTCGACGGTCGGCAGCAAACGCCCCTGGCGCCGCTCGAAAAGTGCGAACCCCATCTTTGTTTCGAAGTCGGCAAGCAAACGGCTCACCGCGGGCTGCGAAATGCCGAGCGCCTGTGCCGCGCGCGTGACGGTGCGCCACTGCATCAACGCGCGAAACGCTTCCACCTGGCGCAAACTAAGGTCGGCTGCTTGCATAACAGTTTGTTATATACGTTTGAATCTTTTTGATCCAAGGCAATCGCTTACGTATGATTTCGGCGATAACCATGCCGTGATTTCACAGAGATCATATCGAATATCAAGCCATAACATTAGAACATAGCATAGCAGTGCCAGCGAACGTTGCACGCACCAAATGAAAAATCCCCGTGGGCTCGACGCCAACGGGGACTTTTTGGTACTGACGGGTAACCGCTACCCGAAGGCCGCGGCTTGAAACGCGATCAGCGCAATCAGGCTGCTGCTGCGTCCTTCAGCTTCTTCAGGGCGCGCGCCTTGATGCGGACCGATGCGGGCTTCGCCGGGAACCAGCGCTCTTCACCCGTGAACGGATCCTTGCCGAAGCGCTTCTTCTTCGCCGGCACGGCCTGGACGACGATCTTCAGAAGGCCCGACAGCGTGAATTCGCCAGCGCCCTTCTTGTGGACCGAACCGAGGATCGTGTCTTCCAGCGCGGCGAGCACGGCCTTGGCAGCCTTCGGCTCGACGCCTGCACGCTCAGCGACGTGGGTAGCCAGCGAGGCCTTCGTGAAGGTGTCCTTGATCGGCGTCGGTGCGCCGGACGCCTTCACGGCGACCTTCTTAGCTGCGGCCGTCTTGGTGGCGGGCGCTTTCTTTGCGGCAACCTTCTTGGCCGGGGCAGCTGCCTTTTTAACGGCCACTTTCTTTGCGGAAGTCGGCATGTTTCTCCTACCAGTGTTGGTCAGTGAATCGAAGAAGCACTGCGGAATGCACGTGCTTCAACGGCGGATTCTACATACGCGCAAGCGTTTTGCGTGAAGCTTTTGCATTGTCGTTACGATTTTGTTGCGCGACGCTGACTCTCGAACACATTTTGACGCCTGTTTACAGGGGTAAACGTGCCCCCTTGCGCACCCGAATCACTGACGGACGACGCGCTTCGGTCGGCGCGGTGCACGGCGCGTTCGTCAGGAAAGCGCCATACGTATGGCGTTTTTGCATGATTTCGGCTGCCATGCCGGTGTCGCAGCGATAGCAAGATGCAGTCAAAGCGTGCGCAGCAGCGTGGCGAGCGATGTCAGCGCGGCGTCGATACGCTCGGCGTCGACCCCACCGTAACCGAACAGAAAACCGCTCTGCACAGGCGCTTCGAGATGAAACGGCGCGAGCGGATGCAGACCGATCGACGCGCGGCGCGCGGCCTGCGCCACCGCTGCGGCGTCGAGCGGCGTGACGAGCCGTGCCGCCAGGTGCAACCCCGCCGTGTTCGGCGTGACGGGTTCGAGCCACGGCGCAAGCGGTCCGCGCAGATGCGCGAGCAGCACGTCGCGGCGCTGCGAATACGTCTGATGCATGCGGCGCAAATGGCGCGCGAAATGGCCGTCGAGCATGAAGTCGGCGAGCGCCGTCTGCATGAGCACGCAGCCGTGCGCGTCGCCAATCTGCCGCGCGCGGGCGAGCGGCGCGGCCAGCGCGGCTGGCGGCACCACGTAGCCCACGCGCAGCTCGGGGAACATGGTCTTCGAAAACGTGCCAACGTAGGCCACGAGGCCGGCATTGTCGAGGCTTTTGAGCGGCTCCATCGAGCGGCCCTCGAAGCGGTATTCGCAGTCGTAGTCGTCTTCGATCACGAGCGCGCCGCACGCCTGCGCCCATTCGAGCAGCGCGACGCGACGTTCGAGACTCATCGGCATGCCGAGCGGAAACTGGTGCGAAGGCGTCACGTACACGAGCCGCGCCGCCTTCGGCAGCCGCGCGACGACGAGCCCTTCGCGATCCACCGGCACCGGCACGACCTTCGCGCCCAACGCGGCAAAGATATCGCGCGCGGGCGGATAGCCCGGTTCCTCCACGGCGACTACGTCGCCGGGTGTGAGTGTCACGCGCGCGAGCAGATCGAGCGCCTGCTGCGCGCCCTGCGTGACGATCACGTCCTGCCAGTTGCCCTGCACCGCGCGGTTGAAGGCGAGATAGCGCGACACCGCAAGGCGCAGCTTCTCCTCGCCCGCCGGGTCGCGATACATACCGTGGCCGCGCGCCTGCACGCGCAGCGCGTCGTTGATGCAGCGCCGCCAGATGTCGAAGGGAAAGCGGGACTTGTCGGTGACGCCGCCCGCGAAGTCGCACGCGAGCCGCGTGTCGAGGCGCGGCAACGAACCGTGCAGCGCCTCTGCTTGCGCCTGCCACCAGGGCGTGGCCTGCGCCACGCGCGGCGCTCTCCCGGCACGCTCAGAGGAGATAGCAGCGGTGGCAGCGCGTATCTGCGGATTCGGATGACCGCGCTCGCGCGCGGGCAGGCGTTCGAGCGTTTCGGCCACGAATGTGCCCGAGCCGCGCCGCGAATTCAGATAGCCTTCGGCGAGCAGGCGTTCGAATACGTCGAGCGTGGTCTTGCGCGAAACGCCGAGCTGCGAGGCGAGGTCGCGCGTGGACGGCAGGCGGGTGCCGCCGGCCAGGCGCCCATCGACGATGCTGTCGCGTAGCTGGCGATAGATCTGGCCCGCGAGGTCGCGACGGCCCGATACGGTGACGTGGAGTTCCATGATGACGCTGCAGGGAGCGTTCGACGAGAGCGAAAGTGGTCACCCGAAATATTGCCAGAATGGCTATGTGAACGCACCAGCGCAACGCCTAAAGTGCACCTGTGGTTACGCAATTCGCAAGTCCGTTATCAACATCGCTGTCGACGACAGCGCCACGCCATTCAACTCGATAGGTAAACGCTCATGCAGGCACGTCTGGATTTCTACAAGGCCAGCCCGGAAGGCACGAAGGCCATGATTGCGCTCGAAGAGCGCGCTAGCAAGAGCTCGATCGAAAAGCCGCTCGCGGAACTGGTGCGCCTGCGCGCTTCGCAGATCAATGGCTGCGCATTTTGCGTGGACATGCACACCACGGATGCGCGCAAAGGCGGCGAAACCGATCGCCGGCTCGCCACGGTTTCGGTGTGGCGCGAGACGCCGTTCTTCACCGAGCGCGAGCGCGCGGCGCTCGAATGGACCGAATCGGTCACGCTGCTCGCGCAAACGCACGTGCCCGATGAAGTTTGGGAACGCGTGAAGCCGCATTTCAGCGATCAGGAGATCGCCGACCTCACGCTGCTGATCATCGCGATCAACGGCTGGAACCGCATCGCGGTGACGTTCCGCAGGATGCCGGCCTGAGTTTGAAGCAGGAACCGCGTTGCTTCAGCTGCCGCAAATTAAGCGGCGGCTGAACGCGGCGCGTGTATCGATTACTGGATGCTTTCCGATCGCGGCTCGCGCGTCGCTTGCGCGCCGCATTTTGCGTGATGCTCGCGCGAGAGGCGGTTCATGATCGGCAACAGCAGCACGGCCACCAGCACGCCCAGCGACGCGAGCCAGCCAAGCCCGGTAAAGAGCCGCGTATAAAGCGGCAACGAGGTAAGCGGGTCGAGCGTGCCCGAGGGCATCTGCGCGAAATTCGCCACCACGCTGCCCAGATACTGCGAAACGCCGGTCGCGACGAAGTACGCGCCCATCATGAAGCCGCTCATGCGCGCGGGCACGTAGCGCGCGATCATCGCGAGCCCGAGGCCGCTCACGAGCAGCTCGCCGAGCGAGTAAAGCCCGTAGCCGGCCACCATGAACCACGACGACACGCGCCCTTCCACCGCGTAGCGCCCGCTCGCCGCGAACACGAAAAAGCCCGCGGCGACCACGCCGAAGCCCAGTGCATATTTCACGGCCACCGGCACATCGCGGCCGCGCCGCGCAAGCGACGTGTAGAGCACGGCGAGCACGGGCGAAAGCACCATGATCCAGATGGGATTGAGCGCCTGGAACTGCGCCGGGCTCCATCGGAACAGCGCAATACCGAACAGCGTGAACTGCGGATCGACGTTGCGCAGCGCAAACAGCGTGAGCGAAGTCGACATCTGCTGATAGAACACGAAGAACAGGATCACCTGGGCCGTGAGGATGAGCGCCGCGATCAGGCCCGCGCGCTCGGCATGCTCGCAGCGCACGAGCATCCAGCCGAAGATCGCGAGAATGGCGGCGGCCGCGGCATACACGCAGCCGCGCGCGATCGCCTCGTGCTGGAGCACGAACATCGTCGCCGCGCCGAGCGCCACCGCGCCCACCGCCACGAGGGCGGCGCGGCCCATGTGCAGCGGGCGGTCGTCGGGCGCCGAGCCGATGCGCGCGAGCGTGCGGCGCATCAGACAGAAGTTGACGATACCGAGCACCATGCCCGCGCAGCACACGCCGAACGCGGCGTGCCAGCCCCAATGCTCCATGTTGCGTATTTCCGGTTGCGGGTAGTGCAAGGCGCGCGATTGTACTCGCGCGTGCGCCGCTGGCAGTTTTTGCGCGGCTTTTGGCATGGTCGTGCACCGGGGCGAGATTACAGTGATTCCCGAATCATCGGCACACCACCGGCCCTATTCGACAGGCCAACCTTGACCGGGAACACCACATGGCACTGCAAATCGGATTTCTCTCATTTCCCAATGTTCAACAGCTCGACCTGACCGGCCCGTACGACGTGCTCGCCTCGATGCCGGACACGAAAGCGCGGCTCATCTGGAAGACGCTCGATCCGGTGCGCTCGAGCACCGGCCTCATGCTCACGCCCGACACGACCTTCGAGGACTGCCCGCCGCTCGACGTGATCTGCGTGCCGGGCGGCAGCGGCGTCTCCCAGCTGATTCCCGACGACGAGACGCTCGCGTTCCTGCGCCGCCAGGCAAGCACGGCGCGCTACGTCACCTCGGTTTGCACGGGTGCGCTCGTGCTCGGCGCGGCCGGGCTCCTGCGCGGGCGCCGCGCGACCACGCACTGGGCCTTCCACGAACTGCTGGAGCCGCTCGGCGCGCTGCCCGTGAAAGCGCGCGTGGTGCGCGACGGGAACGTGCTGACCGGCGGCGGCATCACTGCGGGTATCGATTTCGCATTGACGCTCGCCGCCGAGTTGATCGGCGACGAGGCCGCCCAGGCGCTCCAGCTCGAACTCGAGTACGCGCCCGCGCCGCCGTTCGATGCGGGCGACCCCGCCAGCGCGCCGCCTGCGATCGTGGAAAGGTTGCGCGCGCAGACAGCCGCGTCGCTCGCCGAACGCGCGCGCGTAGTCGCGGCGGCGGCCGCGAAGCTCGGCGCCTGAGCGCCCGGTGAGGCCGGCGCAGCTGCCTGGATGCCAGGGTCAGCGCTTGCTACCGTCTTTGGTGGGGATCGATTACATTGGGGGACGGGCGCGCCGCAGCCGTTTGCGCCCGTCCTCCCAGCCCTGGGTAGTTCAAACCAATCATTAGGGGAATCGATGCGCTCCACCACCAGCAAGCTGACTCTCGCCGCGGCGACCGCCGCATTCCTGATCGGCGTTGCCGCGCCGTCGTTCGCGCAAACCGAGGCCAGCGCGCCTGCCGCCGATCAGGCCGCAACCTCGCAACCGCTCACCAAGGAACAGAAGGCACAGGCCAAGGCTCAGGCCAAAGCGCAGCGCAAGGCCGAGCGCAAGCAAGCCCGCGCGAAGAACAACGCCGAGTTGAAGAAGCTGGAAGACGCGGGCTACAAGCCGGCGCTGAACGACCCGAACTATCCGCAGAACCTGCAGGACGCACAGAAGAAAGCTAACGCTGCTGCTGGCACCAACCAGTAATTCGCGTCAGCGTCCGTTTTAACCGGCTGCCTTGCCGGTTAAAACGCCTTCACCATCAACTTGCCCGCATTACCCGCAGCATGCTCGAACGCTGCCCTTCCTCCGCCTTCGCGCTCGCCCGCTCCCGCCGTACACACTAAACGCTTCATCAGTCGAATGGCAGTACCATCCGCGAAGCGAATGCGCTGACTCGTTCGCAAGCCGCAACACCGCCGCCATCGACGCAGCACGCGCTCTGCCGCAAGGCATCGCGAGCCATGCCGCGTGCATGCCCAACATGGAGTCATCGCCATGAACGCACCCCAGCCAGCAGCCAACGCGAGCGCCGCCCCGCAGAAAAAGGGCATACCTGTGGGTCTGATCGCGGGCGTGATCGTGCTCGTCGTCGTGCTTCTGCTGCCCCTGCCCGATAGCCTCCCGCCCGCCGGCCAGCGCATGCTCGCCATCCTCGCGTTCGCTGTGGTCGTGTGGCTCACCGAAGCGGTCTCGTATGAAGCGAGCGCCATCATCATCACCTCGCTCATGGCGTTTCTCGTGGGCACCGCGCCCACCATCGAAAACCCCGCTGTCGATTACGGCACCAACAAAGCCATCAGCATGGCGCTCGCGGGCTTCTCCAATTCCGCGCTCGCACTCGTGGCCGGCGCACTCTTTATCTCCGCGGCGATGACCGTCACCGGGCTCGACCGGCGCATTGCGCTCGTCACGCTCTCGCTCATCGGCACCACCACGCGGCGCATCCTGATCGGCGCGGTCGCCGTGACCATCGTCCTCTCGCTCGTGGTGCCGAGCGCCACCGCGCGCAGCGCCTGCGTCGTGCCGATCATGGTGGGCGTGATCTCGGCGTTCGGCGTGGACAAGCGCTCGAACATCGCGGCGGGCATCATGATCGTGGTCGCGCATGCCACGAGCATCTGGAACGTCGGCATCCAGACCGCCGCCGCGCAGAATCTGCTGACCGTGGGCTTCATGGACAAGATGCTCGGCGCGCGCGTCACGTGGCTCGACTGGCTCATTGCGGGCGCGCCCTGGGCGATCGTGATGTCGGCAGCGCTGCTCTTCATCGTGCTGAAGATGCTGCCGCCCGAAGCCGACGCTATCGCGGGCGGCAAGGAAGCCGTCGAAGCCTCGCTGCGCGAACTCGGCCCCATGACGGGCCCGCAAAAGCGCCTGCTGGGTGTATCCATTGGCCTGCTGCTCTTCTGGGCGACCGAAGGCAAGCTGCACCCGTTCGACACCACCTCGGTCACCTACGTGGGGCTCGTGCTGCTGCTGTTGCCGCGCTTTGGCGTGATGGACTGGAAGACCGTGCAAAGCCGCATTCCGTGGGGCACGGTGATCGTGTTCGGCGTGGGCATCAGCCTCGGCACGGCGCTGCTCACGACGAAGGCGGGTCAATGGCTCGGCGACCTCGTCGCGCATCATACGGGGCTCGACACCGCCACGCCGTTCATGGCCTTCGCGATTCTCTCGGCCTTCCTCATCCTCATCCACCTCGGTTTTGCGAGCGCAACGGCGCTCACCTCCGCGATGCTGCCGATTCTCGTGTCGGTGCTGCAATCCATGCAGGGCGACTTCAACCGGCTCGGTCTTACCATGCTGCTCGGCTACGTCGTGAGCTTCGGCTTCATCCTGCCGATCAACGCGCCGCAAAACATGGTGTGCCTCGCCACCGAAACGTTCACGGCGAAGCAGTTCGCGCGCGTGGGCATCGTACTGACCGTCGTCGGCTATGCGTTATTGCTGCTGTTCGCCGCGACGTGGTGGCGCTGGCTGGGCTGGATCTGAACACTGCACCCGAACGCTGCACGGTTAGCGAGGAGCCACTCATGGAAGTCAAGATCGACGACGCACGCCGCTTCGCCACGGCCGTGCTCACGAACGTCTCGGTGCCCGAAGACATCGCCGCCGACGTGGCCGACCACCTGATCGAATCCGACCGCGTGGGCTACGCGAGCCACGGCCTGTCGATCCTGCCGAACTACAAGCGCGTGCTGGCCGCGGGTTTCGTCACCGCCGATGGCCGCGCCGAGCGCGTAGTCGACCGCGGCAGCCTGATCGGCTATGACGGCCACAGCGGCTTCGGTCAGCACGTGGGCAAGGTCGTGATGGAAGACGCGATCGCTCGCGTGCGCGAATATGGCCAGTGCATCGTGACGCTGCGCCATAGCCATCACCTGGGGCGCATGGGCCACTATGGCGAAATGATCGCGGCGCAGGGCTACGTGCTGCTCGCGTTCACCAACGTGGTGAACCGCGCGCCGACCGTCGCGCCGTTCGGCGGGCGCGAGCCTCGGCTCACGACCAACCCGCTGTGCTTCGCGGGTCCGCTGCCGGGCGGGCGGCCGCCCTTCGTCGTGGATATCGCCACGAGCGCCATTGCCGTGAACAAGGCGCGCGTGCTCGCGGAAAACGGTCTGCCGGCGCCCGACGGCTCGGTGATCGACGCGAACGGCCAGCCGACCTCCGACCCCAACGTGCTGTTCGCCGACCCGCCCGGCGCGCTGCTGCCGTTCGGCCTGCACAAGGGCTATGCGCTCGGGCTCGTGGCGGAACTGCTCGCGGGCGTGCTCTCGGGCGGCGGCACGATCCATCCGGACAATCCGCGCAATGGCGTCGCGACCAACAATCTGTTCGCGCTGGTGCTCGATCCGCAGGTGGATTTCAACACGACCTGGCGCTCGCAAGAGGTCGAATCGTTCCTCGACTATCTGCTCAGCTGCCCGCCGCAGGATCCTGCGCAGCCGGTGCAGTATCCGGGCCAATATGAGGCGGAAAATCGCGCGCGGCATACGCAAACGATCGTTTTGCCCGACTCCGTGAGAAAGCCTTTCGCCGATATCGCAAACGAACTGGGCATCGCGCCGCTCACGGCAATTTAAAGCCGGCTTGAAGCGGTCCACGCCGAAAACAAAAAAGCCGCGCGAGCCCTTCGGGACTCGCGCGGCCATTTCATTCGTTGCGCTTACCTCACACCGCAACCGCGCCCACATAGTTCTCGGCCATTGCCGTCGCGGCGGCACGCGACGTGGTGACGTGCTCCAGCTCGGCAACCTGCAGGCGCTGCTCGAACGGCGTGGCGTCGTCGAGGCGGTGCATCATGCGCGTCATCCAGTACGAGAAGTGCTCGGCGCGCCAGATGCGGCGCAGCGCCGTTTCGCTATAGCCGTCGAGCAGATCGGTGCGGCCTTCCTTGTAGAGCGCCACGAGCGCCGCGGTCAGCACGCGCACGTCCGCCACCGCGAGATTGAGGCCCTTCGCGCCGGTAGGCGGTACGATATGCGCCGCGTCGCCCGCGAGAAAGAGGCGCCCGTGCTGCATCGTGGTCGTGACGAAGCTGCGCATGCCCACGATGTTCTTCTGGAAGATCTTGCCTTCCACCACCTGGTGACCTTCGTGCGAATCGACGCGCGCATGCAACTCGGCCCAGATGCGGTCGTCGGACCAGTTATCGACGTTGTCCTTCGGATCGCACTGGAAATACATGCGCTGCACGTTCGGCGAGCGCGTGCTGACGAGCGCGAAGCCGCGATCGTGGCGCGCGTAGATCAGTTCGTCGGAAGTGGGCTGCGCCTCGACGAGAATGCCGAACCAGCCGAACGGGAACACGCGCTCGTAGTCCTGGCGCAGCGCCGCCGGAATCGAGGCGCGCGACACGCCGTGGAAACCGTCGCAGCCGATCACGTAGTCGCAGTGCAGCTCGTGTTCCTCGCCTTCGTGCGTGAAGCGGATCGACGGCGTGCTGGTTTCGACGCCGTGAATCGACGTGTTCGAGACATTGAAGAAGAGCTTGCCGTCGGCGGCCACGCGCGCGGCCACGAGGTCCTTGAGCACTTCATGCTGCGCGTAGACGGTGATGGCTTTGCCGGTGAGGCCAGTGAGATCGATGCGGCGACGCTTGCCTTCGAACGCGAGTTCGAAGCCGTGATGCAGCGCGCCTTCGGCCTTCATGCGAGCGCCGACGCCCGCTTCGGTCAGCAAGTCCATCGTGCCTTGCTCGAGCACGCCGGCGCGAATGGTCGATTCGATCTGCTCGCGGCCACGCAGCTCGAGCACGACCGTGTCGATGCCACGCAAATGAAGAAGATGGGAAAGAAGCAGGCCCGCGGGCCCGGCGCCAATGATGCCAACCTGAGTGCGCATGAGATGTCTCCTGATGCGGCGTTGCTGAATTGATTTTCCGCAAGTTTCGCCGCTGCACCCGTTATCGCGCAACGCGATATGGAGAATATGGACTATCCCGATTTCGAATAGTGCCGCAGTCGCCAGCCATCTCATTTAGCCGCTGCGCGGAACGGAAATTGCTCATCGACACGCTTCGCCTGCGCCCCAGGTTTGCGCGCCGGCGCGCTCCTCGCCCATCAATAACATCAAGGCCATGTCTTTCCCGTTCCGCTCCCGCACGCCCGCATCCGCCACGACATCCAGCCCCATCCCGTTTGCCGCCACACTCGCCGCTGCGTTGTGCCTCGCATTGCCGCTCGCGCAAGCCGCCCATGCCGCCGACGCACTGGCCGACGCCGCAGCCTCCGCGAACGCACCAGTCAACGCGCAGGAATTACAAACGCCCGCGCAATCGGCGAAGCCGGTTCGCTCGCCGGCGCAGCACGCAGCCGCAAAAGAGAGCCAGCCCGCCACGCCCGCCGACCTCTACGGCCGTCTCTATCACGACGTGCAGATCGCGCAGATCTTCCCCGACAGCAAGACGTTTGCCGACATGCTGCCCAACGAGCGCCCAAGCCAGATCACGGCCGCCTACGAGCGCTGGCGCCAGCAACACGCGGGGCAGCACGATCCTGCCGCGCGCAAGGCCGCGCTCACGCAGTTCGTGAACCAGTACTTCACGGCCCCGGCGCAAATTGAAAACCACTACGTTTCCGATCCGAACCAGGATGTCGTCGGCCACATCGACACGCTCTGGAACGTGCTGAGCCGCCGCCCCGACGCGAAGCCGAATCCGTATTCGTCGCTGCTGCCGCTGCCGTACGCGTACGTCGTGCCGGGCGGGCGCTTCAACGAGATCTACTACTGGGATTCGTACTTCATCATGCTCGGCCTGGAAGCCAGCGGCCGCCACGAACTCGCGCTCGACGAGCTGAACAACTTCGCCGCGCTGATCGACCGCTACGGCCACATCGCGAACGGCAATCGCACGTACTACCTGAGCCGCTCGCAGCCGCCGTTTTTCGCGCAGATGGTGAGCCTCGTCGCCGAGAAAGACGGCGACGCCGTGTACCTCCATTACCTGCCGCAATTGCGCAAGGAATACGACTACTGGATGGCCGGCGCGCAAACGCTCAAGCCCGGCCACGCCGCGCGCCACCTCGTGCGCCTGCCCGACGGCACGCTGCTCAACCGCTACTGGGATGCGCGCAACCGCCCACGCGACGAGTCGTACCGCGAGGACATCCTCACCGCGCGAGCCACGCCGCAGCGCGACGCCTCGGACCTCTGGCGCAACCTGCGCGCGGGCGCGGAAACGGGCTGGGACTACAGCTCGCGCTGGCTCGCCGACGGCCACACGCTCTCGACCATCGACGTGACCTCGCTCGCGCCGGTGGACCTCAATTCGCTGATGGTGATGCTCGAACGCACGCTCGCGAAGGCCTACGGCCTGAAGGGCGACGCGCGCGAGGCCGAACTGATGACGAAGCGCGCGCAACAACGCGCCGACGCCATCGACCGCGTGCTCTGGGACCCGCAGTTGCATGCGTACTGCGATTACGACTTCGCGCACCACACGCTCACGCACCGGCTCACGGCGGCGACCGTCTACCCGCTCTATGCGGGCGTCGCGACGAAAGGAGAGGCGCAGGAAGTGGCCGCCGCGGTGCGCGCCGGACTGCTGCGCCCCGGCGGCCTCGCCACCACTCAGGTCGCGACTGGCCAGCAATGGGACGAGCCGAACGGCTGGGCGCCGCTGCAATATCTCGCGGTCATGGGGCTGCGCCGCTACGGCGAGCAGGACCTGGCGCAGGAAATCGCCACGCGCTGGATCGCAACGAATCTCGCCTACTACGCGCGCACGCACAAGCTCGTCGAGAAATACGACGTAAGCGCGTCGGCCACGAAGGCATCTTCGGCGGGCGGCGGCGAATATCCGCTGCAGGACGGCTTTGGATGGACCAATGGCGTACTGCGCGTGCTGCTGCAGATGTATCCGCAGACTGGAGCCGCACAAGGCGCACCGGCGGCGTCCGGCGCGGCTGCGGCCAGCGCGCCCTGAAGCGACGCCGCACGCCCGCCGCGGCGCACGCCATGGGCGCGCGGCGTACACTTTTTGCGCTACCGCAGCGTAATCTTCGTGTTGCAAGAGGAGCCACCCATGCGCAACGAATCGGCCTTTTTGTTCGACCTCGACGGCACGCTCGTCGACAGCGTTTATCAGCATGTGCTCGCATGGAAGGAAGCGCTCGACGCGGACGGCATCGAGCTTTCGGTGTGGCGCATTCACCGGCGCATCGGCATGAGCGGCGGGCTCTTCATGAACCAGTTGCTGCGCGAGACGCACGAGGCCATCTCGCCCGAGCGCATCGCGCGCTTGCAAAAACTACACGCCGACGCCTACCGCCGCCACGCCGACCAGGTGCGCCCGCTGCCCGGCGCGCGCGCGCTGCTCGACGCGCTCAGCGCCGCCCAGGTACCCTGGGCGATCGCCACGAGCGGGCGGATCGCCACGGCGTCCGTGAACTTGCAGGCGCTCGGCGTGGACCCGTCCGTCACGACCGTGGTCACGCGCGACGAAGTGCGCCACGCCAAGCCCGACCCGGATCTTTTCGTCGCCGCGGCGCTGCGGCTGAACGTGCCGGTCGAGCGCTGCCTCGTGGTGGGCGACAGCGTTTGGGACATGCTCGCGGCCCAGCGCTGCCGCGCGCTCGGCATTGGCCTGCAGTCGGGCGGCTACGGCACCGAGGAACTGGAACGCGCGGGCGCGTTGCGCGTGTACGAAGATCCCGCCGACCTGCTCGGCCACCTCGACGAAGTCTGCGCTCGCGACTGAGCGGCTCATTGAGCGGCTGATCGAGCGGCGAACTGCGCTGATCGCGCGCCGCCGAACGCGGCGCGAAATTTGCGCAGCTCTCGACGGTGCAGTGCAGCACCGCCGCTGCGCCGCCACGCCTCTGGCGCACGTCAGGTACTGCATGTCGCGCGCCATCGGCGTATGCTGACATAGGTCAATTCGACAACTCACCGGCCGGCTCCCGCCGCCTGCTGCGATGAACGACTCCGCCCCTGCCCCCGGAATCCCCAGCGCGCCGCGCGTGACGGTGGTTGTCCTCACGCGCAATCACGTGCGTCAAACCATCGATACCGTCGCACGCCTCACCGCCCTTTCCGAACACCCCGACGTCATCGTGGCCGACAACGGCTCCACCGATTCCACCGTCTCCCTGCTGGCGTCGCTTTTTCCGCAAGTGCGCATCGTCCAGTCGCTGGGCGACCACGGCATGGCCGGTTTCAATCGCGCCGTGCTGCTCGCGCGCACCGACTATGTCGCGTGCTGCGACGACAGCACCTGGTTCGCGCCCGGCGCGCTCGCGCGCGCGGCGCAGCTGCTCGACGCCCACACGCAAGTGGCCGTGCTCAACGCGCGCGTAGTGAGCGGCGACGAGCGCGAGATACACCCCGCCTGCCTGATGCTCGCCGCCACGTCGCCTGGCACGGAGAGCGAGGCCGGGCCGGCGCTCGCGAACTTCATGGCCGGCGCGTGCATTTTCCGCGCGGCCGTGTTCCGCGCGCTCGGCGGCTACGAGGAGCGGCTTTCACACGGCGGCGCCGAGGAGCTTGCCGCGCTCGACATGCTTTCGGCCGGCCATCAGATCGTCTATTGCGAGCAGGCGCTCGCGCATCGCGAACCGCTTTACCGCTGGTTCACGCGCGCGCAGCAATGCTCGCTCGCGCGCAACACCGCCTGGGTGGCGTGGATGCGCCTGCCCGCGCGCGATGCGATCGCAGCGACCGGCCGCGCGCTCGCCGTGTTCGCGCGCCAACGCTCGCTCGGGCCCGCGGGCGTGGCGCTACTGCGCGGCGCGTTCTGGACGTTGCGGGCACGCCGCGTGGTGCCGCCGCACGTCGTGCTGCTCACGCGCCAGGTACGCCGCGCGGAACGCCACGTGCGCGCAGGCATTCCGGCAATGGCCGAAAAGTACGACCGCTCAGGGCAGCGCGCGTGGTAAGCTGCGGCGCCCGCTGCGCGCGGGCCGTCCATTCAAGAGGCCAGAGCCTGTCAAACTTGTGAACAGGCCCTATGACAGACCCGAGGACCATGACGACGCCCGACCCCGGCATCGCCGCCGAAAGCCACAACGAACGCCGCTTCGAGGCGCTCGTGGAGCCAATCGAGGACTACGCGATCTTCCTGCTCGACACGCACGGCTACATCGCGAGCTGGAATCGCGGCGCGGCCCGCATCAAGGGCTATGAAGCGCACGAGATCATCGGCCAGCATTTCTCGCGCTTTTACACCGCCGAAGCCAACGCGCGCCGCTGGCCCGATCACGAGCTGGAGCAGGCCGCGCTGCACGGACGCTTCAACGACGAAGGCTGGCGCGTACGCAAGGACGGCTCGATGTTCTGGGCCAACGTCGTCATCACCGCGCTGCGCGAGCGCGACGGCTCGCTCGCCGGCTTCGCCAAGGTCACCCGCGACCTCACCGCCGAACGCCGCCAGGTCGAGGCGCTGCGCGTTTCCGAAGAGCGCTTTCGCCTGCTCGTGGAAAGCGTGAGCGACTACGCGATCTTCATGCTCGATCCGCAGGGCCACGTGGTGAGCTGGAACACCGGCGCGACCAACCTGAAGGGCTACCGCCCCGCCGAGATCGTCGGCCAGCATTTTTCCGTGTTCTATCCGGCCGACGAGGTCGCCGCTGGCCAGCCCGAACGCGAGCTGCGCCGCGCGAAGGAGTTGGGCCGGGTCGTGACCGAGGGCTGGCGCGTGCGCAAGGACGGCTCGATGTTCTGGGCCAACGTCACGCTCACCGCGGTGCACGACGGCCACGGCCGGCTCACGGGTTTCGCGAAGGTCACGCGCGACATGACCGAAAGCCGCCGCACCGACGAACTCGAGCATTCGAGCGAGCAGATGAAGCAGTTCCTCGCCATGCTCGCGCACGAACTGCGCAACCCGCTCGCGCCGGTGCGCAACGCCGTGGCCACGATGCGCCTCATGGATGCGCCGAGCCCCGACATCGAGCGCGCGCGCGAAATGATCGACCGCCAGATCGTTCACCTCACGCGGCTCGTGGACGACCTGCTCGACGTTGGGCGCATCACGTCGGGCAAGATCGAGTTGCGCGAGGCGCCGCTCGAACTGCGCGAAGTGGTCGCGCACGCCATCGACGCGGCGCAGCCCTTCACCTCGGCACGCGGCCAGCACGTGGACGTGCAGATGCCCGACGAGACGCTCACCATGACGGGCGACCACACGCGCCTCGTGCAGGTGCTGCAGAACCTGCTGCACAACGCCTCGAAGTTCTCGCCCGACGGCAGCCACATCATCGTGGACGTGCGCTCAGCCGCGCGCGTCGTACAGATCCAGGTGCGCGACGAGGGCCGCGGGCTGAGGCCCGGCACCTACGAGTCGATCTTCGGCCTCTTCAGCCAGGACCGCTCGGTGCCGGGGCCCGCGGAAAACGGGCTCGGCATCGGCCTCATGCTGTGCCGCTCGCTCGTCGAACTGCATGGCGGCACCATCTCCGCCAGGAGCGACGGGCCCGGCAAAGGCAGCGCGTTCACGATCCGCCTGCCGTTTGCGCGCGAGATCGTGCATGCCGTGCAGCCGCCGCCGCTCGCGCCGGACACGGCCGAGCTTGCCGCGCTGGCCGAAGCCGGCGTGCCGCCGCTGCGCGTGCTCGTGGTCGACGACAACCGTGATTCGGCCGACAGCCTCGCCATGCTGCTCGAACTCAAAGGGCACGTCGTGCGCGTGGCCTACAGTGCCGCCCACGCGCGCGAGGAAGTGGACGGCTTCACGCCCGACGCCGCGCTCATCGACATCGCCATGCCCGAGATCGACGGCTATGCGACGCTGCGCGCCCTGCGCGCGCTGCCAACGCTCAAGCACACGCTGTTCGCCGCGATGACGGGTTTTGGCCAGGCCGCCGACATCGAGCTCACGCGTGCAGCGGGCTTCGAGATGCATCTCGTGAAGCCCGTGGACGTTACGCTTTTCGACGAGGTGCTCGCGCTCGCAGCGGCAAGGCAAAGGCGCCGCAGCGCGTGACGTCGACTTGAGGTGGTGCCTCAAGGTACAGTCGGCACGAACGGCCGGTATTCGACCTTGGACCCGCGCACGATAATGGCCGTCGATTCCGGCACTTCGGCCCAGACCTCGGGCCTGTCGCCAAGCGGCTCCGAAACGAGCAGATATGCGTCGTCGCCGGCCGCCGCGATGCGCGGGTCGTCGGGATACAGTTCGCGCAGGTGCCGGAACGCCGTGGTGTGATAAAGCGAGCGCGAATTGCGCTCGCTCGAATAGCGCACGGCGACGATCTGCTCGCCGTCGCATGCGCAAACCGTCATGTTGAGCGCCGGCTCGACGCCATGCTTTTTTGCGGTTTCCTCGACAAAGCCCGCCATGCGTTCCAGCGCAAGAACGGGATCGACTTCGAGACCGAACGTCATCGCGAGATTGAACATCGTCTCCGAATCCGTCGACCCTTCGAGCGCATTGAAGCGCCCGGGCTCAATCGCGACCAGCAGATCGCGCCGCATCAGCGGATAGCTGCGGATCAGGCCGTTGTGCGCGAAGATCCAGCGCCGGTGGCGAAACGGATGGCAGTTCGTTTCCTGCACGGGCGTATGCGTGGCCGCGCGAATGTGCGCGATGAACATGGGCGCACGCACCGCGCGCGCCAGTTCGCGCAGGTTGCGGTCGTTCCAGGCCGGATGCACGCTGCGGTAGCGATAGGGAATGTCGTGCGGGTCCTGATACCAGCCAAGGCCAAAGCCGTCGCCGTTCGTTGTCGTCGCGCCCTGAGTGGAGTGCAGACTCTGGTCGATCAGCGAATGCCGTGCGTGAAAGAGCACGGTTTCGAGTTGTACGGGGTTCCCGGTATAAGCGAGCCAGCGGCACATGATGGTCTCCTTCGCGTAAGGACGCTTGTGTACGCCGGCCCGTTTGAAAGCGCCGCTACTTCGCGGCGCGCAGGTCGGCGATCGGCGTGAGAAATCCGGTCAGGCCAGTCAGTATGATCTGCACCCCGATGCACAGGAGCAGAAACGACGACACGCGCATGGCCACGCGCGTGCCTTCCACACCCAGGTACTGCGAAAGCCGCGCAGCGCGGCCGTATACGTAATAGATCACGAGCATGACGAGCGCGGAGATCACGATCGACGCGAAGCTCGAGAGCAGCCACGCCGAAAGCTTGTGCGTGCGGTTGGCGCTCAGCGCGATGGCGGTGGCGATGGAGCCCGGGCCGGTGGTGAGCGGAATGGTCAGCGGAAAAAAAGCCTTGCCGGAAGCCGAACTCGCACTCATGGGCTTGACCGGATGATCGACCGCGGGCGGCTCGGGCTCGGGCGCGTTGAGCATCTGCCAGCCGCTCACGGCCACCGCGAGGCCCCCGCCAATACGCAGCGCTTCCATTGAAATGCCGAAGAAATGCAGGATGGGCGTGCCCACGAAAAACGCTGCGACCAGCACGAAGAACGCGTTGATCGCCACGCGCTTGGCGAGCAGGCGCCGCTCTTCTTCAGTGAGCGTTGCGGCACGATCGAGAAAAACGAAAGCACCGCTGAAGGGATTGATGATGCTGATGAGTCCGATAAAACCGAACAGGATGTCTGAAATCAGGCTCTCGATCATGGAGTCGATCCGGTAAGGGCATGCGCAAAAAGCGCGCCGGGCTGCGAGAAGTGTAGCCGGATCGGCGTTTGGCGTGCCTGATTGATGCCGCCCGATGCCCCAAAAAATGGCGCGTTGCACCAATATTTACGGCAAGCGTTTCAGTATTTTTGGCAGCTTTACGGGGCGCGTTCACAAGCATAGAGTGGGTGGCCTCGCACCCCGACGCGACGTTTCTTTTCTTCTCATATGAAAGAGGAGTTGCCATGTCACTGCGGTTGCTCGCTGCCTTGCCCTTTATCGGCATCCTGTTAGGGGTGCCGTTCGTCAACCGCACCGAGCCGCTCGTGCTCGGTATGCCGCTCGTGCTCGCGTGGATCGTCATGTGGGTCGTGCTGGCCGCGGCGATCATGGGGATCGTCTACCGGCTCGACCCGGTCAACCGGCTGTCGGGCGAAGCGGACGCGGAGGTGCGATCATGAGCGCCCTCATCATCATCGCGGCGATGACCTTCGTCGCGCTCTACCTCGGCATGCGCGCCCGCCGCGGGCACGACATGAGTCTCGAGCAGTGGGCTGTGGGCGGCCGCAGCTTCGGCACCGCGTTCGTGTTCCTGCTGATGGCGGGCGAGATCTACACGACCTTCACGTTCCTCGGCGGCAGCGGCTTCGCCTATGGCAAGGGCGCACCCGTCTACTACATTCTTGCTTACGGCACGCTTGCGTACATCCTCTCGTACTGGATGCTGCCGCCCGTGTGGCGCTTCGCCAAGCAGCACCGACTCGTTTCGCAGCCGCACTTCTTCGCGCGCAAGTATCAGAGCCCAGCGCTCGGCGTGCTGGTGGCATGCGTGGGCGTGCTCGCGCTCGTGCCGTATCTCGTCCTGCAACTCAAGGGCCTCGGCATCATCGTGACGACCGCCTCCTATGGCGCGATCTCCTCCACGGCGGCGATCTGGATCGGCGCGGCCGTGGTCACGTGCTACGTGATCGTCTCGGGCGTGCGCGGCTGTGCGTGGAACTCGGTCGTGAAGGACACGATGATTCTCGCCATCGCCGTGTTCCTCGGCGTCTACCTGCCGATTCACCACTACGGCAGCCTGAGCGAAATGTTCCGCGCCATCGACGCAGCCAAGCCCGGCTTCCTCACCTTCCCGGCACGCGGCCAGAGCGTGACGTGGTTCCAGTCCACCGTGCTGCTCACGGCGCTGGGCTTCTTCATGTGGCCGCACACGTTCATGTCGGTCTATACCGCGAAGAACGAACGCATCTTCCGCCGCAACGCGATGATCCTGCCGCTCTATCAGCTCATTTTGCTGTTCGTGTTCTTCTGCGGCTTCGCGGCCGTGCTCAAGGTGCCGGGCCTCAAGGGAGGCGACATCGACCTCTCGCTTTTCCGTCTCGCCCTGCAAACGTTCGATCCGTGGTTCGTGGGCGTGATCGGCGCGGCAGGCGTGCTCACCGCACTCGTGCCCGGCTCGATGATCCTCACCACGGCTTCCACGCTGCTCGCCAACGACATCTATCGCGGCGGCCTCGCGAAGAGCGCGGACGACGCGAAAGTCGCGAAGCTCGCGCGCGTTTTCGTGCCGGTGGTCGCGCTCGTGGCGGTCGGCTTCACGCTCAATGGCGGTGACACCATCGTCGCGCTGCTGCTGATGGGCTACAACTTCGTTACGCAATTGTTCCCGGCGCTGGTGTGCAGCCTTTCCGCGCGCAATCGCGTGACGAAGCAAGGCGCGTTCTGTGGCATCGTGGCGGGCGTGCTCGTGGTGATCCTCACAACGCTCACGCATGTGAGCGTGGCGCAGTTGATTCCGTTCGCGCCGGACGCGCTCAAGGACGTCAACATCGGCTTCCTTGCGCTGTTCGTGAACGTGATCGTGCTTGCCGTGGTGAGCACGGTGACGCAGCCGCGCACGCATGTGGATCATGAGCACGCGCGGGCGCATTGACATTTCATAACGCGGTAACGAGGCGGCCCAATCGGCGCGATCCGATTGGGCCGTTTTCCATTTACGCAGCCTTGCGCGCTTCGGCTATGCGCTGTGGCGCTTCGGGGCGCGCGTAGAGGCGATCGAGATACGCCTGCAAGCGCGGGAAGCCGTCCAGCAGTTGCACTTCGTTGGCCCAGTCCATCAGATATACCGTCACGCAGTCGGCGACGGAAAGCCTGTTGCCGACGATAAACTCGCGTCCTTCGAGGTGCTTCTCGAGCACCGCGGCCATGGTCTTGAAGTCCTCCCGCGCGAGTTCGATATCGGCGGGACTGCGCTTTTCCGGTGGATAAAGGAACGAGTGCCGCGTGATTCTCCAAAGCGGCTGTTCCAGCTCGGTGACCGCGAACAGGGTCCAGCGATACGCCTGCGCGCGCTCGTCGAGATCCGTGGGCAATAGCACCTTCTCCGGATATTTATCCGCGAGATACAGCACGATTGCAGCCGACTCGGGAATCACGCGGTCGCCGTCGATCAGTACGGGCACCTTGCCCGCGGGATTGATGCGCAGGTATTCGGGCCGCCTGTGCTCGCCTTCGAGCAGATTGACCGAGACGAATTCGAAATCGGCGTCGACTTCCTTGAGGCCCCATAGCGCGCGTTGCGAACGGGTGCCGGCAAAACCGTAGAGTTTCATGACGCGCCTCCGTTCAGGCACCGGGAATCGGTAGAACGGGCATCACTTCGACACCCTCGCCCGGAAAAATCGAAAAGTGCGGGTGCCCTTCGAACAGCTTCGCGGCCTCTTCGTGCGATGCGGCACGCAGAACGGTATAGCCTGTTAGCGCGTTAGACGTATCTGCGATGCCATGCTCGCCAATCGATTTGGTTTTGCCGAGCGGGCCGCCCATATCGACGATCGACGCCTTGTGCTTTTCGACCCACGCATGCCAGGCCGCAATGCCCTCCTTTTCTTTTGCATGCCGATCCGCTTCGGAAAGCGCCGCCCACCCCTTCATGCGTGCGTTGTCTTTGGTACCGAGAAAAACAACGAGAAACAGTTTCTGATCACTCATGTGTCCTCCAACTGCTGGTCTGGTTGCTGGTCTGAAAACGGAAGCAACGGCATGTCGCCCATCCGGCCTTGACAGGATAGGTTGATATCAACATAATTGCAACATGGCACGCGCAAAGAAACTTCCCTTCGAAACCACGCTATTGGTGCGCGATTGCTGCCTGTGTCTGCATATGCAGCGGGCGGCACGCAACCTTGCGCGCATTTTCGACGACGTGCTGCGTCCGCTCGAACTCACGAACGGGCAGTTTTCGCTGCTGATGTCGCTGAACCGGCCGCATCCGCCCGGCATGAAAGACGTGGCGTCGCTGCTGGCCATGGACCGCACGACGCTCACAGCCGCGCTCAAGCCGCTGGAGCGGCGCGGCCTCGTGGTGATCGAGCAGGACCCGGAAGACAAGCGCAGCCGTTTGCTGAGCCTCACGGACGAGGGGCATCAACTGCTCAACGTGGCGTTTCCGCTGTGGCAGCAAACGCACGAGGAGATCGAAAAGGAGTTTGCCGAGGGTCAAGTGGATAAGCTGCGTGAGCACTTGCGCGCGCTTTCATAACCCTAGCGCTTCTGCGCCCCATACAACGTCGAATCCGCAAACCCCTCCGCCGCGAGCACGCGCCCCACGAGAATCAGCGCCGTACGCTCGATATCCGTAGCCAGCACCTTTTGCGCGATATCCGCGAGCGTGCCCGTTACGCGCTCCTCGTCGGGCCAGCTCGCGCGATAGATCACCGCCACGGGGCAATCCTCGCCATAGTGCGGCAGCAATTCTCCGACGATGCGCGCGATATGGCGCACGCCGAGGTGAATCGCGAGCGTCGCTCGATGACGCGCGAGGTCGCCTAACTGCTCGCCTTCGGGCATCGACGTTTTCGTGGCGTAGCGCGTGAGAATGAGCGTTTGCGAGATGCCGGGCAGCGTGAGTTCGCTGCCGAGCGCCGCCGCGCATGCAGCGGTCGCGGTCACGCCAGGCACGACTTCATAAGGAATACCGAGCATACGCAACCGCCGGATCTGCTCGCCGATTGCGCCATAGAGCGACGGGTCGCCCGAATGCACGCGCGCCACGTCGAAGCCCTGGACATGCGCGCTTTCGAGCAAAGCGACGATCTCGTCCAGCGTGAGCGGCGCCGTGTCCACGACCTTGTGTGCGCGGTGGCCTTCCAGCACGGCGGGCGGCACGAGCGAGCCCGCGTAGAGAATGACGGGGCAACTGCGCACGAGGCGCTGGCCCTTCACGGTGATCAGCTCAGGATCGCCCGGCCCCGCGCCGATGAAGAAAACTGTCATGCGTTGAAACTCCGCTAAATAGGGTTCGCGAGCGCGTCGATTGCCTCTTGGGCTGACGTGAATTCACGTTGCGCGTCCTGCAGCAGCGGCCGCTGCATCATCACCACTGGCAGCCCCATTGCGCGCGCGACGGCGAGCTTCGCTTCGGTCGCGGCGCCGCCGCTGTTCTTGCTAACCACGACGTCGATGCGAGCTTCGGTAAAGAGCGCGCGCTCGCCTTCGACTGTGAACGGCCCGCGCGCGTCGATGATGCGAGCGCGGGCGTGGCCGGGATGCGCTTCGAGGCAACGGATCGTCCAGTGCTGCCGCTCCGGCACTTCGTTCAGATGCGCAAGCGGCTCGCGCCCGAGCGTGAAGAGCGGGCGCGCGAACGGCACAATCGCTTCAACCAGGCCGGCCCAGCCGCTCACCATGCGCCAGTCGTCGCCGGGCTGCGGCTGCCACGGCGCACGCCGCAGCGCCCAGTACGGCACGTGTGCCGCCGCGCATGCGCGCGCCGCGTTGGCGCTGATCTGCGCCGCATAGGGATGCGTGGCGTCGACAACGAGTGCGATGTTTTCGTCGGCGAGAAAGCGTGCGAGCCCTTCTGCCCCACCAAAGCCGCCCACACGCACCGCGCAGGCGAGATCGGCGGGCACGCGGCCCAGGCCCGCGAGCGAGTACACGTGCCGCGGGCGGAGCGTGCGCGCGATCGCCAGCGCGTCGCCGGTGCCGCCGAGCAGCAGGATGCGCGCCGTCATGGCTTGACGGCCTCGTAAAGCGTGACAGGCAAGGCCTGACGCCAGGTATCGAAGCCGCCCAGCGGCTGCGCCTCGCCGATGCCAATGCGCGTGAGCGTGCCGCCGTGCTGCGCGCGCCATGCCACGAGTGTCGCTTCGCTCTGCAACGTCACCGCGTTCGCGACGAGCCGCCCGCCGCTCGCG
The DNA here is from genome assembly GCF_024206475.1 of Paraburkholderia sp. CNPSo 3274. Taxonomy (GTDB): domain Bacteria; phylum Pseudomonadota; class Gammaproteobacteria; order Burkholderiales; family Burkholderiaceae; genus Paraburkholderia. The sequence continues at coordinate 123,846 of NZ_JAMBPR010000002.1, forward strand.
AGCGCCGCCCAGCACGCGTCCAGCACGCCGGGTACGGTCACGCCGCCGCCGATGAATACCGCGTCGGGCGCGGCGAGTCCTGCGAGCGCTTCGGGCGCGCGGCCCGCAACGAGTTGCAAACCTGGCACACCCAACGCCGCGCGATTGCGCTCGATGAAGCGTTGACGCTCGGCGTGCGCCTCGATCGCGATCGCGCGGCAAGCGGTGTGCGAGCGCATCCACTCGATGCCGATCGAGCCGCTGCCCGCGCCCACATCCCACAGCAGCGCGCCGGGCGTCGGCGCGAGACGCGCGAGCGTGAGCGCGCGAACGTCGCGCTTCGTGATCTGACCGTCGTGGCGGTAGGCGTCGTCGGGAAGGCCGGGCGTGAGCGTCCAGCCGCGCGCGAGCGTTTGCGTACGATCGCTTTCGCACTCGAACGCGACCAGATTGAGCGCCGCGGCTTCTTCGACGTGCCACGCATCGGCGCGGCCTTCGATGCGGCGCTCGAGCGGGCCGCCCAAATGTTCAAGCACGGCAAGACGCGTGGCGCCGAAGCCCGCTTCGGCGAGCAACGCTGCAAGCGCCGCGGGCGTGTGCCCATCCGCGCTCAACGCGAGCACGCGCGAGCGCGGGTAGAGGTGGCGGCGCAGCGCATCGAGCGGACGGCCGACGAGCGAGACCATCGCCGTATCCTGCAGCGCCCACCCCTCACGCGCCGCCGCGAGCGAGAGCGACGACGGCGCGGGCAGCACACGCATTTCACCGGGCGCCACGCGGCGCGCGAGCGTCGCGCCCACGCCGAACAGCATGGGGTCGCCGCTCGCGAGCACGCATACGGACACATTCGACTCGCGGTACGCAAGCAGCGCCTCCACGCTGAACGGCTGGGGCCACGCTTCGCGCCGCGCACGCACGCGCGAGGGCAGCATCACGAGATGGCGCTCGCCACCTGTCACGATGGCCGCGTCGAACAGCGCGCGCCGCGCGTCGCGCCCGAGCCCCGCGTAGCCATCGTCGCCTATGCCCACCACCGTCAGCCATGCCTGCGTACCCTGCATTCGTTCTCCCGCCGTTGCCTGTTTTGTTGCCGGTTTCTCTACACCGCCACGGGCCCGCGGCCCGATCGTGGGGCGGAGCACGCGTGAAAACGGGCATAATACCGTGTCCGCCGGCGCCTTTAAGGCATAGAAGGGAACACAGCAAGCTGTGGCCGCCCCCGCGACTGTAAGCAGCGAGACCGCATCCACCCGAGCCACTGGTGTTTTACCGGGAAGGCCGATGCGGTCCACGACCTGCGAGCCAGGAGACCTGCCGGCCGAATGTTCGCGCGAACCCATATCGGGCGGGGTGTACCGATACCGCTGCCGTTTCCCGCCTCCCTTGCGGGCAGCGCGCCGCTTTAGCGCGATGCTTACCCGGTACTCCCTTGAAACACGAAACGAAGCCCGTCTCGCCCGCTGCTGCATTGGCCGTGCTCCGCCCCTCGGCGTGCCCGGGGCTCGTACGCGTGGTCGCAGCGCGCGACGGCGCCCTGTGCCGCATCCGCCTGCCTGGCGGCGTGCTGAGCGCCGCGCGTGCGCGCGCCCTCGCCGATGCTGCGTTGACGCATGCGAGCGGCGTGCTCGAACTGACCAATCGCGCGAACCTGCAGATTCGCGGCGTGCGCGCGGGCGAGGAAGCGGCGTTGAGCGCCACGCTGATCGGCGCAGGCCTCGGCCCCGCTGGCATCGACGTCGCGAGCCCGGTCGAGCGCGCGTGCGCCGCCGACGAATTGCGCAACGTGATGCTGAGCCCGCTCGCGGGCCTCGACCCTAACGCGTTGTGCGACACGACGGCACTCGCCGCCACGCTCATCGACATGATGCAGCGCGAGCCGCGTTTCGCCACGCTCTCGCCCAAGTTCGCGCTGCAACTGGACGGCGGCGAACGTGTGGCGATGCTCGAGCATCCGCACGACATCTGGCTCGCCGCGCTGCCGCATGGCGCAACGGTGCGCTTCGCGGTGGGCCTCGCGGGTTGCCCCACGACGCACCCAATCGGCACGCTCGCTGCCGGGGACGTTTGCGCGTCGATGCGCGCGCTGCTGCATGCATTCCTCGATCTCGCCGGTGTGGATGCAACACGCATGCGCGACGTGCTGGCCGCTCACTCGCTCGATGCGCTGCTGCAGCGCGCGCAACAGCATGGCGATTTCGCGCTGATGCGTGACAACGCCGCGTTGCACGCGTGGCGCCGCGCGGCGAGTCCCGCCGACTTGCGCCTCGGCGCGCACGCGCTGCACGCCGACGGCAGCGGCTATGTGGGCGCGCAGCCCGCGCTCGGCCGTATCGACGCGCAAACGCTGCGCGCACTCGCCGCGCTCGCCGAAGACTCAAGCGATGCGACATTGCGCGTGACGCCATGGCAAGGCGTGCTGCTGCCCAACGTGCCCGCGCACGCCATGGCCGCCGCGCTCGAACGCCTGCACGCGCTCGGCCTCGTCGTCTCGCGTACCAACCCGCTCGCGCGCCTCATCGCGTGCACGGGCTCGACGGGATGCGCAAAAAGCCACGCGGACACGAAAGCCGACGCACGGCGCCTCGCCGCCCTGCTGCCGCCCGACGCCGAAGCCCACCTGAGCGGCTGCGAGCGCTCCTGCGCGGCCGCGCATTGCGCGCCGTTCACGTTGCTCGCCAGCGCCCCAGACCACTACGACTTGTACCAGCGCGACGACACGCAAAGCGGCTTCGGCCAGCTCGTCGCGCGCAACCTGACGATCGAAGCCGCTGCGCTCGCACTCGCGCAGCGGCCCCGGAGTACCCAAGATGTCTGATTACATCCGCGACGGCCAGGCGATCTATCGCGAGTCGTTCGCGACGATCCGCGCCGAAGCCGACCTCTCGCGCATTCCCGCCGACCTCGAAAAACTCGCCGTGCGCGTGATCCACGCATGCGGCATGGTGGACGTGACCGCCGACTTCGCGTTTTCCTCAGGCGCGGGCACGGCGGGCCGCAACGCGCTCGCGGGCGGCGCGCCGATTCTCTGCGACGCGAAAATGGTCGCCTATGGCGTGACGCGCGCGCGCCTGCCCGCGAACAACGCCGTGATCTGCACGCTCGACGATCCCGCCGTACCCGATCTCGCGCGCGAGATGGGCAACACGCGCTCGGCAGCCGCGCTCGAACTGTGGCGGCCGCATCTTGCAGGCGGCGTCGTTGCGATCGGCAATGCGCCCACCGCGCTCTTCCATCTGCTCGACATGATTGCCGCCGGCGCCCCGCGCCCCGCGCTCGTCCTCGGCTTTCCCGTGGGCTTCGTCGGCGCGGCCGAGTCCAAGGCGCAACTCGCCGCCGTGAATCACGGTGTGCCCTTCGTCGTCGTGCACGGCCGCCGTGGCGGCAGCGCGATGGCCGCCGCCGCCATCAACGCACTCGCTTCGGAGACCGAATAAATGATCCGCAAAGGACGTCTGCACGGCATTGGCGTCGGCCCCGGCGACCCCGAACTGCTCACGCTCAAGGCGCTGCGCCTGCTCAAGGCCGCACCCGTGGTCGCGTATTTCGTCGCAAAGGGCAAGAAAGGCAATGCGTTCGGCATTGTCGAGGCCCATCTCGAAGCGGAGCAGGAACGCCTGCCACTCGTGTACCCCGTGACGACCGAAGCGCTCGAACCGCCGCTCTCGTACGAAGCGATCATCGCCGACTTCTACGACGGCGCGGCGCAAATGCTTTCGCGCCATCTCGACGCCGGACGCGACGTGGCAGTGATCTGCGAGGGCGACCCGTTCTTCTACGGCTCGTACATGTATCTGCACGACCGGCTCGCCGCGCGCTACGAGGCCGAAGTCGTGCCGGGCGTGTGCTCGATGCTGGGCGGCGCGGCCGTGCTGGGCGTGCCGCTCGTCTACCGCAACCAGAGCCTCGCAATACTCTCGGGCGTGCTGCCGGAGGACGAATTGCGCCGCCGCCTGGCCGACGCGGACGCCGCCGTCATCATGAAACTGGGCCGCAACTTCGACAAGGTGCGCCGCGTGCTGGGCGAGCTGGGCCTCGCGCAGCGCGCGCTGTATGTCGAGCGCGCAACGATGGCGAACCAGCGCATCGTCCCACTCGACGACGTCGATCCGATGGCTTCGCCCTACTTCTCGCTGCTCGTCGTGCCGGGGGTGAAATGGCAGTCGTGACGCCGCCCGCCATCGTCATTCTCGGGCCCGGCGCGCTCGCCACGGCGCGGCGCGTGCAGGCGCTTTACCCAGGCGCGCAGGTCCATGCGCTGCAAGGCCGCGTGGAAGGCGATGTCGCGTTCAGCGAGCTTGGCGCGCATTTGCGCGAATGCTATACGCGCGGCATGCCCATCGTCGCGCTATGCGCGGCGGGCATCGTGATCCGGTGCCTCGCGCCGCTCTTTGCCAACAAGGGCGCGGAGCCACCGGTGCTCGCGCTCGCCGAGGATGGCAGCGCCGTCGTGCCGCTGCTCGGTGGGCTCACCGGCGTGAACGTCATGGCGCGCGAAATTGGCGCGGCGCTCGCGGTTGCGCCCGCCATCACCACGAGCGGCGAATTGCGCTTCGGCACCTGCCTGCTCGATCCGCCCGCGGGCTATGCGCTGGCGAGCCTCGCGCAAGGCAAGCGCTTTGTCTCCGATCTGCTTGCGGGCGCAACGACACGCGTGGATGGGCAGGCACCTTGGCTGGAGAACGTCGATCTGCCGCGCGACGCGGCGGCGCGCCATGCCATCCGGGTGAGCGCGCACACGTGGGACGGCAGTCCCGACGACCTCGTGATTCATCCGCGCAGCATCGTCGCGGCTGTGAGCGCGCCGCATGAGGCGCTTGCCGATAGCGTGCGCCGCGCACTCGATGCACACGGCCTCGCGCCGCTCGCGCTGGCGGCACTCGTCGCCCCTTCTGCACACATGCGCGATGCGTCGCTCGCACGGGCGGCAACGGAACTCGGCGTACCGCTGCGCTTCGTCGATAGCGCGGAGAACACGCCGCAAGTCACGCTCGCCGCCCTCGACTTTGCGGCGGACGTCGAGCGCTACGCGCCGAACGAAAACGGCATCGCCCTCGCCTGCGCGGCCGCGCCGCTCGACCCGCTCGCGCTGGGCCGCGCGCGCGGCAAGCTTACGGTGCTGGGCCTCGGCCCCGGCCGCGCCGACTTGCTCACGCCCGCCGCGCGCGCCGCGCTCGACAGCGCCACCGATATCGTCGGCTACGCAACCTATGTGGAAATGGCGGGCCCGTTTCGCGTGGACCAGCAGCGCCACGCCACCGACAACCGCGAAGAAGTGCAGCGCGCCCGCCACGCGTTCGAGATGGCGAGCGAGGGCCGGCGCGTGGCCGTGGTCTCGTCGGGCGACCCCGGTGTGTTCGCCATGGCGGCCGCCGTGCTCGAAGCGCTCGAAGGTTCGGGCAACTCGCGCTGGCACGCCGTCGAGCTGGCGATCGTGCCAGGCGTTTCCGCCGCGCTCGCCACGGCCGCGCAAGTCGGCGCGCCGCTCGGCCACGACTTCTGCGTGCTTTCGCTCTCCGACAACCTGAAGCCGTGGACGGTGATCGAAAAGCGCCTGCTTCACGCGGCGCAGGCCGATCTCGTGATGGCGTTCTACAACCCCATCTCGCGTGCGCGGCCCTGGCAGCTCGAGCGCGCGCTGGAAATCGTGCGCAGCGTGCGCGCACCGCACACGCGCGTGGTGCTGGGCCGCGACGTGGGCCGCCCCGGCGAGACGCTGCGCGCCACGACCCTGGGCGAATTGCGTTCGGCGGACGTCGATATGCGCACGATGGTGATCGTCGGGTCGTCGGCCACGCGCGGGTTCGCCCGCGGCGACGGCGGCGAGTGGATTTATACGCCGCGCTGGTATCGTGAGGATGCCGAATAAAAAGGCGTGCTCACGCCTTCAAAGTGGGTAGCGAGTCGCGCGGGTCGGGTGGCGCGCCCTCGAATTCGCGCGCCTTCACCTGGTTGCGACCCGCCTGCTTCGCCGCGTAAAGCTCCGCGTCGGCGGCGCGCAGCAGCGCCTGCGCGCCTTCGCGCTCGCGCGGCACGCAGGTGGCGCAGCCAATGCTCACGGTCAGCGTGCCATGTTCGCTGTGCTCGTGCGCGATTCCCAGCGCCGCCACTTGCTGGCGCACTCCTTCCGCGATTTTCACTGCGCCATCGGCAGGCGTGGCCGGCAGGACCACGGCGAACTCCTCGCCACCGTAGCGCGCAACCATGTCCGTCGCGCGGCGGCAGGCCTCGCGTATCGCGCGGGCCACAGCGGCGAGCACTCGATCGCCCTCGGCGTGCCCGTAGAAGTCGTTGAAGAGCTTGAACTTGTCGATGTCGATGAAGAGCACCGAAAGCGGTTCGCCCGCGCGTCTCGCGTGCTGCCATTCGGTTTCGATGCGCAAGTCGAGCGCGCGCCGGTTGAAGAGGCTCGTGAGCGCGTCGGTGACCGCGAGGCGTTCGAATTCTTTTTGCGTGGCGAGCCGCGTGCGCATCGAAAATGCGAGCAGCCACGACGATGCGGCGACCAGCGCGCCGAAGATCAACGCCATCGGCGCGTAGATGCGCAGGCGGTGGCGCCATGCGTCGAGCGCGCCGTCCACGGAAGGCGCGACCACCGCGATGAGCGACGTGTGCGGAACGCGCTTAAACGTGTAGATGCGCTCGACCGCGTCCGCCTCGCCCGCGGCGATGAACGTCCCGGCACTGGTTTTCAGCATCGGCTGCACATAATCCAGCTCGCTGATTTGCGCCCCCACTTCGTAGTCCGAATAGGGACGGTGCGCGAGCATCGTCCCGTCGCTCAGCAGGACGAACGCGCTGCCCCTGGGGTCAACGTCGATCCGGTCGAATAGTTGCTGAAAATATGCGAGCCGAAGCGTGAGTAGCACGACGCCGCCAAACGAGCCGTCGTACTCGCTCACGCGGCGTGACAGCGCAATCGAATATTGGCCTTCGCGCGTGCGCGAGCGAATTGGGTCTGAAATATACAGGCCGACCGAGCGCTCGTGCTGCGCCGTGAAATAGTCCCGGTCCGCGAGATTGACGCCGGGATACGCGCGGCCGTCCCGCGATTCGACGATATGGCCGCTCGCGTCGGCGTAGAACGCGTCGTCAAGATACGCGCCGGTCGCCACGCGGCCGAACAGCAGCTTGCGGCGGATGTCGGCAGGAAGGCTTTGCGCGCGCGGGTCGCGCGCGCTATCGGCGGCATCGAGCAGCAAGAGGTCGTAGATGCCGAAATTCGCCTCGAGGTCGTTCGACATCAGCGCAACGAGCGAGGCCGAATTGTGCTGCGTGCTGACGATGGCCTGCGTGCGCTGCTGCATCAGCCCCACCAGCACGATGGCCACGATGGCCGCGCCGACTAACGAGCCCATCGTGCCGACAATGAACGGATGGCTCCCCACCCACTGCATGAGCGCCCGATTCCGTTGGCAGAGGATTCGCAAACATCGTGTCCAGAGCTTCATGAGGCGTTTCCTCTTGCTCCGCTCGTTTGATTTACACCGCTTGTACCGCGTGCCGACCGAATACAGATTGCATGCAGCGGCCATCATACTGCGCCTCGCGAAACCGCCTTCGAATCGCGGCACGCGCTCAATTTCCCTGCCGCAGCGCCGTAAACCAGTTGAACCCGCGAAGTGAATTCGCGACGCGAACCGCTCACCGCCCCCTGCACCGATGACCAACCTGACCGCCGAAGATCAAGCCGAAGCCCGCGACGCCGCAACCGAAGCCGCCCCGCTCACGCCGGAAGCCATGCCGGTAGGCGAGCCGCTCGCCTGGCCTGTCGTCGATCGCGACGGCGCCTTGCTGCTCGACGCCGGCTCGGTGCTGGTGGGCGAAGCGGAACGCAACTTTCTGTTCCAGCATTTCACTCCGTATCGCGGCGACGTAGAAAGGCTCAAGGTCAGGCGGGAGAGCGCGACGGCCACGAATGCGGCCAATGCCGGCGATACAGCCGCCACCACGCGCGACATGCACCTGAACATCGGCGCGCTGATGGGCCTGCGTCCGCAGATGGGCGCGAGCGGCGCGCCGATGCACCCATGCCGCCTGATCGGCTTCGCCCCCAACGAGGCGCTTTTCGTGACGACGCCCTATGTCGATGGCCGCCCCATCGCCGTCACGCCGGGCGAAAACGTGGAGATCGTCGCGATTGCAAGCCAGGCCGTCTATCGCTTCGTATGCACCGTGCATGCGCTCAGCCACTCGCCGCTGGACTACCTCGTGCTTTCGAAGGCCGCCAACATCCGTCGCCTGCGCGAACGGCGCTCGATTCGCGTGCGCGCGCAATTTCCCGTGCGCTACGGCATCGGCGAGGAAGGCGCGGGTTATGACGGCGTGGCGCTCGCGCGCGGAATCAGCGCCCTCGGGCTTTCGGTGAGCGCCGCGTGGGCGCTCGGCAAGGTTGGCGAGCGGCTGCGCGTGGCATTCCAGCTGCGCTCGGGCGACAACGCAACTGCGATCGAAACCACCGCGATCATCCGCAACGTGCAGGCGGAAACGGGCGCACCCACGCACGCGACGCTTGGCCTCGAACTCGACCGCCTCACGCCCGCCGAGCAGATGGCGATGAAAGTCTACGTATTTGATCGTCAGGACGACGTGCTGTACTGGACCGGCGGCACGCGCTAACGAGCGTTCAGGCGAGCAACGCCTCCGCGTTCAGGCACTCACCGGCCCATGCATGGGCGAGTGCCTCGCAGCGCCCAAAGCGCAGCGCGCCAAGTTCGCAATCGATCACCGTGACGTGGTCGGCGTGGCGTGGCCGCGCGGGCCACTGCGTCGTGCGGCCGTCGCTGAAAAGCCAGAGATGGCGCGCGCGCGCCGGATCGCGGCGCGCGGCAGTTTCGAGCACTTGCGCCGCGCGGCCGATGCCCGCTTCCAGCGGCGTGCCGCCGCCCCCGCCGATAGGCTCGATCCAGCGCTCGTTCCACCAGCGCGGCACCGTGGGCCCGAACCTCAGCTCGGCGCCGGCGCCGCCGAAAGCAATCAGCGCCACTTCCACACGCTCGGCGCGGGCGCGGGCGAACAGCGCGATCAACAACCCCTTGGCAAGCGCGAGCTGGCCGCGCGCGAGCATCGAGGCCGAGCAGTCCAGCACGAAGCAATGGAGCGCGCCGGAACCCGTCTTGCGTTTGGCGAAGCGCAAATGTTGCGCCTGCAACGATCCGGCGCGTTTGGCCGCGAGCGTGGGCGGCCAGGCGATGCACTCGCCGTGCTTTGCAACTTGCGCGGAACCGCGCCCCGGGCCTTCTCGCCGTCGAGCGCCGCCCTGTGCCGAGGCGGCGGCCTGTGCCCGACGGGTCAGCGTTTTTTTGCGGGCAGCGGGATCACACCCTTCACGGCCTTCGCCGCGACGGGTTCGGGCAGCAGCTCGCCCCAATCGGCATCCGATGGTGTTTCGGTGTACTTTTCTTCGCGCCTGGGCGCGGTCGCGGGCGGCAGCGGCTCGGGGGAAGACGGCGCATCGGACCGCTGCGGCATGGCGTGCCGTCGATGCGCGAGCACGCAATCGGCAACCTCATCGACGTGTTCCGGGCTCACCGCTTGCGCGCCTTCGAACGCGGCGAGCGCACGCGCCGCACGCAGCATCACGAGGTCGGCGCGCAAGCCGTCAACCGCGGCCTCGATGCAGCGCTGCGCCGCGCGCTCGTGTACGGCATCGCTCCAGTCGAGCTTGTCGAGCGCAACGCGGGCCGCCGCGATACGCTGCGCGAGCGCGCGCTGTTCGGCCTCGCGCGCCGCACAAAACGCCTGCGGATCGGCGTCGAACGCAAGACGCGCCTTGACGATGCGTTGCCGCTGCGCGGCGTCATAAGGCGTGCCGAGTTCGACCATCAAGCCGAAGCGATCGAGCAATTGCGGACGCAGCTCGCCTTCTTCGGGATTCATCGTGCCAACCAGCACGAAGTGCGCGTCGTGCGTGTGCGACACGCCATCGCGCTCCACGGTGTTCACACCGCTCGCCGCCGCGTCGAGCAGCACATCGACGAGCGCATCGGGCAGCAGGTTCACTTCGTCCACGTAGAGCACGCCGCCATGCGCACGCGCGAGCAGCCCAGGCGCGAAGCGCACCGCGCTCTCACGCAACGCCGCTTCGAGGTCGAGCGTGCCGATCAGCTTGTCCTCGCTCGCGCCGAGCGGCAGTGTGACGAACGCGCCTTCCGGCAAGAGCGCCGCGAGCGCACGCGCCGCCGTGGATTTCGCGGTGCCGCGCGGCCCGCTCACCAGCACGCCGCCGATCGCGGGGTCGATGGCCGCGAGCAGCAGCGCGCGCTGCAACGGCGCCTGGCCGACCAGCGCGGTAAAGGGAAACGCGGGACGCGTGGCCGCAGCGCTCATGGTCCTGATCCTTCCAGATGCTGCCCGGCTTCGAGCAGACGGTGTTCGAGTTGTGCGCGATGCTCGCCCGGCTCCTGCCAGAGACCGCGCTGGATCGCTTCGAGCAGGCGCTCGCACACGGCATGCAGCGCGTGCGGATTGTGGCGCTGCATGAACTCGCGCGTGTCGTCGTCATGCACGTAGGCATTCGCGACGAGCGCGTATTGATGATCTCCCACCACGCGCGCCGTCGCGTCATAGCCGAACAGATAGTCCACGGTCGCCGCCATTTCCGCCGCACCCTTGTAGCCGTGACGCTTCACGCCGTCGATCCACTTCGGGTTCACCACCCGCGAGCGGATCACGCGCGCGATCTCTTCGTGTAGCGGACGAATGCGCGGCGCAGCGGGGTTGCTGTGGTCCGCGTGATAGAGCGCGGGCTGCGCCTGAGAAAAATGCCGCGCCGCCGCGGCCATGCCGCCCTGGAACTGGTAATAGTCGTTCGAGTCGAGCAGGTCGTGTTCGCGGTTATCCTGGTTCTGCAAGACCACGTCGAGCGTCGCGAGACGCGCGCGGAACGCATCGCTCGCCTCATCGCCCGCGCTCTTTTGCGCGTAGGCGTAGCCGCCCCACGCCTGATACGCGTTCGCGAGATCGGCGTCGGTCTGCCACTGGCGATGGTCGATCATCGACTGCAAGCCCGCGCCGTACGCGCCGGGACGCGCGCTGAACACTCGCCAGCCCGCGCGGCGGCGCGCGTCGTCGGCGGCCATGCCGTTCGCGACCAGCGCGTCGCGCTCGCGCAGCACGCGTGCGCGCAGCGGGTTCTGGTGCTCCGGCTCGTCGAGATCGGCCACCGCCTGCACAGCTGCGTCGAACAGATGCATCACGTTTGGAAACGCGTCGCGGAAAAAGCCCGATACGCGCAGCGTCACATCGATGCGCGGCCGGTCCAGCGCCTCGACCGGCATGATCTCGAAGTCGGTCACGCGGTGGCTGCCGGCGGCCCACTTCGGCCGCACGCCGATCAGCGCAAATGCCTGGGCGATGTCGTCGCCGCCGGTGCGCATCGTCGCCGTGCCCCAGACCGAAAGCCCCACGGCGCGCGGGTAGTCGCCGTGCTCCTGTAGATGCCGCTCGATGAGCTGCTGCGCCGATTTCATGCCGAGCGCCCAGGCCGCTTGCGTCGGAATGGCGCGCGTATCGACGGAGTAGAAGTTGCGGCCCGTGGGCAGCACATCCGGACGGCCGCGCGAGGGCGAACCGCTGGGGCCCGGCGGCACGAAGCGGCCTTCGAAGCCACGGCGCAGCTGGCGCAACTCTTCGGGGCCGCAGGCGTCGAGGCGCGGCAGCACATCGTCGCGCAGGCGCGCGAGCACTTGGGCCGCCTGTGGCAGCGACGCATGCTCCGCACTGCTTCGTTGGCCTGAGCAAATGTCTGCAATCAGCGTGGCCGCGAGCATTTCCAGCCGTTCGCGCGTGTCGCCCGCATGACGCCATGGCGTATCGCTCACCCCTGCGAGCAGCGGTGGACGCGGGCCATGCCACGGCGCAGCCGAATCGACCGTGGCCGGATCGACGAGGTGATCGATGCACAGGTCTCGCGCGAGCGCGTCGATGAGGCCCGCGTTCGCGCCCTGCCCGTCGCCGCATGCATAGCGCCCGAGCGCGAGCAGCGTATCGCGCCGCTGCTGGCCTTGCGGCGATTCGCCGAACGTATGCAGGCCGTCGCGAATCTGCGCTTCCTTCAGCTCGCAGAGCCAGGCGTCGGCGCGCGTGAGCAACTCGTCTTCGCCAGCCTGATCCTGCGGCGCGGCGACGCTCAATTCCTCGTGCAGCCGATGCTCGATGATCGTCGCGAGTATGGTCTTGCGCAGCAGCTTCGCGCGGCGCGGGTCCACCATCAATGCTTCGTAATACTCATCGACCTGACGTTCCAGGTCTTGCAGCGGCCCGTAGTTTTCGGCGCGCGTGAGCGGCGGCATCAGGTGATCGATAATTACGGCCTGGGCGCGGCGTTTGGCCTGGCTCCCCTCGCCCGGATCGTTGACGATGAACGGGTACAGATGCGGCAGCGGCCCGAGCGCCATGTCGGGCCAGCAGGTCTCGGCAAGCGCCACGCTTTTGCCCGGCAGCCACTCCAGGTTGCCGTGCTTGCCCACGTGCGCGATGGCGTCGATGCCGAACGTCTCGCGCAGCCAGAAGTAAAACGCGAGATACGCGTGCGGCGGCACGAGTTCGGCGTCGTGGTAGTTCGCGTAGGTGTCGTCGCCGCGCGAACGCGAAGGCTGGATGCCCACGAACACCTGAGCGTTGCGCCAGCCCGCAATCATGAAGCGGCCACGGCGCACCGTGGGATCATCTTCCGGCACGCCCCAGCGCGCGATCAGCGCGTTTTGCGCCTCGGCGGGCAACTGCGAGAAGCGCGCGCGGTAGTCGTCGAGGGAAAGACTCTGCCATGCGGGGCGCAGCGCGCGCGTGTCGGGATCGTTCGTCACGCCCTGCGTGAGGACGCGCATGAGCGCGTCGCCGTTTTCGGGCAGGTCGGCCACGCGATAGCCTTCGTCGCGCAGCATGCGCAGGATGCCGACCACCGAGGCCGGCGTGTCGAGCCCCACGCCGTTGCCAATGCGCCCTTCGCTCATCGGATAGTTCGCGAGCACGAGCGCGAGCTTCTTCTCTGCGTTCGGCAAGCTGCGCAAACGGCACCAGCGGCGCGCAAGTTCGGCGACGAAAGCCACGCGTTCGGCATCGGGCTGATAGCGCACGACATCGACCTGCGTCTCCTTGCAGTGGTACGCGAGGCCCTTGAAGCTGATCGCGCGCGTAATTACCCGGCCGTCCACTTCGGGCAGCGCGATATGCATGGCGATATCGCGCGAATTCAGGCCGTGATTGTCCTTCACCCAGTCTTCGCGATTGCCGCCGCTCAGGATCACCTGGAGCACAGGCGCGTCGCCGGCGAGCGCGATCGGTTCGGGGTCGTCCAGCGACGAAGCCGCAAATGCCGTGGTATTCAGCACGAGCGAGACAGCGTGCTCGGCCGCTAGTTGATCGAGCACGTCGCGGCTCAAGGTGTCCTTGAGCGACGTGATCGCAAGCGGCAGCGGGTTCATGCCGCGCGCTAGCAGCGCGGCGATGAGGGCATCGAAAGCGGCGGTGTTCGCTGCCTGCAAATGCGCCTTGTAAAACAGCAGCGCGACAACCGGCGCGCCAGGTTGCCAGCGCGCGCGCCATTCGTCGATGGTCGCGACGTCGCGCTGCGGGCAATAGAGCGCGGCGGCGGGCAGCGCGACGGGCGGCGCAGGCTCGCTGCCCCAGTCGAATGCGCGCCACGCGAGCGCACGCAGGAACGATTCGGCGTTGGCCGCGCCGCCTTCGCGCAGATAACGCCACAGCAAGCGGCAAAACTCGGGCTCGGCGCGGCTCTTCGCGATGAGATTGGGATCTTCCTGCAAGTCGCCCGAAAACATCGCGAGCAGTTGCCCGCGGCGCTCGGCGAGCGAGACGACCTGTTCGATGCCATATGGCCAGTACGTTTCGCCGCCCAGATGATCGACCACGACGACGCGCGCGTGCTGCAAGACGTCTTCGACATAGAAGTCGACCGACGCGGGCTGGCGCAAATACGTGACGTTCGCGAGCCGCACGCTCGGAAAACCCCCGGGCAGGCGCGGCACGACGCTCGCCAGCAGCGCGAGCGTCGTGTCCGCCGAACTGAGCACGACGATCTCGGCGGGCTGCTGGTCGATACGGATGACGCCCTGCGTGTCGTCGACGAAACCGCCCGGCGTGGTGCGCAGCAAATGCATGAGACGGCCTCGTTAGCTCAGCGCGTTCACTTCGCGCCCGCGGTCTGCACGTTCGCCAACGCGGTATCGAATGCCGCTTGCAGCGTCGCGCCATCGAGGTCTTCGCCGATCAGCACGAAGCGGCTCGCCAGCGGCTGCGCCGCGCTTTCCTGCGCGTCCCAGCGGCGGTCGAAATAGCTGTCGAAGCGGCGGCCCACGCCTTGAATCACGAGGCGCATGGGCGCGCCCGGCAGCGCGGCAAAGCCCTTCACACGATAGATCGTGTGGGCATCGACGAGTTGTTGCAGCGCCTCGATCACGGTCTCGCGCGAAGCCGCAGCGCCTGAAACCACGACCGAATCGAACTCGTCATGGTGATGATCGGGATCGTCGGCGGAACCGTGATGGTCGTGCCGCAGATGAATGCTCTCCTCGGAGGCCGCCTCGAGCCCGAGCAGCGTATGCAGATCGAGCTTGCCGTGCTGCGCGCGCACGATCTTCACCTGCGGCGGCAGCTCTTCGCGCAGTTCGGCGATGAGCGCGTCCTGGCCCGCAACGTCCAGCAGATCGGTCTTGTTGAGAATGACGAGATCGGCGGCCGAAAGCTGGTCTTCGAACAGCTCATGCAGTGGCGATTCGTGATCGAGATTCGGGTCGGCGCGGCGCTGCGCGTCGACGGCCTGCGGATTTTCGGCGAACTGGCCGCTCGCGGCGGCGGGGCCGTCCACCACGGTCACGACCGCATCGACGGTGAACGCGTTGCGGATCGACGGCCAGTTGAACGCCTGCACGAGCGGCTTGGGCAGCGCGAGACCCGAGGTTTCGATCAACACGTGATCGACATCGCCGCGGCGTTCGAGCAGTTTTTCCATCACGGGGAAGAACTCTTCCTGCACGGTGCAGCAGAGGCAGCCGTTCGCGAGTTCGTAGAGCTGGCCTTGCGTTTCGTTGCCGTTTTCGTCGCAGCCAATGCCGCAGCCACGCAGAATTTCGCCGTCGATACCGAGTTCGCCGAATTCGTTGACGATGACCGCGACGCGCAGGCCGCCCGCGTGCTGAAGAATATGACGCAGCAACGTGGTTTTACCGCTGCCGAGAAAGCCCGTCACGATCGTGACCGGAATCTTGCGCATTTGCATGAAGTGCTCCTTCGGCGCCAGGCCGTATCGAGGGGCATGGTGCGTCGCGCCTGCCGTTCGTGCGGGTGTCGCGTTGCGCTCACGCGCGTATCCGTGGAGACGCCGTCACGCGTAACGATTCAACAACCTGCAGGGGACGAACGGCCAGAGACGCACCCAGGCCTCGCCCGGCTGACGCATGAAAATCACGGACCCGGCACCGCATCCCCGCAGCGCGAATCCCACGTATCTGGCCGGTATCCGGACTGACGAAACACCGCTTCGCCTTCCCGCGCGAGCGGCCTTGCGGCCGGCTTGCACAGTGGCGTGGACTGCGTAAAGCATGGAAGCGGTTTGCGGCATTCGTGCGAACGCCGCGCTCGTTGTACCGTTGCGGGTGCAGTTCAGGTTGGCCAAGCCCAAGGCGGGATGGCTCCCTGATTCCCGTTTAACTGCGCGCGCATCATGAACCGCGCGCGCGAGCACCAGAGTGCGTGCGAGTGTAGGCGCGGGGGGCTTGCGCGTCAAGGAAGGCGTGGGAAGCCGCAATAGCGTGTGCTATCGTAGCGCGCATCCGGCGCCGGCCGGAACGCGACTCTTTTGCTCGTTTTGCCTCTGCGGTCACGCCTTCGATCGACGCTCTCGCCGTGAATCCTGCCGACAATCGCGCCTCCTGCGCAGCCTCATTCGAACCCACGCAGCGCGTGCCGCCGCTCGCGCTCGGCATCGGCTGCCGGCGCGGCGTGACGCTCGCGCAGGTCGATGCCGCTGTGCGCGCTGCGCTCGGCGCGTGGCCGCTCGAAAGCGTAACGGCTGTGGCCACGCTCGACGCCAAAGCTGGCGAACTCGCCTTGCAAGCGTTTTGCGCGGCACATGCGCTGCCGCTGCACACGTACACGCGGGAGCAACTCGCCGCGACGCCCACTACTGCGCCGCCTTGCGCAGCCGCGCAGGCGCAGTTCGGCGTAGACGGCGTGTGCGAGCCCTGCGCGCGTCTTGCGGCGGGCGGCGGTCCACTCGTGCGCGGCAAGCTGGCGCTCGACGGTGTGACGGTCGCAATCGCAGGCTTTCTGCCAAACCACGCAAACGCGGACGCGCAAGCGCCGCAACCAACCCACTCCCGATGATGAAAACCGATCCCGAATCGCACCAACGCATGACGCAACGCCGCCGCGAGGGCCACGAGAAGAAGCAGGCCGCCGCGACGCACGAAAAGGGCCTGTTGATCGTCAACACCGGCAACGGCAAGGGCAAGAGCACGGCCGCGTTCGGCATGGCGGTGCGCATGCTCGGCCACGGCATGAAGCTCGGTGTCGTGCAGTTCATCAAGGGCGCGCTGCACACAGCTGAACGCGACTTTCTCGGCACCGTGGCGCACTGCGATTTCGTGACGATGGGCGACGGCTACACCTGGAACACGCAGAATCGCGACGGCGACATCGCCACCGCGCGCAAGGGCTGGGACGAAGCGAAGCGCATGATCGAAAGCGGCGAGTACGCCATGGTGATTCTCGACGAACTCAACACGGTGCTCAAATACGAGTACCTGCCGCTCGACGAAGTGCTTGGTGTGATCGCGTCGCGCGCGCCGCACGTGCACGTCGTCGTGACGGGCCGCCATGCGCCCGACGCCCTGATCGAAGCGGCCGACCTCGTCACGGAAATGCGTCTCGTGAAGCATCCGTATCGCGAGCAAGGCGTGAAAGCGCAAAAGGGCGTGGAGTTTTAAGCGCATGAGCGCAACCTTTGCCTGCCCCGCGCTCTTCATCAGCGCGCCCGCTTCGGGCCAGGGCAAGACCACGCTCACGGCTGGCCTCGCGCGCCTGCACCGGCGCGCGGGCCGACGCGTGCGCGTCTTCAAGACCGGGCCGGATTTTCTCGACCCCATGATCCTCGCACGCGCGAGCGGCGCGCCCGTGCTCTCGCTCGACCTGTGGATGGTGGGCAAAGAAGCGTGCCGCGCCCTGCTCGCGCAGGCCGCGCGCGAAGCCGACCTGATCCTCATCGAAGGCGTGATGGGCCTGTTCGACGGCACGCCGAGCAGCGCCGATCTCGCGACCGCGTTCGGCGTGCCGGTGGCCGCCATCGTCAGCGCGAAGTCGATGGCCCAGACCTTCGGCGCGCTCGCGTTCGGTCTCGCGCGCTTTCGGCCGGAAGTGCCGTTTCATGGCGTGCTGGCGAACCGCGTGGGCTCAGCGCGTCACGCGCAAATGCTGCAGGAGGCATTGCCCGCCGACGTGCGCTGGCTCGGGCACGTCGCGAGCGAAGCAACGATGGGACTGCCCGATCGCCATCTCGGGCTGCATCAGGCCGGTGAGATCGACGACCTCGACGCGCGCATCGAACGCGCCGCCGACGCGCTCGCGCAAACCTCGCTCGCTGAATTGCCGCCTGCGGTGGAATTCGCCGATCCTTCGCATGACGAAGCGATTCCGCGCCAGCTCGAAGGCCGTCATATCGCCGTTGCGCGCGACGCCGCGTTCTCGTTTCTCTATCCGGCGAACATGGCGTTGCTCGAAACGCTGGGCGCGAGCGTGAGTTACTTCTCGCCGCTTGCGAACGAGCCCGCACCCGCCGCCGCCGATGCGATCTTTCTGCCAGGCGGCTATCCCGAGCTACATGCTGCGGCGCTCGCGCACAATACGCAGAGCGCAAATTCGCTGCGCGCGCATGTATCCGCAGGAAAACCGCTCGTCGCCGAATGTGGCGGCATGCTCTATCTGCTCGACGCACTGACCGACGTAGAAGGCACGCGTACGCCGATGCTCGGCCTGCTGCCAGGCGTTGCGGTCATGCAAAAGCGCTTCGCGGCGCTCGGCATGCAGCAGCTCGACGGCGCGCATGGCGCGCTGCGCGGCCACACGTTTCACTATTCGCGCGTCGCCACGCCGCTTGCGCCCGCGCTCACGGCACACCACGCACAAACTGGCGCGCCCGGCGAGGCGCTGTATCGGCACGGCTCGATCGCGGCCACTTATATGCACGCTTACTGGCCCTCCAACCCGGCTTTCGCGGCCGCACTCTTCCATGGCACAGCCCTTTGACGAAGCCGAACGCGCGGCGGTCTACCGTGCGATTTACGAGCGCCGCGACATGCGGCACTTCGCGCCGGGCCCGATCGATCCCGCGACGCTCGCGCGCCTGCTCGACGCCGCGCATCACGCGCCGAGCGTGGGCTTCATGCAGCCGTGGCGCATCGTGCGCATCACGGACAATTCGTTGCGCGAGCAACTGCATGCGACGGTCGAGCGCGAACGCATCGCGACCGCCGACGCGCTGGGCAAACGCCGCGACGAGTTCATGAAGCTCAAGGTGGAGGGCATGCGCGACTGTGCCGAGGTGCTCGTGGTCGCGCTGATGGACCGGCGCGAAGCCCACGTCTTCGGCCGGCGCACGCTGCCGGAGATGGACCTCGCCTCCGTGGCGTGCGCGATCCAGAACATGTGGCTCGCGGCGCGCGCCGAAGGGCTCGGCATGGGCTGGGTGTCGATCTTCGACGTCGACGAGGTGCGCGCCCTGCTCGCCATGCCGCCCGGCGCCAAGCCGGTGGCGATACTCTGCGTGGGTCAGGTCGACGCGTTCTACCCGCAGCCGATGCTCGAAATGGAGAGGTGGGCCGAACGCAAGCCGCTTGGCGAATGCGTGTTCGAAAACCGCTGGCCGCAGGACGAGGCGGCCAGCGTGCCCGAAGCGGCGCCGGATGCGGCACCCGACACCTGACACCCGATCACGCTTCGCGCGCGTAGCAGACGGCCTCGACGTTGTTGCCGTCGGGATCGATCAGGAATGCTGCGTAATAGTCGGGGCTGTAATCGGCACGCACGCCGGGTTCGCCATTGTCTTTCGCGCCCGCGCGCAGGCCCGCTTCGTAGAAGCCTTCGACACCCGCGCGGTTCGCCGCCGCGAACGCCACATGCACGCCGCGTGGCGCAAGCGCGGCGTCGGCAGATACGGCGTGCAGCCAGAGTTTGGGCTCGCCCGGCTGGCCGAGCCCCGCGTAGGTGTCGTCGCGCATGCACACCACGACGCCTAGCGGCGCGAGCAGCGCCTCGTAAAAACGCACGCTGCGTGCGAGATCCTGCACGCGCAATCCAATGTGATCGAACATGAGCGACTCCCGTGATGTCTGCGCGCAACCGTTGCGCCAGATTCTGGAGCCAGCATAGCGCCTTCGAGTCCGGCGCGGCCTGGGGAAAGTTGCCCTGAACTACTGCGGATCGATGGGTGAGACGGAGAGCACTTCCGGCATGCCCGGTGCGCGATCCGCAGTGCCGGCGTTGGCCGGACTCTGCAGCTTGACGCGCCAATGCGGCGCGCCCGCGTACGGCAGCCGCGCCAGTGCGCCCGCCACGAGGTACGGCACGGCCTCGCGTGCGTCGGCGTTGCGGTCGCGCTTTACGGCGCTCACCTTGTAGACCTCGCCGCCATCGGGCAACGCGAAGAATCGCAGCGTCAGCGTATGCACGTAGGGCCGCCCGAACCACGGCAACGACGGCCCCTCGGCCGGCACGCAGTCGGCGCCGCAGCCGCTATCCACGACTTTCACGTCGGCGGGATGCGTGTCCCACGCCACCGAGACGAGATAGCGCGCCGCCTCGGGCGCACCTGCGTTGAAGCCGCGCTGCGCGAGGCCGTCGCTCAGCAACGCCTGGTACGGGAGGATCTCGCCCGCATCGACCTGGGCGGGCGTTGGCGCAAAACGGTAGGTCGCGGTGGCCGCAGCGGGCAGTGCGCCCGTGGCCGCGACGTCGGTCGTCACGCCCGCACATCCGGCGAGGGCGACGAACATCGGCAGGAGACAGATCGACAGCAAGGTCTTCACGCAACACTCCATCGGGTTGCCGCTGGCATGCGGCCAGCGGTTATTCATGCGCGGCTGGAACGACCCGGTGCGACTCAAACCGGCGCGTCGAACGCGGGCAGCGACATCGTCAGGACGGTGCCGTTGCCTGGCTCACTCTCCAGCTGGACGTCGCCGCCGTGGCGCGTCACGACTGTTTTCACGAACGCCATGCCGAGCCCCGCGCCGCTCACCTCGGGCCGCTGTTCCGCGTGAAAGCGCTGGAACGGCTGGAAGAGCCTGGCCTGATCTGCCTGCGCGATGCCGTAGCCCTGATCGCGAATCGAGCAGACCACACGCGGCGGAGTGTGGTCGTCCAGCGCGACGGTGCAAACGATGCGCGTATCCACAGGACTGTACTTCACTGCGTTGTTCAGCACGTTCACGAGCGCGCGCGTCATGAGCGAGCGGTCGGCGTTGATCCAGCCCATCTGCTCGCCTTCGAACGCGGTGTCGATCTGGATGCGCTTCGCGTGCGCCTGCGGCCACACTTCGTCGCTTGCGTCGATCACCAGCTCCGCGAGGCTCGTGGGCTCGAGCGCATACACCTGCGATTCGGCGCGCGCGAGTTGCACGAAGTCGTCGGCGAGCTTGAGCGAGCGGCGCGCGTAGCGCTCGATACGCTCCATCACGCCGCGCACGGGCTCCGAGGCGAGCGCGCCGCGCTCGCGCTCCGTTTCGACGAGCGCGACGATCGAGGCCTGCGGCGAGCGCATGTCGTGCGACAGCAGGCGCAGCGCGTCCTCGCGCTGGCGTTCGGCGTCGTGCAGTTCCGTCACGTCGACGAGACCTGCGATCCAGCCCACCGACTGCCCCTGCGCGTTCGTACAGCGCGCGTAGCGCAGGAGATAGTCGCTGCCGTCGCGCGCGCGCACTTCCACGCCTCGCTCCATCAGCTCCGCGAACTCGCCTCGCGCCGGGTCGAGCGGCGCGGGCCAATGCGCGTGCGCAAGCGCCATCGCATCGGGCGCCGGGTCGATCGGCTTGACGAGCGCGAGGTCTCCGAACACGTCCTGCATCCGGCGCCCTTCCGCGGCGCTCACCTCCAGACGCGCGAGATACGCACGCGAAGCATGATTCGCAATCAGCACGATCCCGCGCAAATCGGCCACGAGAATTGGCTCCGGCACGGAGTCGAGGCTGTCCCACACGAAGCGGCGCATGTCCTGCAGCCGCTGCGCGGCCTGCGCCATGAGCGCCATTTGCTGGGCGAGCGCGTCGCCGGCAAATTCGCGGCGCGGCGTGGGCGCCTCGGGCAACAGGTAGGGTTCGTCGGCAAGCTGGCGCAGTTCCTTGCGCAGGTAAGCCATCGTCATTTCGAGGCGGCGCCAGCTCCACGCCGGATAGGCGATCAGCAGCGCGACGATCGCGGGCACGGGCGAGAGCCAGAGGCGCGCGTGCAGCATGCCCGCGCTCGCACCGAGCGACACGACGATCAGGAACGCGAGCAGCAGCAGCGTGCGCAACGGCGAGAGCACGAGGAAGCCCGCCAGCAGCAGCACGAGCGGCGCGAGCGAGGCAAGCACGACCAAGATCGGCGGCACGGGCTGGATGGCGCTGCCGTTGAGCAGCGTGTCGAGCACGATGGCGTGGATGTACACGCCGGGCAGCGGCCCGAGCGTACCCGAGAGCGGCGTGGCGAAGCGGTCGTAGAGCCCCGAGGCCGTGACGCCGACGATCGCCACGCGCCCGCGCAACTGCTCGGGCGGCACGCGGCCTTCGAGTACGTCGGCGAAGGAGACCTTATGGAAAGTCTGCGAATTCGCGCCGAACGGAATCAGGAAACGCGACTCCGTGTCAGGCGCCGCCGCGTGCAGGACGTCATCGCGCTGCGCGGCGGCGGGCGTGCCATGCGCGAGCGTCACGACGCCGTTGCGCACGGCCCGCCAGACCGGCACCATCAGTTGCGGCCAGCGCTGCTGTGCGTCGCCTTCGAAGAGCGCGACGCTGCGCACGATGCCGTCGCTATCGACTTCGAGGTTGATATGGCCCATGCCGGCGGCCGCCTGCGCGAGCGGCGCGACCGGGCGCACGGCCTCGCGGTGACCAGTGTCGTCGGCGGGGGCGAGCAGGATGGGGAGGAACGCCGGGCGCGCGCGCAGCGCCTGCGCAAAGTGCGCGTCGTCGGGAGACGATTCCGTGAACAGCACGTCGTAGACGACGGCCGCCGCGCCCGCTTTCGCAAGCTGATCGACGAGCCGCGCATGCAACTCGCGCGGCCAGGGCCAGCGCCCGAGCGCGGCGACGCTCGCATTGTCGATCTCCACGAGCACGATGTCGGGCGACACCGGCAGCGCGCGCGCGGAGAGCAAGCGGTCATAGACCAGATGGTCGGCGCCGCTCGTGAGCCGCCAGAGCACGCAGAGCACGACCACGACCACGCCCGCGCAGCCCACTCCGGCCCATTCGAACAGGAAGCGTCGCCCGACGGAGCGGCCAAGGCGCGCGGGCGGCCTCACGCTCATGCGCGGCTCCACCTCGTCTGGCCGAGTCACCAGTCGAGCCTGAACGACTGGACCGGGCTTGCCTTCTGGTAGTAGTGGCCGTTGTCGAACTGCTCGGCAATCACCGTCCAGTAGTAGACGCCCTTCGGCAGGTCGCGTACGACCGCCTCGCCCGCCGTGATGTCGGTACGGTCGATGAGCGGCACCCGCAGATCGGAGGTCGTGCCTAGCACGAAGCGAAAGCGCGTGTTCTGCGCGTTGCGGTGGATGAACCAGCGAAACGCGAAGTCGCGCGAGCCTTCAATGGGGCCGGCGCTCGTGCCGAGCGCAACGCGCCGGCGCTCGAACGCATACGACGCCGGCATGCCTTCGAGACCGCGAGCGTCGATGGCGGAGATGCGTACGAAGTAGGTGCCGTCATCGAGGTTGGCAAACGACACGCGCGGGTCGGCGCTGCGCTGGTCGCGAATCATGTCGAGCAGGCCCGCGTCGCGGCCGATTTGCACGCGCCAGGCGCTCGCACCGGCTGAGGGCGCGATTTCGAAGGCGACTTCTTCATCGTCCTGCACTTTGGACGGATGCAGCAGATCGGGCGCGTCGAGCAGCGTAACGGGCGCGCCTGCCGGCTGGCCCGCCAGCGTGAGGCTGCCGTGGTGTGCGGCGACGAGTTGCTCCGAGGCGGCGAGCGGCGTGCCCGGTGCCGGCGGCCGTGCGCTAGCGCCGTGCCGGTTGCGGGCAGGCGAGTCGGCGTCCACGCCCACCGCGCCGTCCAGCACCTCGACCGCCGTCGCGCCCTTGTCGCCGTCGTAGCTCACGCGAAACTGCGTGCCGCGCACGCCGGCCACCACGGAAGGCGAGCGGATCTGGAAGCGATCGTCCTTCTTCGTGGCATGCGTGACCTCGCTGCTCACCTCGCCGTGATGGAGGTCGACGACGCGGTCGGTCGCGCCCGTAAGCGCCGTTTGACGCAGCGTGGCAAGGTCGAGCGAGGTATCGGGCGGCAGCGCGAAATGCGAGCCATCGGCCAGTTCGAGCGTGGCGAAGCCATTGTGGCCGGTCTGCACCCGGTCGCCTTCTACGAGGCTCGAGCCGACCGTGAGTGGCAGGAGCGGACCGCCGCGGAACGCGTGCTGCACGGGACCGTTCGCGGCGACCACCTTCGCGCTCAGGCCATCCTGGCGCAGCAGCGCAACCGGCACGCGCAGCGTCGTGCCCGGCTGAAGGTGGCGCGGCTCGCTCACATGATTGAGGCTCGCAACCTTCTTCCAGTCGGCGGGATTGCGCAGGTAACGCGTGGCAATGTCGTAGAGCGAGTCGCCGGGGCGCGTGACGTAGGTGGTCATCTCGGGCGGCTGCGCCGGAGCGCTCTCGCGCGCCTCGGCGCCGCGGGGAAGTACAAAAAGCGCGAGCGCGAAGGCAAAGAACGGCGCCGCGGTGGCGCGCACCGCACGCGCGCCCCTCACGCGTCGTCCCCCTCGATACGCTCGAGGCGGTACCCGTAGCCGTAGATCGGCGTGAGGCGATAGCCGTTTTCGGGACGCAGGCCGAGTTTCGAGCGCAGCATGGAAACGTGCGTGTCCATCGTGCGCGAGGGAATGTCGTCGGACTGCTTCCAGATCACGTCGAGAATGTGCGCACGCGACAGCGGACGGCTGAGATGCTGAAACAGCAGCAGCGCGAGATCGAACTCCTTCTGCGTGAGCGCGACGTTGCGGCCGCTCACCGAAGCCTGGCGCGACTTCAGGTCGAACTCGTACGCGCCGAAGGTTTCCTTGAGCGCGGGCGCGTGCAGCTGATAGGCGCGGCGCAACAGCGAATTGACGCGGGCGATCAGCACCGGCGCCGAGACGGGCTTGACGACATAGTCGTCGGCGCCGGCATTGAGCATTTGCGCGATGTCGACCTCGCGGCTACGGCTCGTCATGAAGAGCACCGGCAGGCGCGTGGAGAGGCTCTGCCGCACCCACTGCAGCACTTCGTCGCCCGCCATGTCGGGCACGTTCCAGTCGAGCACGAGCAGATCGAACGTCTGCCGCCGAAGCTGCCTGACGAGCTCGCCGCCCTTGGCAAACGCGTGGCAGGCGTGGCCCGCCGCGCCCAAGGCCTGGCAGACGAACTCTGTCTGCGCTGCATCGTCATCGAGTACTGCAACTCTCATAGCACCCCGCAACCAGGTTTGTTATTCATCGTCTCAGGACGGGCTGCCTGCCGGCCGCACCGCGCTGCGGCCGGGACCATCGTGTGGCGAGGCCTGGCGCGCGCACCGGCGCCGGGTCGCTGGCCAACCACCCTTGAACTGGCGGCACGGGGGACCCGCCGTGCGCCAAAGCCCGCTACTTTCGCAGCCTCTCGAAAAAAATGGGAGCGCGAGGCCACGCTCGACTTCGGTGAACAGATCGCTCTCATGTTAATCACTCATGGTAGTCGAATTTGCCTTCGCTCGAACCGGGCCTGGCCGCCTCGCCCGCGGCTGACGGCAATCCCGAGAGTAGCGCGGTCAGATGGGAGCGCACGTGCTCCCATGCCGCATGCGCATAGTCGGGCTGCAGGGCCGCGCGCGACTGCGCCATGACAAACACACGTAGCACAGTAGACGAACACTGTGTCAGGCGCTCAGCCGTGCCGAAGCGCGAAAGGCGCAGCGCTTCGCCGAGCCACGGGAGTTCGGCCGCGCAGGAGTCCGCGTAGGCCTCCATCGCGGCGCACGCATGGCGATCGCGCGCGAG
This sequence comes from Paraburkholderia sp. CNPSo 3274, assembly GCF_024206475.1. Lineage (GTDB taxonomy): Bacteria > Pseudomonadota > Gammaproteobacteria > Burkholderiales > Burkholderiaceae > Paraburkholderia. The sequence continues at coordinate 149,049 of NZ_JAMBPR010000002.1, forward strand.
GTCGAGCTCGATACGGTCGAACTCGCGGCCACCGTCGGGGCCATCCACGCGCGAGCCCGGTGGAAAACGCATACGGCCGGATCGGAAAAGCATGTAGCCCCCGTGAAGACAAGCAGGCAGAGCAGCAGAAGTGAAGCGGCCAGGCGTTTTTTCGCGGACGCAACAACGTCGAGCCGCTCGCAATACGCGAAGCGGCAAAAAGAATGCGTTTAGAAGTGCGGAAAAAAATGTGGCGACGGCCGCGTGCTACGCACTGCCTGGTCTCCGGATTCCGCCCCCGGAGTCGGACCGCCAGCGCAGTCATCGTCGTACGCGGCGCGAGCCCCGCTGCCAGCGTCACCGCCCGACGCTGTCAGCGGGCCGCAGCCGCCTCCCTGCACGACGAGGCACGTACCGCCATCGCCACGTCCACCTCAAAGCACTGGTTTTCCCAGCGTTATCCGGCGAACTCGGGTTCGCTCTGACTTCCTCTTGCTGACTGCGTCGCCTGGTCCCGAGCGCGCCAGCCCCCGTAGCAGATATCCGTTGCCAGCGGCACGTGCGCGAAGCTCGCATGGCGCCGGCGGCGTGCGGCCGTGCGTGCACTCGCCGCGACGACGTATTCTCACCTGGCTGCCATGAATTTACTGTCAGGGATTGTTAAATCTGTCAGAACCGAAGAAAAACGATGAAACGCCAGCCGGATAGCATGGCTTGGGCGATGGCTCCCGCGAGCCTGGGTAACGCGGCGCATGACCGTCACGCGCCTTGATTGATTCGCAATCCTAACTCGCAGCCGGAAAACAGCAGCGGCGGGATTCCGGCCACGGTGATCCCACCGCTGCTAAGCGATGCGGTATGCGTTAGTGCTCGGTTTGCCGCTCGTTGCCCCGTTCGCCACCCTGGCTGGGGCCATGGCCACTCTGACCACCCTGAGGCGGCGCGGCCGGCCGCCCCTGCGGCTGTTGAGCTGCTGGCGCGGGCGGGCGCATGCTGCCCTGCGGCTGTTGAGGTGCTGGTCCGGGCGCGCGCATGCCGCCCTGCGGCTGAGACTCCGGCGGACGCGCATAGCCCTGCGCGGGCGCGACGGCCGGCGGCCGGCCGCCGAACTGCTGCTGCTCGGGCGGATGCCCCGCCTCGTGAGGACGCATGGTGCCCGGCTGCTCCCCGTTCCCGGGCGGGCGTTGCGCTCCGGGCGGCGGTGCGCCGCGCATCGGCTCATTGGGCGCGGACGGGCGCCCGCCACCGCCAGGCTGAATGGCGGCCGGACGGCCCGGCGCACCATGCCACGCCGGCGCTGCCGGCGGGCGGCCGCGTTCAGGCGGCGGCACGTGCTCCCAGCGCCGCTGTTCGCCATACCATGGCCGGTCGCGATAGAAACTGCCCCAGTAGGCGCCGAGCGAGAACGCCACGATCGGCAGGCCGATCTCCGCGCCATAGTCGGTGAGCGGCACGTAGTTGCCCTGATACGGATAACTGAGATACCCACCGTAGACCCAGCCGCGCAGACCGGGCACCGTGACGTCGCACCACGAATAGTCACCCACGCAGCCCATCACGGTGACGGGCTGGCCGGGTCCCAGTTCGGCAACGACGGGATAGTCGCCTGAAGGCCCTGCGTACAGATCCACCGGTTCGCTCGTGTAGGCCGCGGATTGCGCGCTGGCGTCGGACGACGCCAGCACAAGGCCGGTTGCGAGGTACGCGCTGGCGAGCGCAGGTACGAGCGCACGCAGGCGCGTGTTGAAGCGCTTGGACATTGTTTCTCCCTGTTCCAGCTAGTTTGCCGCTGCGCAATTATCGTGCCCGAGCCTCGTAGTCACGCTGGTTCGAGGGGGTTGCGCTAGTCAAGCCAGGCCTGAACGGCCGCGACGCATTGCAGGGCATGGACTGGGCACTCTCGCTGTCTGCGGCGTTATTCGTTTTCTTCGAAGTAATGAAGCGGCTATGCCTGACGGCCCTTTGCTTGCAAACCTACGCCAAAACTTACACCGGAATACCTCACAAGTCCTCGGTATATACGTGCCGCATTATGGCAGCAGGGGAAACGTATTGACTTGGTCAGTCACAGGGCAGAATGCGTTCGTTCAGGACTCGATACCCACTCGACTCGATACCGTGGGTTAGCGATACGACGCCCACCTCATGAAAGACGGCGCGCGGTACTATCTTCGTCGGCCCGTCCCGTATCCCCCTGTCCCATGGAACTGAAGCAGATCTAGTACTTCATCGCGCTATTCGAAGAACGCAACGTCACGCGCGCCGCCAGGCGGCTCAACATTGCGCAACCGGCGCTCAGCATGCAGATCGCCAAGCTCGAAACGGAGTTTCGGCAAAAGCTCTTCGAGCGTGGGCCGCACGGCATGGCGCCGACCGAAGCCGCACGGTTGATGTACCGCCTTTACACGCCGATCATGCGCGACATCGAATCACGCACGGGAGCACCTGAGTCGTCGCGATGTCATCGTGACGGGCCGGGTGTCGCTGGGGATGGTGTCGTCGGAGGCGCAGAGCGTATTGCCCGAATCGCTCGCCCGATTTGATGCGCTTTTCCCGCAAGTCGAAGTCTGCGTCGCCGATGGCTTCAGCGCGCAACTGATCGACGCTGTCGAATCTGGCCGGCTCGATGCCGCCATCATCAACAAGCCGCGCGGACGGCTGACGCTACACGTAGAGCCTTTGCTCGTCGAGGAAATGGTGCTGGTGACGAGCGTGATGCACGGCCCAAAGCTGCCCGACGAGATCGATCTCACGCAGCAGTCGGATGATGCCGATCAAGATAAACGCGCCCTTGCGTCCGATGAACGTACTGACGTGCCCTGCCGCGACCGAAGCGAGCACCACGGCCACGCTGCAGATCATCAGGATCGCGGCGGCGGCACACAGCCGGCGCAATTTGCTGCGCCACCAGGAACTTGGTCAATACGCCTGGCTTCGGCATCGCTCGAAACGCTGAGCGGGGCGTACCGCAGCCGATGACGCGCCGCGCCCCGGGCCGTTTGCGCGCGGGCGCCCGTCCTCGGCGCGCTAACGATAGGTCATGGTGAACGTCAACGACGTATTGGCCGTGCCGGGGCCGACACTCGCGCCGGTCTGGTAGTAGCGCGCCTTCATCGGAATCACATAGCTGCCGCCTGTGCTGCCGCGGTAGGCGCTAAAGGCCGTCGACGTGGCGAGCGGGAAAGTGTTGCCCGCTCCGTCGAGTAATTGCACGCCGATTCCCGTGGCGGTCGAACCGCCGTCGAGCGCCACCACGGAAGCCGCGCTGCTGATCAGGTTCGTGGTCGCATCGATCTGGTAGGTGATGCTGTTCATGCCCGCCGGACAGTTATTGAGCGGGATATTGAAGCCAGTCGCGCTGCTATAGCTGCCCGGACCGCGAAACTCCGACGAGCGATGCGAGCCGAGGTCGACGGCCACATCGGGCGTCGTGCACGCTGCCACCACGAAGGTCGCATTGCCCGAGACGACGATGTTGGTGACGTTCTCGTAGGAACTGCCGATCTGCATCGCCGTCTGCGCCACGAGTCCGCTTACGTTGGTCGTGCCGCCCTGCATGGGGCCGGTCTTCACGTACGCAAAGGTAGCCGATACGCCGAAAATCGCGCCTTGCGCCTGGCCGCCGCTCTGCCAGCTATTGCCTTGATGCCAGCTCAGAGGGATCCCCCAGCCAGGCGGGAACCACGCCGAGGCGACAAAGTTTTCGACGCCGAGTACGATGCCCACGCCGGCCAGATTCGTCTTGTAGACCTGATACACGACACCGCTCGGCGCCGTGAACGTCGTCCCCGTATCGGTCAGGCCCACGGCCATGGTGGCCGGCCCCGCCCAGGTGTTCGCGGGCACGGTACAGGTCCAGAGGTTCGAATACGGCGCGCCGGTCGGAAACGCGGTGAACGGCGTCAATTGCGTGCCGACGGGCGCATCGCGAGGAATCGTGTAGGTGCCGGTCGGCAGGGTCAGGTTGAGCGCAGTGACGTTGGCCGTGCAAACCGCCGCATACGCCATGCTGCTCGTCAGCGCACCTGCCGCAACGAGGAGCGCTGCACCAAGACGGCGTCGCACGCATCGAAGCATCCAGAACATCATCGTTGTCTTCCTTGAATCATCGAATTGCATGGTGGCCTCACGCCGTTATTGAAGGGGTGTCCGCACGGGCACGAGGTGCGTGTCCGGAGACTCGAGGCGGCTGCACCGGGACAAGGAAGCCGCTCGTGCGGTGCCGCCAGTGCGCTGCAAACCCAGAGGAGCATCGGAGGCCGCCGCTCGCAACGCCCGAGGCCCTGTCCAGAGGACGGCGGGGGCGCCGTTCGCGAACGACCCGCCATCAGTGCGCGTTCGCAAGCAGATGAACGCCATCGCATACCGCTTCGATCGTCGACCACACGCTCACATTGGCCAGCGCCGCCTTGGGCAGCACGTAGTGCAACTGACACGCCTTGTTTGCGGCATCGTTCACCTGCACCGTGAGATCGCCCTCCTCCGACTTGAGCCCGCGCACCACGATGCGTCCGCCCTGCGCCACCGTGCCGACGACATTGCCCGCCGCATCGTGGACCTGCGCGCCGAACGGCACCGCTGTGCCATCGGCCATGCGGGCCTTGATGATCAGCGAGGCGCCGGGATTGTCGGTCTCGAACTTCGCCCGGACAACGGCACCCGAGGTCGGTGCGACGCGCTGCATCGTAGACTTCAGTTCGACGCTGACCGGCAGGCCCTTCGGGTCGATCTCGATCTCGTTGCTCGCGAACGGCGTCAGATTCGTCACGATCGCATGGCCCCACGGATCGACGCGCAAGCCGCTGCCGGCGGTCACGCGCGCGCCGGCGGCATCGCGGGCTTCGACGATCGCGATGGTCTCGCCCATCGCCGGCGTGAACGCCACGCCGCCCCCATAGGCGACGATGCCACCCGAAAGGCCCGCGCCCGTCTGGTTGTAGCTGGTGCCCGCAGACGCGCTCGCCGTCACCGTGGTGACCGGGGAGCGGTATGCCACGTTGCCGCCCGCGTTCGTCACGTCGCGCGTCTCGCTGCCGCCCGTATAGCCGGCATTCACGCCGTAGCTGAAGGCGTTGTCGACGCCCGCGGTGCCGGTGACCGAGGTCTGCAGGTTCGTCGTGTGATCGGAGCCGGTTTGCAGGCTGGTCGACGAGTACGGCGCATGGGCGCCCGTGCCGAGCGGAATGCCCACCGTGAGCATGAAACGGTTGTCCCACTGTCGCGAGGTCAGCATGTACTGACGCGACACCGATACGTTGTAGTTGAGGCGCCTGAAGCTGTTGTTGTAGCCCGCCTGAAACTGCGTGTCGGTGCCCGAGCGGTTCCAGTAGTCCTGCGTCGAGCCGGTGACATAGAACGCGCCGTAGCCCGGCGGCAGACTCTGGTTCACGGTGACTTGCAGGCTGTTGCGCTGGATGCCTCCACCGTAGAAGCTCCCGGCCGCGTTGCCGGTCTCGCGCAGGAACATGGCGTCGCGCAGGCTTAGGTAGCCGCTGCTCGAGTAGCGATACGCGGCCACCGCGACGTTCGTGTTGGTCGGCGCGATCAGCTTGCTGTAGCTCAGGCGCAGGCTCTGCCCGCTGCGCGACGGCTGGCTGCCGAGCGACGCGCTCGACTGCGTGAGATCGAGGCCGAACGCGCCGATCGGCGTGTTCAGGGCGGTGCCGATCACGGCCGCCGCATAACCCTCGGCGATCGTCACGCCGCCATAGCCGGTCAGCAGGTTCGTGAAGCCGTGCTGCACGGTGGCCTGTGCAAGCCCCGGGTGGGCGGACAACATGGCGTCGCGATACTGGCCCGCCGTGATGCTGAAACGCGTGATGCCTGGCCGCAGCGCATTCACGGCTGCGGCATACGGCACCACCGAGATGCTTTGCGAGCCGTCGGCCTCGGTCACGACGACCTGCAGGTTGCCGCCGTAACCGGTCGCGTAGAGATCGTCGATTTCGAACGGCCCGGGCGCGACGCTCGTTTCGTACAGCACGTTGCCGTTCTGCGTGACCTGCACGAGCGCGTTGCTGCGCGCGATGCCGCGGATGGTCGGCGCATAGCCGCGCTGCGATTCCGGGTACATGCGGTCGTCGGTGGCGAGCTGCACGCCGCGAAAGCCGACACTGTCGAACATCGCGCCATCCGTGAAGGCATCGCCCACGACCAGCTGACTCTTCAGGGGCGCTATCGCCCGTTGCAGGCTGGTCTGGATGCTCTGATAGTGCGTGCCGGTCTGATTGCTGTTGGTCAGGCTGCCGTTGTGACGAAAGCGCCAGGCGCCGACGTTGACCCCAGCGTTCAGCCCGAGATAGCTCTGCGTGGACGACGCGCCGCTGGCCTGGGCATGGTAGATATTGCCGTTGTATTGAAGGATCGCGGCCGGCACGCCGTCGTCCCAGTAGCGCGGATCCACATAGCCCCGCGCGCGGCGGCTCAGCGCCGCCTGCGGAATGCTGACGTCGAGCCGGAGCTCGCTGCTGTCGAACGTGGCTGCCGCGGCGTCGATGAGCGAGGACAATGGCGCGCACGCATCGCTGCCGCCTTCGAGCAACGCGGCCTTATCGTGCGGCAGACGCGTGAGGTCGATGCCCATGCGTTCGAGCAGCGCGCGATCGAAGCAGGGCTCGACGCGCTCCCCTTCCATCTGCTTCAGGGTCACTTCGGCACGGCCGAGCCAGGCCTCGTTGACGAACAGATCGGCGCGATACTGGCCGGGCAGCGAAACGTTGCCCTTGTCGAAGCGGCTGATATCGACCGAGGAAGGCCCGAACTGGTTCAGGAAGGTGTCGTTGAACTGGACTTGCGCGACCTTGGCGGGCTCGCCCGCTGCGCAGGCGAAGTGGCCCGCGGAGAGACTGTACAGCACGCATGCGCATAGGGGTCGCAGACGCAGCCCCGATAGACGATAAGCATTTCTAACATTCATGGCGACATTTCTCACTGCGAAAGCGGATCCCTGCCGCTCGCGCGCGGCACGCGCACCACTTTTAGCTGGGGGATCGGCCTCTCGATGAGGCGCTTGCGATCGCGCTGGCTCCTGCCTGCCGTGCGACCGGTGGGACGCCGGCTCAGGGCGCGGCGGGAGCCGCCATACGGGACAGCGCCGGCGCCGGACCCTGCAGTAACGGCGCTTCGCCATCGACGTTGCCGCCGTAGTCGTTGAGGACGTGGTAGCGGACCTTCGCCGCCGCCGAGCCGCTCACGCTGCCGGCCAGCGGCAAACTGGCGGTTTCGCCCGGGGCGATCATCGCGCCGTCGGCGAGGGTGGCCTTGCTGGCGCCGTCCTGGAGCTCCGCGCCCGTCAACGACACGTGATACGGCGACGGATTGCTGACCTCCAACGCGTTCTGCCCGTGGTCCGCGACGAGGCGCCAGGTCATCTGCTCAGCCGCCTGCTGAGGATCGGCCTTCAGTGCCTCGGGACGGAAAAACAGCTTGATGCGCGAGCGGAATGCCAGTTGCAGCTTGTTGATATCGGCTGCGTCGCCAGTCGGCCTGGGCGGAATCTCGAGGACGTTCAGCCAGAACACCGATTCGTGATCGGTGGCGAGCGGTTCGCCCGTATAGATGATGCGCAACGTCTGCCCCTTGCCGGGATCGATCCGCGCGATGGGCGGCGTGATCGTGAACGGCACCTCGATCGTGGCGGGCATGGCCTTGGGATCGCCCTTGTCGATCCAGACCTGCACCAGTGCGGGAGACTGGCCGACATTGGACAGCTTGAGCGTGACTTCCGGCTCGCGCTGGTTGTAGATCACTCGCGTGCCGGCGAGCACCACGGAGGCATGACTGTTAGTGCTCGCTGCCAGCGAGACGGCAGCGAAAGCAGCGGCGACGAGCGCCTTGAGTACGCGGTTGGCTTTCATCGTTAGGTAAGCGGGGCTAAAGCGGGAAGCGGTACGGCGAGTAGCGAGTAGCGAGTAGCGAGTAGCGAGCGGCAAGGCAAGGCAAGGCGAGGCGGGATGACCTGCCTCGCCTCGCCCAGCGACACGATTACTGGTAGGCGATCGTGTACATCACGCTCGAATTCGCCGCACCGGCCGTTGCCGCGGCGGTTGCCACGTACTGCGCGTAGTAGTTCAGCGTGGCCGAACCGTTGTTGATGGCGACAGGCAGCGAATTCTGCGAAGCATCGGCTGCGCCGAGCCCGATGTTCGTAAAGTTGTTGTTTTGCAGGCCGATTTCGACGTTTGTCGCGCCGCCGGCGTTCAGGACGAGGTGGCCGGTGGCGGCGTTGACCGTCGGACCTGCCTCGAAGTACGTGTGCACGTTGCCGCTATCCGGCGTACAGGCGCTGAGCGCGATGTTGAACGGCGTGCGGCCCGCGGTCTGGCCCGCCGTGGCAAGCGTCGACGCCGACACGGTGGGCAGTGCCACCGTGAAGTTGTTGCTGCCCGAGCCGTTGCCGTTGATCGTGCAGGTCTGCGCGGTGATGTTGCCGGTGAACTGGATCGTGCCGTCGGCGGCGAATGCGCCTTGGGCCATCAGAGCTGCTCCAGTGGCGACCAGGATGGAGAGAAGCTTGAGTTTCATCACTTGGTATTTCCAGAAAAAGTAACTGTTTTGCGCAGCCTGGGCACCTGCCGTGACCTGGCTGCTCTAGCCGAATGTCTGCTTGCCGTCTCGCCGCAGATAGCGACGAGCGATGCGCGCTCATCCGGAAGGTGCCCTTATGGGACCCAGATGATTATGTCGAGCGGGGACGGCCAGCCCTATCAGAACGTTCTTAAAAAACAGGCACTTAACGATATTTGTAGATTTCCTTGGGCGGCCGTTTCGCGGACCGGTCTGGCGTGGTCGCGGACATGGGCAGGGCGAGGACAAGCAGCGGGACTGCGCGACGAGGCTCGCGCTCGTTGCGAATCGGAAGGCGAGCGAAGAGTCGTCAGCGCAAGAGCAATGAAGCGGGCTGGACGCGGGGCTTCGGGCGGCCGAACGAACGCAGCGTTGCCGCTGGGGTTGCAGCAGCGACGGGATCAACGGAGGTGTTGGAGGTGAAACGGAAAGGGGGGTGTTTCAGAGCCGCCGGTGACGGCATACGCGCGCGAGTGCAAAGTCGTGCCGACTCGAGTGCGTCGGGAGCGGCACACCGCCGTGTTCACATCAATCCCAGCAGTTGCGAAATGCGACCGCCGCGATCACTGGCACGCACAGCACGAGTGGGATCGCGAAGTAAGGCACTTCGAGACCAACGAACCAGGTATAGACGAGCCAGCCGACCCCGGCACCTAACGTCGCAATGCCTACGAGAGCAGTTAGCAGGTTCAGTAGCGCCGATGGGCATGTGGTCGGGTCGGTGTCGGGCGGATGCATCGAAGACGATCTGATCGATCGCGTGCGGCAGCGAGGCATCGAACAGGAAAGGCCGCAGGCGTTGAAGTACGGCGTCAGCGCACAAGAGGCGCATCGCTTCGGCCTGCCTTGTGGCGGCACCATTCAGCTCGTGCTGGAGCCGTTGACGCCTGGGAGCGGTATCGCGGAGCTGTGTGCAGCGGTGGAGGCAGGCAGGCTCGTCGCGCGCACGCTCGACATGGCGACGGGCGCTGCGCGACTCGAACCCGCGCAGGCGACGGACGGCGTGCTCTTCGACGGGACGACGCTGCTGACCATCCACGGGCCCCGTTACCGGATGCTGGTGATCGGCGCGGGACAGTTGTCGCGCTATCTGTGCAGCATCGCGGTGGGGCTGGATTATCAGGTGACGGTGTGCGATCCGCGCGAGGAATATACGGACGAGTGGAACGTGCCGGGCACGACCATCGTTCGCGCCATGCCCGACGACACCGTAATGGACATGAAGCTCGACGACCGCTATGCGGTGATCGCGCTGACGCACGATCCGAAGCTCGACGATCTTGCGCTGACGGAAGCGCTGAAAACGCCTGCGTTCTATGTGGGTGCGCTCGGTTCGCGTCGCAATAACGCGGCGCGGCGCAAGCGCTTGAAGGAGTTCGATCTCAACGATGAAGAACTCGCGCGCCTGCACGGACCGGTGGGCATCTACATCGGCAGCCGGACGCCGCCGGAGATCGCCCTGTCGATACTGGCCGAATTGACGGCCGCGAAAAATGGCGTGTCGTTGCCGGAACTGCTACGGGTCGAAGGCGCTAAGGCGGCCCGGAAGATGGCGAGCAACGCGGTGGGCTGCGGCGCCTTGTAAGCTTCACTTGCCGCATGCGGCTGCGACTGGCGACTTGTAGCGGTACGTCCACGATTTGCGGCTCGTCGAAGCCTGGAGCCTTAGTCCTGGAAATCCCTCAAACGTCATGTGCTGGCCGCTGGGCAGCTTGGCTGCGGTACGTGCATCAAAGCCCATACTTCCCTCGGCGTAGTTTTTTCTGAGAGAAGCATACTCGGCGTAGGTTTCCAGCACAACGCCGCAAAAACCTACGCCAACGTAGCGAGACTCCGTGCGGACGAACCCGGACAGGTCTCGTATTTCTGCTACTCGTTTTCTTCGAAGTAATGCCCGAACTTGACCTGCTTGGTGCGGATATAACGCTCGTTTTCCTCGCGCATCGGAATCGCGAGCGCCACGCGCTCGATCACCGGGAGGCCGTGCTGCCTGAGCGTGTCGAACTTCTTCGGATTGTTGCTCATGAGCTTCACCGACGACACTTTCAGCAGGCGCAGGATCGCTGCCGCCGAATCGTATTCGCGCGCGTCGTCAGGCAGACCGAGATCGAGGTTCGCCTCGACGGTGTCGCGGCCCTGCTGCTGCAACTGGTACGCGCGAATCTTGTTCGACAGGCCGATGCCCCGGCCTTCGTGGCCACGCAGATAGAGCAGCACGCCACGGCCTTCGGCCGCGATGTAGCGCAGCGCGAGGTCGAGCTGCTCGCCGCAGTCGCAGCGGTAGGAACCGAACACGTCGCCGGTCAGGCACTCGGAGTGGAGCCGCGTCAGCGTGGGCTCGCCGCTGCCCACGTCGCCCATGACGAGCGCGAGATGCTCGGCGCCGCCGTCCTTCACCCGGTAGACATAGGACTCGAACGTGCCGTAGCGGGTCGGCAGCGTGGCGATCGCGTCAAGCACGACGCATTCGTTGGCGTTGTCGCCGTCCGCACAGGACGACTCAGGAAGCGTAGGCATGATTCTCGAGCAAAAAACTGGCAAAACCGGCTAGGGGCCGGGTTGAGGTTCGGAACCGGAGTTTACCGCCATTTGCTCCGCGCCGCCGCGCAGCCCTTGGGTGGCGGCTCGAATGGCGTGCCGTCCGAGCGCATGCCCCCAGCATAAATGGTGCGACCCCGCGCATACCCCGACGACGCATGGCACGCCAGCCGCCTATACTGGTATGGCTTTCCAATGGCTTGACGGGCAATACACCCGGCCTGCCGCGCCGCGCAAAGACTGGACAACCAGAAGGACGAAGAGGGGTCGCCCTATGACAAGCGTTGCACAGGTACTCAAATCGAAGCCGGAACAGGTGGTCTACACGATCGAAGCCTCCGATTCCGTCTACAACGCAATCCGCCTGATGGCCGATAAGCAGATCGGCGCGCTGCTCGTGACCGACGGTCCAACGATCGCCGGTATCGTCACGGAGCGTGACTACGCGCGCAAGATCGTGCTGATGGACCGATCGTCGAAAACGACCGCCGTGCGCGACATCATGAGCACGCACGTGCGCTTCGTCGAACCGGAGCAGACCACCTATGACTGCATGGCGCTCATGACCGAGCGGCGCATGCGCCACCTGCCCGTCATGGACGGCGGCAAGCTCGTGGGGATGGTGTCGATCGGCGACCTGGTGAAGGAAATCATCGCCGAGCAGAAGTTCACGATCGAGCAGCTCGAGCACTACATCACCGGCGGGACCGGCGCCTGAAGTAAAGCGCCGTCCCCTCCAAACCGCCAGATGTGAAAAAACGCCCAATCCCGACGGGGTTGGGCGAAGCCACCTTTCGGCGGCGGAGGTTCCATCCACGCACGAACAATCGCGCGACGGTTTGCGCGGCGGCGTGCCGCAAAGGCGGAACGGTGTCCGCCTTCGCCGGTATCGGTCGGGACTTTGCTGGGTGGGGCGCTGCCGGGCCAACTTGCGCGTGCGTGTCAGCTTGCTCGAAGCGCCCGGGGGCACCGGCTTGCGCGGGAACGGCCAGCCTGTGGCCGATCGATGTCGCGTGCGCCGGTGTCTGAGCGACGGCCGTTCACGGCGTTCGCTTGCCCCGGGCTTTGGCGCGCGGTGACGGTGCGCCCTGCCCGGTTATCCGCTTAGCTGCCCGCTCAGTTAGTTGCCGAAGTACACCGACTGCGACGGGCGCATCGTGGCCGGCTGGCCCGACTGCGCCGAACCCGAGGTCGACGGGCCATAGCCGCTCGTTTCGGCTGCCGGTGCCTGTTGCGCCAGGCCTTCCTGCTGGCTCACGCGGGCTTCGGCGGCCTGAATGTCGCTCGGGTACGTCGCGTCGTTGGCGGTAGCCGGGTTGTAGCCGGCCTTCTCGAGCTGGATCAATTCGGACTTCACTTCGGCGCGCGTGACCGGACCGTTGCCTTGCACCTGGGCAAACGAAAGGGTCGGAGCAGCCACGAGGGCGGCGACGAATGCGGCTTGAATCAGGGTACGGGACTTCATGGTCATTACCTCCATCACTTGTTTTATGCCGGCGGCGCTGTCTGCTTGCACCGCCGAACCAGTGATTTCAGTTTATTGAGACAAGTGACCAGGGGAAACCCTTAATTTGAGAAAATACACTTTCAACCACAGCAACAATGCCGCTCGCATGCGATGTCCCGCGAGCGGCTTGGGGCGCGGCGCTTGCCGCGCATTCTGCCGCGGCTCTCGAGCCAGTCACACCGGGGCGACTCTGCCGTCCAGCAGCTTGCGCGGGCCGCTCACGAACCGGCTGCCCAGTTCGTAGAAGCGCAGCGGCCGGTCCATTTCCCGCGAGAGCCCGATGCGCGTCGTCACGCCCACGGGCCGCTCGGGTTCGTCCACGCGGCCGATCCAGAGTCCGTGCCCACGGCACAGGTCCACACCGTCGAGGGCCGCCGCAATACCGAACGCCTGCGAGAGCCGTCCCGGCCCGCGCGCAAGATCGCGCAGCGGGACGCCGGGGCGCAGCGCCTCCATCGCGCCGATGCCTTCGAGCGGCTCCAGCGCGCGAAACAGGATGCCCGCGCCGACGTCCACGGCTTCGCTCGACATGTTGAACATCCAGGCGCTGCCGTAGGTCAGCCGCACGTGGGCATGTCCGCGTTCGAGGAACATCGCGGCGTTATACGGCCGGCGTCCGATGTAGGCGTAGCTCGTGGAGTCGCCAACGGGATACGCTTCGACTTCGACGAGCCGCCCCGCCATGCGCCCCCGCGCCAGGTCGCGCACGAGATATTTGCCGACCATGAAGCGCGCCAGCTCGGCGGTGTCGAGCGGCAGGTCGGCGCGGTGCAGTGGCAGAATCGTCATCGTCATCGAAGCGTTCTCAGGGTGGTCGGCGCGGCCATCGCGGTTTCACGCAACGGCAGAGTGTAGCGCTGCCGCGCTCATCCACCGCTTGGCCACGTGCGGCCGGCCATTGCGCTAACATCGTCCGTATATCCGCGCGAACGGTTCGCGCTACCTCATGATCCGGCGCGTGTCGTTCGACGATTCGTTACGACCCGACGAGCGCCACCGAAGGAGCCGCACGATGAACGAACAAAGCGCGATTCAATTCCTCTCGACCGTGCGCAAGCCCCTGCTCACGCTGCACAAGGCGATTCTCGACCATGAGCGCAAGGACTACGAACGGGAGTTCGGACCGGTTACGCCGGCGGCCTTCCTGCAGGTGCTCATCAACGGCTCGGGCTTTCGCTGGCTCATGCCGCTCTCGACGGTGATCGCCAACGTCGACGAAACGCTAGACGCAAAGGACGCGAGCTCCGACGACCGCATCGGCGCGGCGCAAGGCGTGGCCGCGCTCTTTTCCGGCGAGGAATCGGCGGAGTTCTACGAGCGTTATCAGGCGCTGTTGCAGGCGAGCCCAGAAATCCTGCACCTGCACGGCACCGTGGCGCCTCTGCTCAACGCACTGAAGAACTGAGCGCGATTCAACCACGCGGCGCCTTGCGAGGCGCCGTGGCCACCGTCGCCTCGGCGACCGCGCTGCCGCGCTTGCCCTTCGCGGCGGAAAGGCGCCGCCAGAGGGTCGTCTTGCTGATGCCGAGCATCTCACACGCACGGTCGCGATCGCCGTTGCAGGCATCAAGTGCGGCGCGGATTTCATCGGCTTCGGTGTTGAGGCTGCGCTCGCGCAAGGTGAGCGCAGCCTCTCCTGCCGTCGCTGCGGCGCCACTCGCAGCGCGGGGCGACTCGAACACCTCCGGCGCGATGGAGCGCAGCACGTCTGGCATCAGCACGTCCTCTTCCGAGTCGGCCAACTCCACCACCATCCGCTCGACCACGTTCTGCAGCTCGCGCACGTTGCCGGGCCATGCGTGCCGTGCGAGCGTGCCACTCACCAGCGCGAGCGTGCGCGCCGCGTCTTCTGGCGTGCGGATGCGCACGGCCACGCGCGGCTCGCGGCGCGACACCTGGAACAGCAGTTCCCCCGCCAGCAACGCGATATCGGCGGCGCGCTCGCGCAACGGCGGAATGGCGAGATTGAGAATGTTCAGGCGATAGAAGAGATCCGCGCGAAACTCGCCCGCTTCGATCTGCTCGGTGAGCGCGCGGTGCGTCGCGGCGACCACGCGCACGTCCACGCGCGTGGGCTCCGTGGCACCGAGGCGCACCACCTCGCGCTCCTGCAGCACGCGCAGCAGGCGGCTCTGCAACGGCAACGGCATCTCGCCGATTTCATCGAGAAAGAGCGTGCCGCGGTGCGCCGCCTCGATGAGTCCCACCTTGCCGCCGCGCCGCGCGCCCGTGAACGCGCCCTCCTCGTAGCCGAACAGTTCGCTCTCCAGCAGCGCCTCGGGAAACGCGCCGCAATTCATGGCGACGAACGGAAAGTCGCGCCGCGGGCTCTCGCGATGAATGCCCTGCGCGATCATCTCCTTGCCCGTGCCGCTTTCGCCGCGTATGAGCACCGTTGCGTCCGACTTCGCATAGCGCCGCGCGAGCTGGCGCACGCGCTCGATGCCGGGCGTTGCGCCGCTCAGGTCGTCCAGCCGGTAGCGCGCGACGAACTGCTGCGTGCGCTGGCGCGAGCGCAGCGTGCGGTCGAGCCGCTCCACTGCGCGCGACTCCTGGAACGTGAGCACGGCGCCCGTCGTCACGCCGTTGTCGACGAGCGGCCCGCGGTGCACGACGTAACTCACGCCCCTCACCGTCTCGAGCGATTCGCCATCGGCTTCGGGCAGCGCGAAGGCGATGTCGGGCGCGAGCGCCGCGAGAGACTGTCCCACGGCGGCCGCCGGATCGATGCCGAGCACGGCCGCGAGGCGCTGGTTGATCGCCTCCACGCGGCCGCGCGCGTCGAGCGCGACCACACCATCGCGCAGATGTTGCAGCACGCTGTCGAGGCGCTGGCGGCGCTGCGTTTCGCGCCAGGTGGCTTGCACGAGATCCAGCGCGTTATCGAAAGCCGCACGCACTGAGGGTCGCGAGTAGACGAAAAACGGCACGAGCCCGAGCCGGGCAGCGAGGTCGTTGACGAGGCCCGGCCCCACGACCGCGCCCACGCCGCGGTCGCGCAGGTCGAGCACGCAGGCCTCGGCGTCCTGGACCGTGCGGTACTGGCCGAACACCACGTCGATGCCATAGGCGCTGGCAAAGCGCCGCACCTCCACGGGCGTCTCGCCGTAGGTGACGAGCGCGACGAGATCGGCCTCGCGTCGCGCCCGGGCGAGCGCCTGCATCACGTCGAAGCCGGTGGGCTGCACGAGCACCACGGGCAGGTCGATACGCGCCTTCAGGTAGGTGCCGTTCGAGCCCGCCGCCACCACCACATCCGGCCGCTGGTTCGGCCCCGCTGCGGCGATTTCGGCCACCGCCTCCTCGAAGCCGCGCGGCACCACGCGCAGGTCCGCAAGCTCGTCGTATTCGCGGGCGATGTCGCGAAACAGGTCGCGCAGGCGGCTGATGCCCATGGCCCACACACGCGGGCGGATGGCGGAGGAAGCAGGAGCGGGAAAGCGGTTCATGATGTCCAGCGATACGGTCGTGGCGTCGAGGGCCGGCGCAGCCGAAAGCCGGCCGTCAGCCGGATTTCGCATTATCGCGCGTCGATTTCATTTTTGAAATCGCGATTTCATCATAGAAATCAGCGCCTGCAATCGGCCCACGCGATTCCGTCGCAAAATCAATAGGTTAGCCTCGTAGTGCGACGCTGGCACGCTATCTGCACTATGAGCCGGCGATTCAATTGGAGACATCACGCATGAACAACACCCCCCTCGCAAGCGCCGGCGCGAAATTCCGCGCTGCCGTGGCCGCCGAACAACCGCTGCAAGTCGTCGGCGCCATCACCGCGTATGCGGCCAAGCTCGCACAGGCGAGCGGCTTCAAGGCCGTTTATCTCTCCGGCGGCGGCGTGGCCGCCAACTCGCTCGGCGTGCCGGACCTCGGCATCAGCACCATGGACGACGTGTTGATCGACGCCCGCCGCATCACCGACGCCGTGGACATTCCGCTGATGGTCGACATCGACACCGGCTGGGGCGGCGCATTCAATATCGCGCGCACGATCAAGTCGTTCATCAAGGCGGGCGTGGCGGCGGTTCACCTCGAAGACCAGGTGGGCCAGAAGCGCTGCGGCCATCGCCCGAACAAGGAAGTCGTGGCGACCGGCGAAATGGTGGACCGCGTAAAGGCCGCCGTGGACGCGCGCACCGACGACCAGTTCGTCATCATGGCTCGCACCGACGCGGCCGGCGTGGAAGGCATCGACGCCGCGATCGAGCGCGCGGTGGCCTACGTGGAAGCGGGCGCGGACATGATCTTCCCCGAAGCGATGAAGACGCTCGACGACTACCGCCGCTTCCGCGCCGCCGTGAAAGTGCCGATTCTCGCCAACCTCACGGAATTCGGCTCGACACCGTTCTTCACGACCGAAGAACTCATGAGCGCGAACGTGGATATCGCGCTCTACTGCTGCGGCGCGTATCGTGCGATGAACGCCGCCGCGCTGAACTTCTACGAGACCGTCAAGCGCGACGGCACGCAAAAGGCCGCCGTCGCCACGATGCAGTCGCGCGAAGATCTCTACACCTACCTCGGCTACCACGCGTACGAAGACAAGCTCGACGCGCTCTTCGCCGCGAAGAAGTAAATCCGACCATACAGTTCACAGATACCTGGAGAGAGGAAGACACCATGAGCGAAGCAGAAAACACCACGCAAGCCGCTGGCGGTTTCAAGCCGAAGAAGTCCGTTGCGCTTTCGGGCGTGGCGGCGGGCAACACGGCGCTGTGCACCGTGGGCCGCACCGGCAACGACCTTCACTATCGCGGCTACGACATTCTCGATCTTGCCACCGCCTGCGAATTCGAAGAAATCGCGTACCTGCTCGTGCACGGCAAGCTGCCGAACACGGCGGAGCTGGCCGGCTACAAGGCGAAGCTCAAGGCGCTGCGCGGTCTGCCCGCCAACGTGAAGACCGCCCTGGAAGCCGTGCCCGCCTCGGCGCATCCGATGGACGTGATGCGCACCGGCGTCTCGATGCTTGGCACGGTGCTTCCCGAGAAAGACGACCACAACCTGCCGGGCGCGCGCGATATCGCCGACCGCCTGATGGCGTCGCTCGGCTCGATGCTGCTGTACTGGTATCACTTTTCGCACAACGGCAAGCGCATCGAAGTCGAAACGGACGACGACTCGATCGGCGGCCACTTCCTGCACCTGCTGCACGGCCGCGCGCCGTCGAAGTCGTGGGTCGACGCGATGCACGTGTCGCTCAACCTGTACGCCGAGCACGAGTTCAACGCCTCGACGTTCGCGGGCCGCGTGATCGCGGGCACGGGCTCGGACATCTACTCGGCCATCACGGGCGCGATCGGCGCGCTGCGCGGTCCGAAGCACGGCGGCGCGAATGAAGTCGCGTTCGAGATCCAGTCGCGCTACGAAAACGCCGACGACGCGGAAGCCGATATCCGTGCGCGCGTGGAGAAAAAGGAAGTCGTGATCGGCTTCGGCCACCCGGTGTACACGATCTCGGACCCGCGCAACAAGGTCATCAAGGAAATCGCGAAGAAGCTCTCGAAGGAACAGTCGAACATGAAGCTGTTCGACATCGCCGAGCGCCTCGAATCGACGATGTGGGAAGTGAAGAAGATGTTCCCGAACCTCGACTGGTTCAGCGCCGTGTCGTATCACATGATGGGCGTGCCGACCGCCATGTTCACGCCGATCTTCGTGATCGCGCGCACGGCCGGCTGGAGCGCGCATATCATCGAGCAGCGCATCGACAACAAGATCATCCGCCCGAGCGCGAATTACACGGGTCCGGAGAATCTGAAGTTCACGCCGATCAGCAAGCGTTGATCGCCGGAGGCGATGCGTCGTAGAGTGACGCCATCGCCTTCGAACCCACGCACCGCCGCTTACAACACATTTGGTCCCCAAGCCGTGAATACCGCCTACCGCAAGTCCCTCCCGGGCACCCGGCTCGATTACTTCGACGCGCGCGAAGCCGTCGAGGCCATCCAGCCCGGCGCCTACGACACGCTGCCGTACACCTCGCGCGTGCTCGCCGAAAACCTCGTGCGCCGCTGCGACCCGGCCACGCTCACCGCATCGCTCACGCAGCTCATCGAACGCAAGCGCGACCTCGACTTTCCGTGGTTCCCGGCGCGCGTGGTCTGCCACGACATCCTCGGGCAAACGGCGCTCGTCGATCTCGCCGGCCTGCGCGACGCCATTGCCGACCAGGGCGGCGACCCCGCCAAGGTGAATCCGGTCGTGCCCGTGCAGCTGATCGTCGACCACTCGCTCGCCGTGGAATGCGGCGGCTTCGATCCGGACGCGTTCAACAAGAACCGCGCGATCGAAGACCGGCGCAACGTCGACCGCTTCGACTTCATCAACTGGACGAAGAAGGCCTTCAAGAACGTCGACGTGATTCCTCCGGGCAACGGCATCATGCACCAGATCAATCTGGAGAAAATGTCGCCCGTGATCCAGGCGCGCGAAGGCGTGGCGTTCCCCGACACCTGCGTCGGCACCGACAGCCACACGCCGCACGTCGATGCGCTCGGCGTGATCGCCATCGGCGTGGGCGGCCTCGAAGCCGAGAACGTCATGCTCGGCCGCGCCTCGTGGATGCGCCTGCCCGATATCGTCGGCGTGGAACTCACGGGCAAACGCCAGCCCGGCATCACCGCTACCGACATCGTGCTCGCGCTGACCGAATTCCTGCGCAAGGAAAAGGTCGTCGGCGCGTATCTGGAGTTCCGCGGCGCTGGCGCGTCGAGCCTCACGCTCGGCGACCGCGCCACGATCTCGAACATGGCGCCGGAATACGGCGCAACGGCCGCGATGTTCTTCATCGACAACCAGACGCTCGACTATCTGCGCCTCACGGGCCGCGAAGAAGAGCAGATCAAGCTCGTCGAAACGTACGCAAAGACTGCGGGCCTGTGGGCCGACACGCTCGCTAACGCGCAATACGAGCGCACGCTCACGTTCGATCTTTCGAGCGTGGTGCGCAACATGGCCGGCCCGTCGAACCCGCACAAGCGCCTGCCGACGTCCGCTCTCGCCGAACGCGGCATCGCTGGCAAGTGGGAAGAAACGCCGGGCCAGATGCCCGACGGCGCGGTCATCATCGCCGCCATCACGAGTTGCACGAACACGAGCAACCCGCGCAACGTGATCGCCGCCGCGCTGGTCGCGCGCAATGCGAACGCACGCGGCCTCGCGCGCAAGCCGTGGGTGAAGAGCTCGCTCGCGCCGGGATCAAAGGCCGTGGAGCTTTACCTCGAAGAAGCCAACCTGCTGCAGGATCTGGAAAAGCTGGGCTTCGGCATCGTCGCGTTTGCGTGCACCACGTGCAACGGCATGTCGGGCGCACTCGACCCGAAGATCCAGCAAGAAATCATCGACCGCGACCTGTACGCGACCGCTGTGCTCTCGGGCAACCGCAACTTCGACGGCCGCATCCATCCGTATGCGAAGCAGGCGTTCCTTGCCTCGCCGCCGCTCGTCGTAGCGTACGCGATTGCGGGCACGATCCGCTTCGACATCGAACGCGATTCGCTCGGCACGGACAAGGACGGCAAGCCCGTGTACCTCAAGGACCTCTGGCCGAGCGATGAAGAGATCGACGCCATCGTCGCGAAGAGCGTGAAGCCCGAGCAGTTCCGCAAGGTGTACGAGCCGATGTTCGCGGCCACCGCGGCAAGCGGCGAAACGACCGACCCGCTCTACGACTGGCGCGCGCAAAGCACCTACATCCGCCGTCCGCCGTACTGGGAAGGCGCGCTGGCTGGCGAGCGCACGCTCAAGGGCCTGCGCCCGCTCGCCGTGCTCGGCGACAACATCACGACCGACCACCTCTCGCCTTCCAACGCAATCCTGCTGGACAGCGCAGCGGGCGAGTACCTCGCGAAAATGGGCCTGCCCGAAGAGGATTTCAACTCGTACGCCACGCACCGTGGCGACCACCTCACGGCGCAGCGCGCAACCTTCGCGAACCCCACGCTCATCAACGAGATGGCCGTGGTGGACGGCGCCGTGAAGAAGGGCTCGCTTGCGCGCGTCGAGCCGGAAGGCAAGGTCACGCGCATGTGGGAAGCCATCGAAACCTACATGGAACGCAAGCAGCCGCTCATCATCGTTGCGGGTGCGGACTACGGCCAGGGCAGCTCGCGCGACTGGGCGGCCAAGGGCGTGCGTCTCGCGGGTGTGGAAGTGATCGTGGCCGAAGGCTTCGAACGCATTCACCGCACGAACCTGATCGGCATGGGCGTGCTGCCGCTGGAGTTCAAGGCGGGCACGAACCGCACGACGCTCGGCATCGACGGCACGGAAACCTACGATGTGATCGGCGAGCGCACGCCGCGCGCCGACCTCACGCTCGTGATCCAGCGCAGGAACGGCGAGCGCGTGGAAGTGCCGGTCACCTGCCGACTCGATACGGCCGAAGAAGTGTCGATCTACGAAGCAGGCGGCGTGCTGCAGCGTTTCGCGCAAGACTTCCTCGAATCGTCGCAGGCAGCGGCATAAACGGGAAACGGGCGGCGCAGCGGTCACACGCGTGCCGCCCTTCGTTTCAGGACAACACATGGCACACGTACCCCAGATCAAAATCCCCGCCACCTACATCCGCGGCGGCACCAGCAAAGGCGTGTTCTTCCGCCTCCAGGATCTGCCCGCCTCGGCGCAGCAGCCTGGCGTTGCGCGCGACAAGCTGCTCATGCGCGTGATCGGCAGTCCCGACCCGTACGGCAAGCAGATCGACGGCATGGGCGGCGCGACGTCGAGCACGAGCAAGACCGTGATTCTGGCCAAAAGCAGCAAGCCCGACCACGACGTCGACTACCTGTTCGGCCAGGTCGCCATCGACAAGGCCTTTGTGGACTGGAGCGGCAACTGCGGCAATCTCTCCGCCGCCGTGGGCCCGTTCGCGATCAGCGGCGGCCTCGTCGACCCGAGCCGCGTGCCCGACAACGGCGTTGCGACGGTGCGCATCTGGCAGGCCAACATCGGCAAGACCATCATCGCGCACGTGCCGATGACGAACGGCCACGTGCAGGAGACGGGCGACTTCGAACTGGACGGCGTGACCTTCCCCGCCGCCGAAGTGCAACTCGAATTCCTCGACCCGGCCGCCGAGGAAGAAGGCGCGGGCGGCTCGATGTTCCCCACCGGCCAGCTCGTGGACGACCTCGAAGTGCCGGGCGTGGGCACGCTCAAGGCCACGATGATCAATGCGGGCATTCCGACGATCTTCGTGAACGCCGAGGCCATCGGCTACACGGGCACGGAATTGCAGGACGCGATTAACAGCGACGCGCAGGCGCTCGAGAAGTTCGAGACGATCCGCGCGCACGGTGCGCTGCGCATGGGACTCATCAAGAACCTCGACGAGATCGCCACGCGCCAGCACACGCCGAAAATCGCGTTCGTGGCGAAGCCCACGGACTATACGGCGTCGAGCGGCAAGCGAGTGGAAGCCGGGGATGTGGACCTGCTGGTGCGCGCCATGTCGATGGGCAAGCTCCATCACGCCATGATGGGCACGGCGGCCGTAGCGATCGGCACCGCGGCGGCCATTCCCGGCACGCTCGTGAATCTCGCGGCGGGCGGCGGCGAACGCAGCGCGGTGCGCTTCGGGCATCCGTCGGGCACCCTGCGCGTGGGCGCCGAGGCGCGCCAGGAAAACGGCGAATGGACGGTCACGAAGGCCATCATGAGCCGCAGCGCCCGCGTGCTGATGGAAGGATGGGTGCGGGTGCCGGGGGACGCGTTTTAAGGAGCGGTTTTGTTTTAGCGCAGATCTGGATCGACCATTTCAACGCCGCCGCATGCCGACGCCCTGCGCCGCGCTCAGCCCTGCGGAGAAGAAGGCAAATACGGCATCGGATCCACCGGTTTCCCATCGCGGCGCACCTCGAACAGCACCGCCACGCGGTCATTGTTCTCGCTGCCCATCTCGGCGATCTGCTGGCCCTGATGCACCGTGTCGCCGGTCTTCACGAGCAGACGGCGGTTGTGCGAGTAAGCCGTGAGGAAGTCCTTGTTGTGCTGGACGATGATCAGGCTGCCGTATTCGTTCAGGCCCGTGCCCGCGTACATGACCTTGCCGTCGGCGGCGGCGATCACCGGGTCGCCGGCCTTGCCCGCGATCTCGATGCCGCGCGTCGTGCCCTGCGCGAACGGTTCGACCACACGGCCATGCGCCGGCCACACGAGCGCGACGCTGCTCGCGTGGCGCGCCACTTCGGCGGCAACCTGGCGGCTTCCGGCTGTGTTCGGGGTGGCGTTCGCCGTTGCGCCGCCAGCTTGCGGCGCGGCCACCTGAACGGTGATCGTCTGCTTCGAAACGAGCTTGATCGACTGGCCTGCGCGTAGGTGACCGTTCGGCTTCAGGTGATTCCAGGCGGCCAGATCCTTGACCGAAACACTGTGCTTTTGCGCGATGCGCTGAAGCGTGTCGCCACGGCGCACGCGCACGTACGTCGTTTTCGTGACGACGCGCGTGACCGGCGCGCTCGCCGCCGGTTGTGTGCTGCTGGCGTCGGCGCTCGCGGCATCAGAAGCCGGGGGCGCCGCTGCCGCCGTGTCGGGCTGCGGTTGTTGCGGTTGCTGCTGGTTCAGGTTGGCGCAGCCGCCCAGCAGGGCCGCCAGTCCCAACACGGCCCAGAACCCCTTGAGACCGCGCTGACCGATACGATCGTCTTCGAACATTGCTCTCTCCTGCAGTGCTTGCAGCCGTGCGATGCAGCGAGTGGATGCCGGGACGGTCTGCTGCGTTTGTCGCGCTCCCGCCCCTCTGGGCGCTCCGGCTCGCTTGCGCCGTGCCGCTTCGATCTGCGTCTAAATCGATCGCATCTCGAACCATAAACATTCAACGCACGCGATCGTCACATTAGCGAACGAGCGTGCCATCTCAAATTCGATCCGGCATTGTAAAGCGCAACTCCACTAAATCAGCCCAGGGAGAACACTTTGAAACAAATGTTAATTAGCCGAATTTTCGCGCCATAAAAGTATCGGCAAAGGGCCAGAAGGAACTGCCCAAACCCGCGTCAGAGCGGCGTTTGCCGCGCCGGCATGACCGTGTCCCTTCCCCTGCCTTATCGGCACACGCCCCGGAAACTTGAACGGCGCACCGACGGCGTCCACTGAAAGGTATTTGAAATTACGCTAATATCGGCGGCGTCAACGTAAACCCGCGTCTGGCGGGAACCCTTGCGTATTCTTCAGGTCTTTTCCTGCGTTTGTCGTGCGGCCACCCTGGTGACCGCTTCACGGTTCCCGGCGCCTGGCGCCCCGCGAACCTCGCCCAAATTCCTGATTTCCTGATTTTTCCAGCCAGGTACTTCCAGCATCTGCCCGCCCGGCCCGTTCTGCATCATCGGCTGCCTCATGCACCCCATGCCGGCCCGGCCTGCTGCCCCAACATGTCAAAGTCATCCAACCGTCTAGTCGAACTCGATTTCTTCCGCGGCCTCGTCCTGCTCATCATCGTCGTCGATCACATTGGCGGCAGCATCGTCTCGCGCGTCACGCTGCACGCCTACGCGCTGTGCGACGCGGCCGAGGTCTTCGTCTTCCTGGGCGGCTTCGCCACGGCCACCGCGTGGGCCACGCTGTGCGCACGCCGCACCGAGGCTGCGGCGCGGCAGCGTTTCATCAAGCGCGCGTTCGAGATCTACCGCGCGTTCGTCGTGACGGCGCTGTTGATGCTGCTCGTCACCGCGATTCTCGTTGCGTGCAACGTGGATGCGCCCAACCTCGCCACCACCGATCTCGACGATCTCACGCTCGCGCCTGCCGCCGCGTTGCGCGACATCGTGCTGCTGCGCCGCCAGCCGTATCTGGCCGGCGTGCTGCCGATGTACGCCTGGTTCGCCCTCGCCGCCCCGCTCGCGCTGCCGCTCGCGCGCACGCGGCCGTGGCTGCTGCTGGCCGTGAGCCTCGCGCTCTGGGGCGTCGCGCCGCACCTGGCGCCGTGGTTGCCGCACGTCGAAGACGTGCAATGGGACTTCAACCCGTTCGCCTGGCAGTTGATGTTCGTCCTCGGTGTGATTGCTCAGGCGCAGCCCGTGTTCCAGCGGGTGAGCGCACACCGTTTCGGCACGCTCGTGACCCTCACCGCGCTCGCCGTCGTGGCGGGCGCCGCGATCTATCGCCTGCAGCTCGGCAACGTCGCGCTCGACGGCGACTTCAAGCGCAACCTCGCATGGTTTCGCGCGCTCAACTTCCTTGGCATCGCGTGGCTCACGGCGCATGTCATCCGCCTCGGCTGGGCGAAGCGCGTCGCGCATGCGCTGCCCTGGGTGGGCCTGGTCGGCCGCAAGGGGATGCTCTCGTTCGTGGCCGGCGCCGTGATTTCGCTCACTGTCGACTCGGTGCTCTACTGGTACACCGACGGCTATCTGAACGTGCCGCTCGGCCTCTGCGCAGACGCCGTCGCGATCACCGCGCTGCTGCTCGTCGCGCGTGCGTCCGACCCGCTCAAGCGTCTGCTGCCTTCGCGCGCCAAAGCTTCCGCCTGAAACGACGCCGCTCGCAGGCCACGAACTGCGCGCCGGCTCGCCGATCACGGCTTCCGGCACGCACGAGCGGCTGCTAGCATGATGACCCCGCGCCACCGGCGCGCCACCGCCCTCGATGTCCCTGCCATGCGCAGACTCCTTCGCACCGCGCTGCTCCCGCTAGCTCTCTCGTGCGCGGCGTTCGTCACGCCAGCGGCGCCTGTCGCGGCGAGCACGATCGTCGTCCGTACGTTCCACGCCGCGGCGCTCAACCGCGAGTGGCCCTACGTGGTGTACCTGCCGAACGGCTATCGCGCCGACGAGCGCCGCTATCCCGTGCTCTATCTCCTGCATGGCAACAACGGCGAGCCCATGGACTGGGTCACGCAAGGCCAGCTCCAGACCACCGCCGACACGCTGATCGCCCGTCACGAGATCCCGCCCGTGGTGATCGTGATGCCGCAGGGCGGCACCGACTGGTACGTCGACCGCAAGGAGAAGATGGAGACAGCGTTCTTCCAGGACCTGCTGCCCGAGATCGAGTCGCACTTCGCGGTGGACGACGCGCGCGATGGCCGCGCGATCGGCGGCGTTTCGATGGGCGGCTTCGGCGCGTTGCGCTACACGCTGGAGCACCCCGACATGTTCTGCGGCGCGCTGCTGCTGTCCCCGGCGGTCTATGCGAGCGACCCGCCGCCCGGTTCGGCGGCGCGTCACGTCGGTGTGTTCGGCGACCATCAGTTCGACGCGCAGATCTGGCGCACGCTCAACTATCCGGCGCTCTGGAAACCGTATTTCTCACAGCCCAGGCGCGTGCCGTTCTTCATCGCCGCCGGCGACGACGACCTCGTGATCCAGGCCGAGTCGTCGCTGCTCTACACGCGGCTGCGCGAGGCGGGCAACACGGCGGCACTGCGCATCGTGGACGGCGGCCACGTTTGGCCTGTGTGGCGCGAACTGTTGCCGGCCGCGCTCAAGTACACGCTCGCCTGCTTCCGTTGAGCGAGGCGTTCGGCGCGCCTCGCCGCGAAGAGAGCGTTACTCCGCCCAGTTCACCCAAAGCACCATCAGCACGGTCATAAGAGCCGGGCCGATGAAGATGCCGATGAGCCCGAAGGTCGTCGCCCCGCCCAGAATGCCGAACAGCACGAGCAGAAACGGCAGACGCGTGGAATTGCCGATCAGCACGGGCCGCACGAAATGCTCGGCGATGAACACCACCACGAATCCCCATACCGCGAGCGCAGCCGCCGCGATCAACGAACCCTGAATGACGAGCCACAGCGCCGCGCCGCAGAACACGATGGGCGCGCAAAACGGCAGCATGGCCGCGATGGCGGTGACGGTGCCGAGCAGCGCTGCATGCGGCACGCCGGTCGCGATATAGGCGGCGGCCAGCAGCACGCCCTCGCCCAGCCCCACGACCACGAGCCCCGTGACCGTGGCGCGCACGGCGGCGGCCATGCGCTGCAGGAGCTGCGCGCCGTCGGCGCCGAAGGCGCGGCGCGCACCGCGCATCACCGTAGCCGAAAGACGCGGGCCCGCCCGGAAGATTACGAACAGCGTGACGAGCATGAAGCCGAACGTCATCGTCGCGTGGGCGGCGCGCGCACCGAAGTGGCGGCCGAACGAGGCGATGGTGTCGCCGTGCAGGCTCTTCATCGCCGGGGAAGCCTTGAGCGGCCGGGTGAGATTGGCCTGCCACCAGTCGCTCACCTGGCGGCTGCCTACCGGCAGATGCGAAACGAAGTCGGGCACCGGCACGCCGTTCTCCTGGGCGTCGCGCAGCCAGAGGTAAAGCTCGTGGGCCTCGCCGCTGGCCTGAATGGCCGTGATGGCGATCGGGAGGACCACGAGCAGGCCAACCGCGGCAGTAAGCAGCGTGGCGATCAGCGTCTTGCGGCCCTTGAACCAGGCGCGGCGCTCGATCGCCTGATAGGTGGGCCACAGGACGATGGCAAAGACGCTCGCCCAGGCCACGGCGGGCAGGAACTCGCGCACGATCCACAGCGCCAGCAATACGAGCGTGGCGTACAGCACCGCGGAGGCGGCGCGCTGGATTTTCTGCTCGTTTGCGGAGTTCGGAGCAGGCGGACGATGAATCATGTAACCTCGTGAAAATTCAAAAACATGTGCTCGGATTTCGCGGCTGTGCAGCCGCGGTGCATCAAGCCAACGCGGTGCGGCAAATCAATTCAGCCGGGCCGGTCTTTCTCAGATTCGGATCCCTCCCAGCCGTTCCGTCCCCACCCTGGGACGCCCTCCAGGCGCCCGTTTTCGGGCCACTCGATGTCGCGCCACGTACAACAGTGCGTTGCACAAATTCGCGATGTCGACCCCAAATCAGCCGCAAACCCCCATTCCTTCGTTAATCGCAACGTGTCGCAGGGCAATTGTTGCTGATAATGGAATGGTGTTTCAACGGCGACAGAATGGCACTTGTCAGCGCGCAGGACTACATTCGCGGCACCACACTTACGGAGCCGACAATGAAGAAAAAAGCGTGCCTCTCGCTTGACGGAGCCAACGGTGAGCGTATCGAAATACTCGAGCAGACGGATACGGCGCTGGTGATCCGCTGGGTCGAACCCGGTCGCTGCCATTATGGCGAACAGCGCTGGCGCCGCCGCTCGGCGCATTCTTCGGGCACCTGCGCCGTGTCGCGCCGCAAGATCCGCCGCGGCGACGCCGTGTTCAAGCCGGCCGAACGTCCCGCGCCGCTCAACGCTTCCGTCATGATCGCAGCCGAAGTGCTCGGCGACCTCATCGGCGCAGAACTGGCGAAGTAAGCGCAGCGACGCCGCCTGAGCGGCCTCAACGAGGCGCGAGCGAGATAGCCCGCGCGGCATGGCGCGGTGCGAAGCCCGCCGAGGCGGCGCACAACGCCCTCGCGCGCGCGAGCACATCGGCGTCGAAGGCCGCCGCGCGCGGCCCCGAGGGGTCCACGTGCAAGAGCAATTGCTCGCTCGCCGAGACGGGCGAGGCGCCCGCATCGTCAAGATCGCCCGCGAACATCTCCAGATACAGGCGCACGCGTTTCGCGTCGTACTCGATCAGCCGGACGTCGACGCGCACCTGCGCACCCTCCTTGATCTCGTGGAAATAGTTCAGGTGCGCCTCCAGCGTGTACATCGACCGCCCGCGCGCCTCGCGCGCAGCCGCATCGAGCCCGATGGCATCGAGCAGCGCGTCGGTCGCGTAGCTGTAGATCAGCATGTAGAACGCGTCGCGCAGGTGGCGGTTGTAGTCGACCCACTCTGCCCGCACCGTGTCGCGGTAGACCACGGGCGCCGTTTCGTTCGTCATCCAGTCTCCTCTTCCGTCTCCACATTCGGTGCCCGCGTGCAGGCGGGAGCAGTGTAACCGCAGACCGCCCTGGCCGCCGCGACGCCGGCATGCTCCGGCGCCGCCGCATGCGCGCTCGCGTCGCCGTGCACGCCGCCCGCCGCTGGGGTAAGGTTGAACGGTCGCGGCTCAGTCGCCGCACTTCGAACGCCCTTCAACTGCCGCCGCCCGCGCGGCGCTTCGCGAGGCCCGGCCATGGCAGAAAATACGCCCCCGCTTCCGTTTCCCCCGCAGCAGTTCTCGCTCGACGTGATGCTCGAGAAGTACGCCAAAGGCGACGAGCAAACCGCCGACGACATCTACCGCCGCGTCGCGCGCGGCGTCGCGCAGGTCGAGCCGCCCGCGCTGCGCGCCGAGGTCGAGGCGCGCTTCGTGGACAACCTGCGCAACGGCGCGCTTGGCGCGGGACGGATCATGAGCGCGGCGGGCGCCGGCATCGAAGCCACGTTGATCAACTGCTTCGTGCAGCCGGTGGGCGACAGCATCCAGGGCGTGGACGGCGAAGGCCGCCCCGGCATCTACGTCGCGCTGCTGCAGGCCGCCGAAACCATGCGGCGCGGCGGCGGCGTGGGCTACAACTTCTCGGCGATCCGGCCGCGCGGCGCGCACGTCAAGTCGACGGGATCGAGCGCATCGGGCCCGTGCAGCTATATCGACGTGTTCGACGCCTCGTGCCGCACCGTGGAAAGCGCGGGCGCGCGGCGCGGCGCGCAGATGGCCGTGCTCGACTGCGATCACCCCGACCTGCCCGAATTCATCGAGGCCAAGCATTCGAAGGGGCGCTGGAACAACTTCAACGTCTCGGTCGCAGTGACCGACGACTTCATGCGCGCCGTGGAAAACGACGCAGCCTGGCAGCTCGTGCATCGCGCCGAGCCCTCACCCGCGCTGCGCGCCTCGGGCGACCTGCAGCGCCGCGACGACGGTCTGTGGGTCTACGCCGAGATGCGCGCCCGCGCGCTGTGGGATGCGATCATGCGCTCGACCTACGACGTGGCCGAGCCGGGCGTGGTGTTCATCTCGCGCATGAACGAGGACAACAATCTGCGCGCGCTCGAGTCCATCCGCGCGACCAACCCGTGCGGCGAGCAGCCGCTGCCCGCCTACGGTTGCTGCAACCTCGGACCGCTCGACCTCACCCGCTTCGTGATCGAACCGTTCGCGCAATTGCGCGGCGGCAAGGCAAGTTTCGACTGGAATCAACTCGCCGAACGCACGGGCACCCAGGTACGCTTTCTGGACGACGTGCTCGACGCCACGCTCTGGCCCCTGCCAGAGCAGCAGGCGGAGGCGGCGGCCAAGCGGCGTATCGGCGTGGGCTTCACGGGACTCGGCGACACGCTCGTGATGCTCGGCATCCGCTACAACTCGCCCGAAGGCTGCGAATTCGGCGCGCTCGTGGGACGCACGATGCGCGACGCCGCCTATCGCGCCTCCGTCGAGCTTGCGCGCGAGCGCGGCGCGTTTGCGCTTTTCGACGCGAAGACGTACCTCGAAGAAGGCACCTTCGCCTCGCGCCTGCCCGACGACCTCAAGGCCGAGATCCGCGCGCACGGCATCCGCAACAGCCATCTGCTTTCCATCGCGCCCACGGGCACGGTGAGCCTCGCGTTCGCCGACAATGTCTCGAACGGCATCGAGCCCGCGTTCTCGTGGACCTACCAGCGCACACGCCGCATGGCCGACGGCAGCCGCGAAACGTTTAACGTCGAAGACCATGCGTGGCGCGTGTACCGCGAACTGGGCGGCGACGCGAGCGCACTGCCCGCGTATTTCGTGAGCGCGCTCGAAATGAGCGCACAGGAACACGTGGCGATGATGGCGGCCGTGCAGCCGTACGTCGACACGTCGATCTCGAAGACCGTCAACGTGCCCGCCGACTATCCGTTCGAAGACTTCGAAAACCTCTATCTCGACGCATGGCGGCGCGGCCTCAAGGGCCTCGCGACCTACCGCCCGAACGAGACGCTCGGCGCGGTGCTGCAAACGCTGCCCCCCGAAACCGCGGCAAGCGCCGACGACGCGCTCGGCGACGCGCTCGGCGACGCCGTGCTCGACCCGCTGCGCGTGGCGATCGACCATCGTCCCAAGGGCGAGTTGCCTGCGGTGATCGAGAAGATCGAGTACATCACGCAGACGGGCAAGGTCTCGCTCTACGTAGCGGTGTCGTTTCTCGAAGTGACGGGCCACGTGGGCGGCGAAGCCGTGACGATCGAGCGGCCTATCGAGTTCTTTATCCCCGTGGGCCAGCGCGACGAGCAGCAGCAATGGATTACGGCGACCATGCGGTCGCTCTCACTCGCGGCGCGAGGCGGGTTTGTCGCACGCAATCTGCAGGATTTGCGCAAGGTGTCGTGGGATCGCGGCCAGGTGCGCTATGGCGAAACGCAGCGTCTGGACGGCCGGCGCATTCCGCTGTGGCACGACTCCGAGGTCGCGGCCATCGCCTACGCGATCCAGCAGATCCTGCATCGGCGCGGCTTTCTCGACGCCGAGGGGCGGCAAGTGCCGTCACGGCTGCTCGCGCAGCGGCGTGACGGTGCGTTGCCCGCGCAATTCACAGGCAACGCACGGGCCGGCGCGCAGCATCCCGGCGACCAGGTGCTGGACGGCGACAACGCGCTGCCCGCCGATACCCAGCACGCGTTTGCCCACGCGATGCTCGGCCGCAAGTGCGGGTCGTGCGGGGCGAATGCGGTGATCCGCAAAGACGGGTGCGACTTCTGCACGGCTTGCGGAGAGATTGGGACTTGCGGTTGAGGTCCGGCGCTCAAGTCCGGGGCGGCGTGGCGTCCGCCCTGTATTCCTTTCGTCCCCCAAGGTAGCCCGCAAACCCCTGAGCCAGGGCATTCGCCTCACCACTGCGCACGAGCCTTAGCACCTGCGATTCATAAGGATTGCTAGCCAATGGGCGGAATACCACGCGCCCGCCGCCCGTAGCCCCGAGCGCGGCGGGTATGAGCGCGACGCCCATGCCGAACTCCACCATCGTGACGACGGTTTGCCAGAGCCGCGCTTCGTGGCGAATCTGCGGGCTGAATCCGGCCTCCACGCAAGTCGCGATGATCTGGTCGTGATAATGCGGCGACACCGAGCGCGGGAACAGGATGAACGGTTCGCGCGCGAGCGTGCCAAGTTCGATGCGACGCCTGCGCGCAAGCTTATGCCCTTCTGGCAGACAGCAAAGAAACGGCTCGGAAAACAGCACCTCCGAGTGCACCTCGGCCGGAAAGCGCCCCCAATGCGCGAAGCCGAGATCGATCTGCAAGCGCTGCAGCGCCTGCACCTGCTCGGCCGTGTTCATCTCGCGCAGCACCACTTCCACGGCGGGATGATCGGCCTCGAAACGCCGCACCGCCTCCGGCAGCCCGCGATAGAGCATCGAATTGACGAAGCCGATGCGCAGCCGCCCCGCCAGCCCGTGCGCGGAGCGCGCCGTGATGCGCCGCACTTCGTCGGCCTGCTCCAGCAGCCGCCGCGCCTCTTCGAGCAGCACGTTGCCCGCGTTGGTCAGCGCGACGGCCTTGTTGGTGCGTTCGAGGAGTTGCACGCCTAGCTGCTCCTCGAACTTGCGGATGTCGAAGCTCAGCGCCGGCTGCGAAATGAAGAGCCGGCGCGCCGCGCGGCCGAAGTGCAATTCTTCGGCTACGGCCACGAAATAGCGTAGTTGCTTGAGTTCCATGGCGGGCTCCCTGGCCGTTTTATCGATAGATGGTGCTTATCGTACATGACATCGGTTGTATTGGACCGTTATCGAAGCCGCGCCTAAGCTACGCCGAATCGCAGAGCAAAACAGCACGGAGACAGCGCACGATGAGCGATCGCCCCACCTTCGCCACCCAGGCCGCACCGGCGAACCCCGCCCCCGCGTCCAGCGGCTCGGCCAACATTCCCGATAGCCGCGGCATCAACTTCTACACGAGCGACCCCGGCTTCGCGCCCCTTTTGCGCAGCTATCTCGGCGATGCCGCATTCGGCATGATCGAAACGCGCCTCGTCGCGCTCGGCCAGCGCGCCTCCGACGAACTCGACGCGCTCGCACTAGTCGCCGACAAGCACCCGCCCACGCTAGAACAGCGCACGCGCAGCGGCGAAGCGATCCAGCGCATCGACAAGCATCCCGACTATGTGGCGCTCGAACGCGTCGCCTACGCGGAGCTTGGCCTCGCGGCCATGAGCCATCGCGAGAACGCGCCCGCGCCGCTCGTCAAATACGCGTTCACCTATTTGTTCGTGCAGGCCGAATTCGGCCTGTGCTGCCCGGTGAGCATGACCGACTCGCTCACGCGCACGCTGCGCCGCTTCGGCTCGCCCGAACTCGTTGCGCGCTATTTGCCGATGCTCGCCTCGCAGGACTTCGACACGCTCTACCAGGGCGCGATGTTCATGACCGAGCAGGCAGCGGGCTCGGACGTGGCACGTATCGCCACACGCGCCACGCGTGAGCGCGACGCAAATGGCGAGGACGTGTGGCGTCTTCACGGCGACAAATGGTTCTGTTCGAACGCCGACGCCGATCTCGCGATGGTGCTTGCGCGCCCCGACGCAGCGCCGCCCGGCATCAAGGGCCTCGCGCTTTTCCTGCTGCCAAAGACGCTCCCCGACGGCACGCGCAACGCCTATCGCATCGTGCGCCTGAAGGACAAGCTAGGCAGCCGCTCGATGGCGAGCGGCGAGATCGTGCTGGAAGGCGCGCAGGCGTATTTGATCGGCGAGGTGGGCCGCGGCTTTCATCAGATGGCGGACATGATCAACATGTCGCGGCTGTCGAACGGCGTGCGCGCGGCGGGCCTCATGCGCCGCGCCGTGACCGAGGCGCTGCATGTGGCGCGCAACCGCGAGGCGTTCGGCCGCAAGCTCATCGAAATGCCGCTTATGCAGCGTCAATTGCTCAAGATGATGCTGGCCGCCGAACAGGCGCGCTCGATGTTCATGCGCATCGCCACACTGCTCGCGCGCGCCGATACCGGCGACGAACTCGCGGCGAAGTGCGTGCGCATTCTCACTCCGCTCATCAAGTTCCGCGCCTGCCGCGACGCGCGCCGCGTCACCGGCGACGCCATGGAAGTGCGCGGCGGCGTGGGCTATATCGAGGAGTGGAGCGACCCGCGCCTCGTGCGCGACGCGCATCTCGGCTCGATCTGGGAAGGCACGAGCAATATCGTCGCGCTCGACGTCGCACGTGCGGCGAAGCGCGAAGGCGCGCTCGAAGCGCTGACGCAGCACGTGCATGCGGAGCTTGCGCAAAGCGGTCTGCCTGAAACAAGTGCAGCGCTCCTGCGCGACGTGTTCGATCGCGCAGGAGCAGCGCTCGTGAGCGTGGCCGAATGCGGCCGCGACGAATCGGTGCGCCAGGCCGCGAGCGCGCTCTATCACGCCACGACGGCGGCCCTTTTGGCCTGCGAAGCCGCGCAGATTTCTCACGACGCCCCTGATTACCGGCGCCTCGCATTCGCGCATCTGCTCGTGCGCCACAAGCTGCTGCCGCGCGACCCGCTCGCGCTCGACGAACGCGACGTCAACGCCGCAACGCTGCGCGCGCTCGTCGACGAACGAGCGCTGACGCTCGACCAAGCCATGCAGCTGGTTCCAGCACACCGAGGCGACGCGCGATGAACACAACAATGGAATCCGAAGCAAACAGGGTGAACGGCGCGCTGCATGGGCTGCGCGTGATCGATCTGAGCCGCGTACTGGGCGGTCCGTACTGCACCCAGGCGCTCGCCGACCACGGTGCCGAAGTCATCAAGCTCGAACCGCCCGACGGCGACGAAACGCGCGGCTGGGGCCCGCCCTTCGTCGGCGATACGGCGTCGTACTATGTCGGCGTGAACCGCAACAAGCAGGGCATAGCCGTCGATCTCTCGCGCGAGGAAGGTCGCGCGATTCTCTGGCAGTTGCTCGAAGGCGCGGACGTGCTGGTCGAAAATTTCAAGCCGGGCACGCTCGCGCGCTGGGGCATGGAGTACGAGCGCGATCTGCGTCCACGTTTTCCTCACCTGATTCACTGCGCGATTTCGGGCTTCGGCCCGGACGGCCCGCTCGGCGGCCTGCCCGGCTACGACGCCGCGATTCAGGCGATGGCGGGGCTGATGAGCGTGAACGGCGAGCACGATGGCCCCGCGCTACGCATCGGCCTGCCGATCGTGGACATGGTCACGGGTCTGAACGCGCTCGCCGGCATTCTGCTTGCACTGGCCGAGCGTGAAAAGAGTGGCCTCGGGCAGTCGGTGGATATCGCGCTTTACGATTGCGGCGTGTCGCTCTTGCATCCGCATTTGCCGAACTATTTCGGCAATGGCCGCACGCCGCAGCGCAGCGGCAACGCGCATCCGAACATCGCGCCGTACGACAGCTACGCGACGGGCAGCGCACCCATCTTCCTGGCGGTGGGCAACGACCGTCAGTTCGCGAAGCTCTGCGCGCACCTGGGCGTGCCCGACCTCGCCGACGACTCGCGTTTCGCCGATAACCGCAGCCGCTGTGCGCATCGACCGGAACTCAAGGCCGCGCTCGAAGCGCGGCTTGCGGCGCACGACTGCGAGCCACTCGCGCGCGACCTGATCCGGGCCGGCGTGCCGTGCGGCCCCGTGCAGACCGTCGACGCCGTGGCCGCGCATCCGCACACGCAGCACCGCCGAATGATCGTCGAGATGGATGGCTATCGCGGCACGGGCGCGCCCGTGAAGCTCTCGCGCACACCGCCGACCTATCGCACGCGCCCGCCCGAGCTCGGCGCCGACACGCGCGCCGTGATGGACGCGCTCGGCATCGACGCCGATACGCAGCAACGGCTCTTCGAAGCCGGCATTGTCAAGGAACCCGAAACGACGGTAAGCGCTTAGCGTTCCATCCAGCCCCAACGGAATACAGACCGGCTCAAGCCGGCTCACCCCGATCAAGGAGACATGCATGACCCGCCCCGGCAACACCACTGCGCGCCAGCCCGCCCGCGCTGCGCTCGCCGCCTTCGTCGGCACCACCATCGCGTGGTACGACTTTTATATCTACGCCACCGCTTCGGCGCTCATCTTCGGCAAGCTGTTTTTCCCCTCCCACGAGCCGTCCTACAGCACGCTCGCCTCGTTCGGCACCTTCGCCGTGGGCTTTTTCGCGCGTCCCTTCGGCGCGCTCGTGTTCGGGCACCTGGGCGACCGTATCGGCCGCAAGAAGGCGCTCGTCGCGACGCTGTCGATCATGGGCGTCGGCACCGTGGGCATCGGCTTCCTGCCGACCTATGCGAGCGCCGGCGCGCTCGCCCCGGCGCTGCTCGTGCTGCTGCGCGTGGCGCAGGGTATTGCGATTGGCGGCGAATGGGGCGGCGCGGTGCTCATGGCGGGCGAGCATGCACCCAGGGAAAAGCGCACGTTTCTCGCCTCATTTGCGCAGTTCGGCAGCCCTGCGGGGTTGATTCTGGCGCTATTGGCGTTTCGCAGCGTCGCGCATCTCGACCGAGACGTGCTCTTTTCCTGGGGCTGGCGTTTGCCGTTCATCGCAAGCGCGGTGCTGCTCGTGGTGGGCCTGCTGATCCGCTCGGGCGTGGGCGAGTCGCCGGAATTCGAGGCGCTCAAGACGCAGCGCCGTACCGCTGCGATGCCGATCGTCGAGGTGCTGCGCGATTCGTGGCGCGCCGTGCTGCTGTGCCTCGGCGCGAACGTGATCGGCGTGGCGGGCGCGTGGTTCGTCAACACTTTCATGCTCAACTACACGACACAAACGCTCGGGCTCGACCGCGCCCTGATTCTCGACTGCCTGTTCGTCGTCGCGTTCATTCAGCTCTTTACGCAGCTCTTTTCCGGCTGGTTTGCGCAGCGCGTGGGCGCCGGGCGCTTTCTCGTACTGGCCGCCGCGCTGGCCATGATTTCGCCTTACCCGATGTTCGTGCTCGTCTCCACCGGTCGGCCTGTCGCCATCGTGGTTGGCATTGCGATTGCGGTGATGTGCATGTGCAGCTCGTATGCGGTGATGGCGGGCTTCATGACGAATGCGTTCCCGGTGCGCGTGCGGTACTCGGCTATTTCGATCTCCTACCAATGTTGCGCGGCACTCGCGGGCGGCCTCACGCCGCTCGTCGGCACGCTGCTCGCGTATGACTATCCGGGTCAATGGTGGCCGCTGGCGCTGTTCTACAGCGCGCTTGCGGCCATTTCACTCGTGTGTATCGCGGTGCTGCAGCGCAAGCGGTCATCGGCCACGCAAAGCGATGTGGCGCTCGCGTTGCAGGATTAACGCCCGCTCCTACACGGCGGCCGCAATGGCCTCAATCAGCCCGTGCAGCGCAATGCGCCAAGCTTCGCTGTTCGGGCCTTCAGTCAGCAGCGCGCCGACCACCTCCCGATGCAACGCATCGCGCTGCGCGCCCGCGGGCAGAATACCGCCGAAGCCCGCCAGCGACTGTGCGAGCGGCGCGCTGCCGCCCTCGCCTTCTTCGTGCGTCAAGGCTCGCAAGAGGTCTTGCGCCGCTTCGGGCACGGCCGCGATCATGAGCATGCGTTCTTCCCAGATCACGAAGCGGGCGAGCCGCGCAAGCAGGCTTTCCCTTCCGGCGTCGCCTTCGATGTTCGCGGTCGCGGCGAAGGCCGGCGTCGTGTCGAGCCATTCGATGAGGCGTGTGCCTTCCATTGGCCTCGCGATGACATAGCCCTGCGCGCCGTCCACGGCGAGAATGGCGAGCGCGCGAAGCAGGTCGAGCGTATCGACGCCTTCGGCAAGCACGAGCTTGCCTAGCGAATGGCCGAGGCGCGTCAACTGGTAAATCACGCGCAGCGTATCGAGCGCCTCGCCGCCGCTCACCTTCACCATCTCGCGGTCGAGCTTGATCCAGTCGAACGGCAATTCACGCAGTCGGGTAAGGCCGCTGTGCCCGGCACCGAGATCGTCCTGCGCGAGCAGCACGCCCAGCTCACGAAACTTCGCGAGAATGGCGCGCTGCCCCTGTCTCAGTGAAAGTGCTTCGTTTTCCAGAACTTCCAGCGTGAGCCGCGCAGCCGGGCAACGGTGCGCGGCCAGCGCGGTGCGGGTGGCTTCGAAATAGCGGATGTCGTTGAGCGCCGCCGGCGGCAAGTTGATCGAGACATCGAGGTCGCGGCCCCTGGCGTACCAGCGTTCGCGGTCGGCGAGCGCCTGGTCGATGCCGCGTGCGAAGAGCGCAAGCAGATCGTCGGAGGAGAGCGCCGAGAGAAACACGTCGGGCACGAGCAGGCGCTCGCCATCACGCAGGCGCGCCAGCGCTTCGACCTTGGTCGCCTTGCCCGTCGTGAGGCTGAGCAGCGGCTGATAGTGCATTTCCAGGGCGCCGGTGCGCACGAGCGCCGCCCAATGCTGGCGCACGCTCACCGGCACCGCGGCGCTCAGGCCGTCGTTGGCGGCGATACGCATCGCGGCGCAGCCCAGCAGCGTTTGCAGCAGATCGACGAAAGCCACCTGATCGGGCCCGACGAAGCCACCCGGAAACGCGCTATACAAACTCAGCACGGCGAGCGGCGGCTGCCCGGGCGCGGCCAGCGGAATCGCCACCGAAGAGCGCACGCCTTCGTGCGCCGCGAGATCGCGCCACGACGCGACGAGCGGATCGGTCTGATAGTTGACCACGCGCTCGGGCTTGCCGCTGCGCCACGCGCGCCCAATGGCCCCCTGCCCTTGCGGATGATCGGCGCGCACGCTGATTTCCTGATCGTGCCCGGCGAGCACGTTGAGCATGCCGCCTTCCGTCTTGCCGCCCGCGCCGGCCTCGAAGTGGAAAATGCCCGCTTCGTCGGGACGGCCGATGGTGCAGGCGCTCACTTCGTCGTGCGCCGCCAGCGCGGCGATCACCTGGTCGATGAAATTCGTGTAGCTGCCCGCTTCCCACACAAGACGCGTGATGCGCAACAGCGTCTCCTGCTGCGAATCCTGTACGGCCTGATACGCCTTAAGTTGCCACGCGAGGTCGGTGGTCAGGCGGCGCGCGTAGAGCGAGAGCTGCTGCGTGCTCACGATGCGGCCAACGTCCGCGTAAATCAGCTCCTGAAGAATGCCGCGGCTGCGCACGAGTTCTTCCTTGTCGAGACCGACAATGGCATGAATGCGGCCAATGCGCTGCGCCATGTCCTCGTGCTCGCGCGCCGTCAGGCCGAGACCGGCGAGGGCAAGGAGATTCTGGATCTGGCGCGCCTTGAGGTGTGCGAGTTCTGCACCCGAAAGCATTTCGAGGATGCGGCGGGATTTGGGCAAGCGGCCCAGCTCCTCGTAGAAGCGGGTCACCACGTGGGCTGCGTGCTCGTGCAGCGCGCCAATCAGCGTTTTCATTTTTGAGCCTTCGATATCGCCGCCCTGGCGTCACGGCCCGGATGTGCGAAACGGGCAGGGTGTCGCGCCAGGTTCAGGGCCGTTGTGGTCGTGAGCGGCCGCTCGAACAGCGATTCTGGCTCGCACGGAAGGAATGATACGTCATGCGCCGCCAGCGTCCGCGCGCGGAGGCAGACGCAAGGCGGTGCATGGGGCCGCTAAACGCCCCCAACGCCCGCCTTCAAAGCGGCGTGAGCAGCGCCTCGCCCGCGAAGTGCCGCGCCGCGTTTTCGGCGAAGTGGCGGCGCGAGCGCAAGCGCGGCCGTATCGACCACGCTGCCGCGCGGAACATTGACGAGAAAACCCTGCGGTCCCAGCGCATCGATCACATCGCGGTCGATCAGATGCTTCGTTTGCGCGCCACCCGGCGTCGCGATCACGAGAAAGTCGCTCCATTGCGCGAGCGCCATCACGCTCTCGAAGTAGCGCGCCCGAGCGCCTTCGCGCGGCTTGCGTTGGTGAGCACGACACGCACGTCCTTGCCGCGTTCTGCGACCGCTTTGGCGCGCGCATCGGCATCGGGCGCGTAGATCACATCGAAATGTTCGCCATACCCGGCGAGGTCTTCATCGGCAAGCAGTATCAGGACCAGCAGACATGGCTTCATCGTCGTGTCACCCTTTCGTCATTGTTTCGATATGCGAATCGAATGCCGCAGCGCCGGCGCGCAGGCTTCACACGGCCGTCACATAGCGCGGCGGCAACACCTCTACGCGCGGCGCGGCCGCGGCGGCTGCGGCGTCGCGCGCCCGGCGCATCTGGTCGGCCGGGCTCATGCCGAACAGGCGCTTGAATTCGCGACTGAACTGCGACGCGCTTTCATAGCCCACGCGCGTGGCGGCCGCGCTCACGGTCAGGCCGTCGTGCGTGATCAGGAGGCGCGCATGATGCAAGCGCGTGGTCTTCACATACTGCATGGGTGAAGTCGAGGTGACGGCCTTGAAGTGCGCATGAAAAACGGCAAGGCTCATGCCCGCTTCGGAGGCGAGTGTTTCGACGTCGAGGTCGCCGCGGTAGTCGGTGTGAATGCGCCGCAGCGCCTTCGCGATACGCCCGAAGTGGTGCTGATGCGTGAGCGCCGCGCGAATCGCGTCGCCCTGCTCGCCCATGAGCACGCGGTAGCAGATTTCGCGCACGATCGAAGGGCCGAGAATGCGCGCCTCGTACGGTTGCGCGAGCGCTTCGAGCAAGCGCAGCACGGCGTTCGAGAGCGTGGCGTCGAGCGGCGTGGCGTAGATGCCCGAGGGTTCGGACACGGCGCGGCGCGGGTCGTCGAGCGCCATGAGCAGTTCGGCGACGGTCGTGAGATCGACGCGGATCGAGATGGCGAGAATCGGCTTCTCGGGGCTCGCTTCGGTCTCGCACTCGAACGGCATCGGCACCGAGAGGACCAGATATTGCTGGGCGTCGTAGATGAACACCTGGTCCCCGAGAAAGCCGCGCTTGCGCCCCTGGCAGACGATGAAAATGCTCGGTTCGTACATGACCGGCTGGCGCGGATGGCTTTCGCTGCCGCGGTAAAGCCGCACGCCTTCGACCGGCGTGGCGTGCACGCCGTCGCGCTGCGTGAGTTGCATGAGCAGGTCGACCGTGCGCGCCTGCGTAGCGGCCGCCGGCGCGATGGCCGCCGCCGCGAGGGTTTTGACGTAGCCCATATCGGTTGTGCCCCAAAAGATGAAGTCAGGCAGAGAAACAGGCTTGCCAATCTATCACCGAACCTGCGGATGTGCTGCGCGCCAGGAGAATCAGGCAAGTCTTCGATAGCTTCAGGTATTCCCTGGGTGGGTCCCGATGCTTACGATGGGAACCCTGCCGCAACACCCATGCACCATAGGAGCCAACCCATGTACCCAACTTACGGATACGCCGCCCGCGACGCCGCCTCGCCGCTCGCCCCGTTCGAATTCCAGCGCCGCGACCTGCGCGAACTCGACGTCCGTATCGACGTGCTGTTCTGCGGCGTGTGCCACTCCGACCTGCACCAGGCGCGCGACGAATGGCGCAACACGATTTACCCGGTCGTGCCGGGCCACGAGATCGTCGGCCGCGTGGCCGAAGTCGGTAAGGGCGTCACGAAGTACAAGGTGGGCGAACTCGTTGGCGTGGGCTGTCTCGTCGACTCGTGCCGCACCTGCCCGAGCTGCGCCGAAGGCCTCGAACAGTATTGCGAGAACGGCTGGGTCGGCACCTATAACGGCGCCGACCGCGTGAGCGGCGACATCACCTACGGCGGCTACTCCACGCAGCTCGTGGTGGACGAAGCCTTCGTGCTGCGCGTGCCCGAGAACCTCGATGCCGCCGCGGCCGCGCCGCTCCTGTGCGCGGGCATCACCACGTATTCGCCGCTGCGCACGTGGGGCGCGGGCCCCGGCAAGAAGGTCGGCATCGTGGGTCTCGGCGGCCTCGGCCACATGGGCGTGAAGCTCGCGCATGCCATGGGCGCGCATGTGGTGCTGTTCACCACGTCGCCGTCGAAGATCGAAGACGGCAAGCGCCTTGGCGCGGACGAAGTGGTGATCTCGAAAGACCCGGAGCAGATGAAGGCGCATGCCAACAGCTTCGACCTGATCGTGAACACCGTGGCCGCGCAGCACGACCTCAACCCGTTCATCGAGCTGCTGCGCCGTGACGGCACGATGACGCTGGTGGGCGCGCCCGAGCACGATCACCCGTCGCCGCAAGTGTTCAACCTGATCATGAAGCGCCGCCGACTCGCGGGCTCGCTGATCGGCGGCATTGCAGAAACCCAGGACATGCTGGACTTCTGCGGCAAGCATGGCATTACGTCCGATATCGAAATGATCAAGATGCAGGACATCAACAACGCCTATGAGCGCATGCTCAAGAGCGATGTGAAGTACCGCTTCGTGATCGACCTCGATTCGCTGCGCAAGTAACGCGCACGCAGCGCAGGCAGCAAACGCCGCGCATTCAGACGTAACACCCTGCCCCGCCGGGCCATCCATTCGGGATGGCCCGCCAGCCCTTCCCCTTCGAGGCCTTCTTTTTTGGCCTCCCGTAGGCGAGCCGGCGTCACATGCGCCGCCATCCAGTCGTCATCGCTGTTTAACCGCTGAGCGTCGCTTTCCGCGAGACGCCGGCACCGCGAAGCGCATTCGTCGCTACGCGGCCCACCCTTTTTCTGCAGCAGCGCGGATTTCGTTCAAGCCTCAAGCCCATTGTCAGGAGCTCGCCCGTGATCGACCGCATCCAGGCGATGCGCACGTTCGTGCGCATCGTCGACACCCATAGTTTCACCAAAGCCGCGCAGTCACTCGATATGCCGCGCGCCAGCGCCACTACGCTGATGCAAAGCCTCGAGTCGCTGCTCGGCACGCAATTGCTCGTGCGCACCACGCGGCGCCTTTCGCTCACGCCCGAAGGCGCCGCGTACTACGAGCGCGCCTCGCAGATCCTCGCCGACATCGACGATGCCGAAGCGAGCGTGCGCCA
Source organism: Paraburkholderia sp. CNPSo 3274 (assembly GCF_024206475.1). Classification (GTDB taxonomy): domain Bacteria; phylum Pseudomonadota; class Gammaproteobacteria; order Burkholderiales; family Burkholderiaceae; genus Paraburkholderia. The sequence continues at coordinate 191,208 of NZ_JAMBPR010000002.1, forward strand.
GTCGCCCGGCGCGATCGGCGGCCGCTTGCGCGTGGAGATGCCGGGCCTCATCGCCAACGCGATCGTGCTGCCCGCGCTCGACGACTTCCACGCGCGCTATCCGCAGATCGAGCTCGTGATCGGCGTAAGTCTGCGCAACGTCGATCTCGTTGGCGAAGGCGTGGATTGCAGCATCCAGCTCGGCGAGCTGCCCGACTCGGGACTCGCGGCGCGGCGCCTTGGCGTGCTGGAGCACGTGACCTGCGCGAGCCCCGCGTACCTCGAGCGGCACGGCGCGCCGCACACGCTCGACGATCTCGCGCAGCATCCGGTCGTCAACTTCCTCTCGCCGCACACGGGCCGCCCGTTCGAGTTCGACTTTGAGGTGGATGGCAGTCCGACCAAGGTGAAGGTGGACGGGTTTGTGCATGTCTCCGACGAGTTCGCCTACCTCACGTGCGGCCTGCGGGGCTATGGCCTGATCCAGCCGCCGCTGCTTGCGGCGCAGCCGTACCTGGACAGCGGCGCGCTGCGCGAGGTGCTGCCGCAGTGGAAGCCGCTGCCCACGCCGGTGTCGGTGGCGTTCGTGAAGTCGCGCCAGGTGTCGCCGCGCGTGCGTGTGTTCGTCGACTGGCTCGCGGAGCTGTTCGAGGACGCGGGCGCGGTCAATCGCGATCTCTCGCGGGTGCGGCAGTTGTTGGGCGGCCTGCAGGCGGTGGCGGTCTGAGCGTTTGAGGTTTTTGTAGCGGCTTCCGGGTTTTGGCCTTTCCTTGTGTTCGCGGCGGTCTGCCTGGGTTGCCCCTGTGCGGGGCGGCACCTGCATACCGACGCGAACACAAGAAAACGCGCAAAGCGCCAAGAACACAGCGTTCCGCGCGCTAAAAGCGCGGCTTGGTGAGCGCCATCCCCCGCCGGGCATGAAACCGCGCAACCGCCTCATAAGGCAGCCAGGCATCGGCCTGATACGGCGCGATACCTGATGGATTGTGAAACCAGACGCCGCCATCGCCACGTCCGTGCAGGAGGATCAGGTGGCCGCCCTGGCCGGGATTCGTCCGCTCGGGGTAGCGGATCTCGGGGCTCACGGAGACGATGGCGAGCGTTTCGGCATCGATGCGCGCGGCGCTCGCCGCGATGCCCTCGTCGGTCATCACCTCCACGCGCACGCCGAACGCGGCTTCCACCCATCCGGCGAACGGGCGGTAGATCAACCCGTCCACGCCGCCATCTTCACGTACGCGATACACGCCGTGCCGCAACGCCTCTTCGAGCATCTGCGCACGCGGCGCATGCGCGACGCCCCAATAGTCGAGCGCCGATTCGAGACAGGTCAGGCCGCACAGGCGCTTGGCCCAGAAGCGATAGGCGTCGGCCTCGGTGAAGCCGCTCGCGCGCCAGTGCGGGTCCTCGCACGGGTCGGCGCCGCGCTCGACGATGGGCGCCACCCAGTCGGCACTGCCCCACTGGCTGTAATACGGCACGCCTTCATGCCGCCATGTCCCGCCGTTGCGCACGTCGTCCAAACGATACCCCTCGCTGTAGTAAGGTTGATCTTCCGCGCGCGAGCGCACGGCGTTCAAAATCGTGCATCTTCGCAGCCGCGCGTCGACCCCGCAATGCCGCGAATATCGCAAGCCCCGTGTAAACGGAGCCGAATATACGCTTACATTCTCGTTATTCGGCGCCTCATTACATTTAGCTAAAATAGCGCCGTCGTTTGGCATTTTATGCGTTTAGAATATCGTGCCCCCGTGTGCAGGCCGCGCGAGGTCCGGTCATACCGGCCTCACGGCGCCACGGCATGATCAATCAGAAACTGAATCCACGAATCCCTCCTTTGAGCAGTATGTCGAACGTTGCATACACAACCGACTCGGCCTCGGTCGCGGAGCGCGTACGCGAGCTGATGAGCCGTCACGGCATCGGCAAGCGTCAGCAAACGACCGAGCTGTGCCGGATTCTTGACCTGAGCTTTTCACAGGGGCACCGCAAGCTGCGCGGCAACAGCCCGTGGACGCTCGCGCAGATCAAGAAAGTGGCCGAAGCGTTCGGCGAGCCCGCGGGCCAGTTGTTCGGCGCGCAGTTGCTCGACCCCGGCATGGTCGGGGCGAGCGCTCAGGAGGCGACGCTCTGCGTAAGCGCCGCCGAGCTGCCATGCACCGCGTGGATCGGCGCACCGGTCGAGGCGGGCAGCCGCCCCGACTTCGTCGCATACGAAAAGCAGGGCCAATGGCGCGTGGTGCGCCCGGACGGCGCGCTCTACCAGAACGCGCGCGAAGTCCACAAGATCGAGATCTACCCGCGCCGCGCCGAGTCCGACAAACCGCTCATCGCCGTCGTGGACGACGACCGGTCCTCCGCCGACAACCTGCGCGACTACCTCGAGCACAGCGGCTACACGGCGCTCGCGCTCTATGGCCTCGCGGCATTCAACGAAGCGCTCGAAAACAACGTGTTCGACGGCGTGGTGATCGACTGGCTGTTCGGCAGCCAGACCGCCGCCGAGGCGATCCGCAGCGTGCGCGCCGCCGAGAACCCCGATGCGCCCATCTTCGTGCTCACCGGAGAACTGCTGACCGGCAAGGCCAGCGAGTCGGAGATCAGCCAGGTCGTGCGCCACTACAACGTGGCCTGCTACGAAAAGCCGGCGCGCATGGCGATTCTCGTCGCCGATCTTTCGAAGCGGCTCAACCGCGGCTAACGCCGCGTTTTGCCCGCTCAGCCCGCTCCCACGCCTTTCAGGCCGCCGCGCGCGGCGCGCTCAGCGCGCGCTGCAACGCTGCGCGCAGCACTTCGTAATGCACCGGCTTCGTGAGCCGGTCGAAGAACGGCGCGCCCTCGCCCCCCGGGGTTTTGCCCGCATTGTCCGGAAGCGCCGCCAGCCCCGCCACGTCGGCGCTCACCGCAATCACGCGCGGCTGCGCGAGCACGTCCTGCGCGGTTTCGAGCCCCGCCACGAAGTCGTAGCCGTCGCGGCCCGGCATGTGCAGGTCGAGCAGCACCACGTCGCACGCCTCGTTCGCGAGCAGCGCGAGCGCGCTATCGGCGTCGCCGGCCGCGAGCGCGCGGTAGCCCATATGCGCGACCATCTCGCATAGCGAATCGCGCACGAGCGGGTTGTCGTCGACGACGAGCACCTGCGGCAGCGCCCGCGCGGGCTGCGCCGCTTCGGCCACAGCTGCGGGCGCCAGCGGCTCGACCGGCGTGACGGGAATGCGCACGGTGAAGGTCGTGCCTTTGCCCACGCGGCTTTGCGTCTCGATCGTGCCGCCGAACAATTCGACGAGGCCCCGCACAATCGCGAGCCCCATCCCCGCGCCCTCGTAGCGCCGCGAGCGCGACGTGTCGAGCTGCGTGAACTCCTTGAAGATGAGCGGAATCTGGTCGGACGCCACGCCAGGCCCCGTGTCGCCGACGACGATCACGAGCGTGTCGCCGCCAGCGGGCCTCGGCACACCTTCCTCATCCTGCGATAGCCGCGCGACCCGCGCGGGCGCCTGCAGCCAGAATTCGAGCCGCACCTTGCCGCGTTCCGTGTAGCGGATCGCGTTCGTGACGAGGTTGCCGGCGATCTGGCGAATACGATGCGGGTCCGCCACCACGCGCCGCTGCGGTCCCACCCACGCATGCTCGAACACGAGCCCGCGTGCGTGCGCCGCCTGCTCGTTCTCGTCGACGATCGACTGCAGCAGTTCGCGCGGCTCGAACTCTTCCTGCCGCAATTCAAGCTTGCCCGCGCCGAGACGCGCGTAGTCGGTGAGGTCCTTCATCTGCGCTTCGAGCTGGCGCGCGGCGGTTTCGAGGCGCTGGATCACCTTGCGGTCGGCTTCCGAATGCGAATTGAAGCCGAGCAGTTCGATCGACGAGACGATCGCGTGCAGCGGCGTGCGCAGTTCGTGGCTGATCATGCCGAGGAAGGCGTCCTTCGCCATGCTCGCCTCGCGCGCGGCGCGGCTCGCCTGGTGCTCCGCTTCGAGCGCAGCGCGCTGCTGGTGCAACAGGCGCGTGCGCCGGTAGCCGTTCATCACGAGCAATACGCCGGCCGCCGCCGAAAGCACGAGCAGCACGAGCCCGGACGCGAACAGTTCGCGGCGCTTGGCGATGAAGTCGTGCCGGATCGCCTCGCGCTCGGTCACATCGGCGAAACGCCGGTTCAGCGCCAGGTCGGTCACCTGGGTCCAGTGCAGGTCGAGCGCCATGAGCATCGGCACCGCGCGTTCGGGGTTGTCCTCGAGCGTGGCGATTTCGGCTTCGAATGGCGAGATCGTCGCGGCCAGAATGGCGAGATCGGCGTCCTGGCGCCGCTTCAGGCCCGGCGTTGCGTCGAGCGAGAGCGTCGAGCCCTTCATCACGTTGAGCTTCGACTGCAGCACCTCGTAGCGCAGCCGCACCTTGTCGAGATCGCGGTCGATGCCGTCCGCGAACATCAGCAACTGGCTCTCGAAACGCGCGTAGGCGATCTGGAGCTGCGCGGCGTCCCAATACAGGCCGTCGTAATTGCCCGTGATGCGCTGGACGACCTGCGGATTGAGCAGGTTCGCATAGAGCAGATAGCCGACCGCCACCACAGGCGGCGCGAGCGCCGCCATCCAGATGATCGCCTGCAGCAGGCGTCGCAAGGGACGTTGTATCACCCGCTACTCACCGCTTGATCGTCATCGACTTGATCTGCCACGCGAACTTCGAGTCGCCGGCCGCGCCGTCGAGCTCGAGCGGATGCTCGTCGCGTGGATAGATCAGGAACAACGGGCCGAAATTGCTCACCTTCAGGCGCTGGCCGTTCATCTCATAGGCGAGCACCACGCCATAGCGTGCGGCGTCGGCCACGGGCACGACGCAGGTGTAGTCGTCGAGCGTGTGGATCTCGATCTGGCTGCCGTAGGCGCCCACGGCCTTGAGCACGTCCGAAAGCAGCGGGCCCGCAAAGGTCGAGCGCGGCGTCCAGGTCGTGGCCGTCGTGATCGAATGCGCGGGCAGCGCGAGCAACTGCGCCTCGCTGAAGTGATATGCCGTGTGGGCCGCGTTGTTGGTCACGCGCACCTCGCCATCGACGTCGAGCGAGAGCGAACCCGCAGAACCCGCCGCCTGCGCAGAGTGTGCAAAAAGCGGCGCCGCGCCCGCGAGCGCGAACCCCGCCACGGCGGCCCAGCGCCGCCAGCCTGGCCATCCCATCCAATGCCACATCTTGCCCGAGCCCTTTCGCGCGATGATTCGCGTCGTTGTCGTGTGTCTTTGTGCGGCGCTGCGCCGCTTTGTGCGGCAATGCGCCGCTTTTTGCGGCAATGCGCCGCTTTTTCCTGCTGCTTTTCCCTCGCTTTCCCGCTACTTCACCCGCCATGCCAGCAGGCGCTGGTGAGCATAGGCATAATATCGTCAAACATTGCACTGACAATAGCCGTCTTTTTCTCGTACACCGCTATCGGAAACGCGTGTTGCGCATTTGCCGATCCCGCGCTTCGTCACCCATTTCAACCCATGGATAAACCTGTCGTTCCGCTCACCTACGAACAGCTCGATCACTGGGTCGAGTCGCTGCAACCGGCGCTGATCGCGGAGGAATTCGACCTCGTGATCGGCATTTTGCGCGGCGGCGCGCCGCTCGCGCTGATGGTTTCGCACGCAACGGGTGCGGGTGTCGCGTTCCTGCGCTATGACCGCGTCACGCGCGAAGTGCGCTGGGACTCCACGTTGCCGCTGCCCGAACCGGGCTCGAAAGTGCTGATCTGCGAAGACATCGCGGGGCGCGGCCATACGCTCGTGGACTGCATCGCGTTTCTGAGCGAGCACGGGCTCGTCGTGCGCACGCTCACCGGCGCCTACGACGACCTCAGCCGTTTGCGCCCCGATTATTCGATCGACGCAAGCGGCTATTTCGCGCTCTTTCCGTGGGAGCGCCAGGCCTACACCGACCGCTATCGCGCCGACTGGATCCGCGACGGCGAAGGCGAAGGCACGCGCATGGCCGACGACCACGAGTACGCCGTCTACGCCATCGATCTCGACGGCGTCCTGCTCCCCGACATCCCGGTTGCGCGCTACGACGAAGACCTGGTCGCCGCGCTCGCCGAGCGCGATGAGCTGGTGCCGTTCGAGCGCCTGCCGGGCATCGACATGAAACGCACGCGCGCGATCATCACGGGGCGTCCGGAGATCGACCGCGAGCGCACGCTCGCCTGGCTCGAGCGCCACGGCTTCGCGCACCTCGAACTGATCATGCGTACGCCGGACGAGCACGACGACACGGCCGCGGCCGTGGCTGCGCACAAGGCCGCGGCGGCCATCCGCAGCGGCGTCACGCACTTCATCGAGAGCGATCCGGTGCAAGCCATCCTGATCGCCCAGAGCGCGCCGCTCCTGCGCGTGATCTGGTGGAACGCCCAGGCGCGCACGGGCACGCTGATCGGCGCCTCGGCCTGGAGCTGAGCGAGAAAGCGCTCAGACGCCGCCGCGCTGGCCCTCGATGAACCGCGCGGCGCGCGGCGACGCCACCACGATGAGCTTCATGGCCGCGCGCGTCGCCCCGACAAAGAGCTTGCGCGCGGCACGCTCGTCGAATGACTCGAAGTCCACCTCGGTCAGGATCACGCACGGCGCGGACTGTCCCTTGAAGCGGTAGATCGAATCGAGCAGCACGTCGCCCTCGCGGTACTGCGGATTGCCGAACAGGTCATATTGGCCCGTGAAACTGCGCAGCCGGTGCGGACCGAGCTGATCGAGCGCCGTGAACAGCGAATGCTCGCGGCCGCGATAGGAAAGCACGACGATGTCCTGCTTGCGAAAGCCGAGCGAAAGCGCCAGCGTAATCGCGCGTTTCGTCGACAGAACCACCCCGGGCTCTGCGCCGGGTTCGGCTTCATGCTCGTCCCAGCTCGCCACCGTCACATCGGAGCCGTCGAACGGACTCCCCGCCGCGAGCTGCGCGATGGCGGGCACGGTCGCTCCGGCCACGACGCGCAGGAACGCGAGGATGTCGCGCGGGCTGCGGTAGTTCGTGTTCTCGCGCAGCACGGTCCAGCCCGCCAGCGCGAGCGGCTCGCGCACATACAGGTTCTGCAGCGGATCTTCGAGCCACCACCATGCAGCGTCCGGCCGCAACAGACGCCCGAGCGCGCCGACCCACGGCTGCTGGAAATCCTGGCCTTCGTCGACGATCAGCACATCGAACTGCCAGCGTTCGGCAATCGGCATCTCGCCAAAGCGCCGCACGAGGTCGTCGAACGCGCCGGGGCTCTCGAAGTCGGGCACGTGGCCGCCATCACGCGCGACCCAGTCGCACAGCTGGTGATAGGTCGCCACCTTCGCCTCGGGCGGCGCGAGCTGCGCGATGTGATCCGCGAGCGGCCGGTTGAAACACACGTAGAGCGTGCGCGCGCCGCGCGCCACCGCGTCCTTCATGACCTGCACGGCCAGTTGCGTCTTGCCCGAGCCCGCCGTGCCGATCACGCGCAGCCGGAACGGGGCGAATTCGAGCCGCCGCGCCCACGTGGCGAGGCCGCCCGCGAGCCGCGTGACGAGCGTGCCCGCCGCGCCGAGCAGCGCGCTGGTGTCGGGCGTGAGCGAAAGTTCGTCGGCGAGAAAGTGATGGATCTTGGCGGCGCACGGCAGGCGCGGCTCGTCGGCGGGCATGGCTTCGAGCACGATGGCGGCGAGCTGCGTCTTGCGCGTGGCATCGACGATGCGCGCTGGGTTCACGCCCGCGATGGCCGGTTCGCGCACCACGTGGTCGGGGCAGTAGAACAGCTCTTCGAGCACGTAGGTGCCCGCGCCGAAAGACGCCGTAAAGCGCCGGTGCAGCCCTTCGACCGTGCGCGCCAGCGCGATCGCCACATTGCGCTCGGTTTGCATGTACGCCTTGACGAGCCCGCCCGGCGTTTCGCGCAAAAAGCCCGTTTTCTGCTCGACGATCATCACGCGCCCGGCCGGGCTGACGATCACGAAATCGGCCTCGCCGAAGACCGAAAAGCCTTCGGAGAGTCGCGTCCAGTGCACGCCGTGATAGACGGTGTAGCCGTTCGGCAAACCGCGTGCGAGCGCGGCGAGCGTTTCGCGCTCGCGCGCGGCGGCACCGGTGGCTTCGAGATGTTGCCAGTCGTCGGGAACAATGCGGGCCATGGGCGGGTCTCGGACGTGAGTTGGGGGTCGAGGCGGGACGGCCGCGCAGGAAAGCGAGGGAGCGGCGCCGCACGAATCGGGCGCGACAGCGGAACTCACAGCGCCGCGCAGCGCCTATTCTACGAAATGCCGGGCTGCGCAAAAAAACCGCGCGAGAATCGTGTATCGTGGCGGCCTGCGCCAGGCTTGACCCTTTTTCCCCTTGCAAGGAGTACGCGCCAGATGATTACGATCTGGGGACGCGCCAATTCGGTGAATGTCCAGAAAGTCCTGTGGTGTTGCGATGAACTCGTGCTGCCGTTCCAGCGCCTCGACGCGGGCGGCCCGTTCGGCCATCTCAACGAGCCTTCCTATCTCGCCATGAATCCGAACGGCAAGATCCCGACGATCGCCGACGGCACGTTCGTGCTGTGGGAGTCGAACGCGATCCTGCGGTATCTGGCGATGGAGTACGGCCCCTCGAGCCTGCTCTACCCGACCGACCCGAAGGTGCGCGCCGCGATCGAGCGCTGGCTCGACTGGTCGATCGGCACGCTCGCGCCCGCCGAGCGTCCGGTGTTCCTCGCGCTCGTGCGCACGCCGCCCGAAAAGCGCGACACGGCGAAGCTCGCGGCCGACTTCGATCAGCTGACCCCGCTTTGGCGGCTGCTCGACCACCATCTGCAAGGCCGCTTCTTCATGGAAAACGAGCGTTTCTCGCTCGCCGACATCGTGCTCGGCGCGTACGCGCGGCGCTGGTTCGGGCTCGAAGGCGTGGAGCGCGAGCCGCTGCCGAATATCGAGCGCTGGTATCAGCGCATCGCGCAGCGCCAGGGCTTCCGCAAGTACATCGATCTGCCGCTCACCTGAGCCGTCGCTCCACGGCGGCGCGGGCGGCCCGGCGGCGCGCCCCGTATAATCGCAAGCATGAAGACAGCAAAACCGTCCCCGGACGCCTCGGCCTTGCACGGCGAGGCGCACGACCACGCGCACGATCACGGCCACGCCCACTCGCACGACGGCGCCGAGGGCGCTTCGGTCGAGTCCGCGCTCGCGATGGCGGAGGCCTATTGCCGCGAGCGCGGCGAAAAGCTCACGCCGATCCGCCGCAAGGTGCTGGAGTTGCTGCTCGCCTCGGGACGCGCGACCAAGGCGTATTCCCTGCTCGACGAAATGCGCCAGATCCATCCGGGTTCGGCGCCGCCCACGGTCTACCGGGCGCTCGACTTCCTGCTGTCGGCGGGCCTCATCCACCGCATCGAGTCGATCAACGCGTTCGCCGTGTGCCACGACCTCACGCAGTGTCAGCACGGCATTCTCGTGGTGTGCCAGCAGTGCGGCAACGTCACCGAGTTGCACGAGCCCAAGCTGCGCCAGGCGTTAGTTGCGCAGATCGAGGCCGCGGGCTACCGGCTCGCCGGCGACGGCATCGAGCTCAAGGGCCTCTGCGCGCAATGCCAGCGAAGTCAAGCTAATCAGGCTAGTCAAACCGACAAGGCTGCCCAGCCGGGCGCCGCTGCCGCGCCCGAAGCCGCCGCGCAGTCCTAGCCCGTTAGCCAACCGTTTTTGCCCGCAGTCCAGCGCAGGCAACGGATCAGCCGCGCCGCATGTCGCGGCGCTTTAGCCCATCAGCACCCGCACGTTTCCCGTCTCGCAGCGCGCTACGTCACAGCGACTGGCGCGCGTCGATCGCGTCGCTCAGCAGCGTCACGAGTTCTTCCGGCCGGGCCGGCTTGGTCATGAAGTGCTGGAAGCCTTCGCCGATGCTGCGCAAACGCCAGCTTTCGCCGGTATGGCCCGTGAGCGCGACCGCGACGGTCGGTGTGTGATCGCCGCGAATTTCGTAGTCGCGCAGACGCTGGATCAGGTAGAAGCCGTCCATGGCCGGCAGGTCGAGATCGCAGACCACGGCGTCGGGGTGCAGGCTCAGGGCCGCTTCGACGCCCGTTTCGGCGTCTTCGACCGCCACGACATGCGCACCCTCCGCCTCGAGCAGCGAAGTCAGTGACGCCCGGCTGTGCGGGTCGTCTTCGACGAGGACGATGGTCGTCCGGTCGAGTTTGTGTACTGCGTTCATTGTGTTTGCTTACATGCCTTTCTGTCTGTCAGGCCGAGTGCCGCGAGGCTACGAGCCCGGTGTAACGTTGGGCGTGCGGCAACGCGGGCCGTCCTGATAGAGCAATCTTAATGCCGTCCGGTTCCTGCGTGCTGCGAGTGCGCCCATCCGCGCCGCGCACAATAGCCGCATCACAAGACAGCCCGATGACGGCCGCGCTCACGCTTTGCCGCCCTGTTTTGCACCCCGACTTGCGTCCTGCTTCGGGCCCGGTCGCGAAGCGGCGAGGCCCTTGGCTTTACCGGTTTGCGCATAGGCTTCGAGTGCACGCTGGCGCGCCAGTTCGTGCTCGACGACAGGTTCTGGATAATTTTGGCCGAGGCGCACACCCGCCGCTTCGAGCTGCTGCGCGCTGGCCTTCCACGGCTGATGCACGAGCGCATCGGGCAGGCCCGCCAGTTCCGGCACCCAGTGCCGCACGTAGGCGCCGCGCGGGTCGAACTTCTGGCCCTGCAGCACCGGATTGAAGATGCGGAAATACGGCGCGGCATCCACGCCCGAGCCCGCCACCCACTGCCAGTTGGCCGGGTTGCTGGCCGGGTCGGCGTCGACGAGCGTGTCCCAGAACCAGGACTCGCCCGCGCGCCAGTCGATCAGCAGATGCTTGCTCAGGAACGACGCAGCGACCATGCGTACGCGGTTGTGCATCCAGCCCGTGTGCCAAAGCTCGCGCATGCCGGCATCGACGAGCGGGTAGCCGGTCAGCCCGCGCTGCCACGCTTTCAGGCCAGCAGCGTCCTTGCGCCATGGCATGGCGTCGAAAGCGGGACGCAGATTGCGCGTTGCCAGATCGGCGTAGTGAAAGCGCTGGTAATGACAGAACTCCGGCCAGCCCAGTTCGCTCGCGAACTTTTCGGCGCTCGCGGCACGGCGCGCCGATCCACGTCCGTGTGGGTGCTGCGCCGCCCTGAGCGCCGCCCAGACCTGGCGCGGCGAAATCGCGCCGACGGCAAGATACGGGGAGAGGCGGCTCGTGGTGGCGTCGCCGGGTTCGTCGCGCTCGCCGGCGTAGGCGTCGAGGTCGGTGGCGAGGAACGCGCGCAGGCGCTCCAGCGCGGCTTCCTCGCCCGCCGGCCAGGCGGCGCACAAGCCGCCCGACCAGTCGGGCGCGCGCGGCGCGAGGCCGAGCGCGTCGAGTTTCGATGCGCGTTGAGTAAGACGTGCTGGCAGCGATTGAAAAATCATCCGTTCGGGTTCGCCTTCCGGCGGCGGCGGATCGCCCATGCGCAGGCAGGCGCGCCAGTACGCGCTGAAGATCTGGAACGGCTCGCCGGACTGATTGAGCACCGTCCACGGCTCGTTGAGGAGCTGACCGCTGAAGCTTTCGACACTGACGCCGCGCTCGCGCAGCGAGGTTTTGAGGGCGCGATCGACCTCGCGTTGCGCCGCGCCGTAGCGGCGGTTCCAGTACACGGCTTGCGCGCCGGTTTCCGTGACGAGGGCGTCCAGCGTTGCCGCTTCGTCGCCCTGCAAGAGAAGCAGGCGACCGTCGCGAGCAGCCAGCGCCGCTGCGAGCGCGCGCAGCGATTCATGGCGCCACCAGCGCGCCGCACCGCCTTCCGGGCGCTCGCCCGAGGCGTGCGGATCGTGGATCCAGACGCAGATCAGCGGAAAGCCGCTCGCCGCGGCCTGCGCGAGCGCGGGCTGGTCGGCAAGCCGGAGATCGTCGCGAAACCAGACGATGGCGGGCGCTTGATTGACACAAGCGCGGGAAGAAACGGAAGAAGAAGGCAGACCGGACCTCGACCGGGAAACATTCGCGCGGCACTGCGCACGAGCCGTGCCGCAAAGGTCACGGAGCGTACCACGGCGAAAGTCGGCGACTAATCCGTATCAATGCCCGTATCGGCGCATGCGTCGATGCGCCCAGGCCCCACGCCCTCGGTGATGAGCGCGACCGCATGGCGCGCGATCGCCTCGACGCCGACACGAGGCTGCTGCGCGTCGCCGCGCCACATCTGGCTGGTGGCGAGCGGCAGCAGCGTGAGGCCCATCAGCGACTGGAACAGCAGCGAAGGCTCCAGCGCCGCGTTGAGCCTGCCCTCGCGCTGCCAGCGCGCAATTGCCGTGTGGGCCTTTTCCTGGTGCTCGCGGCCCAGGCGCTCGAGCATGCGCTGGCGCAGCACGCCGCCCTCGCTGATGACGTCGCGCACCCACAGCGGCGGAAACCACGGATTGCGCTGCCCCACCGCCACGAAGCGCTGCGCCAGCGCGGTGAGCGCTGTCACGGGATCGTCGGGATGCTCCGCGAAGATGTCGCCGAGCGCCTCGCGCAGCGGCACGAAACGCTCGTCGATCAGCACGTCGATCAGTTGATCGCGCGTCTTGAAGTAGTAGTGGACCATCGCAGGCGTCACGCCTGCCTCGCGGGCGATGGCGGCAAGCGACGTGTCGAGGATGCCCTGGCGCGCGAACAACGCAAGTGCGGCGTCGATTAGACGCGCGCGCTGCTCCGCCCCGCCCACGCCGCCACTCGGCCGGCCGGGGCGGCGCCCGGCGGCCCGGCCGGCCGTGCCGCCTGCGCTGTCGAGGGAGGGTTCTGGCGCGTTCATAGGCGTTTTATCGGGTAACACATTGAATTTTGACCAACTGGAATAATTGTCCTAATATTAACCTCCGAATTAATTAATTTCAAGACAAATGGACACGATGGAACCCAGCACGAAACACCCTGTGCCCGCTACGGCGGGGGCTGGCGCTCACGCGAAAGCAGCGGCGCTGGCGTCGGACCCGGCGGCCGCCGATCTGCGGGGCGGCCATCCGCGGGGCGGCCATCCGCCGATCCGGCTGCTGTTTCCGGCGCTCCTGCTCGTCATGCTGCTGGCCGCGCTCGACCAGACCATCGTCTCGACGGCGCTGCCCACCATCGTCGGCGAGCTGGGCGGGCTCGACCGGCTCTCGTGGGTCGTCACGGCCTACCTGCTCACCTCGACGATCGTCGTGCCGCTCTACGGCAAGTTCGGCGACCTGTACGGGCGCAAGATCGTGCTGCAGGCCGCCATCGTGATCTTCCTGATCGGTTCGGCGCTTTGCGGCGTGGCGCAGAACATGGAGCAGCTCATCGTGCTGCGCGCACTGCAGGGCATTGGCGGCGGCGGCCTGATGGTCGTGACGATGGCCGCCATCGGCGATGTGATCCCGCCCGCGCAGCGCGGCAAGTATCAGGGCATGTTCGGCGGCGTGTTCGGCATCGCCACGGTGATCGGGCCGCTGCTCGGCGGCTTCCTCGTCGAGCATCTGTCGTGGCGCTGGATTTTTTATATCAACCTGCCGCTCGGCGCGATCGCGCTCGTGGTGATCGGCGCGGTGTTCAAGCCGCGCGCTGCGCACGTGAAGCACGTGATCGACTACATGGGCGCGGGCTGGCTCGCCGCTGCCCTCACCTGCCTGATCCTTTTCACGAGCGAGGGCGGCTCGCTCCTGCCGTGGACTTCACCCACGCTCTGGCTCACGCTGCTGCTCGGCATCGTGGCCGTGGCGGGCTTCATCCACGAGGAAAAGCACGCCGCCGAACCCATCATGCCGCTCGAACTCTTTCGCGAGCGCACCTTCGTGCTCGCGAGCCTGATCGGCTTCATCGTGGGCGTGTCGCTGTTCGGCTCGGTCACGTTCCTGCCGCTCTATCTGCAGGTGGTGAAGGGCTCGACGCCCTCGCAGGCCGGCATGCAGATGCTGCCGATGATGGGCGGCGTGCTCGTGATGTCGATCATCACGGGCCGCATCATCAGCAAGATCGGCAAGTACCGCATATTCCCGATCGCGGGCACGGCACTCGTGGCCGTGGCGATGATGCTGCTCGCGCGCCTGCAGATCGACACGCCCATTCACCGCATGTACCTCTACATGGGCCTGCTCGGCTGCGGCCTGGGCATGGTGATGCAGGTGCTGATCCTCGCCGTGCAGAACGCCGTGGAGTTTCGCCACATGGGCGTGGCCACGTCGGGCGCGACGCTGTTCCGTTCGATTGGCGGCTCGGTGGGGGTGGCCGCGTTCGGCGCCGTGTTCTCGCACGGACTGCACGCGCGGCTCGAAAAGGTGCTTACCGCCGACGTGGAACTGCCGCAGCCGCTCACGCCCGACGTGATCCACCATCTGCCGCCCACGCTGCACGCGCAGTATCTCGATGCGTTCGCCGGCGCGCTGCACACGGTTTATCTCGCGGCTGCGGTCGTGGTGGTGTTCTCGTTCGCGCTGTCGTTGCTGTTGCGCGACGTGCCGCTGCGCAAGCAGCATTGAGCGCACCTCCTTGCTTCCTCCCAAAGCCAGCGGGCCCCGCTGGCTTTTTTTGGGGCCACGCGAACCGGCATCACATCGGCCTGATGGGGCCTGATGGGGCCAGTTCGTGGCCCGCTCTCGCACAATCATTACATTTTCCACACATTTAATTACAGTTAGCTAAAATCGCGGGCATCGCGCGCCGGACCCGGCGGCGCGCGTTCCAACTCTCGCGACGGCTGCATGACGGCCGCTCGCCACAAAACACACAACGAAGGAGAAGACCCGCCCATGGACGTCCAGACCGACCAAGCCACGCTATCCGCGCAAGACACGAGACGACGCGTATTCGCCATCGTCGGCGCCTCGTCGGGCAATCTCGTCGAGTGGTTCGACTTCTATATCTACTCGTTCTGCGCGCTGTATTTCGCGCCCGCGTTCTTTCCGAGCGGCAACACCACCACGCAGTTGCTCAACACCGCCGGCGTGTTCGCCGCGGGCTTCCTCATGCGCCCCATTGGCGGCTGGCTGTTCGGCCGCATCGCCGACCGCCACGGCCGCCGCACCGCGATGATGATCTCGGTGCTCATGATGTGCGGCGGCTCGCTCGTGATCGCCATGCTGCCCACCTACGCGCAGATCGGCGCGTTCGCCCCGTTCCTGCTCCTGCTCGCGCGGCTCTTCCAGGGGCTTTCGGTGGGTGGCGAGTACGGCACGAGCGCGACCTACATGAGCGAGGTCGCGCTCAAGGGCCGGCGCGGCTTCTTCGCGTCGTTCCAGTACGTCACGCTGATCGGCGGCCAGCTCTGTGCGCTCCTCGTGCTCGTGATCCTGCAGCAAACGCTTTCCACCGAAGAACTGAAGGCCTGGGGCTGGCGCATTCCGTTCGTGGTCGGCGCATTCGCCGCGCTGATCTCGCTCTACCTTCGCAAGTCGCTCAACGAAACCTCGACGAGCGAGTCGCGCCACAAGCGCGACGCGGGCACGATTCGCGGCGTGTGGCAGCACAAGGGCGCGTTCTTCACGGTGGTGGGCTTCACGGCGGGCGGCTCGTTGATCTTCTACACGTTCACGACCTACATGCAGAAGTACCTCGTGAACACGGCCGGCATGCACGCGAAAACCGCCAGCAACGTGATGACCTGCGCGCTCTTCGTCTACATGCTGATGCAGCCGGTGTTCGGTGCGCTTTCCGACAAGATCGGCCGCCGCACGTCGATGATCCTGTTCGGCGCATTCGCGGTGATCGGCACGGTGCCGCTCATGCACGCGCTCAAGGACGTGTCGAGCCCTGTGGCCGCGTTCGCGCTGATCACGGCGGCGCTGGCGATCGTCAGCTTCTACACGTCGATCAGCGGCCTCATCAAGGCCGAGATGTTCCCGCCCGAAGTGCGTGCGATGGGCGTGGGCCTCTCTTACGCGGTAGCGAACGCGCTGTTCGGCGGCTCGGCCGAATACGTCGCGCTGTGGTTCAAGTCGGTCGGCAGCGAGTCCACGTTCTACTGGTACGTGACTGCACTGTGCGCGATTTCGCTGATCGTCTCGTGGCGCATGCGCGATCCGTCGAAGGAAGGCTATCTGCGACACGAACCGTGATACACGGGCGCGGCCGCTTCATGCAGGCTGCGCCACCCGCTCCATCGCGCGCTGTAATGTTTCGTAGACCTTCGGACGATTGCACTGCGAAACATTGAAACGCAGAAAATCGCCCGCGCTGCGCGACACGCTGAACACGTTGCCCGGCGCGAGCACCACGCCTTCCGCCAACGCCTCGCGCGCGATCTGCGCGGCGTCGAGTCCGTCCGGCAACCGCGCCCATACGAATAAGCCCGCCTGCGGACGCGTCCATGCGGTCAGGCCCAAAGCCGAAAGCCGCTGCAGCGTGTCGCCCATGGCGTCGGCGAGCTTCGCGCGCAAGCCGTCCAGATGCCGCCGATACGTGCCGTCCACGAGCAAGCGGTGCACCAGCTCGGCCACCATCTCCCCATTGCCGAACGAGACCGCGAGCTTGAGATCCACGAGCGGCTCGATCCAGTCGGCGCGCGCCGCAATGAAACCGCAGCGCGCCGCCGCCGACATCGTCTTCGAAAAGCTGCCGATCGTCACGACGCGCGCGAGCCCGTCGAAGGCCGCGAGGCGCGGCGCGGGCTCGATCTCGAAATCGGCGAAGATGTCGTCCTCGACGATCAGGAGGTCGTGTTCCTCCGCGAGCTTGAGCAGTCGATGCGCGACGGCGGGCGCGAGCGTCGCGCCAGTGGGGTTGTGGACCGCCGAGTTCGTCACGTAAAGGCGCGGGCGCGATTCGGCCAGCGTGCGCTCGAACGCGGCGAGATCCGGGCCCGCCGGCGTGTACGGCACGCCGACCACGCGCACGCGATGCGCGCGCAGCAGGGCCTGGAAATTGAAGTAGCACGGGTCGTCAACGAGCACTGTGTCGCCCGGCTCCAGCAGAAAGCGGCACAGCAGGTCGAGCGCCTGGGTGCCGCCGTCGGTCAGCACGATCTGCCCGGGCGCGGCCTCCACGCCGTGCTGCCCGAGCCGCCATGCCAGTTGCTGGCGCAGCGCCGGTAGGCCGAGCGGCGACGCGTAATCGGTGAGCGGCGCGCGCGGGTCGCGTGCGAGGGCGCGCAGCGCGCGCCGCACAGCGTCCTGCGGCAGCCACGAGGCGGGCAGCCAGCCGCAGCCGGGCCGCAGCGCGTCGGCCTCGGTCTGCAGCGACTGGCGCGTGAGCCAGAGCGGATCGATCTCGCGGTCGAGCTGCGGCCCGAGCGCGGCGAGTGCGAGCGGCGGCGCGTGCCCGGCCGCGAAAAATCCCGCGCCACGCCGCGCGACGAGCACGCCTTCGGCGACGAGGCGCTCGTAGGCCTCCACCACCGTCGAATTCGACACGCCAAGCTGCTCGCTCATCGCCCGGATGGACGGCACGCGCGCGCCCGCGGCCAGCGCCCGCGCGGCAATGCGCTCGCGCAGCGCCTGCATCACCTGCTCGACGCGCGTCATGGGCAGGGCTTGCGTCCTCGATCTGTCTTTCATCTGTACTGCTCCGTGTTCAATACAGTTTGAACAAATTGTACTGATCTGTAGCTTACCTTCGTGCGGCGCGGCGCGCATCATCAGCGGATCGATCTCCGATATTTCCCCTTGCCAAAGCCCATGCGAAAAACGCTCGATCCCACCACCGACGGCTGGCTCTGCGGCCTTGCAGGCGTCCTCATTTTCAGCGGCTCGCTGCCCGCCACACGGCTCGCCGTGCTTGGCCTCGACCCCGTGTTCCTCACCGGCGTGCGTGCGACCATCGCGGGCGGGCTCAGCGTGGTGCTGCTTCTCGCGCTGCGCGCGGCGCGGCCCGCGCGCGCCGAGGTCTGGCCGCTCGTCATCGTTGCGCTCGGCGTGGTGGTGGGCTTTCCGCTCTTCACGGCGCTTGCGCTCCAGCACGTAAGCTCGGCGCACGCCATCGTGTTCGTCGGCTTGCTGCCGCTCGCCACGGCCTTGTTCGGCGTGCTGCGTGCGGGCGAGCGTCCGCAGCCGGCCTTCTGGATCTTTTCTGCGGCGGGAAGCGCCGCCGTGGTGGCGTTCGCGCTGCGCCATGGCATCGACGCCTCGCCGCTTGGCGACGCGCTCATGCTCGCCGCGATCGTCGTGTGCGGACTCGGCTATGCGGAAGGCGCGCGGCTCTCGCGGCGCCTGGGCGGCTGGCAGGTGATCTGCTGGGCGCTCGTGATCTCGCTGCCCGTGATGGCGCCGCTCGCATGGTGGCTGCGTCCCGCGTCGTTCGCCGCGGTGGGCGCGGCCTCGTGGTGGGGGCTCGCCTATGTGTCGCTCTTCAGCATGCTGATCGGCTTCGTATTCTGGTATCGCGGGCTCGCGCTCGGCGGCATTGCGGGTGTTGGGCAATTGCAGTTGCTGCAGCCGTTCTTCGGCTTCGTGCTCGCGGCGCTCCTGCTGCACGAGTCCGTGCCGCCCGCGATGATCGCCGTCACCGCCGTGGTGATCGCGTGCGTGGCAGGCGCGCGGCGCTTCGGGCGCGCGAGCCGCGCTTCCTCTGTCGCGAATCGCGCGGGCACGCAGCGCGTCTAGATCAGACTTTTTTGGCGCGCTTCAAAAGCGCGCCCGCGCGAGGCATAGTGAGGAACGCAAACCTCCTTCCCATTTGCCTTCGCGCCTCGTTCCAACCGATGAACCCACGCTCCGACGCGCACGTGCGCGACGCCACCGCCGACGACTTTCCCGCCATCGCCGCGATCTACGCGCACCACGTGCTGCACGGCACGGCGTCGTTCGAGGAAACGCCGCCCTCGCTCGAAGAACTCCTGCGCCGCCACGCCGCCGTGCGCGAACACGGCCTGCCCTGGCTCATCGCCGAGATCGACGGCCGCGTGGCGGGCTACTGCTATGCCACGCCCTACCGGCCACGTCCGGCGTACCGCTTCACGGTCGAAGACTCGATCTATATCGACGAGGCCTTTCGCGGCCGCGGACTCGGCCACACGCTGCTTAACGCGCTGATCGAGCGCTGCGAGGCAGGCCCGTGGCGGCAGATGATCGCCGTGGTCGCCGACCCGCGCGGCGGCTCGCTCAAACTGCACGAGCGCCTGGGTTTCGCGCTGACCGGCACGCTGCGCGGCGTCGGCTTCAAGCACGGCGAGTGGCGCGACACCGCGCTCATGCAGCGCACGCTCGGGCCCGGCGCGGATACGCCGCCCATAGGCTGACGCGCGACGCGCAAAAGCATGGCCGCACGCCGCGCGCGCGCCGCAAGCGAAACGCCGCTCGTACAATACGTCCTTTCGCAACGGAGCCGGACTCAAGGCTCCGAAGACAAGGACTGATTCGCCATGCAACCCTTCCTCGAACAGCTGCACCCGGCCAATTGGGGCTTCCTGTGGGACGCGCTCTCCGCGCTTGCGCTGCGCTTATGCGCGGCCTTCGCGATCCTCTGGTTCGGCTGGTGGTTCTCCCGGCGCGTGGCCAACTGGATCGCGCGGCGCGGCGGCGGCATCGACCCCACGCTGCGCCCCATCGTGCGCGACACCGCCGTGTGGGGCGTGCGACTCGTCGCCGTCATCGGCGCACTCTCGCAAATCGGCATCCAGACCGCCAGCATCGTCGCGGTGCTCGGCGCGGCCGGTCTCGCCATCGGTCTCGCGCTGCAAGGCACGCTGCAGAACATCGCGGCCGGCATCATGCTGTTGCTGCTGCGGCCGTTCAAGGTCGGCGACTATATCGACGGCGGCGCCGGCGCCAGCGTCGCGGGCACCGTCGAGGAAGTGAACCTCTTCACCACGCGCCTCACGAAACCCGACGGCATCTGCGAGTACGTGCCGAATGGCGCGCTGTGGAGCAATTCGATCCGCAACTACAGCCGCAATCCCACGCGCCGGCTCGACCTCGAAGTGGAAGTGTCGGTGCGCGACGACGTGAACCGCGCCATGGACGCTCTGCGCATGCTCACCGCCGCCGACCCGCGCGTGCTGGCCTCGCCCGCGCCGCAAGTGATGGTGGCGCGCTTCGACGACAGCACCGCCGTGCTCAACGTGCGCGTGTGGTCGAACATCGACACCTTCTGGGACATGCGCTGGGAGCTTTCGCGCAAGGTGCGTCAGGCGCTCAATGACGCGCACTGCTCGCTGCCCCTGCGCACGCGCGAGCTGCACATCGTGCAGACGCAACCGGCAGAACCCGGGCAACCCACGCAACCGACGCAATCGACGCAACAAGCGCAGCAATGAACGCCTGCGCGCGCCGCCTGCGCGGCTACGCCAGAGGGCTAGTGCCGCATGGCTACCTGGCCTTGCTGCTGGTGATCGACGGCCTGCTGCTGGTGCGCCCGGTCGCGCAGAAAGCGCTCGAACACGCGCGCGGCAACTGGTTCGACGACTGGATCACGCTCATCAACGCGTTCGGCGTGCTCGCGCTGCCCCAGGCGCTCGTTGCGACCGGCCTCACGATGATGTCGTTCGGCATCGCGCTGCGCGCGCGCGTGGCGTGGGTGCTATCACTGGTGCTGCTTGCCGGCGCAGCCAGCATCTGCCTGTGGGGCGACTATCGCAGCCACGCGCTCGCCGGCTTCTCGCTCGCACTGGCCTGCGCGCTCATCTACTACTGGCGCCGCTTCGATCGCGCGAGCGTCGCCGTGGGCTCGCTGTTCGCGTTCCTGAGCATTGGCTCGTTGGTCGTCTATGCGGTGTTCGGCTCGCTGTATCTCGGCGACGATTTCGACCCGCCTATCCGCAACCTCGTCACGGCGTTCTACTTCTCGATCGTGTCGATGTCCACCGTCGGCTACGGCGATATCGTGCCGCGCTCGGACACCGCGCGGCTTTTCACGGCGTCGATCATCGTGCTAGGCATCACCGTGTTCGCGACTTCGATCAGCGCCGTGATCGGGCCCGTGATCGGCGGCCATTTGAAACGCATCGTGAAGGGAGGCATTTCCAACGTGACCCGCAAGAACCACTATCTGATCGTCGGCGCCTCGCCGCTCGCGCATAGCGTGTACGCGGGGCTCCTCAAGCGCGGCTACGCGGCGACCGTGATCGTCGCGCCGAATACACCGCACAACTATCCGCCGCAGGCGGATCTCATCATCGGCGATGCGAGCGACACCGCCACGCTGCACGACGCGGGCGCCGAAACCGCGCTCGCCGCACTCGCGCTACGCTCGGACGACGCCGAGAACGCCTTCGTGATTCTCGCGATCAAGGAGATCGCGCCGAAGGTGCGCACCGTGGCGCTCGTCAACGACAGCCGCAACCTGCAGCGGCTGCGTCTTTTGCAGCCAGATATGGTGTTTTCGCCCCAACTGCTCGCGGGCGAACTGCTCGCGCGCACGCTCAACAACGAAACCATCGACAACACGCTGGTCGAACAGTTGCTGTTCGGCAAGAGCGCGGGCGGCGCAGCATAAGCTTGCGCACTAAGGCGCTGGCAAGCGCCGGAACAGCGTGGGATAGTCGATCACGAGCCCATCTTCGTCCACGCGCAGGTTCGCCGTGAAGTCGCGAAAGATGCCCTCGTAACGGTATTCACGATCGCGCTCGATGCAGACATAGGCCTGCTCGGCGGGCTTTGGCTCCAGCTCGGGCGCGGCGATGTACACCACGCGAATCGGCTGGCGCTCGCCGCGCGCGAGGCCCAGACGCCGGATCGGCAGCGTGTTCGTGTACGGCGTCGCGGCAATGTCGATGTCGATGCAGCCGTTGAGCGCTTCCAGCGCGCGCCCCTCGCCGTCTCGCCAATGGCCCAGGCCGTCGCTGTGGAGCACGAGCGAGCGGCCGCCCATCACGCGAAACGCCGCCCAGCGCACGCGCCACTGCGCGTCGCACTCGATGGCGTAGCACAGGCCATAAGATTTGCCGTAGCGCTCGCCGACGACGACGCTTTCCGCACGGATCGTGTCGCCTGTTTCGCCAAACTTCGGGCCGCAATGCGCATCGAACGCCAGATGCTCGATACCCTCGCCCGTCTCGGATGCCCAACGCACTTCACGCATCGTTCGCCTCGCTTTCAGTGATGGTCACCGTGACCGCCGTGCACGTATCGTAACGCCGCAGGCAAAACCGGCTCGCTAACGCGCCTCGCCGGCAAATAGCGACTATCAACGCGCGCGCATGCGCGAAGCGGTCTGCATCGCCTATGCTCGCATTCTGGCCGGCCGTGCGCCTCGCACCGGGGCCGCACTCGCCCGTACCCGCACGCCACGCCTTCGCCATGTCCACCCGATTTTCCGCCGCTTCCGGCGACACTGCCGATACCGCCGCTGTCAGCGCGCTTCTGCGCAGCCTCGGCCAGATCGTGCTGCAATCGCACGCGGG
Source organism: Paraburkholderia sp. CNPSo 3274 (assembly GCF_024206475.1). Classification (GTDB taxonomy): domain Bacteria; phylum Pseudomonadota; class Gammaproteobacteria; order Burkholderiales; family Burkholderiaceae; genus Paraburkholderia. The sequence goes on from NZ_JAMBPR010000002.1 coordinate 213,423, forward strand.
AACGGGCGCGTGCCTGTTTGCGGCGCTCGCGCTCACCGACTGGCGGCTGGCTTTCGCCGCCCTGCTCGGCGCCGCTGCGGCCAACGTCTGCGCGCTCGTGGCGGGCCACGCCGAAACGGCGATCCACGATGGCCTCGCAGGCTACAACGGCGCGCTCGCGGCGCTCGCGGCGTTCACCTTCGTCGGCGATGCGGGCACGGCGGCCGCGCTTGCGCTCATCGCGGGCGGCGCGAGCGCGTGGATCGCCGGGCCGTTGAACCGCCGTCTCGCTCGCGCCCGGCTCGGCCTGTATTCCGCGCCCTGCCTCATCGCGACCTGGATCTGGCTGCCGCTGCACCCCGGCAACGCCCCCATCGCCAGCGCAATCGCCGCAGCACCGCTTTCCTCACACGGCACACCGCTTGCGGCCGCCGCACACGCCGCCGCCGGCGTGTTGAGCGGCCTCGCGCAAACCACCTTCGCATCGGGCGCGGCGGCGGGCCTATGCGTGCTCGCGGGTATCGCCTGGTCGTCGCGGCGCGCAGCAGCCTACGCGCTCGGCGGCGCGGCGCTCGCGAGCGCGCTCGAACTCGCGTGCGGCGCGAGCCCGGACGCCTTCGGCGCGGGCTTTGCGGGCTTCAACGGCGCGCTCGCCGCACTCGCGGTCTGCGCGCTCGGCACACGCGCCGCGATCTGTGCGACCATGCTCGCCGCGGCCCTGCATCTGGCCGCCGTGCGCTGCGGACTGCCCGCGCTGACCGCACCGTTCGTGCTGGCAAGCTGGAGCGTGCACGCGGCGGCGCGACGCCTGCGCGCGCAATCTGCGTCATCCACGCCGTCTGAAGAGTCCATCGTCCGCTGAAGGAATCGCCATGTCTTTCGCCCATCGCCCGACGAGCACCTGCGCCGAGACCGCGCCGCGCTCCGCCGCCGAGCAGCAACTGCGCGTCGATCTCGCCGCCGCTTACCGCCTCATCGCGCTCAACGGCTGGGACGACCTCATCTACACGCACGTCTCCGCCGCCGTACCGGGCGAGGCGGGCCGCTTCCTCATCAATCCGTTCGGCCTCGCCTTCGACGAAGTGCGCGCCTCGAACCTCGTGAAGATCGACACCGAAGGCCGTATCGTCGGCGAAAGCGAGCATCCCGTGAACGCCACCGGCTTCGCGCTGCACGCGGCCGTCCATCTCGCGCGGCCCGACGCCGTGTGCGTGATGCATCTGCACAATACAGCGGGCATCGCCGTATCGATGCAGCGCGACGGCCTCTTGCCCGCCTCGCAGCACGCGCTGCGTTTTTACGGCCAGCTTGCATGGCACGACTACGAAGGCCTCGCCTTCACGCCCGCCGAAGGCACGCGCCTCACGGCAAGCCTGGGCGCGCACCCGGCCATGCTGCTGCGCAATCACGGCACGCTCACCACCGGCCGCACGGTGGCCGAAGCCTATGTGCTGATGGCGACGCTCGTCAAGGGCTGCGAAATCCAGTTGCAGGCGCAGGCCGGCGGCGTGCCGCTCGTCGTGCCGCCGCCCGAGGTGGCCGAACGCACGGCCGAGCAGTTGCGCGACGACGGCGCGATCGAAGGCGTGCTCGAATGGCCGGCGCTGCTGCGCAAGCTCGATCGCATCGATTCGTCATACCGCGACTGATCGCGCCAATTCCATCGCCTCGCCAACTTTTCAAGGAGACCCGCATGCCGACATTCCACATCGAAATGTTCGAAGGCCGCAGCGTCGAACAAAAACGCCAGCTCGCCGCCGCCTTGACCGAGACCACGTGCAAGGTGCTCGGCGTCGAGCCGCAATCCGTCGACATCATCTTTCACGACGTGAAGCCGGAAAACTGGGCGACGGCGGGCAAGCTGTGGAGCGATCCGCGCTGACGCCGCCACTTCTATCGCATTCCTTATCTTTTCCGCCTGGCGTCGCACGCACTGCTCGCGCCGCCAGGCGCGCCTGAATTCTCCCCGCACGATTCCTCACGCCTCACGCCGAGGCACATTGCCGCACCCCATGCGGCTGCGCGGTGTATTGACGCAGCGCAACACCGTTCGCACATCCCCTCTGCACAACGAGCGCTTAATCTAAATTGATCTGTATCAATGCGTTAGCGCATGTTTTGGTCTTGTTGATATTGACGACTGCGACACGCTGGCGCACGTCGCAGCGCAGCAAAACCTTCGCCGTTCCCCTACGCTTACGTCCATCGCAAGCAAGCGCAGCGCCCCCACTGCCACGCCGTGCGACGTTTCTCCCGCGCTTTTCCCGGTAAGCAAGCAACAGGCACGCATATGCACACGTCACTTTCCGCCTTCGACCTGGCCCGGCTGCAGTTCGCCTTCACCGTCTCGTTTCATATCGTCTTTCCGGCGCTCTCCATCGGCCTCGCGAGTTTCATCGCCGTGCTCGAAGCCTGCTGGCTCAAAACGCGCCAACCGTTCTACAAGGACCTCTGCCTCTTCTGGTCGAAGGTCTTCGCCGTGGCATTCGGTATGGGCGTCGTGTCCGGCGTCGTCATGAGCTATGAGTTCGGCACCAACTGGTCGGGCTTTTCGTCGTTCGCGGGCCCCATCACCGGACCGCTGCTGATGTACGAAGTCATGACCGCGTTCTTTCTCGAAGCGGGCTTCCTCGGCATCATGCTGTTCGGCTGGAACCGCGTGAGCCCGCGCGCCCACTTCGGCGCGACGCTGATGGTCGCCATCGGCACGCTCATTTCCACGTTCTGGATCCTCGCCTCGAATAGCTGGATGCAGACGCCGCAAGGCTTCAAGGTCGTCGATGGTCACGTCGTGCCGGTGGACTGGTTCAAGGTCATCTTCAATCCGTCGTTCCCGTACCGTCTCGCGCACATGGCGATCGCCGCATTCATCGTGGCCGCGCTCGTCGTGGCCGCGAGCGGCGCATGGCATCTGCTCAAGGGGCGGCGCGACCCCGCCATCAAGAAGATGTTCTCGATGGCGCTCGGCCTGCTGCTCGTGCTCGCGCCGGTGCAAGCCTTCGTGGGCGATGCGCACGGCCTGAACACACGCGAATATCAGCCCGCCAAGATCGCCGCGATCGAAGGCATTTGGGATACCGAACAAGGCGGCACGGCGCTCAATCTGTTCGGCATTCCCGACATGCAGGCCGAGACGACGCGCTACGCCGTTTCCATTCCCCACCTGGGCAGCTTGATCCTCACGCATAGCTGGGACGGCGAGATCAAGGGACTCAAGTCCTTCCCCGCCGACGAGCGGCCCAATTCGCCACTGCTGTTCTGGAGCTTCCGCGTCATGGTCGGCTTAGGGATCCTGATGATTCTGCTCGGTGTGATCGGCTGGGTGCTGCGCCGCCGTGGCACGCTCTACGAATCGCGCGGTTTCCAGCGCTTCGTGCTCGCCATGGGACCGACGGGCTTCATCACGCTGCTCGCGGGCTGGGTCACGACCGAAGCCGGCCGTCAGCCGTGGGTCGTCTACGGCGTGATGCGCACGGCGCAAGCGGTGTCGCCGCTCACGGCGCAACAGGTGGGCATTTCGCTGATGGCGTTCGTGGCGGTGTACTTCCTCGTGTTCGGCACGGGCATTTACTACCTGCTCAAGCTTCTGCGCAAGGGTCCTGCTCTGCCCGACACCAAGCCACATTCGCCCCACGAGCCCCGTGAACCGCGTGTGGCGCACCCTGCGCTCACCGTGAGTCAGACCGCACGCCGCCCCATGTCCGCCGCCGATCAGCTGATCGACGCCTGAGGCTCCCCGCATTCATCGTTACGAGGCTAGCAAGCAAATGGATGTCACCGTCATCTGGGCCGCGATCATCGCGCTCGGCGTTCTTCTCTACGTGGTGCTGGACGGCTTCGATCTCGGCATCGGCATCGTGTTTCCACTCTTTCCCGACGAGGAAGAGCGCGATCTCATGATGAACACGGTCGCCCCCGTGTGGGACGGCAACGAGACCTGGCTCGTGCTCGGCGGCGCGGGGCTTTTCGCCGTGTTCCCCGTGGTGTACTCGACCGTGCTTTCCGCACTCTACCTGCCGCTCGTGTTCATGCTCGCGTGCCTGATATTCCGCGGCGTGTCGTTCGAGATTCGCGCCAAGGCCAATCGCACGAAGCATCTGTGGGACCTCGCGTTCATTGGCGGCTCGACGGGCGCGGCGTTCTTCCAGGGCATCGCGCTCGGCGCATTCCTGCAAGGCATCCCGATGGACGGTGGCCAGTTCGCCGGCGACGCATTCGGCTGGCTCACGCCCTTCAGCCTGCTCTCGGGCTTCGGGCTGGTCGCGACCTATGCGTTGCTCGGCTGCTGCTGGCTCGTCGCGAAGACCGAGGGTGACCTGCAGCGCCGCCTGCGCAAGCTCGTTTGGCCGCTCACGGTCATGCTGCTCGGCTTCATCGCGCTCGTGAGCCTGTGGACGCCGCTGCAGGACCCGGCCATCGCCGAACGCTGGTTCCGTTCGGGCCTCTTCTGGCGTCTCGCGCCAGTGCCGCTGCTCGTGCTCGCCTGCGCCGCGTGGATGCGCTGGGCCGTGCATGCGCGCCATCACAAGACGCCCTTTATCGCGGCCATCGGGCTCGTGCTGCTCGGCTATGCGGGCCTGCTCGTGAGCCTGTGGCCCTACGCGATTCCGCAGGGCCTCACGCTGTGGGAAGCCGCCGCGCCGCGCGAGAGCCAGATGTTCACGCTCGCGGGCGCAGCGTTCATTCTGCCGATCATCCTTGCGTACACGATGCTCGGTTACTGGGTTTTTAGAGGCAAGGTGCGTCATGGCGACACCCATCACTACCACTAACATTGCGCGCCGGGCGCTGCCCGGCTGGCTCTGGTTCGTACTCCTCTGGTGTGCGGGCGTGGGCGCGGCCGTGTCGCTCGGGTTCGCGTTCAAGGTCTTCATGAACCTCACGCTGTTCGCCGTAAAGTGATTTGCGCAAGCGGATTTGCACGAGCGCGCTCGATTTCACGGCGCCGCGTTAGACTGTAGGCTCTCTGTCACCCGTGCGAAACCTCATGCAACAGATGACCTTCATGGAATGCGTCAAGCGCGCATGGGCGAGCGCCTGGCAGGCCGCCGTGCAAATGCCGTTTCTCGTCGTGGGGACCTTCGTGATCTACGCGGCGCTCGGCTGGTTCGGGCTCGCCGGGCGGCCCGTGCCGGCCGAAGGCGCGACGCCCTCCGCAGGGCTCATTGCGCTCGGCAATCTCGCCTCGCTCCTGAATTCGCTTGTCTACCTCTGGTTCACGCTCAAGATCTCGCGCTTCGTGCTGCTAGGCGAGCGCAGCGCGCCGCTCATGCCAGCCGGGGCCAAGCCGTTCCTGCGCATTTTCGCGGTCGGCCTCATCCTGGCGGTCGCGCTCGGCGCATTCGCGCTCGTGCTGTGGGTCGTGCTGCGGCCGCAATACCAGGGCGGCGCGGCGTTCCTCTTTCTCGTGGTCATTGCGATCTGGATGTTCGTGGCGGTGCGCCTCTCGCTGCTCTTTCCGGCGCTTGCAGTCGGTAGCCCGATCGCCTTCGGCGCAGCATGGCGCGACAGCCGCGGGCACTTCTGGAGCCTCTTTGGAGTCACCTTCGTCGCCGCGCTGCCCATCGCGGTGTGCGGCCTGCTCGTGCTGATCGGCATGGGCCTCGCAGGCGTCTCGCCCGAAATCGTGCGGCAGCCGGGTTGGCTCACCGCGCTCGCCATTGGCCAGAGCATCGGCAACATCGTGTTCGCGCTGCTCACCACCACGGCGCTCGCCTGGCTCTATCGCCGTTACGCGCAAGCCCTGAGTTCGCCCGCCACGCGCTAGTCTCGCACTACCTGTGCACTACCATATGCCCGGCACGAAGCGATAACGCACGCGCGCCAGGTAGTCGCGGTAGCCGGGCAGATTCTCCGCGAGCGTCTGTTCTTCCCGCACCGCGCGATAGCCGATCCCCACGACCATGAAGGGCACGCAAGCAAGCCCCCACCACGAACCGAGCATGAGCGGCGTGCCGGCGAGAAAGAGCAGCGCGAAGCCATACATTGGGTGACGCACGTAGGCATACGGGCCGGTGTCGCTGACCGTATGCCCGCGTTCGCTCTGAATCTTCACTACGGGCGCTGCAAAGCGGTTCGCCGCAAAGACCGCGCGCGTCGCGTAGATATCGACGAAGATGAAGATGGCGCCGAGCACACTGAGCCACAGCGGCACACGCGACCAGCCCATGCGCACGGCGTCGATTCCCATCAGGCACAGCCACGCGCAAAAACCCACTGAGACGCACCGCATGAACACGCGGTCCCACGGCTGCTGCGTGCGTTGCGCAAAGGGCGCGAGGCGCTCGACAAGGAGGCCCGGATCTTCGCGCCCAAGCCACAGGCCGATCCACACGCCGCACAACGCCCACTCGATGAGCCACAGCCACGCCCCCGTCCACGCCAGCGTACCCGCCGAAACGAACAACAGCACGCCCATCAATCCGAACCAGACCACGACTTGCACGAACAGCTTCGCCATCAGCGCTTTCGTCATTTTCAGCTCGGTCATGATGCCCTCCTTGCGCGCGGGCGCAGCGTCGCGTCGTACGCTGACTCGCGCTTACTGTTGCGCGCTGTGCGACGTCATCCGCGCATAGAGCGCGTCGGCGTCGATACGCTGCGCTGCTTCGCCGCGCGCGAGATCGATGCCGAAGCGTTCGCGCAGACATTGCGCGAGTTCCGCTCCGTTTGCAATCGTACGCTCCTCGCTCACCTGGCCTTGTGCGTCGCGCTCAGTAAAGCCCTCGTTGAACAGGATCGCGCGGCCGCCTTCGCGCGCGATGCACGCAATCAGGCTGAACGTGAAGAACGACTCAGGCGACGCCGACGTGTACCAGTTCGCCACTTCGTAATCGACCCACTCCGCGGGCGTCAATTCGAAGCGATAGACATCGAACCACTTTTCGCCGTCGAACAGTTCGAGCTTGCGCTCATTGGCCGAAAGCGTCACCAGCCGCGCGGGTTCGTGCGGCGTTTGCTGTTGCGCTTCGCTGGAAAGCAAGAGCGGCGCGCACAGGGTCGCGCCGCCAAAACCCACGTCTACGAGCCACGAGTCACCCTCGGCTTCCACGCGCAGCAGCATATGCGTGCGCAGCGTACGTGCGTCGGGTTCACGTCCGTATAGCACACGTGCGGCGAGCGGGGTCACCGTAAAGCCCAGTTGCATGAGCACATGCGCGAACAAGGTGTTGTGCTCGAAGCAATAGCCGCCCCGATGCCGCGCTACGAGTTTCTCGACGATGTCCGGCAACTTGACCGACACGCGCCGTCCGGCAAGGGGATCGAGATTCTCGAACGATATGGCGAGCGGATGGAGACGGTGCAGATCGCGCAGCACGGCGAGGGTCGCTGAGCGATCTGCGCCGTCGTAACCGATGCGGGCGAAGTACGCGTCGAGATCGAGTTCGTAGCGTGGGGAAATGTCGGTCATGGAGCCAGTTTGTTTTGAAGTTCGAGCGGTGAACGTGCGTTCACACGCGTGATGATAAGCGACTTCATTCGCCTGACTAATTCGGCGAAAACTAACGATCTGTAATGTTAAAACACGAGAAAGACAGCAATTCGTAAGGATGACGATGATTCTGCGTAAAGTAAGCGTAAAACAGTTGAGAATCATTCTCGTTTTTGTTGACGCTCGCATTCACTGTTAGTACGATGGCGCCGTCTGGAGATGTCGGGTATTCAGCGGCTTGCGAATAACAAATGCCAACGCGATCAATCAAGCAATCATTTCAATAAGTAAGGAATACGATGGAATTGACCCGAACCGTCCGCGTGCCTGCGCTGGCCTGCTCGCGCAGCGCAGCGCAGGGCCGCCCGGCGCGTCGGCGAGCACCGGCGTTGCGCGCCATTGCTGTGCTCGCCGCGAGCGCGACTTTCGCGTGCGGAGCCGCCCGCGCACAAAGCAATGCGAACCCCGACGCCGCCCCTGAAGCCCCGGAAGCCGACCTCGCCATTCAGGCGCAGCCGTCGAACTTCTGGACCGGCTTCTGGTCGCGCCAGAACATGCTCGGCGACATGGGCGGCCTGCGGCCGTGGCTCGGCAAATACGGTGTCACATTCCAGCTCACGGAGACGAGCGAGTACCTCGCGAACCTGCGCGGCGGCCTCAAGACCGGCGGCGCGTACGACGGCCTCACGACGGCGACGGTGCAGGTCGACACGAGCAAGGCGCTCGGCATTCCGGGCGGCCTCTTCAACGTGAGCGCCCTGCAGATCCACGGCACCAATCTGAGCACGTCGAACCTCGGCACGCTCAACACGGCGAGCGGCATTGAAGCGACGCCGACCACGCGCCTGTGGGAGCTGTGGTACCAGCAATCGTTCTTCGACAAGCGCCTCGACGTGAAGATCGGTCAGCAGAGTCTCGACCAGGAATTCATCGTGAGCCAGTACGGGGCGCTCTTCATCAACACGATGTTCGGCTGGCCGGCGCTGCCTTCGTACGACATGCCCTCGGGCGGCCCCGCCTATCCGCTAGCGGGTCTCGGCGTGCGCGTACGCGGGCAGATCACGCCTTCGTTGACGGCGCTCGCAGGCGTGTTCTCGGGCGACCCGCTCGGCAATGATCCGAACAACCTTAGCGGTACGAACTTCAATCTGCACAACGGCACGTTGTGGATCGGCGAGCTGCAATACGCCATCAACCAGCCGTCCGAAGGCGAGCTGGTCAGTGCGGACAATCACGGCCTGCCCGGCACCTACAAGCTTGGCTTCTGGTACAACAACAACTCGTTCGCCGACCAGCGTTTCGACAACACGGGCCTTTCGCTCGCGAATCCGGCTTCGACCGGCATCCCGGCGCAGCACCAGGGCAACTACAGCTTCTATGCGGTGGCCGACCAGATGATCTGGCGTCCCGACCCGGACGAGCCGCGCAGCATCGGCGTATTCGCGCGCGTGATGGGCGCGCCCGGCGACCGCAATCTCGTGAGCCTCGCGGCCAACCTCGGCATTGTGATGAAAGCGCCGTTCAAGGGCCGCGACAACGACAGCGTGGGCCTTGCCGCCACGTACATCAAGGTCGGCAACAATGTGCACAACCTCGACCTCGACCAGCAGATGTTCACCGGCGGTCCATACGGCGTGCGCACGCAGGAAACGGCGCTCGAAGCCACCTATCAGTACCAGGTCACACCGTGGTGGATTCTCCAGGCCGACGCGCAATACACGTTCAACGCGGGCGCCGGCCAGAATCCGCAGGATCCGACCGCGCCGCTGCGCAATACGTTCGTGATCGGCGTGCGGACCAACATCACGTTCTAAGTCCACGAAAGCGCAACCGACCTATGTTCAACCCCAAGTCCTCGCGTTTTCCTGCCGACGTGCGCGCCGGCCGCGCGAGGCACGGAGATTCAGTATGAAACACGCTACGCGCACGCTCCTGCAATGCACGGTCCACGCGGTCCGCTCCGCGCTCGCGCTTGCCGCCGCGGCGGCGCTCGCCGGCGCGCCGCTGGCCGCTCACGCCGACCCGCAGGGCCTGCTCGAGACCGTCAAGCATCACACCACGCTCATCAACACTGTGCCCGACAACGGTGACCAGAACCCGTATGCGATCTTCGTCGCGCCGGTCTCCTCCGGCACGGTGAAAGAAGGCGACGTGCTGATCGACAACTTCAACAACGCGGCCAACCTGCAGGGCACCGGCAGCACGATCGTCGACTATCACCCCGACACGAAGCAGATGACGCTGTTCGCAACGATTCCGCGCGATTTCAAGGAATGTCCGGGCGGTGTTGGGCTTTCGACCGCGATGACGATGCTCAAGTCGGGCTGGGTCATCGTGGGGAGCACACCGAGCAACGACGGCACGACCGGCACCAAGGGCGCGGGCTGCATGATCGTGCTCGACAGCAGTGGCAAGATTGCCAAGGTCATCAGCAGTCCGAACATCAATGACCCGTGGGGCAACATGGCCGTGGTCGACAACGGAAACCACGCCACGCTGTTCGTGAGCAACGCGGGCTTCGGCGTGGGCGGCGCGGACGGCAATCCGCCTGTGTTCAAGCAGGCCACGGTGCTGCGCCTTGATCTCGACATCCCGAGCGGCCAGGCGCCGGCCTTGAAGAGCGAAACCGTGGTGGCGAGCGGCTTCGGCGCGCAGGCGGACAAGGGCGTGTTCCTCGTCGGCCCGACCGGCCTCGCGCTTTCGGCTGACAACAAGCTGCTCTACGTGTCCGACGCAATCGGCAACCGCATCAACGTGATCGAAGACCCGCTCACGCGCGACACAAGCGCGGGCGTGGGCCGCCAGCTCACCGCCGACGGCCTGCTGCACCGTCCGCTCGCCATGATCACCACACCGCAGGGCCACCTGCTCGTGACGAATGCCTTGAACGGCCAGGTCGTCGAGATCGACCCGGTCGCGGCAAAGCAACTCTACGCACGCTGGATCGATACCGACAAGGCGCAAACTCCTCCGGGCAACGGCGACCTGTTCGGCATCGCGCTGACCCCGGCAGGCGACGGCTTCTATTACGTGCAAGACGACGTAAACACTCTCGTGCTGGCTAAATAATCATGTCCCCCGACGATACCCCCAACCAACCATCGCGCCCTGCGCGGCGCGGCTTCCTGAAAGCCGGTGCCGCGCTCGGTGCGAGCCTCGGCGCAGGCGCGGCCACGAGCGGCCTCGCCCAGGCCGCCGAGGCAAAGCACCACGCGATACCTGCCGACCCGATGCTCGCCGTCGAGCCGTTCTACGGCGAGCACCAGGGCGGCATCGTGACGCCGCAGCAGGCGCACACGTATGTCGCGGCCTTCGACCTCACGACGACCTCACGCGACGACGTCATCAACCTGCTGCGCAAGTGGACCGAGTCCGCAGCGCGCATGAGCCTGGCGCAGCCAGTGGCCTCGCTGGACGGCACTGGCGACGACCACCCCGCGCCCGATTCCGGCGACGTGCTGGGCCTCGGCCCGGCGGGCCTCACGGTCACCTTCGGCTTCGGCCCCGGCCTCTTCACGTCGCAGGACAAGGACCGCTACGGTCTCGCGCGCAAGCGCCCTGCCGCGCTCGTCGACCTGCCGCGCTTCAACGGCGACCAGCTGATCGCGCAAAAGACCGGCGGCGATCTCTTCGTGCAGGCGTGCGCCAACGACGCGCAAGTCGCTTTCCACGCGGTGCGCCAGCTCGCGCGCCAGGGCTATGGAATCCTGACGATGCGCTGGGGCCAGGCGGGCTTTCTCTCGGGCCCGCGCGCGCAAACGCCGCGCAACCTCATGGGCTTCAAGGACGGCACGAACAACCCGCCGACCACGGACCCGAAGGCGATGAACCAGTTCGTCTGGGCCACCGCCGCCGACGCGCCGTGGATGCAGGGCGGCACCTATACGGTGGTGCGCCGCATCCGCATCACGCTGGAGCACTGGGACCAGATGGAACTGGGCTTCCAGGAGCAGGTGTTCGGCCGCCACAAGTACAGCGGCGCGCCTATCGGCCAGAAGAAGGAGTTCGACAACGTCGATCTCGACGCGCAAGATAAGGACGGCAATCCGCAGATTCCCGAGAACTCGCACGTGCGTCTGTCGAACCGCGCGTCGAATAATGGCGCGCAGATCCTGCGCCGCTCGTACTCTTACAACGACAGCACAGACTTCTATATCGAGCGCTGGCCGCCGTGGCGCCAGGAAACCGAATATGACGCGGGCCTCATCTTCGTCGCTCACCAGGGCGACCCGCGTACGGGCTTCATTCCGATCAACGAGCGCCTCGCAAAGTTCGACATGATGAACCAGTTCACGACGCACGTCGGCAGCGCGATCTTCGCATGCCCGCCCGGTGCGAAAGCGGGCTCGTTCATCGGCGCGGAGCTGTTCAGCGCCTGAGATCCATCGATAACAACGGACAACGAAGTAATATGAAAATTTCCATGATGCGCGCGCCGCTGCGCGCCGCCGCCCTCTCGCTCGCGCTTGCCGGCATGCTGCCGCTCGCCGCGCACGCGGCCTCGATTACGCTCTACAACGCACAGCACGAGCAGGTCGTGAACCAGCTTGCGAAGGACTTCGGGCAGCAGACTGGCATCGACGTGAAGATCCGCAGCGGCGAAGGTCCGGCGCTCGCGGCGCAGCTCGTCGCCGAAGGCGAGAAGACGCCGGCCGACGTCTACTTCACTGAGAACTCGCCGGAATTGATGCTGCTGGAAGAAAAGGGCCTGCTCTCCCCCGTGCAGCAAGCGACGCTCGCGACCGTGCCCGCTCGCTACAACTCGCCGCAAGGACAATGGGTGGGCGTGACCGCGCGCGAGAACGTGCTCGCGTACAACACGGCCAAGGTGCAGCCCGCGCAACTGCCGAAGTCGATTTTCGATCTCGCCAAACCCGAATGGAAGGGCAAGGTCGGCATCGCACCGAGCGACGCCGACTTCCTGCCGCTCGTCGACGCCGTGCTCGCCGTGAAGGGCGAGGCCGCAACGCTCGAATGGCTCAAGGGTCTGAAGACCAACTCGCAGATCTTCGACGACGACGAAGGCGTGGTCGCCGCCGTGAATCGCGGCGCGGTCGCCGCCGGCATCATCAACAACTACTACTGGGACCGCCTGCACGCCGAGATCGGCGACAAGAAAACGCAAAGTGCCGTCGCGCATTTCGCCGATGGCGACGTGGGCGCGCTCGTCAATGTTTCGGGCGCCGCCGTGATGAAGTCCGCGCACAATGTGGACGGTGCGCAGAAGTTCCTCGCCTACCTCGTGAGCGAGCGCGCGCAAAAGCTGATGGCGCAGAACCACATCAGCTTCGAGTACCCGCTGCGGCCCGGTGTGGCGAGCGATCCCATCAACAAGCCGTTCGACCAGCTGAAGCCGCCCGCGCTGACCATCCAGCAGCTCGGCGACGACAGCCAGGCGGGCAAGTTGCTGCGTCAGGCTGGCCTGCTGTAATCGGCATGGAGTACGAAGCAAGATCGTGAGCGAAGCAGTTACGACGGCGCAGGCCGTGCCTGAGTCTCATCAAGTGGATGTCGCGGGGGTCCCTCCCCCGCGCGCGCGGCGGCGTGCGCCGCGCGCGCTCTTCGCCGCCGCCGCGCTCGGCCCGCTGCTGGTGCTGCTGCCGCTCGCGCTGACGTTCTGGCGCGCGCTGTCCTTTGGTCTGGCCGACGCCGCCGAGCTGATATTCCGGCCGCTGGTTGGCGAGTTGCTCGTCAACACGCTCTCGATTACCGTTTCGGCCACGCTCGCTTGCGCCGTGCTCGGCACCGCGGTGGCGTGGCTCGTCGAGCGCACCGACGTGCCGGGTCGGCGCGCCTGGGCGCTCCTCGCAGCCGCGCCGCTCGCCATGCCCGCGTTCGTCACGAGCTACGCGTGGGTCTCGCTGAGCCTCGATTTGCAGGACTTTCTCGGCGCGTTCATCGTCATCACGACGGCCTACTTCCCGCTCGTCTACCTGCCCGTGGCCGCCGCGCTGCGCGGCCTCGACCCCGCGCTCGAAGAATCGGCGCGCGCGCTCGGCTGCAATCGCTGGGCCGTTTTCGTGCGCGTCGTGCTGCCGCAATTGCGACCCGCGCTGTTCGGCTCGATGCTGCTCGTCGCGCTTGGCGTGCTCTCCGAATTCGGTGCATTTACGCTGCTGCGCTTTCGCACGTTCACAACCGAAATCTACGCGGAATACCGCACGAGCTTCGATGGCGGCGGTGCATCGCTGCTGGCCTGCGTGCTGATCCTGCTCTGCCTTGTGTGCCTCGTGCTCGAGTTTCGCGTGCGCGGGCGCGCGCGCTACGAGCGCGTGGATCGCGGCGCGCGCCGCGCGAGCGTGCGCCATGCGCTCGGCCGCTGGCGCTGGCCCGTCGCGGCGGGTTTCGTCGCGCTCAATGTGGCCACGCTCGGCGTCCCGCTCGCGATGATCGGTTACTGGCTCACGCAGCCCGGCGCGGCGGCAATCACGCCCGCGGATGTCTCGCCGGAGTTGCTGGTTTCGACCACGTTCGCCTCGCTGCGCCTCGGCCTTACCGCCGCGTTTTTCACCACACTGCTCGCGCTGCCGCTCGCGTACTTGCTTGCGCGCTATCCCGGCCGCGCCGCCACGTTTCTCGAACGCACGGCCTTCATCGCGCAGGGTGTGCCCAGTCTCGTCATTGCGCTTGCCATCGTCTCGCTCGCAGTGCGCGCGCTCGAACCGCTCTACCAGGGCACCACGCTGCTGATTACGGCGTACGCGATCCTCTGTCTGCCCCTGGCGCTCGTGAGCGTACGCGCGGCGCTCCTGCAAGCACAGCAGCGCCTCGAGGACACGGCGCGCGCGCTCGGCCTGGGATGGTTCGCAACGTTGCGCCGCGTCGTGCTGCCGCTCGCGGGTCCGGGCCTCGGCGCAGCGGCCTCGATGGTGTTCATCTCGGTGGTCACCGAACTCAACGCCACGCTGCTACTCGCGCCCATCGGCACGCACACACTCGCCACGCAGGTCTGGACCGACACCTCGGCGCTCGCCTTCGCGGCCGCCGCGCCCTACGCCGCACTGCTTACCGCGCTTTCGCTCGCCGCCTCGGGCCTGCTGTTCGCGTTTGCGGGCCGTTCCGCGCTCGCGGGCCATGCGTCCGTGAATATGTCCGTCGATACGACCAACCCACCGCCCGACGACGCCTGAGCCTCACTAAGCCCCATGAGCACACTTCGCATTTCCGGCCTCCAGAAGGCCTTCGACGGTCATCCGGTCCTGCACGGCATCGATCTTTCCGTGCGCTCAGGCTCGCTCGTCGCGCTGCTCGGGCCTTCGGGCAGCGGCAAGACCACGCTGCTGCGCGTGCTGTGCGGCTTCGAGCGCGCCGACGCCGGCACGATCGAGATCGACGGCCGCCGCGTCGCAGGCGACCGGCTGCATCTGCCGACCGAGCAACGTCATATCGGCTACGTGCCGCAAGAGGGTGCGCTCTTTCCGCACCTCACGGTCGCCGAGAACATCGTGTTCGGCCTGCCGCGTGCGCAGCGGCGCGCGCACCATCGCGTGGCCGAATTGCTCGAACTCGTCGGTCTTCCGGAATCCTATGCATCGCGCGCGCCGCAACAGCTTTCGGGCGGCCAGCAGCAGCGGGTAGCGCTCGCCCGTGCGCTCGCGCCCTCGCCCGGCCTCGTGATGCTCGACGAGCCGTTCTCGTCGCTCGACGCCGCGCTGCGCGTCGAAACGCGCGAAGCCGTGGCGCGCGCGCTCGCCGCCGCCGGCGCGACCGCCGTGCTCGTCACGCACGATCAGGCCGAGGCGCTCTCGCTTGGCCACGAAGTCGCCGTGCTGTGGAGCGGCAAGCTGTTGCAGAGCGGGCCGCCGCAAACGCTCTATCGCCGTCCGGCCACGCGCGAACTCGCGGCCTTCATCGGCGAGGCGGTGCTGCTGCCGGGTACGGTGGCCAACGGGCGAGCGCATTGCGTGCTCGGCGCGCTGCCGATCCAGCAGGACCAGCATGCCGCAGAAGGCGCCGTGGACGTGATGCTGCGCCCCGAGCAGATCGACGTGCTGCCCGAAACCGCCCTGCGCGACGGCGCAATGGAAGCCGTGGTGCGCGCCATCACCTTCCAGGGTCAGGACGCCGCGCTCACGCTGCAACTGATCGATGCGCACGCAACGGTCCGCGCGCGCGTGCCCGGTTATCGCACGCCGCGCGAAGGCGAGCGCGTGCGGCTTGCGGTAGGCGGCGAAGTGAGCGTCTACCCGCGCTGACGCGGCACTGAAAGGTCCTGCACCATCTGCTGCGCGAGGTAGTCGCAAGTCGGCCGGTTCGACTTGACGCTGCGCGCCACCACGATTTCCAGCGGTTCGATCTTTGGCAGGCCCTGCGCCTCGCCGAGGATCGCGAAGCGCGCCGGCACGCTGCAACGCGTGAGCGCGACGATCGCAATGCCCGCCTCCACCGTCGCCGTCAAACCCATCAAACTCGCGCTGCTATACGCGGCGCGGTAGCGGATGTGCGCGGCGTCGAGCGCCGCCACGGTATGCGCGCGCGCCACGCTGCCATGCTCGTAGAGCCCCACCGGCAACGGCGACATGGCGAGCGGCGCGGGGTCGGTGGCGGACCCCACCCAGACCATATCCTCGGCCCGCACGAACTCGCCGCGCATCTTGCGGTCGCGCGTGACGAAGGCGATGTCGATCTTGTTGTCGGCCAGCATCGGCCCGAGCGCTACGCTCTGCGCACAGACGATCTCGATCTCCACATGCGGATAGAGGGTAGAAAAGCGCCGCAATACCGGCGAAAGCAGCGACGCCATGTAGTCGTCGGGCGCGCCGAGCACCACGCGCCCCGTCACCTCGGGCCGCACCAGCGCCGCCCACGCCTCCTCCTGCAGGTCGAGCGCGCGCCGCGCATATTCGAGCAGCGTGTTGCCCGGGCGCGTGAGCGCGAGATTGCGCGTGTCGCGCGTGAATAACGTGGTGCCGAGCATCTGCTCGAGCCGCTTGATCTGCATGCTCACGGCCGCCTGCGATCGATGCACAGAGACGGCGGCCTTCGTGAAGCTGCCCGCGTCCGCCACGGCGGCGAAGGTGCGCAACAAATCGACATCGAATTCGGGGTTCATACGCCGGCCGTGTTGCAGCCAATTCATAAGCTGCGCTGATGGAATTCTTCAATTTAATTCGTTTGCTCGCGGCCCGCAACTGGCGAATACTTAATTTGTCTCCAACCCGCTTTCGATTCCCCAGCTCCGGCCATGCAATCCGAACATCACGGCAACCGCCAGCAAGGCGTCCTCATGCTCGCGGGCGGCGGCCTCCTGATGGGCACGATCGGCGTGTTCGTCGAGGAGGCGCGTCTCGGCGCCCTCACGCTCGTGTTCTTCCGCTGCTTTTTCGGCATGCTCGCGCTCGCCGGGTATTGCGCGTTCAAGGGCTGGCTTTCGCCGCGGCAGTTCACGCGCCGCACGCTCACGCTCGCGCTGATTTCAGGCGTGCTGATGGTCACGCAGTGGGTCGCCTTCTTCGACGCGATCCATCGCACGAGCATTGCCGTTTCGACAGTCGTGTTCCATGTGCAGCCGTTCTGGGTCGTGCTGATGGGCGCAGCGCTCTTTCACGAGCGGCTCGGCGCCGACCGGCTGGGCTGGATCGGCATTGCCTTCGTGGGACTCGTGCTCGCTTCCGGCGTACTCGCTGAAACCCACGTGGCCGATCGCGCGAGCTACATGATCGGCATTGGCGAATCGCTGGGCGGCTCGGTGCTCTATGCGAGCGTCACGCTGATCGCCAAGAGCCTGCGCAACTTTCGCCCGCATCTGCTCACGCTGACGCAATGCGTGGTGGGTTCGGTGTGCCTGCCGCTCATCGCGCCGTTTTTCGCGCCGCTAGAACTCACGCACATTTCCGCCACGCAATGGGGCTGGCTCGTGGGCATGGGGGTGCTGCATACAGGACTTTCGTACGTGCTGATCTATGGCGCGCTGCCGATGTTGACCACGCCCGTGATCGCCGTGCTGCTGTTCGTGTATCCGCTCACCGCGATCGCCGTCGATGCGATCGTCTACGGTCGCGCGCTCAGCGTGCCGCAGCTTGCGGGCATGGTGCTGATCGTAGCGGCGAGCCTCGGGGTCAATCTCGGCTGGCGTCTGTTGCCGCCGAGGCTCGTGAAGGCGCGGCGCTAATCAACGCGCCGCATATCGGGATCAGGAAGGCAGCGTTTGACCCCTCGTTTCCGGCGCAAACGGAATGATCAGGAGCCCGAGAACGAAGGCCAGCGCCGTGAGCGCCACCGGCACGCCAAGCGTGTGCATACGCAGCACGGCCGCGCCAAGCAGGAAGTTCACGCCCGCGCCCACGAAGCGGCCAAATGACGTGCAGAACGCGAACGCCGTAGCACGCACACGCGTCTCGAACTGTTCAGGCAGCCAGAGGCTGAAGAGCGCGAAGTTGCCGCCAAAGAAGCCCAGCACGAAGAGCAGCGCGATGAACGGCACGAGTCCGTTCTCCAGGTAGAACGCCCAGCCGAAGCTCGCCGCGATCGTCACGGCCATGCCCGTGAAATAGACGGCGAGCGTCCACTTGCGGCCGATGCGCTCGGCCATGGGTGGCAGTGCGAGGCAACCAAGGATCGTGCCGATCGACAGGATGCCCGTGGCGATAGAAGCCGTGCGGATCGCCTCTGCCTTGTTAGCACCCGCCTTCGTCGCCAGCTGGATCACGGCGGACGGCTCATAAACCGCACCTGCCCACAACCCGATGATCGCGATGGTCAGCAACGCGCACGCCACCACGGTGCGCAGGCGGTAGACGTCGCCAAAGATTTCACGCAGCGGGCGGCCGCGATGCACATGGCTTGCCTCCGACTTCTGCCACTTGGCTGGTTCCTCCACACGCGTGAGCACGAGGATTGCCACCACCACCGGCACCGCGCCCGTGAGGAACATGGCACGCCAGCCGAAGTGCACGCCGACCGTGTAATTGAGCGCGGCCGCAATGAAGAAGCCCGCGTAATAGCCGGTCTGCAGATAGCCCGCACCCATCTTGCGGCGGTCTTCGGGCCACGATTCGGCCACGTAGGTGCCCGCGAGCGCCCACTCCCCGCCGATGCCCACGCCCGCGAGAAAGCGGTAGATGGCGAGCGACCACACGCTCTGTGCGGTGGCCGAAAGTCCCGTGAAGATCGCAAACATGAAGATGGTGGCGGCCAGCACGCGCGTGCGGCCGAAACGGTCCGCGAGCGGCCCCCAGATGAACGACAGCCCCCAGCCCACGAGGAAGAGCGCGAACAGGATCGAGCCGGCAAGCCCGATGTTCGCCGCACTCGCCTCATACCCTGAGCGCGGCAACAACTCCGTGAGCGCGGGGGTGAGCACGAGGGCGTAGATGAACGAGTCCATCCCGTCGAGCGTCCAGCCTGCCCAGGCGCCCCAGAAACCGGCGATCTGCGACCGGTTGAGCGGTGTCTTGGTGCGAGTTCGCCGCGCGGACTCGGTGATCGAATTCATGATGCTCCTCTCTCCTTTGATGCCTCGCCAGCACGCGCAGCAGGATGCGCACGCGCGCCGCGAAACGCGGAAATGCAAGCCGTTAGCGTCCCGGCCCTCTTCAGGAACTCCTGTAAGCCCCCGTTCTTCTTACCCGTCTATAGTGAATCCAGTGTTTCTGTGTTGCGGGTTTTCGAGGCTTCCGCCTCGGTCGTTTTATATATAATATGTGATCTCATGAGCGACGCAACGAATGGTTTTCCCCTGGAAGGCGCTACCGCGCCCCGCACCAGCACCTCACGCATGATCGCCGACGCCCTGCGCAGCGCGATCGTCGAGGGCAAGCTCGCGCCCAATGCGCCGCTGCGCCAGGACGCGATCGCGCGGCATTTTTCGGTCAGCGCCATCCCCGTGCGCGAGGCGCTGCGCCAGCTCGCGAGCGAAGGCTGGGCGAAGATCGAGGTGAACAAGGGCGCGAGCGTGGCCTCGCTTTCCGCCGACGAAGCGCGCGAAATCTACGAGATCCGCTCTGCGCTCGAAAGCCTCGCGCTCGGCCTCGCCATTCCGAATCACACGAGCGCCACGCTGCGCGAAGTGACCGCGCTGGCCGCGGCCGCAAAACGCGAGCGCGATCCGTCGCTCTACGTCGCGCGCAACGAGGCCTTTCATATGAGCCTCTACGCGCCCGCCGGCCGCCCGCAGTTGATGGAGATGCTCACCGCACTCCATCGCCGCGGCGAACGTTATCTGCGCCTGAAATTCGGCTTCCCCGAATACAAAGGCGATTCCGATAGTGAGCACACCGAAATTCTTGCCGCCGTGAAACGCGGCGACGTGCCCACTGCGCAAAAGCTCGTGGCCGAGCACCTGCTCGGCACCGGCGAACTCATCTACCGTTTCCTGACCGAGCGCGCCGCGCTGCCGGCTGTGCCGCCTTCGGGACACACCGCCGCCGCAAAGCCGCGCGCCGCCTCTTCCCGCTCACGGAGCCGAACTGCCGATGAAGCCTCAAGCTGATACGCCAACCTCGCCTGACCTCGCACCGCGTTCGTGGACCACGCGCCGCGACGAAAAGGCCCGCCGCCTCGCCGCCGTTTCGGGCTGGCTCGAAGACGGCGTCCTGCCCGCCGCACGCATGACCGACGCGCTCGAACTGCTGATCCGCCCAGGCGATCGCGTCGCGCTCGAAGGCGACAACCAGAAGCAGGCCGACTTCCTCTCGCGCTCGCTGGCCAAGGCCGACCCGGCCAAGGTCAACAACGTTCACCTGCTGATTTCGAGCATCAGCCGCCCCGAGCATCTCACGCTGTTCGAGCGCGGCATTGCGCACCGCGTCGACTTCGCGTTCGCGGGGGCGCAAAGCCTGCGCGTCGCGCAGTTGCTCGAAGATGACCAGCTCGAAGTGGGCGCGATCCATACCTATGTCGAGTTGTACGCGCGCATGTTCGTCGACCTGATTCCGCAGGTCGCGCTGCTGTGCGCCGAAAAAGCCGACCGCCACGGCAATCTCTACACCGGCCCGAACACCGAAGACACACCGACCATCGCCGAAGCCGCAGCGTTCAGCCAGGGCATCGTGATCGTGCAGGTGAACGAGATCGTCGATGAACTGCCGCGCGTGGACATTCCTGGCTCGTGGGTCGACGTGGTCGTGCAGGCCGACCGGCCGTTCGCGGTCGAGCCGCTCTTTACGCGCGATCCGCGCCATATCGGCGACTTGCAGGTGCTCACCGCGATGATGGTCATCAAGGGCATCTACGCGCCCTATGGCATCGCCGCGCTCAATCACGGTATTGGTTTCGACACCGCCGCGATCGAATTGCTGCTCCCCACGTACGGCGAATCGCTCGGCCTCAAGGGCAAGATCTGCCGCAACTGGACGCTCAATCCGCACCCCACGCTGATTCCCGCCATCGAATCGGGCTGGGTGGAAAGCGTGCATTGCTTCGGCAGCGAAGTGGGCATGGAAGCCTATATCGCCGCGCGGCCCGATGTGTTCTTCACCGGCAGCGACGGCAGCCTGCGCTCGAACCGCGTGCTGTGCCAGCTCGCGGGGCAATATGCCGTGGATCTCTTCATCGGCTCGACGCTGCAGATCGACGCGGACGCGAATTCGTCCACCGTCACGCGTGGCCGGCTCGCGGGCTTTGGCGGCGCGCCGAACATGGGCCACGATCCGCGCGGACGGCGCCATGCGAGCGAAGCGTGGCTCAAGCTGCTCAAGGACAACGGCCCCGTTTCGCGCGGCCACAAGCTCGTGGTGCAACTGGCGGAAACCTGGAAGAAAGGCGGCGAGCCGACTTTCGTCGACGAACTCGACGCCATCGCCGTGGGCCAGAAGAGCGGCATGCCCGTCGCGCCCGTGATGATCTACGGCGACGACGTGAGCCATGTCGTAACCGAAGAAGGCATTGCGCACCTGCATCGCGCAGAGGGCATCGACGAGCGCCGCGCCGCGCTCGCGGCCGTGGCGGGCGTGACGCCCATCGGCCTGCGCGCGCAGCAGCAGAAAACCGACGAACTGCGCCGCCGCGGCATCGTGCAGTTCCCCGAGGATCTCGGGATTTTGCGCGGCGACGCCAAGCGCTCGCTGCTCGCGGCGCGCAGCATCGACGATCTGGTGACGTGGTCGGGCGGGCTCTATACGCCGCCCGCTCGTTTCCGTAGCTGGTAAGCGCGATGCGCACGCTACCTTTTACGGTGCTTGCGGAGGGCTCGGCGGGTCTCGCGCGGCGTGTCTCGTATGCTGGCGACGCGCGGCCGCCCTCCTCCGACGCGCAGCTCGCACGCTTCGCCCGCGACGCGCTGATCGAAGAGGTGCGCCTCACGCCCAAGCCCGCGCTCGTGGACGCGCGCGGTAGTGGCGCGCACAGCGATCTCGATCTCGCGACGATGCTGCGCTCGGCGCACGCGCTCGAACCCACGTTCGAAGCGCTCGCACGCGCTTCGCGCGGAGCCGCGCCCGGCACGGCGCTGCGCACCGATCTCGCGCGCATCGGCCGCGCCGGCGAAGCCGCGATGATGCGCGCGACACAGGGCAGCAACGCGCATCGCGGCGCGATCTGGATTGTCGGGCTGCTGGTGGCGGGCGCGACGATCGTGCATAGGCCGCAAAGCAGCGACAGCGAGTGTGCCCACGCGGCGCACATCTGCGAAACGGCTGCGCAGATCGCGCGCTACGACGACCTGCTCGCGCAGCCCGCGCAAAGCAACGGAGCGCGCGTGCGTCAGCGCTACAACGTCGGCGGCGCGCGCAGCGAAGCGCAAGAAGGCTTTCCGCACGTCGTGCGCGTGGGCTTGCCCGCACTGCGCGCCGCACGCGCGCAAGGCCACGACGAAGCCCACGCGCGCGTGGACGCCCTGCTCGCGATCATGGCCTCGCTCGACGACACCTGCGTGCTGCATCGCGCGGGGCTCGCCGGGCGCGAGGCCGCCCAAGCGGGCGCGCAGCACGTGCGCGACGCGGGCGGCGTCGCCACGCAAGCCGGCCGCGCCGCGTTCGACGCGCTCGAACGCGCGCTGCTCGCACTCAACGCATCGCCGGGTGGCGCGGCCGATCTGCTCGCCGCGACGCTCTTCATCGACAGACTGGTTCAGCACCGCATGGGTGGGAGGACGGTTTCATGGAACAACTGACATTCGATTATCCGGCGCAACGCGCCGTGACGACGCGCGCGCACGTGGGCGTGGTGGGTTCGGGCGATCTCGAAGTGCTGCTGCAGCCCGCGAGCGACATGCAGGCGCGCGTGGTCGTGCATACGAGCGTGGACGGCTATAGCCACATCTGGAAGAGCGTGCTCGACCGCTTCTTCACGCGCTACGACGGCGCGGCGCTCATCGAAATCAACGACTTCGGCGCCACGCCGGGCGTGGTGGCGCTACGGCTCGCGGAAGCCGTGGAAGCCGCGCAGGAGGCGCAGTCATGAGCAGCACTAATCAACTGACGCCCGGCACGCTGCTGCGCGAGAGCTTCATCGAATTGAGCGCGCGCGAACGCGCGGCCGCCGTGCTGGACGCGGGCACGTTCCGCGAACTGCTCGGGCCGTTCGACCGTATCGAATCGCCGTGGCTGCCGTTGCAGGGCATCGTCTGCCAGGCCGACGACGGCGCGGTGATCGCGCGCGGCACTATCGACGGACAGCCCGCCGTCGTGGCCGCGATCGAATCGGCATTCCAGGGCGGCAGCATCGGCGAAGTGTCGGGTAGCAAGATCGCCGCCGCACTCGAACTGGCACTTGCCGACTGCGAGCGCGGCAAGATCGTGCGGCCCGTCATCCTGTTCGAAACCGGTGGCGTGCGCTTGCAGGAGGCCAATCTCGGCCTCGCCGTGATTGCGGAGATCCAGTCGGCCATCGTCGCGTTGCGCGCGCACGTGAGCGTGGTCGGCGTGATCGCGGGCATGGTGGGTTGCTTTGGCGGCATGTCGCTCGCGGCTGCCCTGTGTTCGACGCTCGTGATGACGAAGCAAGGCCGCCTCGGCATGAATGGTCCTGAGGTAATCGAGCAGGAAGCCGGCATCGAGGAACTCGATTCGAGCGACCGCCGCCAGGTGTGGCAATTGATCGGGGGCGAGCAGCGCGCGCAGACAGGTTTCGCCGATGCGCTCGTCGAAGACGCGGTGGACGACGTGCGCGCGGCCGTGCGCGCGGCGTTTGCACAAGGCACGCCGCACACGCCACGCTCGGCGGATGTGGATGCCACGCTCGCGAAACTCGCGCACATCGATCCCGCCAGCGTCACCCCCGAAACGATGCGTGCGGTGTTCACCGCTTCGCCCCTGAACCTGAGCGGAGAAAACGCATGAACGACACGACGACGAGCCGCGGCGCACGCTGGCTGCGCGCCCTCGCGGGCACGGACACGCAGGGCGCGTGCGTGCAATACGCCGATGCGCCGCTCGACGACGAGACCGCGCGCTTCATTACCGTCGCGCCCGATCCCGCGAACCGCTTTCCGCGCGCGCGCGACAACGTGGTGGGCCTCGAACAAGGCTGGCGTCTCGCGAAGGCCGTGCGCGAGGCGATTGCCGAAGACGCCGCAAGCGGCAAGCGCCGCCCCATCATCGCGATCGTTGATGTGAAGAGCCAGGCCTACGGCTATCGAGAGGAAATGCTCGGCATTCACCTCGCCTGCGCCTCGGCCGTGGACGCCTACGCAAGCGCACGGCTCGCGGGGCATCCCGTCGTCGCGCTGATCGTCGGGCCCGCCATGTCGGGCGCATTTCTCGCACACGGCTATCAGGCCAATCGCATCGTCGCGCTCGACGCGCCCGGCACGATGGTCCACGCCATGGGCAAGGAAGCGGCTGCGCGCGTCACACGGCGCAGCGTCGAGGACCTCGACGAGCTTGGCGAAAAGATCGTGCCGATGTCATATTCGATGACTTCGTTCGCGAAGCTCGGTCTGCTTGACGAGTTGATCGAAGGCGTCGATGCGGACGCGCCGAGCGTTGCGCAGATCGCACGCGTGCGCGATGTGCTCGCACGTAAGGTGCGGGAAGCACGCGACGACAGGAGCGGCCTCGCGCATCGACTGCAAGGCGAGTCGGCGCAGCGTACGCGTGCGGCGTCGATCGAGGTGCGCAAGCGCCTCGCGCAACAGTGGGACGCTAGCTGATGCGCGTCTGCGCCGCCCCGCCGTTTGCTGTTGACGCGCCGCGCGTGGACGACGCGCGCTGGCGCGCGCACGACCTGCTGCGCATCGCGCGCCATACACCGTCAGGCGACGAGCCGGATTGGGTACGCGACGCGCTTGCCCGCGCGCCCTGGGTGGTCGTGCGGCGCACATGCGCGGCGGCGGGTTTCGTGCCGGTAGGGGTGCGCGGCCGCGTGCGTTCGGAGCGTTTTGGCACGTGGCTCAATACTGAGGATATCGAATCATCTTGTGGTCCGGAGGACCTTCTCGGCATTGACCCACTTTGCACACGCCGAGCACTGCCCGCGTACATCGCGCTCGCCACCCTGCGCACAAGCGCCGCGCCGTTGCGCAATTACGTTTGGGGCCCCACGGGCAGCGCCGGTTTCGAACTCGCCACGGGCGTCCCCACCCTCACGGCATCGAGCGATCTCGACATCCTGATTCGCCTGCCGCAACGTGTCTCACGCGCGGCGCTCGACTCGCTGGCGCAGACGCTCGCGCAAGCCGCCAGCCGCTCCGGCACACGCATCGACGCGCAACTCGAAACGCCCGCAGGCGGCGTCGCGCTCGCCGAACTCGCGGCGCACAAGCCGCGCGTGCTGGCGCGCGCTTCCAGCGGGGCGCAACTCGTCGCCGATCCGTGGCAAGCCCCATGACGCTCGCCCTGCTCTTTCCCGGCCAGGGCGCGCAAAACGCTGGTTTCCTCCACAAACTGCCGCAGCACGACGCCGTGCAGGCGACGCTCGACGAGGCGTCGGCTGCACTCGGCTTCGACGTCCTCACGCTCGATAGCGACGACGCCTTGCGCTCCACGGTTGCCGTTCAGATCGGCCTCACGGTCGCGGGCGTAGCCGTGGCGCGCGCGCTCGCGCAAGAAGGACTCGCGCCGCAATTCAGCGCGGGGCTTTCCGTGGGCGCTTATGCAGCCGCGGTAAGCTGCGAGGCCCTGGCGTTTGGCGACGCGCTGCACATGGTGCGCAAGCGCGCCGAGCTGATGGAAAACGCGTGGCCCTCGGGCTATGGCCTGACGGCCGTCGCGGGGCTGAGCGAGACGCAGGTGGAAACGCTCGCGGATGTGCATGCACGCGATGGCGGCGAGCGAGTGTACGTTGCGAACGTCAACGCGCCGCGCCAGATCGTCGTAGCCGGCGCCGATGGCGCGCTCGAAGCCTTCGCGGCCCGTGCGCTCGCCGCTGGCGCGCGCAAGGCGCAACGGCTCGCGGTGGCCGTTCCTTCGCATTGCGAATTATTGGCCGAGGCCGCCGAGGCACTCTCCGAGTGGGCACGAGACATACCGTTTCGTACGCCGCGTGGCGTCTACGTCGACAATCGCGGCGGCCGGCCTCTCTACAACGCCGACGCCATCCGCGCCGACCTCGCCACCAACATGCGCTACACGGTGCGCTGGTACGATGCGCTCACGGTCATGATCGAGTCGGGCGCGAGCGTGCTGGTCGAAGCGCCGCCCGGCCAGGTGCTCACGGACATCGCGCGCGAGCACTATCCCGAGGTGACCGCGCTCGCGGGCTCGGGTTTGCCGCTGGCGCGTCTCGTCGCGATCGTGCGGCGACGGCTCGGCGAGGACGTCTGATCGCAGCACAAATGCCGACCTTGGCGTTTATGCGCATAAATTCTTATTTGATTTTTAGCGCAGAGCTACTCACGCTCGCGGAGTCAGCCCTTCGAAAATCGGCGATTTATCAACGATTTGCAGCGATCTCGGCACTTATTTCCGCAAACCCGCCGTTATCACACGAAACGTGAGGTTGACGCGCTCGCCGCTCGCGGCAGGCTCCTTCGGCACGCGATGCCGCCATTGCGCTTGGGTCTTTCCCTGCATCACGAGCAGGCTGCCGCTCGTCAGCCGGAAAGAACGCACCACGCCCGTCGCGTTGTGGCGCAAGTCGAAGCGCCGCGTCGCGCCAAGGCTCAGCGAGGCAATCACCGGCTCGGGGCCGAGTTCGGGTTCGTGGTCCGCGTGCCAGCCCATGCTGTCCGTGCCGGTGCGGTAACGGTTGAGCAGCACGCTGTTGAAGCGCACGCCGCAAAGCGCCGATATGGCGTCGCGCAGTTCGCCTACCTGGCTAGTCCACGGCTGCGGGATGTTTCGGATGCCTGAATAGACGTACACCGCGCCTTCGTCGCCCTGCCAGGCCGTGAGGCGCGGCTGGTCCACCCAGCCGCCGGGCGTGCGAATGCGTTCCTGACGCCAGTCGGCCTCGGCGATGATGCGCGCGAGCGCCTCGGCGGCCGCCTCTGGCGTGAGCCATGACGGATGCCAGGCCACGTCGGGGGCAGGCGTATCGTCGAAAAGATCGAACATCGGGCGTGCTTCAATCGAGCGGGAAAACACGTAGTTTCGCATGGCGCGGACCCGGCCGCCGCGCGCCCTCGCTTCCCGCAGGATAGCGAATCAACAGAAACTTTAAACCAACGAATCAGGTAAGCAGCGCGATGTAGAACACCGCCGCGCCGATGAGCGCGCCGATGAAGCAGAAGCCTTCGGCGGGTTCGTCGGTGGTGCGGGATCGCAGCCAGGCGCCCAGCACGCCGAACATGCCCGCGATACCGAGCGCGACGAACACCATCACGACATCGAATAACGCGCTTCGGCCAATTTCGAGAATATCGATGCGCTTGACCGCGATATACAGCGCGATGGCCATGATCGAGAGCCCGACCATCGGCAGCATGACATGGCTGCCCTCGCGCCCGACGTGACGACCATGCAGACCCTCATGCAGCCCATGTGCGACCGGCCGGATACCTTTCATGATCCGTCTCCCCAGAGCGCCCGGAACCGCGCGGGCCTCATTTTCAGCATAGTCCATCGCAGGAGCCGATTCAATGGACGTTTAATAGAGTGTGCCCGGCCCCACGAGAACATAATGCGACGAGTGAGATCGCGCTGGCAATCCAGGGAAATGCCGCACTGCCACACGCGCAGGCGATAAAGCGTCAAGGCGCATGCATACACGCATGCATGTATGTTGATGCGTTCTTCGGAAACCCTTTCATGACGCATTGCAGCATGCGCGGCCGGAAACGGCCGCCACCTACCGGCACGAAGTCTGCAGCGCCGGTAAAATGCAACATAGCCTGCCTGTTCTGCCCCGTCCGCCGGGTTTTCGACCGGGCCTCGATGGTTGGGCTTTGCTGCAGTGCGCCATGCCCGGCACACCAGTCCGCGTCGGTCCGCTCCCATCCGTTTGCGCCGCCATGCCCCGACTTTCGTTTCTGGTCCGCTTCATCGCCATCGGCGTGCTGCTGCATGCTTATGTCGGCTTTCGCCTGATTCCCGACCTGCCCGTGGCCGCCGCCGGCAAATGGCTCGCCGTGCTGTGGCTCGTGCTCTCGGTGCTGCTCATTCCGCCCGGCATGCTCGCGCGGCGCTTCAAGCGCCAGCCGCTCGGCGACCGCCTCGCCTGGATCGGCATGCTCGCCATGGGCTTCTTCTCGTCGCTGCTCATGCTGACGATCGCGCGCGACATCGTGCTCGCCTCGGCCATGACCGTCGAGGCCCTGTGGCCCCACGCCATCGATCTCGCCGGCTGGCGCACCGTAAGCGCCGCCGCGGTGATCGCGCTTGCGTTCCTCTCCTCCGGGTTCGGCTTCTTCAACGCGCGGCGGCGCGCGCGCGTGCGCAACGTCGAGGTGCCGATTCGCGGCCTCCCCGCCGCGCTCGAGGGCTTCACCATCGTGCAATTGAGCGACATCCACGTCGGGCCGACGATCAAGCACGGCTACGTCGACGCCATCGTGCGCGCCGTGAACCAGCTCGACGCCGACGTGGTCGCCATTACGGGCGACGTGGTGGACGGCAGCGTGGCGCATCTCGCCGACCACACCGCGCCGCTCGGCAAGCTCAACGCGCATCACGGCGTGTATCTCGTGACCGGCAACCACGAGTACTACTCGGGCGCGGACGCCTGGATTGCCGAATTCCGCCGCATCGGCCTCACGGTACTGATGAACCAGCATGTGGTGATCGAGCACGGCGGCGCGCGGCTCGTGCTGGCCGGCGTGACCGACTACACGGGCGGCCAGTTCGATCCCGCGCACCGCAGCGATCCGGCCGAAGCGCTGCGCGGCGCGCCCGCCGACGTCGACACGCGCGTCCTGCTCGCGCACCAGCCGCGCACGGCCCACGCCGCCGTCGACGCGGGCTTCACGCTGCAACTCTCCGGCCACACGCACGGCGGCCAGATTTTCCCGTGGAATTTTCTCGTGCGGCTGCAGCAGCCGTTCACGGCGGGCCTCGAAAAGCTCGGCAGCCTGTGGGTCTACACGAGCCGCGGCACCGGCTACTGGGGGCCGCCCAAGCGCCTTGGCGCACCTTCGGAAATCACGCGCGTGCGGCTCGTGGGCGCACAGTGAACCACTGGGCGCGCGCTGCGCCCGATGGCCCGCTCGGCCTTGCCGGTATCATCGGACGTTGCCGCCGTTCGTCCGCCCGGCAGCTTTAACCGGAATTCATCGCACATGGAAGGCAACAAGCACCTTCACCAGACATCGTTCTATTTGCTGCTGTTCACGGTGTCCATCGCGCTTTGCTTCATCCTCGCGCCGTTCTTCAGCACGGTGCTCTGGGGCGCCATACTCGCATTGATCTTCCAGCCCGTGCAGCGCCGCCTCGTCGCGCGGCTCGGGCGGCGGCGCAATGTCGCCGCGCTCATTACGCTCACCATCTGCCTCGTCATCGTGATCTTTCCGCTCACGCTAGTGACGGCCACGCTCGTGCAGCAGGTCGCCTCGGCGTATCAGCAGGTGCGCAGCGGCAGCCTCGACTTCGGCGCGTACTTCACGCAGATCGTCCATGCCATGCCCGAGTCGATTCAGAACCTGCTTGCGGGCTACAACCTCATGGATCTGCCGGGGCTGCAGCAGCGCCTTTCTGCGGGCGCCGCGCAGATCAGCCAGTTCGTCGCCACGCGTGCGCTCTCCTTCGGGCAGAACACGCTGCAATTTCTGGTGAGCTTCGGCGTGATGCTCTATCTGTTCTTCTTTCTCGTGCGCGACGGCCGCGAAATTTCCCGGCTCGTGCGCGACGCCATTCCGCTCGACGAGCAGCACAAGCTGCATCTCATGCGCAAGTTCACGACGGTGATCCGCGCGACGGTGAAGGGCAACGTCGCGGTGGCGGTCGTGCAGGGCGGCCTGGGCGGTATCGCGCTCTGGGTGCTCGGCATTCAGGGCGCGCTGCTGTGGGGCTTCGTGATGATGCTGCTTTCGCTGTTGCCCGCCGTGGGCGCGGCGCTCGTGTGGGGGCCCATTGCGATCTACTTCCTCTCCACAGGCGCGGTGGCGAAGGGGGTCGGGCTGATCATCTTCGGCTCCGTCGTGATCGGCACCGTGGACAACGTGCTGCGCCCCTTGCTCGTGGGCAAGGACACGCGCCTGCCCGATTGGGTCGTGCTGATCTCGACGCTCGGCGGCATTTCGCTCATGGGCATCAACGGCTTCGTGATCGGGCCGCTCGTCGCTGCGCTTTTCATCAGTTGCTGGGACTTGCTGCGCAAGGACCAGCACAACATCGAAAACGAAAGCACGCCCGTGGAAGACGAGCCCGTGTAAGCGCAGCTTCAGGCCAGCATCAGGGTGAGACGTGCAGCGGCAAGCCGGCGCGGCCCTGACGTGAGATACCGGCAACGGGCGCTTCGGGCGCGCCAGCGCCGTCCACGGCCACCGAAAACCCGAACGTGTTGACGCCGTCTGCACTGCGCACGAACACCGTGCCGCCGTGCATTTCCGCCACGGCCTTGACGATCGAAAGCCCGAGCCCGTGATTTTCGTGGCTGTTCGAACGCGCCTCCTGAATGCGGTAGAAGCGGTCGAAAATATGCTCGCGTGTGACCGGGTCGAGCGGCTCGCCGGGATTCGAAACGGCGATCTCGACGTGACCGTTCTGCGGCGCGACCGTGGCGCGCAGCGTCGTGCCGGGCTGCGAATGCTGGATCGCGTTGACGAACAGATTGCTCACGGCGCGGCCGATCAGCGACGTATTCACCCATGCGCGCGCGTCGCCTTGCACTTCCACGCGCAGTTGCGCCTCTTCCAGCGGCATTTCCAGAAAATCGAGCATGCGTTCGATCTCCGCGCGCAAGGACACTTCCGTGAGGTCCGTCGCGCGTTCGCCGCGATCGCTGCGCGAGAGGAACAACATGTCGTTCACGATCACGCGCAATCGTTCGAATTCCTCAAGATTCGATTGCAGCGTCTGTTGCAGCTGCTCGACCGAACGGTCGCGCGTGAGCGCCACCTGGGTCTGGCCGATCAGGATGCTCACCGGTGTGCGCAGCTCATGCGCCACATCGGCGTTGAACGATTCGAGGCGCTCGTAGGCCTTGTCGAGACGTTCGAGCGCGCCATTGAACGACGTGGCGAGCTCGTGCAACTCCTCGGGCAGTTCGTCCGAATGCAGACGCTGGCGTCGGTTCGACGGGCTCAACTGAGAGGCCTCGCGCGAGAGGCGCGTGAGCGGCGCAAGTCCGAAGCGCGTTACCGCGCGGCTCAGCAGCGCGACCGCGATGGTGGACAGCGCGATCAGCACGCCGAGCGCAATGCCAAAGCGCCGCAGCATGCCTTCGGTGCGCACGCAGTCGCTGCCGACCACGAGTTTCACCTGGGGCCGGTCACCGCTCGCGGGCACGATAAAGGTCGTCGTGATGATGTCGTAGCTGCAACCCGGCGGGCGCACGAGCACGTGATTCGGGCCCACGTCACCGGTGATCTTGCCGACGATGGGCGTACCGAAGCGAAAGCGCGGATCAGGGCCTTCGACGTAGTAATGCATGCGGCTATCCGCGGGCGAGAGGTCGCGCAGCTTTTCCTGCACGAAGGCCCACTTCTGCACGTCCGGTGCGTGCGAAATGATCAGGCTCGCAATGCGCGCGCGCGTGTCGAGCGTTTCGCGCAGCTCGTTGAAAAGCTGACGCTGCATCAGGAAGAAGAGGCCCGCGCCCGTGAGCGTGAATACGATGAGCGACACCGCTGCGAACATCGCCGAGAGCCGCAGCGAGATCGAGCGTTTCATGACGTCTGGCCTCCTTCCTCGCGCACTTCGAGCACGTAGCCCATGCCGCGTATGGTGTGCAGCAGTTTCGCCGCGTGCGGGCCGTCGAGCTTGGCGCGCAGGCGCTTGATCGCCGTTTCCACCACGTTCGCATTGCTTTCGAAATTCACGTCCCAGACCAGTTCGGTGATGAGCGTCTTGGAGAGAATCTCGCCGCGCCGCCGCGCGAGCACCGAAAGCAACTGGAATTCCTTCGCCGTGAGATCGAGGCGCACACCGTCGCGCGTCGCGCGGCGGCTGATGAGATCCACCTGCAGATCGCCCACCGAAATCAGCGTGGATTCCTGCGTGCGTGCGCGCCGCGTGAGCGCGCGCAGCCGCTCGACGAGTTCGAGGAACGAGAACGGCTTCGTGAGATAGTCGTCGGCGCCGTCGCGCAGGCCGTGAACGCGGTCGTCCACACGGTCGCGCGCCGTCAGCATGATGACCGGCGTGTCCTTCTTCGTGCGCACGGCGCGCAGCACGCCGAAGCCGTCGAGCTTCGGCAGCATGACGTCGAGCACGATCACGTCGAAGTCGTATTCCGTGGCCATCCACGCGCCTTCCTCGCCGTCCATGGCGACGTCCACGACCCAGCCCTGCTCCGTGAGTCCGCTACGCAAGTAGTCCACGACCTTGCGCTCGTCTTCGATTACCAATACTTTCATGCCCGCCCTCCTCTTTGCGCGCTGCCCTGGCGGTTCCGGCCGACGCGGCACGTGAGCGCCGTTGCGCGCTTTTATAGACCCTGGTGCCGGGCTCGCTCAAGCCCTCTTGTATGCCCCGCTTTCAGCCCTTGCATGCGAATCAACTTCTGCCCTCGGCCTTCGGCACTTCGCGGCAGGTGCCCGCGCTGCATGCCATCTCGCGATCGTCCGCGCTCCAGCCGCCGCCCAGTGCCTTCGCGAGAAAGACCACCGTGGCGACCTGCTGGCCGTGAATCTGCACTTCCTGGCGCTCGCTGGCAAGCAACTGTTGCTCCGCGTTGAGCACGTCGATGAACGCCACGAGGCCGCCCTGATAGCGGTCGTTGGCGAGATCGAAGGACTTGCGTGCGTCGTCCACGGCCGACTGGCCATCGGTCGATGCGCGTTCCAGCACCGAAAGACCCGTTACCGCATTTTGCACCTCCTGGAACGCGGTGAGCACGGTCTGACGATAAGACGCCTGCGTCGACTCGTAGCCGGCCTGCGCGAAATCCACGCCCGCCGCGCGCTTGCCGCCGTCGAACAGCACCTCGCTGGCCGTCGCGCCCACCGACCACATGAGGCTCGGCACGGAAAAAAGGCCGCCAAAGCGCGTCGATTCCCAGCCAAAAGTGGGCGAAAGCGTGATGTCCGGAAAGTACGCGGAGCGCGCCACGCCGATCTGCGCATTGGCCGCGGCCATCGCGCGCTCGGCTGAGGCCACGTCGGGCCGCCGCTGCAGCAACTCGCTCGGCAGCCCGGTGGGAAGCGCCGGCACCGGCAGCGGCGTGACCTTCTGCGCAATCGTGAATTCGGGCGCGGGCTTGCCGACCAGCACGGCAATGGCGTTCTGCTCCTGCTGCCGCTGGTTTTCGAGCAGATGCACCTGGGTTTGCGTCGCCGCTAGCTGGGCTTTTTGCTGCAGCAGTTCCAGACCGGAAACCGCGCCGAGATCGTGCTGCGCGGTCACGAAATCGAGCGCCTTTTGCTGCAGTTGCGCTGAGCGGTTCACCACGTCGATCTCGCTGTCGAGTTCGCGCATGGCGAAATAGTCGGTGGCGAGTTCGGCGGTGAGCACGAGGCGCGCGTTGGCGAGATCGTCGCCGGCCTGCTGCGTCGACGCCTGCGCCGACTCCACCATGCGCCGGATGCGCCCGAACAGATCCAGCTCGTAGCTCACGGTCGCGCCGACCGCGACCTGGTTCTGCACGGTCGAGGTGTTGGGCGTCGCGTAGTTCGTGAGCGGCCGGTTCGCGGAAATGCGCTCGCGCGCGAGGCCCGCATCGAGCCCGACCTGCGGGCTTTGCTGCGACGACACCGAAGCAAGCGTCGCGCGTGCCTGCGCATAGTGCGCGGCGGCCACGCGCAGCGTCTGGTTCTCGGCGAGCGCCGCGGTTTCCAGACCGTCGAGTTCGACGTTGTCGAAAGCCTTCCACCACTGCGGATCGAGCGGCGCATGCGAAGGCTGCGCCGCGTGCCAGTATGAATCGGCGGAATCGACGCGCCAGGCCACGGGGCTTTGCGTTTGCGGCGCGTGATAGTCAGGGCCCACGGTGCAAGCCGCGAGACCGAGCGCGCCTAGCGCCGTGACGTAGGCGAACGGCCGTTGCAGCGTGTTTTGCCGCATCGTCACGTCGCGCTCCGCTTGGCGGCTTCGCGCGCCGCTTCGGTCTTGTTCGGCGCGACCACGACAACGCTGTCGCCATCCGCGATCGAGTCGCTCGGGTTGAGCACGACGCGATCGGTCGGCTCCAGCCCGCGGCTGATTTCGAGCGTCTGCCCGAGGTCCTGCGCGATTTCCACCGCCTTGAGCTTGACTTTGCCATCCGCATCGACGACGGCAAGGCGCGGGCCCTCCGCGCGGAACAGCAGCGTGTTGCCGGGCACCGTGAGCAAGCCCTTCGCGTCGGTCTGCAAGGCGGCCTGCACGTATGCGCCGGGCAGCAGCTTGCCGTCGTGATTGGGCAGCGAGATTTCGGCCTCCAGCGTGCGCGTGGCCACGTTGATGGCCTGAGCCGTGCGCGTGACGGTGCCGTCGAACGTCACGCCCGGCAGTTCCTGCTCGGTCACGCTCACGTGCTGGCCGACCGCCACCTGCTGCGCGTAGGTCTGCGGCACGTCGAGGTAGAGGCGCAGCGGGTCGGACTGCGCGATCGAAAAGAGCGCATGACCCGCTCCGCCGTTGCCCGCGTTCACGAGATCGCCGATATCGACGTTGCGCTGCGTGATGATGCCCGTGATCGGCGCGACGATGCGCTGGAACGACTTCATCTCCGTGAGGCGGCGCACGTTCGCATCGGCGGCGGCAAGATTCGCCTGGTCCGTGTTGAATGCGCCCTGGCGGTCGTCGAGTTCCTGCTGCGAGACCGCGTCGCGCTGGCGCAATTGCTGCGCGCGATCGAACGAGGTCTTCGCGAGCGCGAGCGTCGAGGCGGCCTGATCGCGCTGCGCCTGCGCCTGTGCGAGTTCCTGATCGATCTCGGGCGTATCGATCTCCGCGAGCAACTGCCCTTGTTGCACGTGCGTGCCGATATCGGCGTACCAGCGCCGCACGTAGCCGTTCGCGCGCGAGTAGATCGGCGCTTCGACAAAGCCGCGCAGCGTGCCCGGCAGCACGATGCGGCCGTCCGCGCCCGCGGCCACCGGTTGCACGACGCTCACGTACTGCTTCGCGTTCTGCTTCGTGACGTCGGCGAGATGGTGGGCGTTCATGAGGTTCGACACGATCGTGCGCGTGGTGCCCGCAGCCAGCAGCAGCGCGACCACGATCACCGCAAAGCGTGCACGCTTGCCCGCCTGGCCGCGCGCCGGCAGGTCCATGCCCTGCTCGCCGCCCACGGTGATGTCGAGAGATGAATGGTGGTGAGGTTCGTTCATGTCTTCGGCCATAGTGACTCAACGGGTATCGCCTCGTGTACCGCGGCGCTGCGCCGCGCGCTCGCGCTTCGCGGCGGCGCGGTGGGCGATCCGGGTATGCACGGTCGCAAACATCAGGGGTACGAACAATAGCGTGGAGACCGTAGCGAACAGCAAGCCGCCGATCACCGCGCGCCCGAGCGGCGCATTCTGCTCCGCGCCTTCGCCGAGGCCGAGCGCCATCGGCACCATGCCGATCATCATGGCGAACGCCGTCATCAGCACGGGGCGCATGCGGGTGGCGCCCGCTTCGAGCGCCGCGGCGAGCGGCGCCGCGCCAGCGGCAAGACGCTGCCGCGCGAACGAAACCACGAGAATACTGTTCGCGGTCGCGACGCCCACGGTCATGATCGCGCCGGTGAGCGCAGGCACGCTCAGGTGCGTGCCGGTGATGAACAGCATCCACGCAATGCCCGCGAGCGCGGCGGGCAGCGCGCTGATGATGATGAGCGGATCGGCCCACGACTGGAAGTTCACGACGATCAGCAAATACACGAGCACCACCGCCATCGCAATGCCAACGCCCAGACCCACGTACGACGAGCGCATCGTGCCGATCTGGCCGCGCATGGTGATCGTCGTGCCGCGCGGCGCATGCGCCTGCACATGCCTGATGATGTCGTTGATGTTCACGCCCACGGAGCCCAGATCGCTGCCCTCCACGCTCACGAGCAGGTCGATCACGGGACGGATGTTGTAGTGCGTGACGATGGCCGGCCCCTCGTGCGGCCTGAGCTGCACGAGGTTGCTCACGAGTTGCAGCGGCGCATTGGGGTTCGTGCTGCGCGCCGAAACGGGCGTGCCCATCACCTCGTTCATCGAGGTTTCGCGATACTGCGGCGTTTGCACCGTGAGCGGATATTCCACGCCGTTTTGCGGGCTCACCCAGAACGCAGGCGAGGTCTGCGTGCTGCCCGAGAGCGCGATCAGCACGTCCTGCGCAACGTTTTGCGGACTCAGGTTCAACTGCTGCATGCGCGTGCGATCCATGGCGAGCGTGAGCGCGGGCTCGTCGTTACGCTGCTCGATGTGCGCATCGACAGCGCCCGGCAGTTGCCGCACCTGCTTGAGCAGCGTGCTCGCCAGCGCCATGTCCTGGTTCAAATTCGCGCCCACTACCTGCACGTCGATCGCCGCGGGCTGACCGAAGTTGAGAATCTGCGTGATGATGTCCGCGGGCTGGAAGAAAAACTCGACGCCCGGAAAACGTTGCGGCAGCAACGTCCGCAGCTTGTCGATATAAATGCGCGAGGGATCGTGATCGGGCTTCAGCGCGATCTGGATTTCGCCGTCGAGCGTGCCCATCGTCCCCGCGTTGCTGTACGAAAGATTGATACCGCTATACGGAAGCCCGAGGTTGTCGACAATCGTTTCGAGTTGATCGGGCGGTACGACTTCGCGAACCACCTGCTCCACCTGGTCGGCAAGGCGTGCGGTTTCCTCGATGCGAAAGCCCGTTGGCGCACGCATATGCAAACGAATATTCCCCGCATCGACCGAGGGAAAGAAGTCGCGGCCAAGGAAGAACACGAGGACGAGCGAAAGCAGGCAAAACGCGAGGAAGGTGCCCCCGAAAAGCTTGCGACGCGAGAGCAGCAGGCTCAATAGCGCGATGTAATTGGCGCGCACGCGCTCGAACGCATGATTGAAGCGCCAGTGTATGCGCGCGAAGAGCGAGCCTTGAGCGCGCTGCGCATGCGCGGTGGGATCGTGGCCCTCGAAGAGCAGCATGGCGAGCGTCGGTACCAGCGTGCGCGAGAGGATGTACGACGCGATCATCGCGAACACCACGGCTTCCGCGAGCGGCACGAACAGAAAGCGCGCCACGCCGGTGAGGAAGAACATCGGCACGAACACGATACAGATACACAGCGTCGAGACGAGTGCGGGCACCGCGATCTCGCCCGCGCCTTCGAGAATGCCGTCGTGCAGTTTCGCGCCCAGATGCAGGTGTCGTTCGATGTTTTCGATTGTGACCGTGGCGTCGTCAACCAGTATGCCGACAGCGAGCGCGAGGCCGCCGAGCGTCATGATGTTGATGGTCTCGCCAAGCGCATAGAGGGCGATGATCGAGGACAGAATCGACAACGGAATCGACACCGCGATGATGAGCGTGCTGCGCCAGTTGCCGAGAAAGAGCAGGATCATCGCCGCCGTGAGCACGGCCGCAATGAGCGCTTCGCGCACCACGCCCTGCACTGCGGCGGAAACGAATACGGACTGGTCGAAGAGCGGCTTGACGACGAGATCGGCGGGCAGCGTGTCGCGCGCCTTCGGCAGCAGGTCCTTGAGCGCGCCTACCACCTGCAGCGTCGATGCGTCGCCGCTCTTGAGGATCGACATCAGCACGCCGCGCTGGCCGTCCTGGCGCACGACGTTGGTCTGCGGCGTGAAGCCGTCACGCACGTGCGCCACGTCGCCCAGATAGGTGGTCGCGCCGTTCACCGTCTGCACGGGAATGCGGTTTAGCCCGGCAAGCGTATCGGGCGATGCATTGGTGTCCACACGATATTCGGTTTGCCCGAGCTTGGCCGTGCCCGTCGGCAAAATGAGGTTCTGCGTGTTGACTGCATTGACGATATCGGCGGGCGTGAGGCCCTTTGAAATCAGCGCGCGCGTATCGAGATCCACGGAGATCACACGCGTCTTGCCGCCATACGGGTAAGGCACCTGCGCGCCGGGAATCGTAATGAGTTGCGGGCGCAGGAAGTTCATCGCGACGTCGGCGAGCGCCTGCTCGCTCATCGACTTGCTGGAAAGGCCGAGCTGGATCACCGGAATGCTCGAAGCCGAATAGCTGATGACGAGCGGTGGCGTAGCGCCGGGCGGCATCTGCTTCACCTGCGCCTGTTCCGATGCGACGGCCTGCGCGATCGCGGTTTGCAGGCTCGCGCCCGGCTGCAGGAACAGCTTGATGATGGCGATGCCGGGCAGCGACTGCGACTCGATGTGCTCGATATTGCTCACCGTGGTCGTGAGGCTGCGCTCGTTGACCGAGGTGATGCGATCGGCCATGTCCTTCGCGGAAAAGCCGTTGTACGACCAGATGATGCTGATGACCGGGATGTTGATGTTCGGCAGCACGTCGGTGGCCATCGACATGAGTACGAACGGCGTGGCCAGCACGATCAGGATGGCCATCACGATGAACGTGTACGGTCGCTTCAGCGCGAGATTGACAATCCACATGTCAGTGTTTCGGACAACTCAGGCGAGGGGTTGAGACGAGGACGCATTCATCCAGCGGGTGCCGCATCATAGGCAATGGCGGTGGCAGGTCGCTGGCGCCAATATGGCGAAATTGACAGGCAACGCGCGAGACGCGCGAAAGCGCGCGGGAACGCAGATAGACCGCCGCTGTAGCGTCGCGAAGCGCTTGAAATCCGCAGCCGCGAAACGCGCCGTAACAGACTCGCGCTTCGCGAATACTTCTTTAACTGCTTCAGTTCACAAGACGCAGGCGCTCCAGGTCGTGCGTGTTGTGACTGCGACCGCTACGCGCACGCGTACCTCGAGGGCCCGCGTGTGCATCCACCTCGCGAAGCGGCTCGTCGCATGTGGCGAGCGCGGCCTCCTGCTCGGCAAGGACGAACGGCACCTTCTCACGCAGAAACTCGACGAAGGTGCGGATCTTCGCGTCCAGATAGCGGCGCGAAGCGTACAGCGCGTAGATGTTGAGCTTTTGCAGGGTGTGCGTGGGCAGCACGCGCACCAGCGTGCCGTCGGCGAGACCGGGCAGCGCCACCGGCACCGGCAGCGGGCCGATGCCCATGCCTTCGCGTATGGCGAGCGCAAGCGCTTCGGGATTGTTCACCTGGAACGGCGTCACGCCCGTATGCCGGAAGGTCTCGCCAAGAGGCCCCTCGGAAACCCATTGGCCAGCGGGCAGGCTCGCATCGGTCAAATGCAGACAGGTATGCGCCTCGAGGTCGTCGAACGATCGCGGCTCGCCGCGCATGCGCAAATACGCAGGCGATGCGCAAAGAATCGCAGCGGTGCTGCCCAGATGCTGGGAGATCAGCGCGGAGTCCTCGAGTTCG
The DNA here is from genome assembly GCF_024206475.1 of Paraburkholderia sp. CNPSo 3274. Taxonomy (GTDB): domain Bacteria; phylum Pseudomonadota; class Gammaproteobacteria; order Burkholderiales; family Burkholderiaceae; genus Paraburkholderia. The sequence continues at coordinate 252,577 of NZ_JAMBPR010000002.1, forward strand.
GCGGCCACCACGACCGCCACGTCGAAGCCCTCCTCGATGATGTCGGGCATCTGCTGCGCGATGGTGAGATCGACCGAGACCTCCGGCAAATGCTGCTGATAACGCGCGATGAGCGGCATGACATAGTGCTGCCCGAAACTCGTGCCGCCGTACACGCGCAGTTTGCCTGCGGGATTCGCCTGCGCAGCGGCAGCTTCGGCCTCAGCCTGCTCGATGTCGGCGAGAATGCGCTTGCAGCTCTGAAAGTAGCGCTCGCCCGCTTCGGTCAGCGACATGCGCCGCGTGGTCCGGTTCAGAAGCCGCGTGCGCAGCCGCGACTCCAGGTCGGTGACCGCCCGCGAGACCTGCGCGGTCGTCATCGTTTCGCTCGCCGCAGCGCGCGTGAAGCTGCCGGACTCCACCACTCGCACGAAGACCCGCATATTGCGCAGCGTATCCATCAGAAACTCCCGTTCATTCGGCCTGCCTTCCCATTTCCATACGAATGAAACCAGTTTCGCCCACGAGCCGTGGCCTGATCCTGACTCGAACATGACAGCGCGGACAGCTTGGCGCAAAGCCCCGTCCCGCGTATGATCCACGAGCCGCCGGGGCGTACTGCAATACCCCGCGACGCCTTGCGCGAGAGCCGCATGACATGCGGCCGCCCCGCGCTTTCATGACAAAACGATGACTCTCGAATTCGCCCTGCGCCTTCTCGCGGCGTTCGCCTGCGGCGTCGCCATCGGCCTCGAACGCCAGATTCGCCAACGCACGGCCGGTCTGCGCACGATCACGCTCGTGGCAAGCGGCGCATGTTTGTTCGTCACGCTCGGCGTGCTGACCGGCAATGGCTCGACCGGCGTGACACAAATCGCGGCCTATGTCGTCTCTGGCGTGGGCTTTCTGGGCGGCGGCGTCATCATGCGCGAGAAGGGCTCGATTCAGGGCATCAATACCGCGGCGACGCTATGGTGCTCGGCGGCCGTAGGCGTGCTGTGCGGAGCGGGCCATTACGGCCCGGCGGTGGCCGGCACCGCCGTCGTGCTGCTCACGAATACCGTGCTGCGCGAGGTAAGCCGCATCATCAACGCGTCGCCCGTTTCGAATGCGGATCTCGTGCGCGCTTACGTGCTTATGGTGGTTTGCCGCGAAGAGGACGAAATCCATATCCGCACGTTGCTTTCGAATTCTTTGTACTCCACGCCGCTTTCATTTCAAAGCCTCACGAGCGAGGACCTGGCCGGCGATCCGCCGCGCCTGCGCGTGACGGCAACGATGCGCCTGCATCCGAAGTACCAGCCGAAGCTGGAACTCATGGCGAGCCGCCTGAGCATGGAGAAAGGCGTCTCCAGTGTGAGCTGGACCGCCGCGGAACCCGAAATCGCGCCCGAATGAGGCTTGCATACTGCATCGGCCGGCATTCCTTACGAATGCATTTCTAATTCATTGCGCTTTTTAAAACTATCGGCGGCGGTTTTCAAGAACTGTCAATTCTGGCCGCGTTTCATGGACGCCTATTCGCCCTTGGACTAAGCTCCATTCACCGTGATTCTTTCACGCCAACAAGGGGAGTCTATTCATATGCAACACGGCATCATTGCCTGGCTCATCATCGGCGCAATCGCAGGCTGGCTCGCTGGCGTTCTCGTCAAAGGCGGCGGCTTCGGATTGTTCGTCGATATCATCGTCGGCATTGTCGGCGCGTTCATCGGCGGTTGGCTTGCCGGTGTGCTCGGCATTCATATCGGCGCCGGCATCATCAGCTCGATCATCACCGCCATTGTCGGCGCGGTCATTCTGCTCTTCATCATCCGCCTGGTTAGACGAGCGTAGCGACCTCGCGGTATCAATGAAAAACGGGAGCACCGTTGCCGGTGCTCCCGTTTTGTTTTGTGTGCCTCTGAATCGCGAGTGCCTTGGGCCTTGGGCCTTGAGCCTTATGCATTCGCGACGAGTCCGCCCGTCGCTTCGGGCAGCATCGAACCCGTTTGATTGAAGCGCAGATGCATTTCATACGCGCGCGCGAGATCGTGCGGCGTCTGGCCGCCGATCTTGAGTGCGTCGCGATAGTAGTCGCGCAGCAGGTCGCGATAGAGCGGATGCGCGCAACGCTCGATCACGAGGTTCGCACGTTCGCGCGGCGCGAGTCCGCGCAGATCGGCCAGGCCCTGCTCGGTGACGATTACGTCCACGTCGTGCTCGTTGTGATCGACGTGCGGCACCATCGGCACGATGCTGGAAATGCGGCCGTCCTTCGCAATCGCCTTGGTCGCGAAGATCGCGCACGACGCATTGCGCGCGAAATCGCCCGAGCCGCCAATGCCGTTCATCATGTGCGTGCCGCCCACGTGCGTGGAATTCACGTTCCCGTAGATGTCGCATTCGAGCGCGGTGTTCAGCGCAATCAAGCCGAGGCGGCGAATTACTTCGGGATGGTTGCTCACTTCCTGCGGACGCAGCACGAGCTTGTCGCGATAGCGGTCGAGTTCAGCGAGCACCTGAGCCTGGCGTTGCGCGGAGAGCGTCATCGAGGCGCCCGAGGCGAATACCATCTTGCCGGAATCGATCAGATCGAACGTCGAGTCCTGCAATACTTCGGAGTACATCGTAAGCGCTTCGAACGGTGAATCCACGAAACCCGAAAGCACCGCGTTCGCGATCGTGCCGATGCCGGCCTGCAGCGGCGGCAGTTGCGCGCTCATGCGGCCGTGCTTCACTTCGTGCTGCAGGAATTCGATGAGGTGGCCGGCAATGCGTGCGGTTTCTTCATCGGCGGGCAGCACGGTCGAGGGGCTGTCCGCCTCGTTCGTGATGACGATGGCGGCGATCTTCTCCGGCGGAATCTCGATGGCGGTCGTACCCACGCGGTCCTGCGGGCGTACGATCGGCAGCGGATCGCGATGCGGGCGGCGGCCGGGAATCCACACGTCGTGCAGGCCTTCGAGCGCAAGCGGCTGTGCGAGATTGATCTCGACGATCACCTTCTCCGCGAGAATCGCGAAGCTCGCCGAATTGCCGACCGACGTGGTGGGCACGATCGCACCGGTTTCCGTGATTGCGGCGGCTTCGATGATCGCGAGATCGAGTTTGCCGAGCAGGTTCGCGCGCAACATCTCCACGGTTTCCGAAAGATGCTGGTCGACGAACATCACTTCGCCACGGTTGATCGCCTTGCGCAGCGTCGCGTCCACCTGGAACGGCAGACGGCGCTCGAGCACGCCCGCTTCGGTCAGCATGCGATCGACGTCGTGGCCGAGCGAGGCGCCCGTCATCAGCGTAATGCGCAACGGCTCCTTCTCTTCGCGCGCACGGCGCGCCAGTTCGATTGGCACGGCCTTCGTGTCGCCCGCGCGCGTAAAGCCGCTCGCGCCAACGCGCATGCCGTTGCGCACGAGTTGGGCCGCCTCGGCAGCCGAAGTGATTTTCCCGCGCAAGGCGGCACAACGAATACGGTCTTCGTACATCAAAGTCTCCACAAACTCTCTGATCGCCTCGTGCCTATTTTCAGGTCTTGCATCGGCGGTCGTGCACTGCGAGTTTCACAAAACACCATTGCAGTGTTTTGTGCAGCCACAATGCGCAAAGCCGCGGCGCCCATTTGAAGGCGTCGCGGCACAAGATTTCAGCGTGCGCCTGCACATGGCTGGCGTGCTCTCGATCTCAGCTACCGAAATAAATATTGCAGAAGCTGACCGGGCCGACGCATTCATCCTTCTTTGCCGGCTTTACGATTTCGCGGTGGGCGGGCGCTTGCGCTGCTTGCGGGGCAGCGGACTGCGCGACCTGCTGAGGGACGCCCGCTGCCGGTGCTTCGTTCTGTGCATAAGCAGCGGCGGCGGCAAACAGCGAACAGGCAACAACAGCGATCTTCAGGGACTTCATTTTACTCTCCAGTGCTAACGGGTACTGCGAAGCAGTGATGTGACTATATGACTCAGGGTTGAATTGATTAAGGAGGCGGGGTGGAAGGCATATTTCCAGACTGCAGCAAGATCGCGCGGGCCTGCTTTTTCATTGTGTTTTCAGCGATCTCCGCGGCCCACGCGTGCGGCGTGCGCGGCGCGCCAGCGGCCCGAGCGGCGCATCGCGGTCGAGCAGCGCGCTACGGATGAAGTGCAGATGACTCAACAGCCGCTGCACCTCGTGCCGCCTTTCTCTCTCGTGATGCACAGTGGCGAGCGCCTCCTGGGCGATCCAGGTCGCGGCGCGCACGGCGTTGAGCGCTTGGTCGAGCGCGATCCCGTCCGGGCTCTCGAAAAGTTGCGCGATGTCCTCCTGTACGCGCGCGAGAACCGCAGGCCAGCGCGCGTCATGAAGATCGAGCCAGGCTGCCGCGTGCGCCTCGTTGCGCAGATCGACCACGGCGTGCCCGACTTCTAGCGTCACGAGCATCCAGCGCAGCGCGCGCCGGTGCGCCTGGCGGCGCCCGTTCAGCAAGAGCCTCAACTGGTGCATCAGATCGTGCGTACCGGACTGGAAGCGCTGCCCGAGGCCATCCAGTTCCCCATGACAAGCCAGCACGACCTGGCCGCGCAACGACACGCACATGCGCTCGACGAGCCAGTTCATGTGCGGCGGAAACACCACCGCGAAAGCGAGCGAAGCGACCAGCATCGCGGCAACGACGGCGATGCCGTTGTTGATCAGCAGGTCCGGCGTGTAGGCGATCACGTTGTCCGGACCAGCCAGCAGGCAGAAGAACACCGAGAAGCCGACGCCATAGCCCGCTATGCGCGCGCGTGTGGCGAGAAAAGCGCCGATGGCGAGCACCGGAACGAGTGTCGCGCAGAGCAGCGGAAAGCCATCGACATTGGGATAGACGTAGCAGGTGAAGAGATAGCCCGTCACGGCGGCAAAGCCCGCGCCGACCGCCATCTGCACGGCCATGCGCGACGCGTTCGGCGCCGACGAGGTTAGCGCGCACGTGAGCGCGGCAGCGATCATCGCGAGGCCGCCACTCGGCCAGTCGGTCTCGACCCAGAACCAGCCCAGCGCCACCACCACCACGGCGGTGCGCACGAAGGTGAATGCCACCACGTACCAGCTCGTGCGCGGAACGTAGCGCGCGGCGCGCGGCTCCTGCGCAGGCCGCGCCTCCATGAGCGATGCCCACGTGCGGCTGTAGCGCACGATCTCGGTCGTGAAGCGATAGATGAGTTCGGCCGACGTGTCGAAGTCGGGCAGCGCATCGGGTAGCGCATGTTCGAGCGGCCGCCGCGTCTCGCGCACATGACGGGGCAGCGTGCGCTGGAAGGCTTCGAGCCCGTCGGCAAGCCGGCGCGCATAGGCGCGATCGCTTTCGTTGCGGCTCGGCCGTTGTGCGAGCAGCGCTGCAAGCTCGCCGAAGTATGGAGCGAGCGGTGCGATCGCGGCGTCGCTCCAATGCAGTCTTTTGAGCAACTGGCGCAACGCGTGCAGCCGCGCGCAGGCATCCATGAATTCGGAATTCAGGCGCGAAAGTAGGCCGCTGCGCGAGCGCATCGTCGGATCTTCGAAAAATGAGAAAGCGCGCGTGGCCTCGAAGCCGACGACATCGTCGACGAGACTCGCAAATCGCCCTTCGAATGCGCCCCTTTCGAGCCGCCCGGCCAACACTGCCGAAGCGAACGCAGTAAAATTGCGATAGCGTGAGTGCAAGGTGCGATCGAGCAGCGAGCCCGACTGCCGGGGCACGATCACCGCGCTGACCATGCCCGAGCAGAGAATGCCCACGGCCACTTCGGCGCCGCGGCCAAGTGCGGCGAGAAAGAGACCGTTGGGCTGCATCACGAGCGGAATGCCGATCAGCGCTGCCGTATAGCCGGCGAGCACGAAACCGTACCAGCGAAAATGGCGATTCCTCATGGCGGCTGCCGTACACGCGGCCACCCACCCCGTCATCCCGAGTATGTAGAGCTCGGGCTGCTGGACGAATACGGCGCCCAGCACCACCGCCGCGACCATTCCCACCGCAGTGCCGACGATGCGATAAAAACTCTTGGCGAACACCATGCCCGAGAGCGGCTGCATCAGGACGAACACCGTCGTCATCGCGATGCGCGGCTGCGGCAGGTCCAGCAGCATGGAGATGCCCATGGCGAGCAAGCCGGCCGCGACCGTTTTCAGCAGATGAATCCAGATCGCGCCGTCGCTGGCCTGCCAGTCGCGCAGCGCCCGTCTGGCGGCGCGCCATATGATTTCCGCGCGCCGACGCGAGTCGAACGCTCGATGTATCGCAGGCTGGCGGCTCATGACAAACGCTCGGGCTGTTTCGAAGACAGTGGCCGATTGTAGGAGCGTCATTGCGCCGCATTAATGGGACGCGCGGGGAACCTCTGTTCCAGATCGCTCAACAATGACGCGCCCCGTCAGGCGGACAATATGGTTTCGGTAACGAACAAGAAGGTCAAGAAGGTCTGATGGATACGTTACAAAACATGCGGGTGTTCATTCGCGTCGTGGAAGCGGGCAGCTTCACGGCTGCGGCTCAGTCGCTGGATTCAACCACCGGCGCGATGTCGCGCGCGGTGTCAGAACTCGAAGCGCATTTGCGCACGCGTCTGCTCAACCGCTCGACACGCCGGCTTGCGCTCACGCCCGCCGGCGAGCGGTATCTCAAGCGCTGCTCGCAGATTCTCGCGGACGTCGATAGCGCGGAAGAAGAAGCGAGCTGCGCACACGAACGCCCAGCAGGGGCGCTGCGCATGCACAGCTTCGCGAGTATTGGTCAGCAGTACGTGCTGCCGGCGATTTCGCGCTATCGCGCGCTGCATCCCGAAGTCACCGTCGAGCTGACGCTCTCGCAACGCATGCCGGATCTCTTCGAGGGCAGCAGCGACGTCTCGGTGGTCACGGCGTCATCGCTGCCGAATTCCGATCTCGTTTCGCACCAGCTTGGTTCGACGTACAGCATCCTGTGCGCGTCGCCTGGGTATGTGCATACGCACGGTGCGCCGCGCACACCCGCCGACCTCTCGCATCACGACTGTCTGATTCTCAAATCGCCGGCGTTCCCGGCGCATGAGTGGACGCTCGAGGGGCCCGAGGGCAGCGTCGAGATGCAAGTGGACGGACCGGTGCAGGTGAATATTGCGGAATCGCTCGCGGTTGCAATACGCGAGGGGATGGGGATTGGGATGCTGCCGGTCTACGCGGCAATTGAAGGACTGCGTAACGGGACGCTCGTGCGCGTGCTGCCGCAGCACAAGCTGCAAAAGACGAACGTGTACGCGCTCTATCCGTCGCGCAAGTTCGTCGACGCGAAAACGAAGACGTGGGTGGAATTCTTGCGCGCGCATCTTCCGCAAGTCATCGAGCGCGACCTGGCGCTGCTTGAAGAACTGACTCAAGAGCAGCTTGCGGACGTCACAGAAGTTGTTGCTTCGGCGAAGGACGCTGCGGTCGCAGCAGCTGCGCAGAAGGCGACGCAGTAAGCCTGCGCTTGCGGAAGCGGGTTAACGCAAAAAGCCGTCCAGAGGACGGCTTTTCTGTTTCCTGCATTGCGTGTCGCGTTCTGCCTTTTATTTCCCACGCGCCCAAACGCCAGAACCCCGGCTCTCTTTCGGAGACACCGGGGTTCTGGACGTTACAGCATAAGGAGCCTGACGATTACCTACTTTCACACGGGCAATCCGCACTATCATCGGCGTGGAGCTGTTTCACGGTCCTGTTCGGGATGGGAAGGGGTGGGACCAGCTCGCTATG